>CADCBQ010000052.1 GCA_902799745.1 Fibrobacter succinogenes | reverse complement strand
AATCTGGGACAAGACCCAGACCCCGATGTTCATCAGCGAATACGACATTGCAACGACCGACGACAATATCCAGAAGCAGTGCTACTCCGAACAGATTTCTCACTTCATGGAAAACGAACACATTGCCGGCATTACCATCTGGGGCTACATTTATGGTCGCACGTGGCTCAACTGTAACGGCACTGCGAGTGGCTGCTCCGGCATTGTCAAGAATGGCCAGGACCGTGCCGCTTTGAAGTGGATGAGGGAGTACCTCAAGAGCAACAAGGGCGTGAACACGACTGGCCTCAAGACGGGTGTGCTCACTCCGGTCGAACCTGTGCCGCGCAAGTTGTTCAAGGGCTCTGCATTCGACATCCCGGGCAAAATCGAAGCCGAAGACTTTGATATTTCCGGTGTCGGCGAAACCAATGGCGTGAGTAACGTTTCTTACAGCGAAAGCGATATCGAAAATCACGGCGACGTGACGGATTACCGCAAGGACACGACGGGTGTTGACCTCTACAAGAAGGCAACCGGCGTCATCGTGGGCTACAACAGCGAAGGCGATTGGCTCGAATACACCGTGAACGTAAAAGAAGCGGGCGACTACACCATGTTCGCAGCCGTGGCTGCCGCAGGTTCGACTTCCAGCTTCCAGCTTTCTCTTGACGGCAAGGAACTCACCAACGTGATTACTGTTCCTGCAGCAAAGTCCGGCGAAGAAAACTTCGACGACTACAACAAGGTCAAGGCGAACGTGTCCCTCACGGCCGGCACGCATATCCTCCGCATGACGGTGACTGGCTCCTGGTTCGACATCGACTATTTCACCTTCGTGAAGGGTAAAGATGCTACCGACCCCGAACCGATTGAAATCGAAGAAGAACCGCAGTTTGTGCAGCCGAGCATCCAGATCGATGAAAACGGCCTGCAGGACTACTTTGTGTTCGATGCACACGGCGTGAACTTGGGCGTGCTCTCGGCCTACGGTTTCGAAGGCGCTGCCGAAATTCTCCAGAACACGGGCGACATCAAGGCTTCCGGTATCTACTACCTGCGTAACCGCTGGACCGGAAAAATGCAGCCTGTGAGAATTTCTAGGTAAATTTCAAAACTCAATACACCAAACAACGGGTCCCGGGGCGAATGCTCCGGGACTTGTTTCTTTTTATTCACATTTCTATGGATATATTGTCCATAGAAAACTGCTTTTTTTGTGAAAAAACGCCCTTTTTAGGGAATATATTAATAATGGTTTTTGGGATGAAAAACCATCAAAAAAGGATGTGTGGATATGAAAAAGATAATCTCTACAGCAACGAAAGTTGCTGCTGTTGCTCTCGTAGCGTCAACTTTCTCTTTTGCCGGTCCGGGCTTGGCTGATGGTGCAGCCAAATTCGTCGGTAACATTACCACTAACGGCCAGGTCCGTAGCGACTTTACGCAGTTGTGGAACCAGATCACAGCAGAAAACGAATGTAAGTGGGCATCCATCGAAGGTACCCGCGGTCGTTACAACTGGTCTGGTTGCGACGCTGCCTATAACTGGGCAAAGAACAACGGCGGCCACTTCAAGTTCCACGCCCTGGTTTGGGGCTCCCAGTATCCGAACTGGTTGAACGGCCTTAGCGCAGCCGACACCAAGACGGCAATCACGAACTGGATGGACGCTGTCAAGCAGCATTATCCCGAACTCGAAATGATTGACGTGGTGAACGAAGCCATTAAGTCGGGCGGCAGCTACCACTCTGGCTACGGCAAGAACAACAATATCATCGCGGCTCTCGGTGGCGATAACGGCAATTACGAATTCGTGGCTGAAGCCTTCAGAATGGCTCGTAAGCGTTGGCCGAACGCTATCTTGATCTATAACGACTACAATACCGTTCAGTGGCAGAAGAACGAAGGTATCGACCTTATCAACAAGCTGAAAAAGGCTGGCGCTCCGGTGGACGCTTACGGCTTGCAGGCTCACGACATGCAGGTTTCCGGTGGTCAGCAAGGTGGCCAAGGCGGTGGCGGTTCCTGCTTGAACATCAATACGCTCAAGAGCGCGATTGAAGAAATCTGGAACAAGACCCAGATGCCGATGTTCATCTCTGAATACGATATCGCTTCTAACGACGATAACGACCAGAAGAACTGCTACTCTCAGCAGATCTCCTACTTCATGGAAAATGAACACATTGCCGGTATCACCCTCTGGGGTTACATCTACGGTTCTACTTGGACCTCTGGCGGTAACTCCGGTATTATCAGGAACGGCCAGGACCGTCCGGCCATGACTTGGTTGAAGGATTACCTCTCCAAGAACAAGGGCGTGAACACGACGGGCCTTGCTACGGGCGAAGTCACTCCGGTGGATCCTGAACCGCAGACTCCGTTCAAGGGTGAAGCTCTCGCTGTCCCGGGCAAGATCGAAGTCGAAGACTTCGACATTCCGGGCAAGGGCAAGAACGAAGACGGCACGAGCAACGCTTCTTATGCTGACGATGGCGAAAACCACGGTGATTCCGACTACCGCAAGGATACCGGTGCCGACCTTTACAAGAAGGGTACGGGCATTGCTCTCGGCTACAACAATACCGGTGACTGGTACGAATACACCATCAACGTTGCCGAAGCTGGCGAATACACCGCTATTGCTTCTGTCGCAACCGAAGGTACTGGCGCATTCACGCTTTCGCTCGACGGCAAGGCTCTCGCCGACTTCGAAGTCACTGGATCTAGCTACGACGAATTCTCCGACGTGAGCAAGAAGGTGACTCTCCCGGCCGGCAAGCATATCCTCCGCATGGAAGTGACTCAGGAGTACTTCGACATCGACTACATCAACTTCGTGAAGGGCGATGCCGGTGAACCGCAGTTCGTGCAGCAGAATGTCAAGCTTGACAACAACAGCCGTCAGGACTACCACGTGTTCGACCAGAACGGTGTCCACATGGGTGTGCTCACTGCCTACGGTTTCGATGCCGCTAAGGAAATCCTCCAGAGCTCCAGCGCTGTGAAGTCCTCCGGTATCTACTACCTCCGCAGCCGCACCACTGGCCAGATGCAGTCTGTCCGCGTGACTCGCTAATCTTTAGAAACTCAATACACCAAACAACGGGCCCCGAAGCGAACGCTTCGGGACTTGTTTTTTATAGTCGTTTTTAGTTGAAATTTTTTTGAATTTAGATTTCCAAATCGGCGGAATAGACTGTTTCGACGGTGCCGTCGTCGCATTTAAAGAGCAGGCTTCCGTCGTCTTGCATGTCGAGGATGCAGCCGGTCTTTTTGGTGGCGCCTTCGCCGCTGTCACGGTTCGCGTCGGTGCAGCGGTTGTTCACGATGATTGTGCCGCGGGCGCCTATGAACTGGTCCATGCGTTTCCACGCGGCAACCCACGGGCGAATGCCGAAGGCGCGGAATTGTCCGACTGCCCGCTCCAGGTTCGCAATTAACATTTGCAACAACTTTTCTCGGTTGATGCTTTGACCGCAGATGTCCTTCAGCGTAGTGACGCTACGACCCAGGTACGCGTAGTCTGCCGGGTCGCTATTCACGTTGATCCCCACACCCATACTCACCGCCGGCTTCCTCACGTCATGCTGAACTTGGTTCGTCAAGTCATGCTGACGAAGGTCAGCATCAGCATTTAAAGCCGGAAGCATGATAATTTCCGCCAAGATTCCGCAGAACTTACTCTTGCCGCAAAGAATGTCATTCGGCCACTTCACGGTAATCTTTCCGATATCCTTGTTGCCGAGCCCCTGCGCGTTTGATTCGTCTTGCAGACTTTTGAATACCTCGGCAAAGGTAAGGGCTGCCACTTGCGTAATCTGCGGGACCGAAGCGAACTGGATTCCGTCGAGGGGAATCAGAATATTAAAGTAGAGGTTTAATCCGGCGGGTGATGCCCAGGTGCGTTCGTGGCGGCCTCGCCCTGCTGTTTGCGTATCGGCAACAATCAGCGTGCCCGGTGCAATTTCACCGGCGGCGGCGCGCAGCTTCATTAGGCTGTGCGTGCTTTCGAGAGTTTCAAAGGTGAATGCGGGCGAATTGCCAAAACCGCAAAGCTGCCAATCGACAAAATTTCGTTCGGGAGAAAACATGCCTATTGGTCTTTCTGCTGGTCTTCGATCATCTTCAAGGCTTCTTCGGGGAAGATGGCGAAGTATTGCTTCTTCTTGTCTTCGAAGAGCTGCAGCAGACGTTCCTGTTCGAACTGTTCGCGGTCGATATTCTGCATAAAGAATTCGTCGCGGGCAAAGTCGCGGGTGGTCATCTGCTTCTTGATATCTTCAGAAAGGTCGACTTCGTCCCAGAGAATGTAGTACGAACCGACCATGCCGTCGGCAAAAATGTCCACGTTCAGGGTAACGGAGTTGCTCTTGGTCGAGTCTACAAGCTGCACCTTAGTGTCACGCTTTTCCGGGCGAAACACCTCGACATCGCTAACGGGCTTGTCCAGGTTCTCTTCTTCAGCCCAGGTTGCAGGAACAAAAAAGAAAACGAGACAAAAAGTCAAACATGCAGCAAAAAATCTAGACATACCTATAATATACAATGTAAAAATAAAAAAAGGAAGGTATGCGCAAAAAAGCGTGATAAAAAGGCTTAAACTACGCCGTATTCTTTCCATTTTCCGCCACGCCAACGGATATAGTTGACAATGGAGCGGTAGAATTCATCGGCGGCCATGCCTAGCCATATTCCCACAAGCCCGAGGTGCAGCCCAAAGGCGAGCAAAAGGGCGGTGCCGAGCCCGCAGGTCCACATCATGGCAGAACCTACGATAGCGGGGAACTTGGAATCTCCCGAGGCACGGAGTGCCGAGGTGATGACCATGTTCGCGGCCTTGAACGGCTGCAAAATCACGTCGCACCAAAGGCAGAGCTTGCCCAGGCGAATCACTTCGGGGTCGCTGGTATAGAAAGACAGCAACTGGGTGCCGAAAATGGCGACGATAATCGCAACGATAAATCCGCTGGCGCTACCGGCGATAAGGCTCTGGTGGAGTCTGCGGTTGGCCTTGTCGAAGTCGTGTGCGCCCACCAGATGGGCTACGAGAATCTGGTTGCCGCTACTCAAACCCACGCTTAAAATCACGGCGAGCATAGCGAAGTTCGCGCTGAAGATTCGGGCGGTCATGGCGATAATGCCCAAGTGCACCACGATGGCGGTCAACACCACCTGGAAAATCTGGAAACTGACGGGCTCTACGGCGGCGGGGAATCCGATACGGATCCAGTCCGGCAAAATTACGCGGGAACGCTTGAAATCGGTACGGCGAATCTTGTGGTGAACCTTGACGCGCAAGATGATGAACAGGATGCTTGCCGCAATGAGCCAAGAAAGCATAGTGGCAAGCGCCACACCCTTCACGCCCATCTGCGGAAAACCGAGATAGCCGTTCAAGAAGATGACGTTCATGATAGCGTTCGAAATAATCGTGATGATGTTTCCGAGCAGGTTCCAGACTGTAAGCCCGTGGGTGGCGATCAGTGAAGTGAGGCAGGATTGCAGGGCTCTGAATGCAAAGCCAATGGAAACGATATGCAAGAAGTCGCGGGCGTGGTGGGCGGCCTCGCCGGAAAGCCCCATCCAGCTCACAATCTGGTTGTTCAGGGGGATAATGACCAGCGTGATGGCGATACCGAGCAAGAGGCTACCCAACAACACCATAGTCTGGGTGGTGCCCGCTTGCTTGGGGCGTTCTGCTCCCATGAATTGGGAGGCGATGCTCGCCCCTGCCTGGGCGAAGGCGTTAATTGCCATGAAGAGTGCGCCCAGGACGGGCATTAATGCCCCCACGCCCGCAGCTGCCGTTTCGGACGTACGCGACAAAAACCAGCTGTCCATCATGGGCTGGCAGGTGGCGATGCCGAAGGTGATGAACAACGGCCACGAAAGGCTTAATAAGGAACGGTCCTTGACTTGCACTTGCATACGACGCCAATTTTAGAAATGCTCAAATCTAAAGGCTAGGGCTAAAAGAATATTTTTTGTATACAGCGGTGAGCGCTTTTACAATCTACGGTCCATTATTCTAGTCATATTCTCTCGCCTCTCGTCTATTATCTCTCGTCTATTTTCTAAATTTACCCCCGAAAAATAAAAGGGACACATTATGCCTACTATGACTTCTGCGCAGGTGCGCGAATCTTTCATCAAGTTCTTTGAATCCAAGGGCCACCTCTTTGTGCGTTCTTCGCCGGTGGTTCCGCATGACGACCCG
>CADCBQ010000051.1 GCA_902799745.1 Fibrobacter succinogenes | reverse complement strand
GCGGTAGGTGTAACCCTTTTCTTCCAAGGTCTTCACCAGGTCAATCTGTTCCTGGATGTGCTGCGTGGCAGGCGTCCAGCGGGTCGGTTCCTGGATGTTCAAACGGTGCCAGTCAGCCATGAAAGCGTCGGTGTAGAACTTTGCGATATCCCACACGGACTTGCCTTCGCGGGCGGCGCCCTTTTCCATTTTGTCGTCGCCGGAGTCAGCGTCGCTGGTCAAGTGGCCCACGTCGGTGATGTTCACGATGTGGTTCACCTTGTAGCCGTAGTAGTTCAGCGTACGCACCAGAAAGTCTTCAAAAATGTAGGTGCGGAGGTTGCCAATGTGGGCGAAATGGTACACCGTCGGGCCGCAACAGTACATGCGCACGGCGGGAACGCCTTCAGGAAGTGTGAAAATCTCTTTCTTACGCGATGCAGTGTTGTAGAATTGAAGTGCCATTTTAAGCCTCCGGTTAGTTAATGCGGCGCAACTTGCGCCGTTCGCGCCCAAATATAGAAAAAACGAACCCGTTCCTTTTTTTAGCGAATCAAAAAATCTCCAGCTTTTTTTTGCAACGGACCGGTGACTTGTATTTTTTTCGGCTGACTTGGGAATCCGTTGTGGCATTGATGTAGGTGACTTTATCGGTGGTTGCGCTCACGAACTGGCTAAGCAGTAATCTGTAAGCGTAATTTCGAGTGTCCTCGTTAGAAAGCCAGGTTCCTGAATAGTATTTGTATTGTGTGGGATTTCCACCGATAGTTTGGGTTTGATATGAAGTCCCGTACGTCGTAATGGTTGGAACTTCTACGGTAGAGGTTGGAGAATATTCTGTTTCGGTTGTGTAAGGGGTGAAGTTCAAACCCGACCTGTTTGAGCCAAAGTTGTCAGGCCAACCCATTGGCGTGAAATAGGCGCTTTGATCGGGAATCCATGTGTCGGCGTAATGGATGTTCTGTTTAGTGTAAGTATACAATAATGTTTCGGAATCGTCTTTCGAAAGCAGGCTCCAACCGTCGGGGCAAATCCCCTGGTGTAAAGAGGGATTGGATAATGTTTCTGCACATTCTGTCGAATCGCATTCAGCGTCCAGAGCCATTGCCTTATGCCATTCGAAAAGGCTGTCTCCGCCATACTTCAGGTTTTCGGCCATGACAAGCATCATCTTGACGGCTACGCTTTTATAGGTCTTTCCGTCTCGCTTGTCTGTAAACGTGTGGTTCCAGACATGGTCCTTCGCATTGCAGACGAATTCCTTGTCCATGAATGTTCCCTTGGCTCCGTCGTTGTTGCAGAAGCCCAGTGCGTATTCGATGGGCTGGTACGGTTGCCAGTGCCTGTCGAAGCAGACATAGCTCAAGGTATCTTTTTCTTCGATGACCTGGACGGTGTCGAATTCGATAGATTTGTCGCAGGCCCCTCTCTTTTTATAGGCTCCGTTTGCAGATTCCCAGGTGGTGTCGATACAGACAAAGTCTCTCCGGTTCAGCGTAATGACCTTTCCGTCCATCTTGCTGTTGCAGGGGAAGATGTCTTCTATATGGGCTTCTTTCCAATAGGGGCTGTCGTAGTAGTACGTGGTATCGCGGAATTGACAGATGGTGTCGCCCTTGGCCTTACAATCCGAGAGGACGGTGTCTTTAGGAGTGTATATCCAATGATAGGATGTTGCATAGCCGAGCTCTCCTGGTCCGTCCGGTGTTGCGTGTACAATCGTTGAATATTCTGAAGCTTCGCACAGGAAACTCGTGTCTTGCAGCATGAACCGCTGGTTTGCGATTTCTGCGTTGCATTCTCCGAACGTGAAGTCGAGCTTTTCTTCCATGGTCGCCGTTTCCCAGAACAGCTCCTTACAAATGTAATAGGTGGAATCGTGTTCTCCGATGGCACCTTCCTTTTCGTCGGTACATTTGCCGAGCGATTCAAAGATAGTGCCTTTGTCGTTCACGCAGCGGACGTGCAATCTTGCATCTCTGTAGATGTCGTTGGAATGCCAGCTCGGGTCCCTTTCGAAACGGATGTAGTTGGCGTAACCGTCTCGATCTTTCTTTGACATGGTCCAGAACCCGGCCATCTTGCCTTGGTAGCGGCAGTCGGAACCTCTGCAAATTCCGGTCGGTTTGATGTCGAAATTCAGAATGTTGCCGCCGTTGCCGCTGACGACCTCATCGTCGGTCGTGTCACTTTCCCAGCCGCTGGTCGATTTGAGCGCCCAGCCGGCGGAATCTCCGTAAACCTTTTCGAGAGCTTTGAATAGTTCAAGCCATTCCTTTGTCTGAGACAGGTGCCAACCTTCGGGGCAGGCGCTCTGAGCGGATGTCCAACCGTACTTCTCATCGGAAGGAGAGTCTCCTCCTCCGGAATAGGCCAGGTTTTCGGTCATCCAGGTCTGTTCGCCGATGGTAATGGTCTTGTAGGATTTCCCATCGCGGGGGTCCTTAAAACTGCCGGTAGAAACATCAACCGAAACGTCTTCGCCGTCATCGTTGACAAATGTCAAGTTGTCGGGGTCGGACGAGGAATCACCGCAGGCAATAAAATAAGCGGAACAGGCTACCATAAGTAGCGTAAGGCTTTTTGTCATCTTCTAACTCTCCCAAAAATGAACGTGCATAAGGAATTCATTGTTGTTTACAACATAAATATAGAAGAAAAGGGAATAGCCTTGGTGAAAAAATTCTAAATTCGGCGCCATGATTTTCTCCGAAATCATCAACGAAAACTACGAACCGCGTGAATATCCGGCCCTGGCCCTGCTTTCGGACCAGTGGGCGCAAACACGACCGTTCTGGGGCTGTAAGGTCCTGGTGGCAACGCCCATTTTCCGGAACACGCTGGTGGAATACCGCGCCCTTTTGGCGGGTGGGGCGGAGCTGTATGTGGGTCACGCCGTCGGTGATTCGGGGGCGGCCATGCCCTGCGACAAAAAGATCGTTGAGATGCTCAAGGAAGAAGATGTTCCGGTTGTTACCGATGAAGATATCAAGAGCGGTAAAGTGGCTGATGATTTCGACCTGATTCTGGATTGTGCCGGTCAGTTTGCCTTTTGCCACCCGAAAAAGGGTTTTGTGGAACTTACCCGCAGCGGCGTGCAGTTTTTTGAAAAGTCGGAACACCCGGTGTATGTGGCTGACAGCGGAATCGTAAAGCGGATCGAAACTGTGCTCGGTACAGGCGATGGCTATTTCCGCGCGCTGGAGTCGCTGGGGCATACCGATTTTGAACAAAAGTCCCTGGTGGTTTTCGGTAGTGGCAAGGTGGGCTGTGGCATAGCCTTGCACGGCGTGCGTCGCGGCATGAATGTTTGCACGGTGACCAATACCCGAAATGCAGATTCCGGTTCGAATTTCAGCAACGTCCTTTTGAACAACGATGTCCGTATCGAAGACTACTTGGACGACGAAATGGTGGCGAAGGCGATTTCGACTGCCGATTTCGTGGTGACGGCGACCGGCCTCAAAAATGCGCTGACTGGGCAAGCCGTTTCTGCGATCTTGGAAAATTCCAAGGCTGTGGTCGCGAACATGGGTGTTGAAGATGAATACGGAGAATTTGTCCCGGCTGCAAGGGTGCTGAACGGCAAGGCTCCGCTCAATTTTATACTCGACGAACCCACGCATCTTAAGTATATAGACACGAGTCTCGCCTTGCATGCCGCCTTGGGTGAGCGCCTTTTGCAGGAATGTGCCGAAAACGCCGTTCCTTTCAAGGGTGTACAGGATCCGCCGGGCGAAATCGAACAGCGTTTGTTGATGACGACTATCCAGAACGGAGTGATTGGCCCTGAAATCTGCGACATGATGCGATAATTTTGTAAAAAATTATTGCTTTTTGACCTTTTTTAGATTAAATTGCAAAAGAAAGTAAACAAAAGAGGTTGTATGAATTTGAAGAAATCTTTTGCAATGGCCCTCGTGTCGGTCGCTTTTGCGATGGCACAGGATGCTGCGCCGGCCGCACAGCCGGCTGCAACGGCTCAACCTGCTGCAGAACAAAAGCCTGCCGCTGAAAGTGCCCCCGTGGCGGAACAGCCTGCGGCGGCACCTGCCGCAACGGAAGAGGCTAAAGCCGCTCCCGCCGAAGCCCCTGCTGCAACACCGGCCGAAGCCCCTGCTGCAGAAGTCGCTCAACCTGCTCCGGAACCGGCCCCTGTAAAAGCCGAAGCCGCTCCTGCCGAAGTGGCTGCCGTACCTCCTCAGGGACCCGAAGGTGCTCCTGGTGAAGCCCCGGCCCGTATGGGGCCGCCTAAAACACCGTTTACCGTGTTGCATGGCAATGCCTATAACCGCGTCGAAAACGAAGCGGCTGGCGACAATGTGAATATCTTGCTGAGCAAGCGCTTGACCAAGCTCGCTGGCCAAAAGTTCTTCTATATTGAACCTACAGGTGAAAAGGGAGTTGTCTCGTTGGGCGGCTTCTTTGGCGCCATGGACATTTCCGGCGACCTTGGCCGTGCCACTGCCGGTTACGCAACGCCTAGTTTTGCCTTTGAGGCCCGTGTAGGCTTAGGTCAAATTAAGACCGATACCAAGAATGTCGATGTCAAGGAAACCAAGGCCGGCGATGACTGGGGCCTTACTTTGTCTAAAACATTCGGCGGCTATGTCGCTACCTTGGCTGGTGACTGGGTCACTTACGCACACGAAAAGAATACGGATCCCAAGAGAGGCTCCGAAACGGAACAGCGTTACCGCGATTTGAACGCCTCGTTGATCGTGACCGACGGCCCGTCTGCCCGTAAGCATTTCTGGTCGGCTGGTGTGGCCTTTACCCGCCACGAAGACGAAGTGGAAGTCAACGGCGTTTTGGTCGGTGATTCCCTGACCTCGAACTTCTCGATTGTGCCGGTGTTCAACTATGGCACTCCGGTGCTCCGTGCAAGCTACGCCAATGTCTACATGGGCGTAAACACGGCTGTGCCTGTTACCATTTACGACAAGGCCGATATGGTGGATTCTCAATCGGGAAAAATCAAGGAGGCGTCCCTGATTACGACCGCCCTTGAGGTGACTCCGAACATTTTGGGCGAACTTCTTTTGGGTGAATCGCTGATGCTCTTTGGCGAAGCGAACTACACTTGGGAAGCTCTCCGATATGTCAAGAGCGAGACTCCTTCTGATGAGGTTCGTGTGAGACAGAGCGTTGCCGACAAGGTGGAAGCCTCGATGGGACTGCGCTACCAGTACAAGGACTGGGCCGCCTGCGAATTTGCCTTCGGTGATTCGTTCTTTACCGACACCAAGTCCATCTTCAATGGCGAAGGTGTGTTCGTAAGCTTCGGCGGATTCATCTACTTCTAGTTGCCTGATTGGGCTCTTTTCGCCCGCTTTGGAACATCATTTTACGAAAAAGGTAACCTCATTCGGGGTGCCTTTTTTCTATTTTTCCACCCACTATGGCAAAAATTCTCTTTAAAAAACAAATGTCTTCCGCGGTCTATATGTTCCGCGTCGAGGCCCCGCTGATCGCTCAAGAGCGTAAGGCCGGCCAGTTTATCATCCTCCAGACGAATAAGGACAACGGCGAACGCGTGCCTCTCACCATCGCCGATGCCGACACGACTGAAGGCTCTATCACTTTGATTTTCCAGACCGTCGGTAAGACCACCACCGAACTCTCCAAGTTCGAAGTCGGTGACGATATTCCGGTGCTCGTGGGCCCGCTCGGTTCCCCGACCCATATCGAAAACTTTGGTCACGTGGTCTGCGTGTGCGGTGGCGTGGGTATCGCCCCGATGCACCCGATCGTTCAGGCCCTCAAGGCCGCAGGCAACAAGGTCACCATCATCATGGGTGCCCGTAACGAAAGCCTCTTCCTCATGAAGGAAGAAATGACTGCTCTCGCTGATAACATCATCTTCATGACCGACGACGGTTCTTATGGCCGCAAGGGTCTCGTTACCGAACCGCTTAAGGAACTCTGCGAAGACACCAAGGGCAAGCCGGACATGGTCATCGCTATCGGTCCTCCGATCATGATGAAGTTCTGCGCCCTCACCACCAAGCCCTACGAAGTCAAGACCGTGGTAAGCCTCAACAGCATCATGGTGGACGGAACCGGCATGTGCGGTGGCTGCCGCGTGACTATCGGCGGCAAGACGAAGTTCGTCTGCGTCGATGGCCCGGAATTCGACGGTCACGAAGTCGACTGGAACAACATGCTCCAGCGTATGGGCGCCTTCAAGCCCCAGGAACAGGAATCTCTGCACCGCTTCGGTGCAAACGATGGCCACAAGTGCAACATTGACAAGATGGCTGACGCAAAGGCCAAGGAGAGCAAGTAATGTCTGAACATTTGACTCGTGAACAGTTGGACGCCGCCGCCAAGGTGGAACTTGAAAAGATTAACGCCCTCCCGAAGCCGCTCAAGCC
>CADCBQ010000050.1:10894-11502 GCA_902799745.1 Fibrobacter succinogenes | reverse complement strand
GCGCATTCGTCGGTGAGGATGTCGCCGAAGAGGTTCGGGCAGAGGAGCACGTCGAATTCACGCGGGCGCTTGAGGAGCTGCATGGCAGCGTTGTCCACGTAGAGGTGTTCGAGAGTCAGTTCCGGATAGTCCTTGATGACTTCGTTCACGACTTCGCGCCAGAGAACGCTCGTGGTGAGCACGTTGGCCTTGTCGATAGAGGCAACCTTCTTGTTGCGGAGCATAGCGGCGTCGAAAGCGAAGCGGGCAATGCGTTCGACTTCGTAGCGGCTGTACTTCATGGTGTCGAAACCGATTTCTTCCTTGGAGCCCGGAACGCCTTCGCGGCCCTTCGGCTGACCAAAGTAAACGTCGCCCGTCAGTTCGCGGACGGTGAGGATGTTGAAACCGTCGCCCACGATATCGGCACGGAGCGGGCAAGCGCCTGCGAGTTCCTTATAGACGCGGGCCGGGCGGAGGTTGCAGAAAAGCTTGAAATGCTTACGGAGCGGGAGGAGTGCACCGCGTTCCGGCTGCAGGTTCGGGGGGAGGTGTTCCCACTTCGGGCCACCCACGGAACCGAAAAGAATACAGTCAGAAGCTTCACCGAGCTTGAGGGTGCTTTCCGG
>CADCBQ010000050.1:0-10865 GCA_902799745.1 Fibrobacter succinogenes | reverse complement strand
TCCAGCACGCGGACAGCTTCTTTCATGACTTCGGGGCCGATACCGTCGCCCGGAAGCACTGCAATCTTGTAATTCTTGCTCATTGTTAATCCTTGGTTTAAATTTTGACCAAGGCAAAGATAGAAAAATTGCTTCTATCGTGCAATCCGCACTTGCTTTACGGTGCCGTTCTTCACGGAGCGGAGCATGTAGATGCCCTGGGTCTTGATGTCGCTGGTATTCTTGAGTATCGAAACGGCCTCGTCCATGGTGTAGGCGCGCAGGCGGCCAAGGCGGACCCCGTTCAGGTCAAACACGTCGTATGCTTGGAGGGTATTCGCCTGCAGGTGGAGGCTACTGCCGATTGCAATCGTGGAATCCGCGATAGTCGAATCCCTTGCGGTGCTATCTTCCTGAAAATTGAAATACTCCTTGAGCCAGGTCATTGCCGGACGGTCTTCGCCGTCCCTGATGATGCCGGAACAGCTGATGCTAAGGTTCGTGATACATTGCAACGTGGACAAATTGTAGAGATAGCCCCACAGGGTGATCCCCTTTACATACTCGGTTTGCATGAAAACAGGAATATGTTCTGCAAAACATTTTTTCTGTGTGCTGTCAACATCAGTGCTGATATTATATCCCGTAATGAGTAGAGGCAGTTCTGTTTTCTCGTAAATCTCCTGAAGGGCGCTCTTGAGCCGGTCTGAAGGGAAACATTTCATGGGGCCTGTTCCCTGTGCAGTCAGGTCACCGGCGTCAAGCCCATAGGCGTCAATTGGAGCACCATTCTTTCGAATCGTATAGATTAGATCGATGCCTTTATCCCTTTCCCACTGGATTGTATTGATGTCGCTGTAAAAGAGAGCCGCTTGGGGCCAGCGTTCACGAGCCATCTTGAAGGCCGTGGTTATGAACGTATATTCTCCGTCATCACCGCCGAGGGCTTTGATAAGGGTGTCCAACTGATTGAATATTAAATTAGAACGCTTGACATCACTGAACACGTTAATCAGTTCCAGGTCTGGATAATGCTCTGCAACGGCGTCAAACCAGGCGGTAAGGGCTTCTTTTGTTTCGTCGGCATTTAGGTTTCTAAGCCAAGCCGGGATTCCATAATTACACCACAATAGGGCATGAAACGTGAATGTAGCCTTATTCTCTTTTGCCCAGTTGTAAACGATATCGCATTCAGAAAAATCAAAGGTGCCGCGAGTTTGTTCGACGGTTTTCCAAGTGCATTGCCTTTCCGGAGTAATCTGATTCCAGTAAGTCCCGAAGTCAGAAGGAACCGGCCCTTCGACAGTTGTGCTACCGAGGAACTTGGCCGCGCCCTCAGCAAGGCCGAGGGCGAAAACGCTACTCACGGCCACGCACAAAAGGGCCACAGACGCAATTTTTAAAAATCTACAAGACATAATTCACCATTATAAACATACATCCACTTTGCGGATAAATTCCCAAGGGTGCGCTGTTTGTCGTGGACAATATGTCAATATGCAAAAAGGAACCTTGCGGTTCCTTTCTGCTTGAAATGTCGATGAAATTAATCGTCGTTTTCGTTGCCCGAGGGCTTAGCGCAGCGGTCTCTCGACCAGTTGGTCTGTTTGAAGCAGGCGCTTCTGGTGTAGCAACATCCGTTGGCGTTGCTAGCTGTTTTTTCGCATTCGCAAGCTATACCGTCTTTGTTGCCATCATCGTTGACAAGGTCTCCGTTGAAGCAGACAACCATGTATCCCTCACCATGGTAAACATTGTTGATGCAGGTCTGCAGGGTGTTGTGGCATAAGCCGAAGTAGGTTCCCAGGGCGTTGCACGATACACGGCGCGTCTCGTTAGTAAGGTCGAATTCGAAATCTTCCACGCGTTCTTCAGGAGCGGAGACTGGTTTGTGATTCGTCCAGTTGTAGCCGTGAACTTCTTTCGCTGCCATCTTTTTACTAGGAATCAGGTCCTTCCATTTCTGTTTCGTCTCGAAACTCCTGAACGGCGGGTAGTCGGGGTCTTCGTCCTTGAGAATTTGTTTGCAACGTTCCTCGTTGTAGCAGGGGTTCGGATTGGAGGGAGCACCCTTCATTGGCTCACCCCAGCATGGATCACAATCAGAACATTGGTCTATGTCGCATTCGGTTTCCATCTTCTGTGGATCGGTGCCTTCTCTACAAGCAACGGGACATTTGTAATACTCCTTGTCGAGTGGGTCGAACTTGTTATGGAGCCTTTCCCATTGCCCGTCGACGCACCTGTACATGATGGCGTTGTTGTTGATGTCGTTGTCGCACCTCAGTTCGCCGTTAAGGCATTCGCCACAGATAGCCTTGTCGGTACGGCATGACTTGTTGCCGCATATGGAAACGGCCTTCTTGGCTTCGCCGGCGACACATTCGTAGACGGTTCCCTTTCCTTCGTCATCGTTGGTGCATGTGTGTTCGTAGTTCGTGCACTCGCCGCAACCGTTGTCGCGCGGGTCGCAGGATTTTCCGTCACAGCTCTCGGTCACCTTCTTGCCCTTTTCGCAGCGGGTGACGGTCGCCTTGAAGTTCTTGTCCTCGGCACAGGTCTGTACGTCGTTGAGGCATTCGCCGCAGTCCGTGCCCTTTTCGTTGCAAGAGACCGTGCCGCACGAGCGGTTCACGACGATTCCCTTCACGCATTCCTTGACAATGCCGATGCTTGCAGGGCTGTCGGAGCATGTACTCTTGTAGCTGTCGTCGCACTCGATTTCAACAGCGTCCTTGTTCGCACATTCCTTGCTCTTGGTGTTGCAGAGAACGCCTTCGTCGCAGGAGATTTCGTCGCAGACGCAAGCCCCGTCTTTTGCCGTACCGCCAGATGCCTTGCACAAGTCGGCGAATGTGGTCGCGGTCGAGGAAGAACTGGCGGTGGAGTCTATGTCAGTTGGTTTGCTTTGGTTGCCGCAGATGCCCGTGATGGTGTTACAGACTGCACCGACATCGCATAGCTCGTTTTTACAGGAGCAGGCACCATCTTTTACTTTACCGCCGGAAGCCTTGCACAATTCGGTAAATTTATCGAGTTCCGCCTTGGTCATGGACGAGGAACTTGCTTTTGGGCTAGACGAACTTGAGGAACCTGTCGATTCCTTGGTGGTAACGGGAACCCAGTTCGCGTCATCGCAATAATACTGGGCGTCTTCTTTTTTGGCGTAGACGGTATCGCCTTGGTTGTCTTCTCCGCAAATTCCGAGTTCGTATATCGAATTGACTTCCGTAACCACCTTGCGGCTAGAAGAATCGTCATCTCCACAGGCTGCAAGGAATGCGGTAACAGTCAGTGCCGGAAACAAAAGGAATGAAAATTTTTTCATTTTAGTCTCTGCTTTTTTATTTTGTTTAAATATACCTAGAATTTAGGGAGGTGTCAAATCAGGGGATGAGCCGATGGAAAGAATTTGTCTGTTTGCAGACCGTGCGGTCGTTTATTTTCCGGCCATTTCCTGTGAGCAGAAAGCGCCTTGTATTGCGATTTCATCGCATAAACCGGCGCCTCAACAATAGAAACAAGCAAGCTTGTTTCTGCTGTATTCGGCTTGGATTTATTTAACAAGGTGTGTCTGCGAGAGCACGGGCCAATGGGAAGAATTCACTTATTTGCAGCCCGTGCGGTTTCTCTCGGGTGGAATTGACGGTGTTCCTGCTTTATAAATTCCTTGTCAATATGCGTGTAAATCTGGGTTGTGCTGATATCGGCGTGTCCGAGCAGTTCCTGCAATACGCGCAAATCCATGCCCGCTTCAAGGCAGTGGGTGGCAAAACTGTGCCGGAAAGTATGCGGCGAAACTTGCTTGCTCAAGTGCATCGTATGCAACTGTACGATTTTCCAGGCTCCCATGCGGCTCATGGGCTTGCCGCGGGAATTGAGGATTATGTTGTCTGTAGTCGGGTGGGTGAGGGGGCGGCCTAGCTCGATCCAGGCTTTCAGATTTTCTTTGGCTTTGCTGCCGAGCGGCACCAGGCGCTGCTTGTTCCCTTTGCCGATAGGCGTGAGCCATTCGTTGTCCAAGTCCAGCTGCGAGAGCTTGATGCCGAGGGCTTCCGAGATGCGGAGCCCCGCACTGTACATGAGTTCGAAAAGTGCCGTGTCGCGCAGCGGGTTCTTGCCGTTTGCAGCACTCTCGAATACACTGTCCACCTCTTCGCGGGTCAGATATTGGGGCAAGTAATGGCCCAGTTTCGGGCGTTCAAGCATCGATTCGGTGCTGTAGTCATACTCGCCCTGGTTCTGCATGTACTTGAGGAACCCGCGCAGGCTCGAAAAATGCCTCGCGATGGATGTGGGGGAGTACTCTTCCTGTCCGGCGGTGATTGTCAGGAATTCGTCCAGCTTTTCAGGCGTTAAGTCCTTGAGATCAATGCCGTTTTCGTCAAGCCATACTACAAAATGCCGCAGGTCCTCCTGGTAGCTCTGGATGGTGGCGGGCGAAAGGTTGCGTTCCACCCCCAAAAACGCCAAATAGGCATCCATGCGGTTTGAATTGAGGCTATTGTGCGCGTCCTAAGCGACTATGGATGATTAGCTCAGTTGGTAGAGCAGCTGACTCTTAATCAGCGGGTCGCAGGTTCGACCCCTGCATCATCCACTTAAAAACCGTCTCACCCCGAGGCGGTTTTCTTTTATTACAACAATATTATTATTTTCAGATACTCTCTCTCCATATAAAATGCTATATTGCGAGTGTAAAGTTTTGTTTTTGAGGAATTTGGATTAAATGAAGATTGTTTTGCCCGTCGCTGGAAACGGACTGCGTCTACGGCCTTACACTGAAAATGTGCCGAAGTGCTTGCTGCCTGTTGCTGGTAAGACGATTTTAGACTGGATAGTTGAAGATTCCTTGAGCTTGAAGCCCACGGAAACGATTTTTATTACCGGTTACAAAGCCGAAGCTGTAGACAATTTTTTGACCAAGCGTCCTGCCTGGGGCAAGACACGCACGGTGGTGCAGTCCAATCCGCAAGGGTTGGGTGAAGCGATTAGCCTTGCACTGCCATTCGTGGATGACGATGAACCGCTCCTGATTATTCTGGGCGATACGCTTTTTGAAGCTGATCTTTCGATTCTCAAGAATGTAGACGAAAATATCCTCTATACGTTCAAGGTCGAAGACCCGCGCCGTTTTGGCGTGGCTGTGACTGACGGTTCCGGTCGCATTACCCGCCTGGTCGAAAAACCGCAAGAATTCGTGTCTGACGAAGCCATTGTGGGTATTTACTACATCAAGGACACCAAGGTGCTTAAACAGTGCCTCAAATTCTTGATGGATAACAATATCCGCACCAAGAACGAATTCCAGCTGACGGACGCCCTTGAAATGATGCTTGAAAAGGGCTGCAAGTTCCGTACGGCTCCGGTGCAAAAGTGGCTGGACTGCGGCCTTGCCGAAACGCTCCTCGAAACCAACGCCCATGTGCTCAAGCGCATCGACAATTCCGCTTCGGTGAATTTCCCTGGCGTCAAGGTGATTGCTCCGTGCTACATAGGCAAGGGAGCAAAGATTACGAACAGTACCATCGGTCCGAACGTGTCGGTGGGTGATGGCTGTGTCGTTGAAAACAGCACCATCAGCAACGCCGTGCTGTGGGATAATGTCAAGGTGAGTGGCCAGACGCTCGATAACGTTATCCTTCACGAGTAGCATTATCTACATCATTTAAAAAATGCCGCCCTGGTTAACAGGACGGCTTTATCTTTATAGGGGTTAGTAGTAACTTGCGCGGGGAGGAATTTCCCCGAAATGGCATCTGAAAGAGAGGCTTAATGTTGATTCCTCATCGAGAAGGGGTGTATCGATGGTTCCTTCGGGGCATTCGAGAGTATTAAATTCGTCATCGGTTATTTTTTCCCAACCGTTTGATTCGCAACGGTAAGTGTAGTTTGTTGTGTGTGCCAGGAGTCCTATATAGGTTTTTGTACACCATGAGTATAGACTTTCAAACCATTTTTGTTCGCGCCATCTGTTTCTGTCGCAAATTTGGCCTTTAAGCGTCTGGTCCTGAAGTTCTTCTGTGCACTCAATTCCGGTTTCTTCTTCGACGGTTAGTTTTTCCCAGTGGTATATAGTTCCTAATTGTCTGCATTGGTAAGAAAGCGAATCCTTAGCGCGCTTTCCTATAGAATCAAGATTATCTTGGGTACATAATCCTAAACTGTAAGCGATTGAATCGACGGGAACCCATCGGTAATTGTGACAGATGTAACGATAGTTGTTGCCGTAAGAATATTTTTCACCTTCGTTAGATCTCGTACAGTACGAGGAACTGCCTTGTTGTTTGATTTGAATCCATTCTCCGTCGTAGCATGCGTATGTATTGTTAATGAAATACATGGTGTCTTGTAAATCTTCTGTACAAGGCCCATAATATTCTTCTGGAGTGGCATAGCGCCATTTGCCGTTGTCGCACATCATATGGCGTATGATGGTGGTGTTTGCAAGAGGGGATTCGTCGACAGATACCATTGTGCCTTGTTTTTCTTCGTTACATTCGCCGTTTTCACGTTCTACTGCGGAAAGCATAACCCATTTATTGTTTTTGCATTTGTAGGTTGATTCTCCTAAATTCACGAAAGTCTTTTTTTCTTCACCTTCTCTTTCGGCTGTACATATCCCAAAGAAATCATCGGGGTCGCTAGTGTTGCCCCATTGGTAGTCTTTGCAAACGATATGTGTCCACATATATACGGCTTCCACAAAAATCGGGACGCAGGTTCCTTCAAGTGATTTTGTGCATACGCCGTATTTCTTATCGGTATCTGTAGCCTCGCTCCATTTGTAGTTACGGCAAACATAGAGCTCATCATTGAAAGATTTTACCTGTTGTGTGGGGTTTTCGTCGGTGCACTTCCCGAAAATATCTTCAATAGTCGCTTTTTTCCAAGTGTAATTGTCGCAAACATAGTAGGTGTCGTTCTTTTTCGCTGTATCACCTTGGGCCTTTTCTGTGCAATAGCCAAAGTCATAATCTTCTTGTGTGGCTTCTATCCATTCACCGTTCTTGCAAATGTAGGGAGCGCTTTTATAGAGCGGTTCCTGGTCCTGGGTGCAAGTCTCGGACACGGTACGCACCAATTTAAACCAGTGATTGTAGGCACACTTGTATTCGCTGCTTGTTTCATGGACGAAAACGGTTGAATCGTCTTCGCACAGGCCCAGGTCTTTGGTGCTTTCTACTTCTGTAACGCGGCTGTCTAGTTGCAGGTCATTTAGTATGCTGTTAGTACTGGAAGAACTTTCGTCAATGGAACTTTTGTCGGCAGAGCTGGAAGACGAATCAATAGAATCCTCAAACGAAGATTCCAGTTCTTCGAACAAGTCTAGCATTTCGTCTTTTTCGTCGGAGCCCGAACCGTAGCCGCTACAAGAACTCAGGACCGCCGACAAAACGGCGGTTACTATGAATAACCCATTAGAGGCAAAAGCCTTTGATTGAAACATCTTGTTCTCCTAAAGTGAAAGACTATTCGTCTTTTACGCAGCGGACGCTTAGGCCAGATCCCTTGGTAAAGCGGTATCCTGATGGGGATCCTGATACGACTGTATTTCCGCTTATTTCAAAGTGGTGGATGTTGCTGGAGGAGTAATACTCTGCTGGAATCGTTGATACGACATACGCAATATGGGCGTAAGCGGTATCCGCGTTTGTTAGCGAGGAATCTTTGTACCAGAGTCCCGCCATGCGGCGATCGTAATCAAATGTTCCGTTGTCAGTGCGTATACCTGTACCCCTGAGTTTGAATAAACTGATCCTCTCGGTATTATCAGATCCATAGGGATTCTGTTGCCAGTAATCAAGTTCGCGAAATTCGGTGGAATATCTTAAAACATCCAACACGTCGCGATACTCGTAGGCGTCGGGCAGGTGCCAACCCGTAGGGCATGCCTTTTGTGCGTCATTCCAAGTGTAGAGTCTTCCGTAGGTATCGCAATTGCGGTCTATGTTCTGGTAGCACCAGCTATTTGTTGTTTGATAGTTCAAATTTTCGACCATCCAAGTTTGTTCGCCCAGCTGGAGGGTATTGTAAGTTTGCCCGTCTCGGGTATCCTTTAGCGTGTTGTAGACTGGAGTCCATTCATCACCGGAACAGGTGTATTTGATGTGGTTATATGTGAATGATGTTCCGCACGGCGTTCCTTGCATGACTTCGCCTAATGAGGCTCCATCCCACCAATTAGCTTTGCAAATGTAGTAGCTGCCGTCCAGGCTGGTTAGCTTGCCTTGGCGTTCTGTGTTGCATAGACCTTCCTGGATGGCGATATCGCCAACGTATCTCCAAATGTATTTATAGTTGTACTCGTAATGGCATTGGTAAATTTTATTCTTGTAAGACGCGTATGTATCTTTTTGTGCGCTGGTACATGCGGAATCGGTTACCGTAGTTGGCGTAGCCCATTTTTTGTTTGCGCAAAGGTATTGGACATTCTTGTAGACGGCAATAGCGCTGTCATTTTCGGTAGTGCATTCACCAAGGCTGTACTGCGCTTCGGTAATGGACTTCCAGCTACCGGATGTGCATTCGTAGTAACTCGATCCGGACTTGATTCTTTCGCCGTTGTTCTTGGTGGTGCATAGGCCGATGCTCTTTTCAAGGGCGGTCTGTAAACGCCATGAGCCGTTGTCGCAGACGTAGCCCTTCAATAAGCTGTCCTGGGTTGCCGCGGTGCATGCGGCGTAGTCGTTGATCGTGAGCCTTGTCCAGCTGTATCCGGCGGCGGTTTCCTTGCATTCGTATCCGAGAGAATCCTTGTGCGGGATTTTCCTGACACCGAGGCTATCCTTGCTGCACATTCCGTATGTGTAAGAAAGCGAGTCGATCTTTTGCCATTCGTAGTTGCTGCAAAGGTAGTAGGCCCTGGGGGTAGTGGTGGTCCTGTACGTGGTTCCGTCGTTTTTCTTGGTGCAGAGGGACATGCTGCTGACCGGGGGTTCCGGGAGTTCGTTCCACTTCAGGTTGAAACAGGCGTAGGTCTTGGAATTGTAAGTGTAGAGGACATCCTTGAGAGAATCGGTGCAGGCGCCGTAGTATTCTTCGGCGGTCGGAGTGCGCCATTCTCCCTTGTCGCAAATGTAGGAACTCCTCAAGGCGCCTTGATTTTTACTGTTGCAAAGTCCGTAACTGTTTTCGACGCTGGTCGTTTTACGCCAGGCCTTGTTGTCGCATACGTAAGAATAGCCTGCAACCTTGTAAATGGTATCGGCCTTGGAACTGTCGCATGCGCCAATGATATCGGCTGGGTCTGTCGTGGTTGTCCATGCGTAGTTGTTGCAAACGTAATACGTGGTGTCGTAGTAAGAAGACCTCGGCTTTACGCGCAGAATGTCGCCAAAACGATCCTTGCTGCATACACCCGAGTCGAGTTCGATTTCGGTCATCTTTTGCCAGCTGGTGCCACGGCAAACATAGCTGGTGTCCCCATAAGAGGCTGTTTTACCGTTCTTTTCGCTTGTACATTCACCGGTGACATCGGAAAGAGTCATGACACGCCACAGCGTGCTGTCGCACTTGTAATACTTGTTGTCGGTGGTCTTGGTTGTGCCGGCGAGGGCGTTGGTACAGACGCCGAGCTTGGCCTCGATTTCAGAAAGTTCTCTCCAGTTGCCGTTCATGCAAATGTAGGGGGCGTTCTTGTAGAACGTTTCGGATTCGTTCTTTTCTGTACATTCGGGAATAGCCTTGATTTCCTTGAACCAAACGCTGTAAACGCAGCGGTAAACGCTGGAGTCCTTCAAGACGGTCCTCTTTTCGCCGTCGGTACAGGAATCCAGGTCGGCGACCGTTTTCACGGTAGTGGTGGTGTCGATGTAGCTACTGCTCGAGGGTACGATCATGTCGTATGAGCTGTAGTAGTAAGAGGAACTGGAATACTTGTTGCTGGAGGAACTGGATTTTCCGTAGCTCGAAGACGAATCGTCGTCGTCATACCAGTTGGAATGGCTTTTTTCGTCTGTATATTCGGAACCGTAGCCACTGCACGAAGAAATGACGCATATTCCGAGAATAAGGGCGGTGCATGCAAATGCGGTTTGCAGGTAATGGCGTAGAGATTTGTTCTTGCGAAAAACTTTGCGCATATATCCTCCTAGACAAAATAAATTATAGAATATTTACATTGTTTTTAGGAGGGGAGGCGAAACGAAAACTTCGCTCATAAAACGAAAAAGCCTCTCTTTCGAGAGGCTTTTTTCGCGGGATAGACGAGGCTTGAACTCGCAACCTCCGGCGTGACAGGCCGGTGCTCTAACCAAAATTGAGCTACCACCCCAGTGGTTTGTTCGTTTGGTCAGTTTCCTAACCGAACGAGCCAAATATAAAAAGGTTATTCCTGCTTGTCAAGGGATATGGGCGAAAAAACTTGATTTTTAATGAAAAAAATGACGCTTATCAATTTGCATGAGAGCGTTCGTGAAGTTCTTGAAGTAACGGGCTTCACCCATTTGCTGAACATTGCGTAATCGCTGAAAAATTGCAAAACAAAACACCCCGTCACTCATCGTGACGGGGCGTTTTAATTTACCTCAAAGGCCGTAAGGCCGACCTCATCGCTCAAAGCGACGAAGTCGCGTCCTCAAACCTCTTACAGGCTAATCAGTCCTTCCGTATCCTTGCTCATGGCATCATAGAAGGCATAGCGGGCGTCAACTTCCTTCTGGAGGTCGTCGGCGAGCTTCTTGGCCACTTCAGGATTGTTACGGGTGAGCTGCTTGTAGCGGTTTTCGGTGTAGATGTATTCTGCAACCGGGATCGTCGGCTTCTTGGAGTCGAGGATAAGCGGAGCCTTTCCTTCGGCGGCGAGAGCCGGGTTGTAACGGAGCAGAGTCCAGTAACCGGAATCCACGGCCATCTTCTGGTGCTGAAGCTGGCTGTTGAGATCG
>CADCBQ010000049.1 GCA_902799745.1 Fibrobacter succinogenes | reverse complement strand
CGAAGAAGAAATCGCATTCCTCGCCCCGCACAAGGTGTTCGAAGGCAACAAGCCGACCAACTCCATCATGATGGACTACGTTTCTCCGGAAACGCTCGGCGCCCTCATCGCCATGTACGAACACAAGATCTTCACGCAGGGCGTGATCTGGAACATCAACAGCTACGACCAGTGGGGTGTTGAACTCGGCAAGCAGCTCGCCAAGAAGATCCTCCCGGAACTTGCCAAGGCTGATGCTGAACTCAACCACGACAGCTCCACCAACGGTCTCATCCGCTGGTTCAAGGCTCACCAGAAGTAAGCTAGAGTGGCGGGGCACTGCCCCGCGCTACAATGTCATCCTGAGCGAAACGCCGTAAGGCGTGAAGTCTCTTTGACCACTTGGTAACTTGTTACCTTAGTGGGCATGATCCCCGAATGGGGAGAAGGATCTAGGCATTTGAAAAGGCCGCGACAACAGTCGCGGTCTTTTTTATGCGTTCGCCCCTAGTATTTTTCTTGTCGTTTGTTATAATTTTTAAATTGGGATATTAATGACCATGGGCAAGAATTTTACCGTCAAAATCGCATCAGCATTTATCGCCTTTACATTGGCGAGCTTTTTCACGTGTTCTTGTAGCGAAAACTCCCCCGAAAAAGTGAACACTGTAGAACCTATTTCAACAGACACAACTGAAGCCGACACCTCCGCCGTCACAGACACCACAACTAATTCTAAAGCGGACACAACGGCAAAAGCTAGCACCGATTCCACCTCAAACGAACCCAATTCGGCAACCATCAAAACAACCCATAACATTCTCGGCTACGTCAACCGTGGTCAATATACTATCGGAAGCGAAGTCGTTTTGCGAGAATTAGACAGCACCCTTGCGCAGACCGGAATCGTTCACCGTTCAGCCATTGAAGACACTTTAGGTGCATTTATCTTTCCGGATGTCAAGTTGACTCAGCCGTATATCCATATCGAAGTCATAGGCCGATACAATGCTGTTTGCTACGATTTCATCGAAAGAGGAGGCAATTTCTTCGGAGCAATCGAAGCCTACGCCGACATTCGCAAAGGGGATACAGTCAACCTGAACATTTTAACGCATATGCAAGCCAAGCGACTCCCCCGCTATATAGACAAAGGCTATTCCTTCGATTCCGCCATGTCTGCAGTTCAATCTGAAATTTCTACACTCTTGATGTTTGACACGTTGCATACGGAATTCAATAAACTGAACTTGGTAACAAAACAAGAAGAAAGCTCTTATCTGTTGGGCGCCACGGTTCTTGCCGAAGGCAACGTCCATTACGCCTCCACCTTCGACAAAATGCTTGAAAACGAAGTTTTGACCGATTCTATTACAAGCGGATTATGGGAACAGGCTTACAGAGCCTCTAACAACAAAAACTGCTGGAAGTTGACGGAGAATTCCAGAAAATACGGTTATCATCTTATCATCACCGGCGCCAAGAAATACCTCAACCAAGTTTGGACAGCAAAATACGACCTTGGCGAATGCTCCGCCGAAAAGCATAGCGAAATCAAGTCTCCTGCATTCAGCAGCTACATAGACGACGCAATGTATTGCGACTCTACCACGTGGAAACCCTGCGACGATTATATCCGTGGCATTTACGGTAAGAGCGGGGAAAAATGTTACTACTGCGACGGAATGTACTGGCAAGACAAAGAAATGACCAAATGCGATGAATACTTTGTTTCTGCCGAGCAGACAGATTAATTGGGGGACACGATGAAAAGATTGATAATAGGTCTTCTTTTGGCAGGTAGCCTCCTGGCAAGTTGCAGCAACGATTCCACTAGCGAACCGCAAGATGATTCTACAAAGGAAATAGAACAGAGCGCCGACAACAACGGCAAAAACAACGACAGCAAAGAAAATGACGATGCCAAGTCGGATTCTCTCACGACATCCGATTCCCTCACAGCAAACGATTCGGTGGCAGCACCGTTTGAAAAAGCCCTGTTTACAGTTATCTACGACCACACAACATGGAGCGAAGCAAACGTCCTCGAAATTGGCACCTCCATGAGCCCTACAGGTCGCGAATTCATGGTAAAATCGACCTGCGATTCATGTGCATTCGAATTCAAGAACCTAAAGCTTAAAACGCCTTACGCCTTTTTAAGAATCGACAACAAAAAGAATGTTTCGACGCCAGTATGGGGCTTTGTGGATTTGAGCCGCACCGACACGGCATACTTGAACGCGCTCACCACCATTGAATACAAAAGAATCCTCAAGCTTATAAAAGATGGCGTGGTCGCAGATTCCGCCGAAAAGCAAGCGCAAAGCGAAATTTTAAATGAAATATTCAACGATGTTCCCAAGTTGAAAATTTCCAATCAAATTACCAATCACGAAAAAGATTCCATAACAACGACTGTCCTACAAGTCGTACAATCTACTTCCTTGCCATATCATAGCGACGCGCCCAGCGTCTTTGCACAAAGCGGCAAGCTGAACGACACCTTGATGATTTATATGGCAGACAATCTTGCCAGTGGCTACATGTACGAAAAATCAAGTGACATTCCCACCCCGAGATCCGAAAGACCTATTACTACCGGCATTTACGGGCGTATCTACGGATTTGGCGAATGTTCAAGCAAGAATATTGACACGATTAGAGTGGTCAAGGATTCCATCAGCCAGTATTACAAGGGTCCATTCATTTGTTCCGAAAAACTTGGTTGGTACTGTCCCGGCACAACATTCCTAGACACCTACGCTTGGGAACCGGGCTACGATGGTGAATTACGAGCAGGAACCATAAACAAAGGTTTTACGTACGCCTACGATTCTATTCAAGGCAAATGGGTTTCACCCAACATAGAAAGCAACACTCCTTGTATTACCTCAAACTTGGGGAAAGTTGTAAAAACGGATGATACCCTTCTTATCTTTTTTTACGAACCCTATAGAATATGTGTAGATTTAGACGGTCTATTGCTCTGGAATATTGCCACAAAAACAGAGTATTACTCGCAGGGAATCGATTGCGACTCTGCCTATACAAGACACCCGAGCCTAGTTGACTCTACAGTACAGGTTCTTTGCTACGATGGCGAATTCACCGTAATCAAGCCGACAGAACCTGAAGAACCGAAAGAAGACACCTTGCTAGCAAAAGAAGCGAGACTCATTTCCTGTGGCGAAGATGAAGAATCATTCCATAAAGGCCAAATCGACACGACCATCTATTACTACTGTTACAAAGGCGAAGTGGCCGTAGCCAACGAATTTGACATGATCATGGGGCATGGCTGCCACGCAGAACACAAGGGCTATTACTCCTACCAGAATTCCATTTACAGCTGCAACGGCTTTGCCTGGCATTTCGCCAGCGATTCCTTGGTAACCGGCACAGTGGAAGACGAACGCGACGGAACCGTTTACGGAACTATCGGCATTGGCGACCAGATTTGGCTTTCGGAAAACATAAACCTAGCAATTGATTCTAGCTGGTGCCCCGAAGACAGTCTCGCAAACTGCACCAACTTCGGACGCCTGTACCGCTGGGATGTAATCCTCGGCGAAAACGCGCAGATAGACAACATTTGCCCCGAAGGTTTCCATATTCCCACCAACGAGGAATTTAAAAAGCTAACAGACTTCGGAAAGACCTGGTTCAGGAACAAGAAGGATACACAAATTTTCAAAACCAAGAACTTCACACCCGGTGAAGACCTGCTCGGATTCTCTCTTTACTTTGCCGGAAGCCGTAATCTTAAAGGCAACTATAACGGATGGCGTTCTAGCACCAACTTGTGCAGCCAAGACCATTCCAATGCAGACTCAACCGCGAACGTTTACAGGCTTAGTAACGAAAACAACGGAGATTTTTTACTCACCAAGCAAAAGCAGTACCTCAGCTGCAGCGTAAGATGCCTTAAGGACTAAGAGAAGTTATGAAGCTATCAAAGATTTTACCCCTTTGCATTGCCGGAGCATTCAGCAGCTCCTTTGCAGTGCTAGATCTCCCCAACGCTCAACCGAAGGTTGACGAATCCTATTGGAAGGCAGTCCTCGACAGCACCTGGCAAGGACTTGTACGCCGAAACATCAACCCCTATTCTGCAGGCAAAGGGCTCATTCACCGCCCCAAGAGTGAAACGCCGGGCGACGCCGTGAGCGAAGCCGTCGGATACGGCATGTTGGTCGCCTTGTACGCCAACGACCAAGAGCATTTCAACACCATTTGGGACGCCGCCAACGAAAAGATGTGGGACGGTTGCTATTACAACTGGCAAATGGGACCAGACGGAAACATTAGCGGCGAAGGCGCCGCCACCGATGCCGAAGAAGACGTTGCACTCGCCTTGATTTTTGCGGACAAGCTCGTTTCTGCAGGCAAGTGGCAACCTTATACGTCGACCAAGTTTAATTACGGCTACGCCGACCACGCCAAGAAAATTCTCGATTGCATGTGGAGCACCCAACAAATTACAAGCAGCGGAATCTTGGCTCCGGGCGCAGGCTGGGGTGGCGACAATTTTGTGAACCCCGGCTATTTCTCACCCGCATGGTACAAGATTTTCGCAAAGTTCGACAGCAATGGCGATCGCTGGAACATGGTTGTCGAGAAGACTTATGAAATTCTATCGAAAAGCCCCGGCTACAGCATGGGCATGATTCCCGACTGGATGCGACCCGACGGCAATTGGGCCGGAAGCCTCGGCTACAATGCCTACTTTAACAGTCGCGCCTTCTTCAAAGACGCTATCCGTATCTTGTGGCGAGTGGCTATTGACGCCGTATGGTTCGATGAATCGCGCGCCAAGGACTTTCTCAAGAATTCGCTCGCCTTCATTAACAGCAAAGGCGGAGCCGCAGCCTCGAACTTCTACCAGATTGAAAAAGCGGGCGAACTTTTGCCGGCTGACGACATTTGGACCGATTTTAATGACAGCAAGAACGAAAGCACTTGGCGCTACCGCCGCGAACACAGCCACTTGACCGTTGGCATGTGGTCAACCGCAGCGCTTGCCGTAGGCGAATCTTCTGACCGCATTGCCTTCAGTGAAGAACTCGGTAAATTCTACGAAGGCGGAGATTTCTTTGGAAATGCAGTAGACCCCACCGGCGGAATCGAAGACACGCTCCACAACGAAATGTACTTTGACCAATTCCTCGCTTGGTTTGGCGCCTCTATGATGAGCGGAACTTTCATGAACGTGATTGACGCCATCGACAATCCCAAGGCTGCAACTCCGGGCGATTCGTCTTCATTGACCAAACCCGTAATCGGAATTACTCACAGCCGAATCAAAGCAAGTGCAGACATCCGCTTAACCCATGTGGGGAACGCCATTCTGTTTACGCTTCCCGAAGTAGCTGAATGGAGCCTTTACGACATGAACGGACACAAAATTGCAGAAGCACACGGCTCCAATTTCTTGTGGCAAAAGGGCAACCAAGGCGTCTATATTATAAAAGCCCGTTCCAAGGGAACGAGCTACATGCGAAAAGTCGCAGTCCGTTAATTCTTTTTCTTGTCGCGCCAAGCGAAAATGTTGGCCAGCACCGTACCGCTGATGGAATGGTAAGCACAGCTCAAGGCGCAGGGAACCATGCAAAGAACTGCGGCAGGATTCTTCGCCACGTTTTCGGGATCCGCAAAGAAAGCCATGGCAAGCACGGTCGCCATACCGGCATTCTGCACGCCGACTTCAATTGCGATAGTACGCTTCTTGGCGGTATTGAACTTGAAGAGTTTACCCACGCTGTAGCCGAGCACATAGCCCAGCGCATTGTGGCTGAACACCACCGCGAGCACCAGGAAAATCAGGCCGAGACCATTTGCAAACAACTGCGGACGCACCGTCACAACGACACCGCCCACAATCATCATCAGGCCAATCACGCTCACGGCAGGCATGTTCGACTGGATTTCTTTAAATACGGCGCGCTTGCCCAAGAAATAGTTGCAAAGGAACCCGATGGTAATCGGAGCAATCGTCACATAAAGAATATTCAGGAACATTCCGACCGCATTCACGTTGATGCTCGTATCGGCCAGCCACAGCACAAGCAGCGGCGTCATGATCGGCGCAAGGAGCGTGCTGACCATGGTCATGCTCACCGAATAGGTCACGTCGCCGTGGGCCAAGAAACTCATGACGTTGCTCGAAACACCGCCCGGGCAGCATCCTACCAGAATAATACCCACAGCCAGATACGGATCCAGCCCGAACACCTTCGTAAGCCCGAAGGCCACAAACGGCATAATCGTGTACTGCGCAACCGCACCGAGCAAAATATGCAGCGGCTGTTTTAGCAGATTGCGGACATCGTCTGTCGAAATGGTAAGGCCCATGCTCAACATGATGACGCCGAGAATGATGGAGGATACATTCCCGTGAACCCAGCCGAAAGCGACCGGAACGAAGAATGCGACTATTGCGCTTGCGATGACAAAGGGGGAAGCGTAGTTAGAAAGCAGACGGCAAAAAGCCTTGATTATCTTGAACATGCTTTAAATATAAAAAGACCGCAGCGGTTAGGCTACGGTCTGAATTTCTATGGATCCTATCGCGTCCTCACGGACGCTCCAGGAAGACACTTTGATGCAAAGGCCCTTCGGCACCCGAGATCTTTGAAGAAGTAATCCAAATCAGCCACATCAGAATAATTCCACAACGATACACCGTATGCGCCGACGTCATCGCCTTCTGTAGAACTCCAAAAAAGAGTTCCCACACCATCATCACTAAATGACAATCCATAAAAAGGCGCAGAAGAAGCCTTCCCTGCCGGTAAAGCTGAGAAGCCGAAATCGTCAACGCCGTTGCCGTCTTTATCCCAGCCGGTGATGGACTTGAGATGTTTACCCGCCGAATTTGCGCCCCCAAGGGAATCAAGCAATGCGCTCCACTCCTCTTTTGTCGGCAAATGCCAACCGTCAAGGCAAACGCCCTGCACTGCGGCATCCCAATAGTAGAGGCGTCCAGCCACATTACAGTTGGCAGTATCATTGTCAATGCACCAACTTCCGCCTTTCAAGCCGGGGGTTGCCACGCTGTCGGCGTAATTCAGATTTTCGGCCATCCAGACTTGGCCACCGATTTTTACCGTCTTGTAAACCCTGCCATCGCGAGAGTCTTTAACGCTGTCATATGCAACATCCGGATTCAGACGGACATCTTTCGGCACATCCCAGCTCCAATCCTTCAAGTTCGGCTCCTTGTCCTTAAGGCAACGGACTGAAAAAGCGAGTCTCTTTTTTTCAACACCCCAATTAGCCGTTGGATCGCCGTCAATCAAGCCCATCTTATAAGCCGTTTCTTGACGGTCCTCTTCAGCCATCCAGAAGTAAGCACTGTTCTTGCCGGCATATCCCCCCACAATATTGCGATAGCCTGCAGGAAGTGCAGAAAAACCATAGTCGTCCGTACCGTTCGACCCATCGTCCCACCCGGTCCGCGACTTGATTATAGCCGTCACAAGTGGATATGTACCCACTGTATAAACAAAGTCGTCCATTTCTTCATGCGACGGCAGATGCCAACCGCTAGGGCATACCCCCTGCACGTTTCTTCTGGGCAGGCCACATAAACTGCTGCCACATTCCTTTTCTGTTTTCCCGACCGCCGCGGCCCAAGTGTAGAGGCG
>CADCBQ010000048.1 GCA_902799745.1 Fibrobacter succinogenes | reverse complement strand
GAAATCGTCATCGCGGGCGAAGGCGGCTCGGGTCCCTCTCCGGAATCCTCCGCCAGCGTCAAATCTTCTGCTAGCGTCCCGACTTCTTCTGCCACTGTCGAAAAGTCCTCTAATTCTTTCGGAAGGTCCTCGAACTCCTTCGGAAGATCTTCTTCCAGCACGGCAATCACCAGCTCTACCGAAGCCCTGCCTGAAGACCCGAGCCTGCTCGCGGTTGCCGTATTCAGGTCCTCCGACAACTACATCGTAGTCGCCAACGCCCAGGGCAAGCCCATCACCGTGTTCAACAGCCTCGGCCATGTCGTCCGCACGACCCGCGGTCTCGGATGCCAGCAGAAGGTCTACACCGGTGCCAAGGGCATGTACATCGTGAAGGTCGGTTCCAGGACGTTCAAGACCTCGCTTTAAGAAACTCTCTCCTATAAACATAAAGAACTCTCCGGTCGGCCCGGGGAGTTTTTTTGTAATTTATGGACATGAAAGACTCCATTGCAGAAATCTCAAAGACATTCCACGCCGACCATCGCGGTAACTGCGCCATGGCGGTCGCCTACGGATTCGCCCGCGCTTCGGGTAAAACAGAAGAAGACGCGGTAAAAGCCGCAGAAGCTTTCCGGAACTTTGGTGGGGGCAAGGCCCCCGACGGACTGTGCGGAGCGCTCTACGCCGCAAAGACGATGATGCCGGACCATGCCGGCGCAATCGAAGATTTCTTTAAGCAGGGAGCCCAGGGATGCACCCGCTGTGGGGAAATCCGCCCGGCAAAGATTATTCCCTGCAACCGTTGTGTAGAACTGGCTGGCGAAGCGCTGGATAGCGCCAAGGGCTAGCCTGAGAACTTCCTGTTCACGTGGGCTTCGACCACGTTCACCACGTAGTCGCCCAGCTTTTCGCAGTCGTTAATCAAATCCATGTAATGCACGCCCATCTGGTAGCTGTAACGCTGTGCGTTCAAGTCGTTCACGTTGAGCTCCTTGAGTAACTTGCGATAATCGTTGATTTCGTATTCCAGCGAAAGGACCGTTTTGGGATTGGCTTCAGGCTTGTTCTCGACAACCAGGAGCATCTGGGAGAGCATCCGGTCGCAGAACTTCATCATGCAATCGATACGAGTGTACTGCTCTTCGGTATAATCTTCGCCGCACTTGAACTTGCGATTGAGAACGCGGGCCATGTTATAGCAGGCGTCGCCAATACTCTCGATTTCGGAAATTTCCTTGAGCATGCACTGCAGTTTAGTCTTACTTTCGGGGCTTAGGCGGCCTTCGCTTACCTTGTTCAGGTATTCACCGATTTCCATTTCCAGCTTGTCGCTGATACCCTCGTATTTTTCGATGCGTGCAAAGAGTTTCGCGAACTCACCCTCGTCCTTAAGCTTTACAAGTTCGGGCACAAAGCGGAACATTTTGAGCGTACGTTCGGCGAACAGGTTGATTTCCTTGCGGGCCTCGAACAACGAGAGTTCCGCAGTGCTCATGAGGCCACCGCGAATAAACTTGATGCTGAAATCTTCGCCATCTTCCTTTTCTTTGATAATCTTACAGATAAGCTTTTCCATCGGCTTGATGAACCAGATAAGGAGCATCACGTTACAAAGGTTGAATGCCGTATGGAACCCGGAAAGGGCGTATGTCACACGGACACTCGCATGGGCAATTTCTTCTTCTGTTTGCGGAACAAAGTTCGGGTCGAAACCCACCACATGGCAAACCATGTTCACAAAGGGGTGGAATATGATAAGCACCCACACCACGCCGAACACGTTGAAGAGCATGTGCGCCAATGCCGCACGACGCGCCTGCGTACTCGCCGAGAGCGCGGCCAAATTCGACGTGACCGTAGTACCGATGTTTTCGCCCATCACAAGCGCGATACCCTGATAAATCGGGAGTACGCCGCTAGAGCAGAGAATCAAGGTAATCGCCATGATGGCCGCAGAAGACTGCACGCACATCGTAAGTATTCCTCCCAGCAAGAGGAACAAGAGCGTACTGAAGATACCCCAGCCACCCGTCGATGAGAAAAAGTCGATTATCGCTTGGTTATGCGAAAGGTCCATCGCCACAGCATTCTCGCGTAGCGTCGTAAGTCCAAGGAACATGAACGCAAATCCGAACACGAATTCGCCGAAGCTTTTCACGCTACTTTTATGCACGTAGGAGAGTGCAATTCCAAGTCCAAAAAAAGGCCACACGAAACTGCTCATGTTAAACTGGAAACCGAATATCGACATAATCCACGCCGTCGCGGTGGTACCGATGTTCGCACCCATAATCACCGGGATGGCCTGCTTGAGCGTGAGTAGCCCCGCATTCACGAAGCTAACCGTCATCACGGTTGTCGCCGTCGAGGACTGCACGGCAGCGGTAACGAACGTACCCGTCAAAAGCCCGCCCACACGGTGTTTGGTCATGGTGCCAAGGACTGCGCGGAGGTGTCCGCCGGTGAGTTTCTGCAAGCCTTCACTCATCGTCTTCATGCCGAACATGAGGAGCGCAAGGCAACCGATCATTTTTAAAACTGCAAGAATCATAGAACCTTATTCGTATTTAAAAAGGGTGAAAAATCAATCCTGATTTCGGTGCCGAAACCGACGGTCGAATTCAGGTGAACTGACGCATGGAGGACTTCTGCGATGTGTTTCACGATTGCAAGCCCGAGTCCCGTTCCTCCGGTTTCCTTGGAGCGGCTCTTATCGACACGATAGAACCGTTCAAAGATGCGGGACTGGCATTCCTCCGGAATTCCAATTCCGGTATCCTTCACGACAACGGCATTCGGCTTCACGAGCACGACCACCTTGCCGCCCTGTTCCGTATAGCGGATAGCGTTATCCACTATGTTGAAAATCATCTCGTAGAGCAGTTTCGAGTTTCCAAGGATTTCTGCGGAAGTGTCGCCGTCCAGCGAAAGCTGGATGGACTTTTTGTTTGCGTTCAGGCAGAGATCCTCGATGCAACTATGCGCTACGTTCCAAAGGTTGACTTTTTCGCTTAAATCAAACGGCTCGCCTTCCGGGTTGTCCAGCCTCGAAAGCGTAATGATATCATTTGCAATGGATTGCAAGCGGAGCGCTTCCTTGTGGATTTTCCCCGCAAAGACCTTGACATCTTCGGGCTTCGCCAAGCCACTTTCAATAAGTTCCGCATAGCCTGAAATGGACGTCAGCGGTGTTTTCAGTTCGTGCGAGGCATTGGCCGTAAATTCATTTTTCAGATGCGAAATTTTCTGTTTCTCGTTCGAGAGCTGTTCAATCGTCAATTGCAGTTCGAGGTCCTGTTTGCGGATGGTGTTGACGAGAGGCGCGATTTCCTTATAGACGTTCTCTATGCTCATCCATTCGGGGGTTCCCAACTGATCCACCAACTTTTGGAGCGGGCTGATGAAGGCTCGACTTAGTCCAATCGCAATCAGAATCGACGCAGTGACAATAGCCGCCAGCAAGACGATAAGATACGGGATGGTCTTAGAAAAGACCTGCTGCAGATTCGCCTGGCGCATTCCAAGGCGCAACACCTTACCATCCCCCAGCCGTTTGGCAAAGTAGAACACCTTCGCCTGCAAGGTTGAAGAATAACGGAGGTCTTCGCCGACGCCTTTCTCAAAAGCGTCTATGACCTCTTCGCGGTCGTTGTGGTTTTCCATCTTGACCGCTTCGGCGTCGCTGTCGTAGAGAATTCCACCTTTCGGGTCAATGAGCGTAATGCGGAGGTCCTTGCTTGCATACCGGGATAATTTCTGGGGTTCGTCTCCAAGGGCTTCGTTAGTATAGGCAACTTCAATCAGCCGTAAGTTCTCTCGCAGCTGACTCTTGAGCTGGTCGGTCATTTCACCTTCGAAAACACGCACCGTAAAAAATACAGCAAACAAAGCGGCAATCACGCCCATGTAAATCAAGCTGTATCGTAAACGGTCTTTCATTGAGCCTTGTACCCGACATTGCGAACCGTCTGGATGATGGAGCCCTGCTCACCCAATTTCTGCCGGAGCGTTTTGACATGCATATCGACAGTCCGCGTATCCATTTTAAAATCAATGCCCCATATTTTTTCCAGAATCTGTTGCCTAGAATAGACAAGCCCCGGATGCGACAAGAAAAGTTTCAAAAGTTCGTATTCCTTGTAGGTCAGCTCCACATTGTCGCCACCAACGGTAACGGTGTGCTTCGCTTCATCGAGAAATACTCCCCCGAGAGATAACGTTTTCTGCTCTTCGGCATCGGTATTCAATCGGCCCGAACGACGGAGCAACGCCTTGACGCGAGAGATAAATTCCAAAATGCCGAAAGGTTTCGCAATATAGTCATCCGCTCCCGAGTCGAGCCCTTTGACTTTATCTAACTCGGAACCTTTGGCCGTAAGCATGATGACGGCAACGTTTTTGGTAATTTCCTGTGCGCGAAGACGCCTTAAAATGCTAAGGCCATCTTCGCCCGGCAACATGATATCGAGAATGAACAAATCCGGCACGCAAGACTTAACCGCTTCATCCAGGCTTTTCCCGCAATCGAAAGCGTTGACTTCGAAACCGCTGCTCTTGAGCGCATAGGTTTCCATTTCGCGGATTTCGGAATTGTCTTCTACGATGTAAATCATGTTTAAAATTTACGAATTTACGCAACATTAAAATAAAAAGACCCTCTAATTATTTCAATGCCTAAAACAAAGGCTTCGCAAAGGTTTTATTTACACTTTACACAGATTTTACAAAACATAAGACAAAGCCCCAGCTCAATGACCGGGGCATCTAACGCAAAGCCTCAAAAGACTTGCACTTTTTCAGCATTTTACACCAGAAATCTCCTGTTCGCATGGGCTTCGACCACATTCACCACGTAGTCGCCCAATTTTTCGCAGTCGTTCACCACGTCCATGTAATGCACGCCCATCTGGTAGCTGTACTTCTGGTTTTCGATATCCATGATGTTCTTCTCTTTCAGGAGCTTGCGATAGTCGTTGATTTCGTTCTCCAGGTTCAGCGTGCGGTTCGCATCCACCTGCTGCGAATCGTCAAGCACAGCAATCATGTGCACTAGAGCCTTTTCGCACAGCCCCATAATATGCTTGATATGCGCATACTGGTCCTCCGTAAAGTCTTCCTTGCTGCGGAACTTGCGGTTGATGGCGCGGGCCATGTTATAGCATGAATCGCCAATGCTCTCAATCTCGGAAATTTCGCGGAGCATCGCCTGGATAGTCGTCTTGCTTTCGGGGCTCAAACGGCCTTCGCTTACTTTATTCAAGTAATTTGCAATTTCGATTTCCATGTTGTCGCTAATGCCTTCGTACTTCTCAATGCGGGCAAACAGTTTCACAAAGTCGTTCTCTTCCTTCATTTCAAGCAAATTAGGCACGAAGTTGAACATCTTGTGAGTGCGAGTCGCGAACAGGCTTATTTCCTTGCGCGCTTCGAGAAGCGAAAGTTCAGGAGTCCCCATGAGGCCCGAGCTGATGAAATGCAAACGGGAATCTTCTTCTTCTTCGGAGTTCTTGGGCTTAATCACGCGGCACACGAACTTTTCGATGTACTTGATGAACCAAATCTGGATAAACGTATTCGACACGTTGAAAGCCGAATGGAACGTCGCAAGCACCACGGAAATTTTCGCGAGGTTACCAGCATAGCCTTCGTCGCCCGGGCGAATGCCGAGGTCAAAACCGACCACGTGGCAAATAGCAGCGAGGAACCACTTGAGCACAATCACCACCCAGATAACGCCTATTACGTTAATCGTAAAGTGAGCAAGCGCCGCACGGCGGGCCTGCGTATTGGCGGAGAGCGCCACGATGTTCGCCGTAATCGTCGTACCGATGTTTTCGCCAAGCACGAGCATGATACCCTGGTCGATGTGCAAAACGCCGGTGGAGCAGAGAATCATCGTGATAGCCATGATGGCTGCAGAAGACTGCACACACAACGTAAGCACTGTACCCATCACGAGGAAGAACAGCGAATTGAAGAAATTCGGGTCGTTGAAGCGAGCGAAGAAGGCGCTAATCGAAGCGTTTGCCGCCGGGTCCTGCACCACGCTAAAGCCCGTCTCCTTGAGCGTCGTAAGCCCAAGGAAAAGGAAACCGACACCGAACAGGAACTCGCCCAAGACTCGCTTCTTGTTCATATAAACAAGTATGATACCGATGAAGAACGCCGGATAGACGAAGTTCGCGATGTTGAACGAGAACCCGAGGCTCATAATCCACGCAGTGACCGTCGTACCGATGTGTGCGCCAAGGATAATCGAAATCGCCTGCATGAGCGTCAAAAGCCCCGCATTAACAAAAGAGACCGTCATCAACGTGGTGGCGGTCGAACTCTGTACAGAGGCTGTAACAAACATGCCGGTAAGCATACCTGTAAAACGATTTGTAGTCATGGTGCCGAGCACATGCCGAAGCTGCGGCCCTGCCATCTTTTGCAGCGCCTCACTCATCGACTTCATGCCGAACATGAGCAGCGCCAAACATCCCAACATTTTTAGAGCCATCCAGGCCATATAGCGTTTTCCTCTTTTACGCCACTACCGAATCATCGTCGCTGCCTTTCAGCTAGTCCGGGCTCATGGCAGTGAATTATTTTGTAAAGCTGGCGTAAAATATAGAAAAAGCAAAGTAAAATCTTTGCAAAGAAAAAAAGAAATCCCCGTTCATGTTGAACCGGGAACAACGAAGGAGAGAGAGGTGTGGGGTGTGAGCTCGGGCCTTCGGCCCTTTGGGGTGTGAGGTGTGAGGTGATTTTCATTACGCACTACACACAGCACACAACTTCTCGAGCCTCGTGCCCAGAGCAAAGCGACCTCATAGGAGCTTTAGCTCCGTGCCCATAGCCCAAAGCGAAGCGACCCCAGAGCAACGCGAAGGATCCAGTGAAATTTAACTGGATTCTTCACATCGCTCCGCTCGTTCAGAATGACGTTTGAAGCAATTAAATAGAGCGCACCATGGC
>CADCBQ010000047.1 GCA_902799745.1 Fibrobacter succinogenes | reverse complement strand
GGCCTGCGCCGATCTGGACCTGGTGGTCGCCGGTACCGAAGATTCCGTCTGCATGGTGGAAGGCGGTGCCTACGAAGTGTCCGAAGACACGATGATTAACGCAATTCTCGCTGGTCACGAAGCTATCAAGGCTATGTGCAAGGCCCAACAGGAACTGGTGGACCGCTGCGCTAAGCCCAAGATGGAACTCAAGCCGCAGCACGTTGGCGAAGCCCACGAAAAGCTCCTCGCCACGGTGAAGGAAGTCGTGTGGGACGAACTGAACAAGGACGTCCACTCCAACATGGTGAAGACCGACTTCTATCCGGCTATGGCAGACCTCTGCGCGAAGATGCTCGAAGACGAACGCATTCTCGCTATCATTGGCAAGGACGAAGAACAGGATCCTGCTCTCGTTGCAGACGCTAAGGCAATCTTTAGCGACTACGAACGCACTGCCATGCGCGAAATGATCTTGAACGAAGACGTGCGTCTCGACGGCCGTACGACGACCGAAGTCCGCCCGATCGAAATCGAACTCGGCGTTCTCCCGAGCGCTCACGGTTCTGCGATCTTCCAGCGTGGTGAAACCCAGGGTCTCGTTGTCTGCACGCCTGCAGGGCGAAGGCTCCAAGAGCTACATGCTGCATTACAACTTCCCGCCGTACTGCGTGGGTGAATGCAAGCGCCTCGGCATGAGCCGCCGCGAAATCGGTCACGGCCACCTCGCCGAACGTTCTCTCGCTGCCGTTCTTCCGCTGCCGGAAGACTTCCCGTACACCATCCGCGTGGTTTCCGAAATTCAGGAATCCAACGGTTCTTCTTCCATGGCCTCTGTTTGCGGTGGCTGCCTCAGCTTGATGGACGCTGGCGTTCCTATCAAGGCTCCGGTCGCAGGTGTCGCCATGGGCCTCATCTCCGAAAAGGGTTCCGTCAAGGAAGGCGGCAAGATCAAGATCTTGACCGACATCACCGGTACGGAAGACCACCTCGGCGATATGGACTTCAAGGTGACGGGTACTGCCGAAGGTATCACAGCCTTCCAGATGGATATCAAGATCCGCGGCATTACGCCGGAACTCATGCGCGAAGCTCTGGAACAGGCTCGCCAAGGCCGCCTGCATATCCTCGGCAAGATGGCTGAACTCGGCCTCGCCGCTCCGCGTCCGAAGGTTTCCGACAAGGCTCCGACCATGATCAAGATGCGCATCCCGACCAACAAGATCCGCGACGTCATCGGTTCCGGTGGCTCCGTGATCAAGGGCATGCAGTCTCAGACGGGTTGCACGATCAACATCGACGACGATGGCAACATCGACATTGCCGCTCCGAGTGGCAAGGCCGCTGCAGTTTGCCGCCGCATGATCGAAGAACTCACTGCCGAACCCGAACCGGGCCGCAAGTACAAGGGCAAGGTCAAGACGATCCAGCCGTTTGGCGCATTCGTCGAAATCCTCCCGGGTCGCGACGGTCTCGTGCACATTTCCGAACTTGCCGACCACCGCGTCGATAAGGTCGAAGATGTCGTTCACGTCGGTGACGAAGTCGAAGTGCTCTGCCTCGGTGTCGACCCGAAGGGCAAGGTGAAGCTTTCCATGAAGGCTTTGCTCCCTCCGAAGCCCGCTGCTGAAGCACCGGCTGCCGAAGCTGCTCCTGAAGCACCCGCTGCTCCGGAAGCTCCGGCCGAAGCCTAATTCAGAACAAATTCTGTAAAACAAAATACAGTCGTCAATCTTAAAGGATTGGCGGCTGTGTTTTTTACACGCTTTTTAGACAGATTTCTTTTAGGCAACCTTTTGTATGGGTAAAGTTTAATTTATATTTAATATGGGGTGTGTTGCATGAAATTGATGGGATTTGTATGGTCATTATTTTTTTGACGTTTTTAACTGTTGTCGCAGCGATTAATTTTTGTCTGCAGTACCGAGTCAATTCGAAGCAGACCGGCCCGTATCCGCTGCTCTTTTTCTGTGCCTTTATTGCCTGTTTAGGCCACCTCTTGCTCGCTTTTTCGACCAATGTGGACCAGGCGATCCTTTCGAACAAGATGATTTATCTTGGGTCGATGTTCCTGCCCGTTCTGACCTTTAAGGCGTGCCTTTTGATTTGCAAGATCAAGTTCCCGGCATGGAGCTACGACATTCTCCTGTTGATTGTTTTCGTGGTCTTGACTCTTTCGATGACGGTCGGGTTCAATGGGTTCTACTACAAGACAATCAAGTTTATCGAGACTAACGGTGCGGGCAATTTTACCGCCGAATATGCAATCGGACACGACATATTCAACTTTGTGATGGTGGGCTTTGTCATTATCAATGTAAGCCTCATTATCTACGCCTTTATCAAAAAGAAAAATGTCTCGTTCAAGAGCTTGGTGGCCTTGTCTTCAATCGAGGCGGTTTCCGTTCTTTCGTTCTTTATTTCGCGTGTGGTCGAAACCGATACCTTGGTCATGCCGGCGGTGTATGTGTTCGACCAGTTTGCACTCATGTACATTTGCTTTAGAGTCAAGCGCTACGATGTGGAAGAGATTATTTCGCAATTGCTTGAAACCCAGAACGTCGACAGCTATGTGCTGATTTCTTCGGACAACTGTTTCCTGGGTGGAAACGTGGTTGCTTACGATACATTCCCGGCCCTTAAAAATTGCCGTATCGACCATGCGACTCCGGACAATTGCGAATTGAACCATTTGCTTATCGTCTGGAACAAGGAACTTGCGCAGGGCAAGATGACTTTCGAGAAAAAATTCGAAAACGACGGCAAGTTCTACAAGATCGTGCTTCGCCAGCTTCCGCTTTCGGGTTCCGAAAAAATCAACCTGTTCAAGATTGAAGACGAAACCAGCGTGCACAACTACATCAACATGTTGGGTTCAAACAACGTGCGTCTTGAAATGATGCTCAAGGAAAACGATTCCCAGATTCGTTCCATTCAGGAACAGATGGTCGTGGGCATGGCGCACATGGTCGAAAACCGTGACAGCAATACGGGTAGCCATATCAAGCGCACGAGTAGGGTAGTGCAGATTCTGGTGGAATACCTGCGCAAGGATCCGACTCTTGGCCAGTCCGAATTTTTCTACGATAGCTTGGTGGCGGCAGCCCCGATGCACGACATCGGTAAAATCGCCATTGACGACCGCATTTTGAGAAAGCCCGGTCGCTTTACGCCGCAGGAATACGCCGAGATGAAGGAACACCCCGAAAAGGGCGCCATGATTGTCGAAAACCTTTTGACCTCGGTGGAATCTCCGGACTTTGTGAAGATCGCAAAGAATGTGGCTCGTTACCACCACGAACGCTTTGACGGCTTTGGCTATCCGAAGAAACTCAAGGGGAACGATATCCCGTTCGAGGCGCGTGTGATGGCGATTGCCGACGTGTACGATGCTTTGGTGTCCAAGCGTTGCTACAAGGCGGAAATGTCGTTCGACGAAGCTTACGATATCATTATCGAAGGCATGGGTACGCAGTTTGACCCGGCCCTTAAGGATTGCTTTATCGCGTGCCGTAAAAAGCTCGAGGATTATTACAGAAACTTGAGCGAAGACGAGGCGTAATACGGTGAAAATTTGCTATCTTTGGGCACATGACAAAGTTTAGCGAATTCCCGTATGTAGCCGACCGCTTTAATGCTGTCCGCAGGGAAACTGTACAAGTTCGCGTTGGCGACGCACTTATCGGGGGCAATGCCCCCATTTTAGTTCAGTCCATGACCACCACCAAGCCGAAAGACGTGGAGAAAACGGTGGCCGAAACATTGGCGCTTGCCAAGGTGGGTTGCGGACTCGTCCGTATTACCGCTCCGACTTTTGCTGACGCTGCTGCACTTGAAGAAGTAATGAAGCAGGTGCGTGCCGCCGGTTGCACCGTTCCGGTTTCTGCCGACATCCACTTCCAGCCCAAGGCCGCTTTCGAAGCGCTCAAGTGGGTCGAAAAGGTCCGCATCAATCCGGGTAACTTTGTCGATACTGGCATTTTGACGCTTGACCAGCAGACGGACAAGTCTTTTGACGAAGGCAAGGAAAAGGTGGCCGAAGCCTTTACGCCGTTCGTGCAAGAAGCCAAGCGCCTCGGTCGCGCCATTCGCATTGGCGTGAATCACGGTTCGCTCTCGGCCCGTATGATTTACCGCTACGGCGACACGGTTGAAGGCATGGTGGAAAGTGCCATGGAATATTTGGCCGTGTGCGAAGCCGAACATTTTGATCAGGTGGTACTGAGCCTCAAGAGCAGCAACCCGCGCGTGGCCATTGCTGCCTATCGCATGCTCGCTGCTCGCATTAAGCAAGAAGGCTTTAAGCCGTACCCGTTCCACGTGGGTGTGACGGAAGCGGGCGCGGGTGCCGACGGACGACTGAAGTCGGCCGCGGGCATCGGCGCGTTGTTGCTTGACGGTCTTGCCGATACGATCCGCGTATCGCTCACCGAAGATCCGGTGGCCGAAGTCCCGGTGGCACAAGAACTCATCAAGGCATGCGCTCTTCCGACAAAGCCCACGAGCTACGCGGTGCCGGTTCTCGAAAAGGATCCGTATCATTACGAACGCCGCGTGACCGATACCGTGAAGGTTTCGGGCGTGGAAATCGGCGGATCTAACCCGGTGAAGGTCGGCGTGAAGGCCGATGCGATTGCACTCACCGGCGAACGTCGCAATGCTGAATTTGCCTTGCCGAGCCTCGCTGAAAAGCCGGTCGTTGAATTTAAGGATGCGATGGATATCGCCGGTTTCGCCCAGAATCCGGCTGCCGTGCCCGCTGGTTCCGTGTTCTGCTACACGGGAGCCGAGATGGTTTCCGGCGTGCGCGCCCTTGCTGCTGCACTCGATGCAGCAGGTCGCAAAGACCCGATTCTGCTCTACGCCAAGATTGGCGACAACGAGCGTGAAACGCTCCGCGTTTCCGCCGACATCGGAAGCCTCGTGACGGACGGTCTTGGCGACGCCGTCGTGATCGACGGCTACAAGGGCGCTAAGGAATCGGTGCTGCTCGCTTTTGATATTCTGCAGGCCGCTTACTGCCGCCGCAGTAAGACGAACTTTATCAGCTGCCCGAGCTGCGGCCGCACCCTCTACGATATTCAACAGGTGATGGGCAAGATTAAGGCCCGCTTCGGACACCTCTCCGACATTTCCATCGGCATCATGGGCTGCATCGTGAACGGCCCGGGCGAAATGGCTGACGCCGACTTCGGCTACGTAGGTGGAGGCCCCGGCCGCATTACCCTTTTCGAAGGCAAGACGGCTGTCAAGAAGAACATCCCCGAAGAAGACGCCATCGAGGAACTCGTGAATTTGATTAAAGATCGCGGTCGCTGGGTTGAACCGTAACGCGTCTCACAAAAGTTTTAACATTAAACAAAGGACAATAAAATGGCAACTATTAAGACGATGAACAATATTTCCAAGAAAGGCTTGAGCCTGTTTGGCTCGTTCTATCAGGTTTCCGATTCTATCGAAAAACCCGATGCCATCTTGGTGCGTTCTGCCCAGGTTGATACCGACAATTTTGACGGCCTGCTGGCTGTCGCCCGCGCCGGCGCTGGCGTGAACAACATCACCATCGACAAGGCTTCCGCAAAGGGCATCTGCGTGTTCAATACTCCGGGTGCAAACGCCAACGCCGTTGCCGAACTCGTGATGACCGTGCTCGGCATGGCCGTCCGTAACGTGGACAAGGCTGCCGCTTGGGTCAAGGGCCTCGACACGAATGATCCGGACCTCGCCAAGACCGTTGAAAGCGGTAAGAAGAAGTTCGCCGGCATGGAACTCGCCGGTAAGACTCTCGGCGTGATTGGCCTCGGCAAGATTGGTGTGCTCGTTGCTAACTATGCTCGTTGGAAGAACATGCGCGTCATCGCTTACGAACCGTATCCGAACGCCGCCAACATGCACGAACTTTCCAACAAGGTGGAAATCGCCGACCTCGACACTGTAATCGCCAACTCCGACTTCCTCACCGTGCACGTTCCGTTCATCAAGGGCGTGACCGAAAACTTGCTCAACCGCAAGAACCTCGCCGGCTTCAAGGGCAGCTACATCATGAACTTCGCCCGCGGTGGTATCGTGGAAATGGCTCCGGTGAACGAAATGCTCGCTTCCGGTTCTCTCCAGGGCTACCTCTGCGACTTCCCGGATGCTGACCTCATCAAGAACGACAAGGTGACTTGCTTCCCGCACCTCGGCGCTTCTACCGAAGAAGCTGAAGAAAACTGCGCCGTGATGGCCGTTGAAGAATTGAAGGACTACATCGAATACGGTTGCGTCCGCAATTCCGTGAACTTCCCGGCCCTCGTCGACCATCCGCATTCCGGCGTCAAGAGCCGCGTCGTGGTGATCAACCAGGACGTTCCGAACATGATTTCTGAAATCACGAAGGTGTTCGGTGCCGAAGGCATCAACATTGCTTCTTTCAGCAACAAGAGCAATGGCAAGATCGGCTACAACCTCGTTGACGTGGAAAGCAAGGTCGATGACTCTATCGTCGAAAAGCTCTCCAAGCTCGACAAGGTCATCAAGGTCCGCGTGATTCATTTCTAAGATAGAACAGCCTTTGGGCTGTGCAACTTTAGATAGCAAAAGCGCCTGGTTATACCAGGCGTTTTTTTCTATCTTTGGCATCGAAAATTGCATTATGTTGACTTCTCTAGCGCTTATTTTCTTATTGGGGTTGCTTCTAGGCTCGATTTTTGTCAAGCTTAAGCTCCCGAGCATTCTCGGGATGATTCTGACGGGGATTATTCTCGGGCCCCATGCACTGAATCTGCTTCGTCCGGCTTTTTTGGATATTTCGGCTGACTTGAGGCAGCTAGCGCTGGTGATTATCCTGACGCGTGCGGGGTTGACTTTAGATATGCGGGAATTCAAGCGGATTGGCCGCGCAGCCCTCTTGATGTGCTTTGTACCCGCTTCTATTGAAATTGTGGGTGTCGTTTTGCTTGCGCCGCCACTGATGGGGGTGACTTATTGGGAGGCGGCTCTGATGGGTTCGACCATTGCGGCGGTTTCGCCGGCGGTAGTGGTGCCGCGCATGCTCAAGATGCGCGAAGAGAATCGCGGCGTCAAACGGGGGATCCCCCAGATGCTTCTGGCGGGTGCTTCGCTAGATGATGTGTATGTGCTGGTGACTTTTGCAGCTTTCCTAGCTTTGCTTAAGGGCGAGAGCGTGTCGGCGACGAGTTTTCTTTCGGTGCCGGTGTCCATAACTCTCGGGGCTGCGGTGGGAGTGGCCTGCGGGTATGCCTTGGTGTGGTTCTTTAAGCACAAGCACATGCGCGATACGGTGAAGGTGCTGATTATCTTGAGTTTCGCCTTCTTGCTGAACGAGCTGGAGCATGATATTAGCCATATGGTGCCGTTCAGCGGCATGATTGCTGTGGTGGCGATTGCTGCCTGCATTTACGGTAAGCATCCGGAACTCGCGAAGCGCATCAGCGGCAAGTTTACCAAGTTTTGGGTCGCAGCCGAAATCATTTTGTTCGTGCTGGTGGGTAGCACCTTGGATGTGGCTTACGCGTTTACGGCGGGAATCGGCGCAATATTCGTGGTGCTGGGCGCGATGTTCTTTAGAATGGGTGGCGTGTTTATCTGCATGCTGCGTACTCCGCTGAGCAAGAAGGAACGCTTGTTCTGCATGCTGGCCTACGTGCCGAAGGCGACAGTGCAGGCGGCCATCGGTGGCGTGCCCTTAAGCTTTGGGCTTGCCTGTGGCAACAATGTGCTCACGCTTGCGGCGGTGGCGATTATGGTGACGGCGCCGCTCGGAGCAATCTTTATAGATAAAACTTATAAGCGATTGGTGCCGGTGGATTCGGCCGAGAATGGCTAGGCGAATTTAGCTAGGCGAGTTCGTTGACGGCTTCGAGGTATTCCTCGAGGGTCTTGGATTTCTCGATTTTCTTGCGGATCTTCTTCGGAAGGTCCGCGTACGTCCAGAAGGGGCGGATTTTGTCCAGAATTTGGGCGTTGCCTTGCAAGCGGCGGGCGTAGTCGGCCGCGATGTCGGCATGGATTTTGAGCAAAGTTTCGATCGCAGTACCGCAGGGGAGTCCGGCGTACTGGGCGGCAAGAACCGGGTTTGCGAGGAGGCCCCTGCCTATCATGATTCCCGCAAGTTTCGGGTAGCGTGTCTCGATGTACTGGATCTGCTTGAGGTCGGTGATGTCGCCGTTAAAAATCAGCGGGTGTTTGCATTCGCCGTAGAATTTGTCAAAAGTCTCAAAGTCGAGTGCACCCTTGTACTGCTGGATTCCAACCCGCGGATGAAGCGTAATGTGGGCGAGGGGAGCCTCGTTCAGGAGCGGTAGCAGTTGCAGGCATTCCTCTGGGGGAGGTGAGGCCGAGACGCATCTTGATGCTGAACTTTGGACTTTTGTCTGTGGCAGGTTCGGCTGCGGGTTGGCTTAATTGGTTTATGGCGTCGAGTATTTCGCGGATTTTTTCGGGGTGGGAAAGGATTCCGGAACCGCGGCCCGACTTGGTCTGCATGGGGTAGGGGCATCCCATATTGATGTCGATTTCTTTAAAGCCGAGTTCCGTGACGGCCTTGGTCAGAAGGTTGAATTCCTCGACATCGCGTACGATGATTTGCGGTACTAGATGGTAAGGGTGTTCCGCCTGCAGATCGCGGAGGTCCTTGGCCCGGACTTCGCCTTTTTCCAACCTAAGAAACGGGGTGTAATAGGTGTGGATTCCAGGGGCAAACTTGCTGTGGGCTAGCCGGTAAGCTGATTCGGTAAACCCTTGGAGCGGGGCAAAGTGAATAGGGAACATGGTTGCAGACGTTGCGATTTACGAGCAACGGAGCACTTGACCCGGGCGAATGGTGTTGCCCTTGATGCCGTTCAGCTGCTTGAGTCGCGTTACAGAAATGCCGTATTTGCGGGCGATTTTGCCGAGACAGTCGCCGCGACGCACCTTGTAGTAGCGGTGCTTGGAAAGTTCCTTCTGGTAGCCTTCTTCAACCGTGAGCATTTCTTGCGGTTCGATCGTAATGAGGGCACTCTGGAAAGTGCCTTCTTCGAAGTTGAAAATCGTGGACGGGTCGATGTAGTTGCCGTGGTACTTCATCTCGAAGTGCAGATGGGCGCCGAAGGAACGGCCCGTGTTGCCGCCTACGCCGATCGTATCGCCGGCTTGCAGGGTGTCGCCGACATGTACTTGCCAGCTGGCGAGATGGGCGTAGAGCGTCGTGAGCCCGTTGCCGTGATCGAGAATGACGTACTTGCCGTAGCCTTTGCGGCGGCCTTGGTTGCGGACCTTGGTGACGACTCCTGTAAAGGCGGCCACGATGGTGCGGTCTTCGCCGTGGCAGAGTCCCATGTCGACACCGCGATGCATGCGGTAGGTGCGGATGCCATAAGGGGCCGAAATGCGGCGGCTTGCCGTGGGCACAAAGGCGGTGGTCATGTCAAGCGTCAGTTTGGGGAGCGTTTCAAGCGATGCGGAATCGCCTTCGGCCATATCGGCGGCGAGTTCGGCGTCTGCTTCTTCTTGGCTCATTTCGGATTCACCGTCGGAATCTTCACCGTCGGCCTCTTCTATGCCAGAGTCGGCGGCGGTGACATCGTTGGCGGCGATTTCGGAGTTGCCGGCGTCGGCTTCGTCAATGATATCGTTGCCTGTAAATTCGCTTTCCGTTTCGGGTTGCGCAATCTGGTTTTCTTGGGGGGCCGGATCGTTTTCGAGCGCCTTTTGGGCGGCATTCTTATCTACGGCACAGGCAGAAAAAAGTAAAGCAAACAGCAGTAGGGAACCAAACAGTCTCATAAGTGTTTTTGCAATATAGTATAATTCTATAGAATCTGAAACTTTTATTTTCCTTGCACCGACCGCAGTGTAAACACTAGTATACGTACATTGCGCTTTTTGACAATTTATGGCCTGTTGATGTTGTAAAATTTTCTATCTTTGCCGCCGTCAGGGCCTACCATCCAGGTAGGTTCCTAGTCCGGCACGCCAAAGCGCCTGCCGATAAAGGATTATAAAATGGCAAAGAAAGTTCAGGATGCCCTCAAGGACATCATCTCCCTCTGCAAGCGCCGCGGTTTCATTTTCCCCGGCTCCGAAATTTACGACGGCCTCGCCAACACTTGGGACTACGGTCCGTATGGCGTGGAACTGAAGCGCAACATCAAGAACCTCTGGTGGAAGAAGTTTGTGACCAGCCGCCAGGATGTGCTCGGTCTCGACAGCTCTATTCTCTTGAACCCCCGCGTTTGGAAGGCCTCTGGCCACGTGGGCAACTTCTCTGACCCGCTGGTCGACTGCCTCGCTTGCCACGAACGTTTCCGTGCCGACCAA
>CADCBQ010000046.1 GCA_902799745.1 Fibrobacter succinogenes | reverse complement strand
CGTGGACAACGCTGCCATGCAGCTCCTCAAGCGCCCGCGTGAATTCGACGTGCTCCTCTGCCCGAACCTCTTCGGCGACATCCTCACCGACGAATGCGCAATGCTCACCGGTTCCATGGGCCTCCTCCCGTCCGCTTCTATCGCCGAAGGTTCCTTCGGTCTGTACGAACCGGCCGGTGGTTCCGCTCCGGACATCGCTGGCAAGGGTATCGCAAACCCGCTCGCACAGATTCTCTCCGTGGCATTGATGCTCCGCTACACCTTCAAGGAAGAAGAAGCAGCAAAGGCTATCGAAGCTGCTTGCGAAAAGGTGATTGCCCAGGGCTTCCGTACTGGTGATATCTACCAGGAAGGCTGCACCAAGGTCGGTACGACTGGCATGGGTGACGCGATTATCAAGGCGCTCGGCTAATCAAAATCAACCGAACTTAAATAAACGCCCCGCAAGGGGCGTTTTATTCGTTAACTATGCTGAATACCACTCTTTGTTACATCGAACAAGACGGCAAGTACTTGCTGCTCCACCGCGTCAAGAAGAAAAACGACATCAACAAGGACAAGTGGATCGGCATTGGCGGCAAGTTCGAGGAATGGGAATCTCCCGAGGACTGCATCAAGCGCGAGGCTCTCGAAGAAACGGGCCTCACGCTGATTCGCCCGAAGTACAGAGGGATTGTCACCTTCATTAGCGACGGCATGGACCAGACTGAGTTCATGCACCTGTTCACGGCGACCGAATTCACCGGCGAACTCAAGGAATGCGACGAAGGCACGCTCGAATGGGTACCCAAGGAAAACGTGGCAAAGCTCCCCCACTGGGACGGCGACCTGATTTTCCTTGCGTTACTTGAAAGGGGCGAGCCTTTCTTTTCACTCAAGCTGACCTACAAGGGCAGCACCCTCACCGAAGCCCTACTGAACGAAGAACCCGTAACTGTGAGCGGCGTCACACAAGGTATTTTTTGACCTTTGAAAACCGGGTAAAAAAGTTACATTTACGGTGTTCAAAAGCTTGTAAGTCGTTGAAAAAAAATATTTTACAGATTTTTAAGCAACGTTTACAATTGAAAAAGTTACATTATAAATATCCAAACCAACCCCTAGCACCGCCCGAGATTACATCGAAGGCGGTGTATTTTTTTAGCGTCGCATAACGCTACCACTTAGCTAGCGCATTCGTGATAATCAAGTCTTGGAGTTTTTCGATGGCTCGGGCCTGACCATGGCGGTCTTCGGTTTCATTTGCCTGGACATCGTAGGTGCCCTCGGCGCTCAGCGACTTGGATTCGTAGATAACCTTTTCCTTGACATTATCAAAGAACTTCACGCTCACTCGAATGGTGACACGGTAGGTTTCCACATCGCTGTTACTGTTGTAGTTTTCAGGCTTGTTGGTGTAGCTCAAAAGGGTCATTTCAAAGTCTGCATTGGCTTCGCCGGTCACAAGGCGAACGCCGCCCGCATTCTTGCGGAACATTTCGACCACGCCTTCACGGATGTTGTTCGCCAGCACCGGATCAAGCGTTTTGTCTTCGACTTCGTGAATCTTGACCGTCTTGATATGGCTCGGAAGCGTAGATGCCGTAAAGCTATAGCAGCCGCTCAAGAGCCCCGCAAACAGGGCAATCGCTACAAAACAAAGCAAACGAGACATATTCCTAGAAAACATATCGCAAATTTAAAAAAAACACTCCCAAAGGGAGTGTCTTTTAGGTAACAATTACGCTAATTCCTAGAGCGAGGTCTTGAAAGTCCTGGAACCGACCTTCACAATGTACACGCCCTTGGCTCCGGCATACACCTTCTGTACGTTTGCGGTACCGCGGGTAGTACGCACGATATGGCCGAGGCTGTTGAACACCGTGATAGACTTGCCTTCTGCATTGGAAACCATGATGCTGTTGTCAGAAGACTTGTAGACAGAAACCGATGCCAAGCTAGCTTCCAAGGCCAAAGCTTCGGTTCCTTCGCTAGAAGAAGAGTGCTTATGGTTCTTGCTGCTAGAAGACTTCGGAGCTTCAGACGAAGAAGAGGCTACAGAAGACGAAGAAGCGACTTCACTAGAAGAGGATTCCGGTTCAGGCTTGTCGCTGATAAGGCCATTCAAGTCCCATTGCTTCACGAAGTTCCAAATATCGGAAACATCGGCCTTGGAGGGGCTATGCTGACGACCCTCGAGCTTCAGGTGCTTCACATAGATGCCGTTTTCGCACGGGCCCCAGGTGTAAAGCGTAGCCCTGTTCTCGCTGTTCGGGTGATTGCTCTTGACTTCCGCCTGAGACGGGCACTTGAACTGGTCGCGGTAGCTCTTCAGGTTGTTTTCGAGACCATCATAGCCCACCACGTTGTCGCTGGTTCCGTGAGTATGGAAAATAGGCACCGGACGCTGAGCCGTGCCGGCTCCCATCATCAGGTAGCCGGAGCAGGGAGCAAAGGCAGCGATCTTGTCGGCGATCTTACCCATGGCATGGTAGCTGAGCATGCCACCCATGGAGAAGCCCGACATGTACACGCGCTTTTTGTCAATCTTGTAGTCGTTGGCCAACTGGTCGATAATCTGCGTGATCCATTTGGTATCCTGGTCACCGCTGATATCCCAGGTGCCGTAACCTGTTGCGCCCTTGGGATAGGCTACAACAAAGCCCGCCGTATCGGCAACGGCTTCCCAGTGGGTATTGGACTGCTGATAATTGGGGTCCTGGTCCATGCCGTGGAACGACATGAGCAACGGACTATTGTCGGCGATACCGGACGGAGCATAGACGTAGACATCTCGGCCCGAAACAGACACCTTTTTATAGTCATTGATGGATTTTCCACCGCCTCCGCCCCAGCCGCCCCATTGGGCAAAAGACATCGACGCTGCAATTAAAAGCGGCAGTACATATTTCATAAATCACTCCTCTTGATAATATGTGCTAAAATCCAATATATATCGAAACAGCAGGAAATCGCCGAGTCCCATATAAATAGTGTTGTACCAAAACACAACAGGCAAAAAGTTGCTATATTCTCCCCCGTAAATTTTTCCAACCGAGGCATCAAATGCTTGACATCAAGAAAATCCGCGAAAATCCGGAATACTATATTGCTGAAACCGAAAAGAAATATACGACCGTAAGCCTTCGTGACGTGCTGGCTGTCGATAACGAACGCCGCCCGCTCCTCACCGAAGTCGAACGCCTCAAGAGCGAACGCAACGCCCAGTCCAAGCGCATTGGCGAACTCAAGAAGAAGGGCGAAAACGCCGACGAAGCTCAGGCCGCAACGCGCGAACTCGGCAACAAGATCGACGAACTTGACAAGAAGCTCAAGGAACTCGACTACAAGCAGACCGAAATGCTCATGCACGTGCCGAACATCGCTCCGCGTTCTCCGGAAGGCAAGGACAGCTCGGACAACGTTGTTGAAAAAGACGGCCCGATTCCCGCCGACTACTACACCAAGAACGATGACTTCGCCCGCGTGGACCACAAAACCCTCGGCGAACGTCTCGGCATTTTTGACTTTGAACGCGGTGCCAAGATTTCTGGTTCCGGCTTCCCGGTTTACCGCGGCTGGGGCTCTCGCCTCGAACGCGCTCTTATCCAGTTCTTCCTCGATGAACACATGAAGAACGGCTTCGAAGAATTCACGCCGCCGTACCTGGTGACCCGCAATACCATGCGCGGCACGGGCCAGCTCCCGAAGTTCGAAGAAGACATGTACCGCTGCGACAAGGACGACGATCTGTTCCTCATCCCGACCGCAGAAGTGCCGCTGACCAACCTCTACTCTGGCGAAGTGATTCCGGAATCTGAACTTCCGAAACGTATTTGCGCCTACTCCGCTTGCTTCCGCCGCGAAGCCGGTAGCTACGGTAAGGACACCCGCGGTCTTCTCCGCTTGCACCAGTTCAACAAGGTCGAAATGGTTTACTTCGCCCATCCGGATCGCAGCTACGAAGACCACGAAGAACTCACCCGCTTTGGCGAAATGCTCCTCGAAAAGCTCGGCCTCCCCTACCACCGTCTCGCCCTCTGTAAGGGTGACCTCGGTTTCGGTAGTTTACGCTCCGGTCGAAAAGAAGTGGCTCGAAGTCAGCTCCTGCTCCAACTTCGAAGACTACCAGGCTCGCCGCGCCAACATCAAGACCAAGATCGGCGGCAAGAACGTCTACGTTCACACGCTGAATGGTTCTGGCCTTGCAACGCCGCGCGTGATGGTCGGTATCTGCGACAACTACCAGCAGAAAGACGGCTCGCTCAAGATTCCTGAAGTGCTGCGTCCGTATATGGGCGGCATGGAAGTGATCGAACCGAAAAAGTAATTTTACAAAGTAAACTTATTTCAATACAACATATTGAAAATAAACTACAACATATTTGGTTACGGCTTGAACCGCCGTAACCTTTTTGTTATATTGGCCATAAAACTAACCCCCAATCCTCTCTCGTAAGGAGATACGAATGAATATCAAGCTTATTTCTGTCGTCTCTGCGCTCGCAGTATCTGCTGCAGTCGCTCAGGACTACGACGATGAATACGAAGAATCCACCAGCTCTACCGAAAGCACTCAGGAAGAAGCTCCTGCCGCTCCGGCACCTGAACCGGCCCCCGCTCCGGCACCGGCTTCTTCGTTCGAAGCTCCTGCCGCTTCTGAAAATGTTCCGACTCCGGTCGCTACTGGTTTCAATGTTCTTCATGGCAACGCCTACAACATGGTCGGCAACGAATTCGGCGCCTCCACCATCAACGGCGACATGAACGCTGTTTACAAGATGAACGGCCGCAAGTTGTTCTACGTTGAACCGTCTGGCGAAGAAGGCGTTCTCGCTCTCGGTTCTGCTGGCATGACTTACCTCCTCGCTTTTGACAACAACAACTCTCACACCCCGCGCGTGTTGCCCGATGGCGTTGCACACGCCTTCACAAGAATGGGTCTGTTCACCGCCGGTATTGCAACTAGCACCTTCGGCGTGGCCGTTGACCTCGCTATCGACAAGAACTGGGATTCCAGAGAACAGAAGGGCGAAGGCTACAAGAACACGAATGATGTTTCTACGACCGTCGCTGGCGACTACATCAACGTGAAGTTCGGCGCTCCGCTCGGTGCCTATGACATTACTGCCAATGTCTACTGGGTGACCTTCAACAACGAAGTCGACACCGAAACCGATAACGACGGTACCAAGACCGAAGACGATAACGATTTCTGGGATATCGGCGCAACGGTTAACCTCTCCAACGGCCCGTCCGCCAAGAACTTTGCCTGGACCGCAGGCCTCGACTTCTTGCGTCAGAAGAGCGACCGTAGGGTGAAGGCCGGTAACACCACGACCGAAACCACCAACGACGACGCCTTCATTCTCATCCAGCCGAAGTTCAACTTCGCATTCCCGGTATTCACTGCTGAAAATGCCCAGGTGTTCCTTGGCCTCAACAACCGTTTGCCGATCTACATCTACGATGAAATCGAAAACGGCAACCAGACCACGAACGTCTACAACTTCGGTCTGTACTCTGCTCCGAACATCCTCGCCGAAATGACCCTCAACGAAAACTGGATTCTCTTCGGCGGCGCTACCTTCGAATGGAAGGTTCTTGACTACTGGACCGAATCCATCGAATCTGGCGACACCACCGACGACAGATCCATCATTTCGATGCGTACCAACGAAACCAGCGCCAATGCCGGTCTTCGCTTCAGCTACGACCACTTGGTCATCGAAGCCTCCATTGCCGACAACCTGGGCTCTTCCAGCTGGAGCGGCCTCGTTGGCAATCTCGGCATCTTCCTTATGTTCTAATAGAGGTTTAATATGAAAGCCATAGCAAAGATTTTTCTAGGCACAAGCCTGATCGCTCTCGCTGCTTGCTCTGGCAAGGGTGAAGGCGGATCTCGCATTCACGACCTCTACGAAGAAAACAACCAACACGAACCTGCAACAGAACCCTCCGAAATCAACGAAGAGGAAGGTCCGGCTGGCCCAGCAGGGGACAAAATCGCATGTTCCGATAACGAAGGCTTTTTCTGCATCGAAACGACGGATAAGTCCCTCAAGCCCCAATGCGCCCCTATGGGCGGCCAGATTGTGGACAAGTGTCCTGCGGGCGGCACTAAATGCAGCTTTGCCGGCATGCCGGCAGGCACCGACTTCTTCGCTTACAACGCAAGTTGTAGCGATTTGGAAACCCTTTTGTACGGTGACGATTGGGAAGACTAATCTAATCGAATAAAGCGCATATTCAATCAAGGCGGACCTTTGAAAAAATCAAATGGTCCGCCTTTTTTTATTTTTCCAGCATGGTTTTAAACATTATTTGGCTCGTATTCTTCTTTGGTGCCTTTATCGCCTGCATGGTCCAGTGGCTTGCTTTTGGCGATTCTGGAATTTTCAACAAGGCAATCCTCGGCGCCTTCGACATGTCAAAGACCGCTTTCGAGATTGCAATTGGCCTCACCGGCATTTTGTCCCTGTGGCTTGGCATCATGAAAATCGGCGAAAAAGCAGGCGCCGTGCAGATTCTCGCAAAGATCGTCTCGCCGCTGTTCAGCCGCCTTTTCCCCGAAATTCCGAAGAACCACCCGGTGATTGGCACCATGCTCATGAATATCAGCGCGAACATGCTCGGGCTCGACAACGCCGCCACGCCGATGGGCCTACAGGCCATGAAGCAGCTGCAAGAAATCAATCCGAATGAAGACAAGTCCGTTGCGAGCAACTCGCAGATTATGTTCCTTGTGCTGAATGCAAGCGGCCTTACGCTGATTCCGGTGAGCATCATGACTTACCGAGCCCAGATGGGAGCCGCGAACCCGAGCGATGTGTTCTTGCCGCTTTTGCTTTCGACCTTCTTCAGCACCTTGGCTGGCATCTTTGCCTTAAGTTTCTTCCAGAAAGTCAAGCTCAAGGATCCCGTCACGGTCGCTTGGCTTGCAGGGCTTTCCGCTTGCGTTATTTCGATCATGGTGTACTTCAGCCACTTAAGCGCCGAAGCTATCGGAACCACAAGCCTCTTGATTAGCGGAATCGCCTTGTTTGGAATCATTGTCGCATTCCTCGGCCTTGCCGTCTACAAGAAGATTCAGGCATACGAAGCCTTTGTCGAAGGAGCCAAGGACGGATTCCACACCGCCGTGATGATTATCCCGAACCTGGTCGCCATCCTTGTGGGCGTGGCCGTATTCCGCGCAAGCGGTGCCATGGACCTGTTACTCAACGGAGTATCCTGGATTCTTGGCCTTTGCGGTGTCGGTAACGACGTGGTTCCAGCCCTCCCCACCGCCATCATGAAGCCCTTGAGCGGTAGCGGTGCACGTGGTATGATGATCGACGCCATGAAGACTCTTGGCCCCGATAGCTTTGCAGGCCGCCTGAGCTGCATGTTCCAGGGTGCCGCCGACACGACCTTCTACATTATTGCCGTGTATTTCGGATCTGTAGGAGTTAAGAAAACACGCCACGCAGTCACTTGTGCATTAATTGCAGACGCTGCCGGCGTGATTGCCGCAATCGCAATCGCCTACCTGTTCTTCCCGCCTACCGCCTAGGTAGCTTGAACAATAAGCAGAGCGAGGTAGCCGATATAAACGGCTAAAAGAATGGCGCCGGCGATACGGTTCAAACGACCGTCACCTTTACGCCTAAAGCCAAGCACAATCAAGGCAACCGTCAATGCAGTCATCAAAGGCATGTCACGATAGGTGACAGCCTTTTCAATTTCATCCATCGGCGAAATGGTCGCCGCAAGGCCAACCACCGCAAGCGTATTGAACAGGTTCGAGCCAATGATATTGCCCAAGGCAAGATCATTTTCGCCCTTGCGCGCCGCAGCGATAGAGCTCGCCAGTTCCGGCAAAGATGTACCGATAGCGACAATCGTAAGGCCAATCAGCAAGTCGCTCACGCCAAGCGTACGGGCAATTTCGACAGCACCCCAAACGAGTGCTCGCGAACTTGCCACAAGTAATGCAAGGCCCAAGACAAGCCAGAAAATGGATTTACCCAAGGAAGTCTGCTTTCCGGCAGATTCATCTTCGACTGCATCAAGCACTTCGGCCTTCGCCTTTTTCAATTCGCGCCAAATGCTGTATCCCATTACAAGCGCAAAGACGACAAGCAAAAGCACGCCATTCCAACGGACGACGCTTCCATCCCAAACCAAGACGATCGAGAGAATCGATACGGCAATCAAAATCGGCAAATCACCGCGGATTACCGAGCGTTGCATCAGAATAGGCGAAATAAGAGCGGTCGTTCCAAGAATCAAGGCAATGTTGGCAATATTACTGCCATAAGCATTACCAAGAGCAATTTCAGGATTTCCTTGCGAAGCTGATATAGCAGAAACCGTAAGCTCCGGAGCAGATGTTCCAAAGCCTACGATCACCATGCCGATCAACAATGTAGACATGCCGCAAAATTCAGCGATACCCACAGCCCCATCAACGAACTTATCAGCACTCCAGACGAGAACCGCAAGGCCAAGAATTACAGCGACAATAGCAAGAATCATAAATTAGAACGGGTAAACGGTAAGTCCAAAGTTGAGCGAAGAGGCATCCAAGTTCATGTTCATGTTCTTGCGATGACCGTCGTACAGATCGGACACGCCCAGGTTGGCGCTGATATCAAGCGACAGGTATTCGTTCGCCATGATCGAGAAGCCGAAAACGAACGCCCAGTCCAAATTGGTACGGTAATCGTCGAGTAAGTCGACTCGTTCCGAATGCTTTTCGTCATTCTTGTCGGTATAGGAAGTACGAAGCTTGTCGTACAGCGGGATCGACATTTCGACACCAAGATCAAAGAAGAACTTCGATGCGGCAGACTTGAAGGTAAAGAGAACCGGAACATCGATTTTCTTCTGGCTGAACCTGAAATTCGTGGGAATCGCGTCTTCGCCGACATAATAGGATTCGCTAGCCTTGCTCTGTTCATAAAGAACACCAAGCTTGATACCCATCGTATATTCGTTCAGCGGAATAATTGAAACAAGACCCGCTCTCCAAGTTACACCACTATACTGGTCAGCATCCCAGTCGTTACCGGCCAGCTGGTATGCACCCACGGAAGCACGGGCACCGATCTTAAACTTCATCGGATAAAGACCCCTAAGTTCATCCATGGAGACCGTATCTCTGCCTTCGCGCTGGGCTACATAAACCGTGCGAACGGGAACGCCATCTTCACGAGTATAGACTGTTTCATAAAGAACCATATTTCTTGCATCGCGGAACTGTTCGACCGCTTTAGCAGATGCGGCAGTCTTATCGGCATCGTCAGCACCACGAACAGCCTTCGGGGCTACGACAACAGCAGGTTCTGCGACAGGTTCTTCAGCAGGGGCAGCAGGCGCTGCAGCAACAGCGGCAGGAGCAGCCTGTTCAGCAGGGGCAGCAACCGGGGCAGCAACCGGAGCAGCGGCATCGGCGCCACGAACAGCAACAGGAGCGGCTTCTTCAACCGGAGCGGCAGCCGCAGGGGCTGCGGTAGCAGCGGCGGGTTCCTGAGCAAAGGTAAATGCCGAAAGGGCAAGAACGCTAAGAATACCAGTAAGTTTACGATTCATTTGGACCTCCAATTTTTACAACTTCATTATAGCATTTTTTCAAGCAAATTGCAAAAAGACACCCCAAAAATGCGACTAGCAGCCAATAAAAGGGTATCAAACGTCACCTACAACCGCCTACTGTTTACTAACCACTGTCTACTGCCTACTATTTACTACATTTAAGGCATGAATCTGAATATCGTTTCCTCTGAAAATCTCAAAAACACTGACAACAAGGCTTACGCCCTCTTTTTTGTCAAGCAGTCTATTCAATTTTCCACCGTTCTTACCGAAGAAGGCGAAGAACAGGTCGAAACCATTCTCAAGGGCATGAATGACGGCCCGTTCGAAGATTTGGAATATCTCGAAATTGACGGTTGCAACACCTTCTTTGTGGACGCAGCCAAGGAACGCGGACTTTCTGCCCTCGACCACCTGCGTATGGCAGCCTACCGCTTGGCCAAGCGCGCCATGAAGAAGCAGATTGCCACCGTGAGCCTGTTCCTGGCCGATGCTGCCGACGAACAGTTCAAGGCCATTTTGCACGGTCTGCATTACGCTGACTACAAGTTTGACGCCTACAAAAGCAAACAGAAGCCGAACTTCCAGGTGACCTACGAAATCGTCGCTGGCGAACACGTCAAGGATTTCAAGAAGATTGCCGAAGATGTGGCCGTGGAACAGAAGGCAATTACACTCGCCAAGAACCTGATCAATACAAGTGCTTCGGACCTCTACCCCGCCGAATTCGTAGAACGCGCAAAGACCGTCGCCAAGTACACCGAAGGCTTGAGCATCAAGGTCCGCAACATGAAGCAGCTCGAAAAGGAAGGCTTCATGGGCCACGTGACCGTCGGTAAGGGCAGCTCCCACGAGCCGCACATGATTACGCTCGAATACAAGCCCGCAAAGCGCACCTCCAAGGACCATTTGGTGATTGTCGGCAAGGGCCTCACCTTCGATACCGGCGGCCTCTGCCTGAAGCCGCCTAAATCCATGCCCGAAATGATCAGCGATATGAGTGGCGCAGCGACCGCGCTCGCCGCCATCCAGGCTATCGCCACCCTCAAGCTTCCGATTCGCGTGAGCGCCGTCTGCTGCCTCGCCGAAAACGCCATTGGCAATAAGTCGGTTCTCCCGGGTGATATCTTTACCGCCAAGAACGGCAAGACCGTCATGGTCGACAACACCGACGCCGAAGGCCGTCTGGTTCTTAGCGACGGACTTGCCGAAGCCGGCGAAATCGGCGCAACGCACATCGTGGACCTCGCCACCCTTACGGGCGCCATGGTCCGTGCCCTCGGCTACGCCGTTACGGGATTCTTCAGCAACGACGATGATCTCGGCCTCAAGGTGATTAACTGCGGCGAAGCATGCTGCGAAAAGTTCTGGAGCATGCCGCTCGAAGAAGAATACGCCGACGCGCTCAAGGACAAGTTCGCCGACCTCAAGAATACGGGTAGCGACGCTGGCGCAATCTCTGCCGCACTCTTCCTCCAGGAATTCGTGCCCGAAAACACCGCCTGGACGCACTGGGACATCGCCGGCACCGCTTTCGTCGATAAAAAGTGGAAGTACACCGAATACGGCGCCACCGGATTCGGCGTGCAGACGCTGATCGAGCTCGCCCGCGAAATGTCCTGCGGCGAATAATCACGCCCCTTAATTTATACAATGAAAAACGGCCGGGAAAATCCCGGTCGTTTTTTTAGGAGCTAATTTTTCAATTAATATGCGATCAAGTCAAAGCCCAATGCAATTTGATTCTTGTAATCGGAGCTAGAAAGATCTTCTCTGAGCCAAATTTTAAACACCATATACTCTCTATAAGCACTAAACGAAACAATTTCATAATTGTTTTCGGTGCTCACAGAATAATAAGGATTATAGAGAGCATCATTTACATTGGCATTGTCACTGGGAGAAACAACCAAATCAAAATTTTGAGGAATTTTTCCAACTCTTTCAATTTCATCGCCACGGCTCAGCCAAGAAATTGCAGCAACAAATCGCTTATTTCTATAGTTTTCGAAATCCGACATCTTAATAGCAAATGCAATTTCATTGTTAGAAGTTTTCAATTTATTAAAATCGCCAACCCAGTAACGAGAGTCGTGCACAATATTTTTGGAGCCACGTTCGGGCATTGCCAATTCATAAGTGGGCACGTTCTTGCCGCTTGCTGCACTAGTCGTCAACAGCAAAGCCCTTACGACTTCAGGGTGCCATCTATAGAATGCATTCGTTGCCAAAAGGTCAGAAACCAATCCTGCCGTATAAGCTGCAGCAACTTCCGTTCCATCATAATACGACGGATAAGAATAGGTAGTATTGGAATTAGACTTCTTGTACTGCTTATTCTTTTCACTCAGATAGACATGGGAATAATTGAAAATTTCCGGTTTATTCGTACCCGTATACGTTCCGTTGCCATTATCGCAAGGTTTATAATCCGGACGGCAATATCTAGGAACTGACGTAGGATTGTACCCAGCCTTGCGGCCTGTCGTCGGATCAATTGCACCAACTGTAATGGCGTTAGCGGCGTGAGCTTCGTTAATAAAATATTTGTTGTTTTTGGAGTTGCCCGCAGGAACAATTTCGATGGTTCTGTTATCATAGATATAATTATCCAGAGCCTTTCCTGAAGCGGAATACTTCAGCTGAGCCGTTTCTGTACCCATGGCGTTTCTTATTCCACGAACGCCGAGATAAATCTGCGTAGCTCTAGAATTATCTGACGGATTTTGAGGTTCCGTCGTCGAAACATAAACCACAGAGCGCTGCGATGTATTCTTCAAGATTTTATACAATTTTGTAGCATCTATTTCGTGGCCAGGCATGTCCTTGAACGAGCCAGAAGATGCATCTACATAATATCGGATATCATCATTCTTCTTCATCATCGAAGGACGAGCATTGACCTTCAGATGAACACCAACATCGGACATTTCCTGGCTCGGGAAATCACTATACCAATCCGTGAACGAGTATCTATTTGAATAGTTTGCTTCGTCCCTAACGGAATTCAATCTCTTATAAGTAATTTGCTGACCACTCTCGTACGGAGAGGCTTGCACAGGGTTCGAGAAAGACATATTCTGGAACGAGTGCGAATAACCCGATACATGAGTTTCATAATTATCCACCGGAACCGAGGATGCATTACTCATTCTTGTTTGGATAAACGAAGAATTAGACGGATTGAGATAGCCATATCTTGCAGTCAAGTAAGGCCAATTTTGAGGATCCGAATAGTTTGAATAATACGGTTTTGAAGTATAATAATACGAGCCACCCCATCCCTGACTGAAATATCGGCCTTCCAACGCATAAACATTGTTTCTCAGCCCAGTGCCAGTCTTCATCAGGGCAAAATTTCGAGATTCATTCTTTTTCTCCTTCAAGTAATCTACATTCTTATAGACCATTGGAGAATTCATCTGGCTCCCCTTACGACCCAATAGGTCATAATTATTTGCAGCGGCACTGACACCAATGCAGCCCAAAGCTAATCCTAACGAAATTATTTTTTTCATCTCTATTCCTTTTGTTAAAGAATAATCGCAATATAGCTTTATTTCCACACAAATTAAGCTTTTACATTTTATTTTAAACAAACTAAAAAATCAATTTTTCAAACAAAAGAATACATAGTAATACTTTTTCCAAAAATATCAGACGCTCGTATATATTTTGTACACAGTTTTGTATATAAATTTATATTTACATACATAAAACACAAAAAAAATTTCTACAACTCAATACAGAACCGTTCGCGCATCAAAAAAAACACCTCAAGAAAATCGGTCAAATTAGGGCGTCATACATTTGCAACGGCATTCATTTTTCTATCTTTGTCGCCGTATGAAGAACGTTGATACTATTGCCGTTTTGGACTTTGGCGGGCAGTACGCCCACCTGATTGCGAACCGCGTGCGCCGCTTGGGCGTGTTTACCGAAATCCACTCCCCTGCCGCACCCGTCAGCGAACTGGAAGGCGTGAAAGGAATCATCTACAGTGGCGGTCCCTCCAGCGTGTACGCGGCCGACGCCCCGGAATACAATCCCGAAATTTTGAACCTCCCGGTACCGAAGCTCGGCATCTGCTACGGTCACCAGCTCATCGCCCAGCAGCTGGGCGGTCACGTCGAACCGGGCAAGGTGAAGGAATACGGCATCGCCGACCTCATCGTGGGAGACGAGAAGTGCCCGATTTTGAAGGACCTTCCGAAGGCATCCCCCATGTGGATGAGCCACGGCGACCAGGTCACCAAGCTCCCCGAAGGCTACAAGATTGTGGCCAGCACCAAGGACTGTGAAATCGCGGCCGTCGCATTCGATAGCGACAAGCCCGAACGCCAGATTTTTGGCATCCAGTTCCACCCCGAAGTCACGCACAGTAAGTTCGGCATGAAGTTGCTCGAAAACTTCATCGACTTCACGGGTGCGAAGAAGACCTGGAACATGAAGAGCTACCTGCCGCTCATCACGCAGCGCATCAAGGACCAGGTCAAGGGCCGCAAGGTGTTCCTGCTCGTGTCTGGCGGCGTGGACTCCACCGTGGCATTCGTGCTCCTGAACCGCGTACTCGGCCCCGAAAAGGTTCTAGGCCTGCACGTGGATAACGGCATGATGCGCCTCGGCGAATCCCAAAAGATTATGGACTTCCTCACGAAGGAAGGCATGAACAACTTGAAGGTGCGCGACGCAAGCGAACACTTCCTTGCAAAGCTTAAGGGCGTGACCGCTCCGGAAACCAAACGCGGCATCATCGGCAAGGAATTCCTGACGGTCAAGGACGAGGAAATGGCGAAGCTCAACCTCGATCCGAACCAGTGGATGATGGCTCAGGGTACCATCTACCCCGACACCATCGAAAGCGGCGGCACCAAG
>CADCBQ010000045.1 GCA_902799745.1 Fibrobacter succinogenes | reverse complement strand
AAAATGAAACTCTCCAAGTACTTTTACGTGACGCTCCGCGAAACGCCGAGCGATGCCACCATGCCCAGCCACATCTTCCTCATGCGCGGCGGCTACATCAAGCCCGTCTCTACCGGTATCTACTCCATGATGCCGATGGGTTTCCGTGTGATCCAGAAGATCGTGAACATCATCCGCGAAGAAATGAACAAGATCGGCGGTATCGAAGTGGACCTGCCGGTGGTGCAGACCGCTGAACTCTGGAGCGAATCTGGCCGTTACCAGGCTATTGGCGAAGAACTGCTCCGCTTCAAGGATCGCAACAACCACAACATGGTGCTCGCCATGACCCACGAAGAAGCCATGACCGACCTCGTGCGCTACGTGCTCAACAGCTACAAGCAGCTGCCGGTGATGCTCTACCAGTTCAAGACCAAGTATCGTGACGAAGCCCGTGCCCGCGGCGGCCTTATCCGCGTCCGCGAATTCCTGATGAAGGATGCCTACAGCTTCCACACCAGCCAGGAAGACCTGGACCGTCACTACCAGGAAGAATACGACGCCTACCTGCGCATCTACCGTCGCGTGGGCATTGAACCGGTGGTGGTGCAGAGCGATACGGGTATCATGGGCGGTAAGGTTGCTCACGAATTCATGCTCGACACTCCGAACGGCGAAGACTACTTGATTCTCTGCAAGAAGTGCGGCTACCAGGCCAACCGCGAAATCGCGAAGTTCCAGCGCGTGCCGTTTAAGGGCGACGAGAACGCTGCCCTCGAAAAGGTCGAAACTCCGCACTGCGGAACCATCGACGAACTCACCAAGTTCCTGAACGTCCCGGCTGAATCGACCGCCAAGTGCGTGTTCTTCGACTTCGAAGGTATGCTCATCACGGTTGTTGTTCCGGGCAACCTCGACGTTTCCGAAATCAAGCTCCACAACTTGCTGAAGGCGAAGGAACTTTACCCCGCCGAAGACAGCCTCATCAAGGCTTGCGGCATGGTTCCGGGCTTTGCTTCCCCAATCAATTCTCACGACACGCGCATCATCGTCGACGAAGCTATCGCTGATTCCTTCGATCTCGTGACGGGCGCAAACGAAGAAGGCTTCCACTTCAAGCATTGCAACCCGAAGCGCGACTTCCCGAAGTTTGAAGTGGCTGACATCGCCGAAGCTTCCGAAGTCTGCAAGTGCCCCTGCTGCGGCGAGCTCCTCACCGAAACTCGCGGTATCGAAATGGGCAACATCTTCAAGCTCGGCACCAAGTTCTCCGAATCCATGGGTGCCAAGTTCCTCACCGCCGAAAAGACCACCGCTCCGGCTATCATGGGTTGCTACGGCATTGGCGTGGGCCGCTTGATGGCTTCTGTCGTGGAAAACAGCCACGATGACTTCGGACCGATTTGGCCCAAGTCCATCGCTCCGTTCCAAGTGGAAATCGTCCCCATCGGCAAGGAAGCCGAACTCGTGGAACTCGCCGAAAAATTCGAGAAGGAACTCGAAGCCGCCGGCATCGACGTGCTCGTAGACGACCGCGACGAACGTCCGGGCGTCAAATTCAAGGACGCCGACCTCTGGGGTTCTCCGGTGCGCATCGCCATCGGCAGGAAGGGCCTCGCCAACGGTGAAGTCGAATGGAAGTTCCGCAATGAAAAGGAATTCACCATGGTCAAGGTCGAAGACGTCATCGCCAAGGCCAAGGCTTACTTCGCAGAGTAAGAAATTATTTTATAATGAATTTAAATCCTGTAGCTAAAGCTATAGGATTTTTTTATTTGAAAAAAAAAGCGTCGGCCTGGGAAGGGGAGGGTGCAGGGAGGGGACCGGGCGGCCTTCGCAACTCCGAGCAGGGTCCCCTCCCGCAATAAAAAAGGATTTTTGTTTGATATTCTCTATGTTTTGAAACTTTTCTAAAAAGTCATTTTTCTATATTTTCGCTCGGAAAAATTTTCTCTAAGGAGATTCAAATGGACATGAAGAAGATTGCACTCGGTTCTGCAGCATTGGCTGCATTTGGTCTTATGGCATGTGGTGAAAAGCCTGTTGAAAAAGCTCCTGCAGCCATTACCGCTAATTCGACCGATGACGAAAAGTTTGCTTATATGCTCGGTGCCCAGTTCGGTGGCCAGAACTTTACGATTATTCCGCGCCAGATGGGTGAGAAGATCTATGAAGACGCTTTGGTTCAGGCCATTCGCGACAATGTGAAGGCTAACAAGGATACGAACTTCAAGGTGCAGATGGATGGCGATAGCTTGCAGGCTATCAGCAACCGCTACACGGCAATCGCCCGTAAGCGTGTCGATGAAACTCGTCCGGATAGCGCCATGCTGGCCGAAGGCAATAACGAAAAGATCAAGGCTTACGTTGACTCTGTCGCTCGTTCTCAGCCGATTGCCGAAGCTCCGGCTTCTACGGGTGCAGAAGTGACCATTAAGGCCGATTCTCCGGACAATACCAAGTTCTCTTACTTGCTCGGTCTCCAGTTTGCGAACCAGCTCATTGCTATCGGCAACCAGTTCCAGACCGAATTTGATGTAGACTACTTCATTCTGGGTATCAAGGAATCTGTGGCCAAGGTGGCTGATTCCACGTTCGAACTCCAGTTCCCGCAGGATTCTTTGGCCGCTATCGGTCAGCGCTACCAGCAGAAAATGCAGGATTTGCGTCAGGCTGCCATCAAGAAGCAGCAGGAAGAAGAAGCCAAGCTTAAAGAAGAAATTGCTCCGCTCCGTGGCGATACCCTTGCTAACGGCATGCCCCAGAAGCTCAACCCGAAGGTGAAGGCTACCAAGATTTCTGTGGACAAGGCCATTGCTAAGGATCTCGAAAACCTCGAACCGTTTGCAGGCAAGCCGCTCTTGGTCATGTACTTCTCTGCTACTTGCGGTCACTGCGCTCATGCTGCACCCGAAGTGCTTGAAATTGCCAAGGAATTTGCTCCGAAGGGCTTGATCACGCTCGCTGTGGCTAGCGGTGGAAACCAGAAGGTCGGTATCCGCAAGTTCATGGACAACGCCAAGTGGGACGAAACCATTAATGTTGTTTGGGACGAATCCCGCCAGTTCGGTGAACTCTATAGCGACGGTTACGTTCCGAAGGTCTACGCTGTGAACCCGGACGGCACTTACAAGATGTATGCCGCCTTCGAAAGCGAAAAGGAACAGCTCAAGAAGGACCTCGCTGATCTTGTCTCTGGCAAGAAGGTGGAATGGAACCCCGAAGCTCCGAAGACTGAAGAAAAGAAGTAATCGCTTCTAATGTCTCTCGTTGCAGAATTTGACGTAGTCGTTGTCGGTGGTGGGCACGCTGGAATTGAAGCGACCCACGCCGCTTGGAAACTCGGTGTAAAGACCGCCATGCTCACGATGGATATTAACGCCATCGGTCGTATGAGCTGTAACCCGGCCGTAGGCGGGGTGGCCAAAGGTCAAATTGTCCGAGATATCGATGCGCTCGGCGGCCTGATGGGGCTACTCACCGACAAGGCGGGCATCCAGTTCCGCATGCTCAATATGAGTAAGGGGCCGGCCGTGTGGGGTCCGCGTGCCCAGTGCGACATGAAGTACTACAGTGAAGTCGCTCGCGAAGTCATTACGAATTTGCCGGGACTTTCTGTGATTCAGGGTGAACTCGCTGCCTTTACGCGTATGGCTGACGGTCGCCTGGAACTCACTCTCTTGAGCGGTGAACGCTATATTACCCGTTCGCTCGTGATTACGAGCGGTACCTTCCTAGCCTCCAAGATGTTTACCGGGCTTGAAACAAGCATCGGTGGGCGAGTGGGTGAACCCAGCGCTGACAAACTGTCGGAATGCCTAGCGCGCGAAGGAATCGCGCTCCGTCGCCTTAAGACGGGTACGCCGAGCCGCCTAGACCCCGATTCCATCGACTTTAACGAATGCGACGTGCAACGCGGAGACGATTCTCCGTGGCCCATGAGCGACCGCCATTTGGCAGAAACCGTTCCTGGCCGCGACGCCAATTACTTTTGGGGCGATGTTGCGAACAAATTCGTTCGCAATGACTGCGTGTGCTGGATTACGCGCACGAACCTGAAGACGCATGATATTCTGCGTAGCGGCTTTAAGGATAGCCCCATGTTCAGCGGCCGCATTCACGGCAAGGGCCCGCGTTATTGCCCGAGTATCGAAGACAAGATTAACCGCTTTGGCGACCGCGACGGCCACCAGTTGTTCCTTGAACCGGAACAGGCGGATATCGGTCGTGTCTATATCAACGGCTTTAGCTCTAGCCTGCCGGCAGACATTCAGCTGGCCGCTATCCACACGATTCCGGGACTTACCCGTGCCCGCGTGTTGCAGATTGGTTATGCGGTGGAATACGATTCTGTAGATGCCACGCAGCTTTACCCGACGTTTGAATGCAAGAAGGTTCCCGGACTCTATTTCGCAGGTCAGGTCTGCGGCACGAGCGGTTACGAAGAAGCCGCCGGTCAGGGTCTTTTGGCTGGCATTAACGCCGCCCTTAAGATCAAGGGTGAAGAACCTTTGATTCTTGGCCGTTCGGATAGCTATCTGGGCGTGATGGCCGATGACTTGGTGAATATTTTGCTCGACGAGCCATATCGCATGTTCACGAGCCGTGCCGAATACAGGCTGTTCCTCCGTAGCGATAACGCAGAGACTCGCCTCAAGGAACGTGCCCACAAGATTGGTATGATTTCGGACAGCGACTACTCCGATTGGAAGCGCCGTCAGGAACTGATGGCGACTGCCCGCACACGCATGACCGAAGAATCAGCAACGCCCGACCAGGCTAACCCGATTCTCGAAGCCGGTGGCCAGGCTCTTTCGACCGAGCGCACCCGTTGGATCAACGTGTTGCGCCGTCCGGGAATCGACCCTGAACAGCTGTTCCGGACCGCGCTGCCCGACCTGAATCTTACCCGCCGCGACCAGTGGTTCATGTACGCCGAAGAAATCTATGCAGGATTCTTCGACCGGCAGGCCCGCGAAATCGACGACCAGAAGAAGATGGAGTCCGTGCGCCTGCCCGTCGACTTCGACTACATGCAGGTGACCGCCGTGAGTATCGAAAGCCGCCAGCGCTTAAACGCCCATAAGCCACTTACGCTCGGCCAGGCTAGCCGTGTTCCCGGCGTACGCCCCGCCGACATTACCGTGCTTGCCCATTGGCTCGAAAATAGGCGTTTTTAGCTTAAAAAAGCATAATTTTTAGTTGCAAAACCTAGGAATAGGCGAATTTTTTACTATTTTTGCGCCGTCAAATTAACAATATTTCCAAGAGGTCTATTATGTCAGAAGAAACTGAAGTCAAATCCACAGAAGAAGTCAAGCCTCAGGAAACAAAATCCCAAGAAAAGAAGGCCCCGGCCAAGAAGAAGCGCCCCCTGAACGCCAAGCGTAAGGGTCCCGCAGCTCCCAAGAAACCGGCTGTCTTTAGCGATTCCCTGGAAGAACGTTTCCCCGCCCTCGCCGCCAAGCTCAAGAAGCAGATTGAAGACGGTATCAAGCAGAAGATCAAGGATGCCCAGAACGACCCGAAGGTCAAGGCCGCCTCTAAGAAATTCGCTGAGAAGTAATTTCTAGATTTTCTTCGACAGATTTAGATACCACTGGTTTTTGGACCAGTGGTATTTTTTATGCGATGAATGAATAGACAAAAGAATTGAAAGATTGTACATTTGTTAAAAATTTTACAAGGAGAAATCTAATGCGTAAATTGTTTGCTATTCTCGCTCTCGGTTGCAGCCTTTGCATGGTTGCTTGCAGCAGTGGCGGAAAGACTGTTACCCGTATCGACGAAAATTCTACGACCGACCTTTCGGGTAAGTGGAACGATACGGACTCCCGTCTGGTAGCTGATGAAATGATCATGAGCTGCTTGCAGAGCCAGAAAATCGAAAAGATTATCGGCGAAATGGGCCGTACCCCGACGGTTGTGATCGGCAAGGTTCGCAACAAGAGCCACGAACACATTAGCGTTGAAACCTTCGTCAAGGATATGGAACGCGCTCTTCTGAATTCCGGTGCCGCCGACTTCGTTGCTAACTCCGCCGAACGCGCCGAACTTCGCTCTGAAGTTGCAGACCAGCAGGGTAACGCTACCGAAGAAACCGCCAAGGAACTTCACCAGGAAACCGGTGCTGACTGGATGCTGACCGGCACCATCAATACCATCGTGGACCAGGAAGGTGGCCAGTCCGTTATCTTCTATCAGGTGGACCTCGAACTCACCGACCTCCAGAGCCACAAGAAGCTTTGGATGGGCGATAAGAAGATCAAGAAGTTCATCTCTAAGGATTCTGTGAAGCTTTAATCGCGACACAACACTTAATAGAGAAAGCTTTTAATAACCTCGGGCAACCGGGGTTATTTTTCTATCTTTGAGCTCATGATCAGTATTACCAAGCTTTTGATAGATACGCCGAATTACGGCGATCAGTTGCGTTACGAACCCAAGGCCCATGAATGCAAGAACGGCGTTGCGCCGGGACGCGGCCCTGTGGTAGTGTGGAACTGCACCAAGACTTGCAACCTGAGCTGCGTGCACTGCTATGCCCGCTCCGAGGCTATCAAGTACCAGAACGAACTTTCGCACGAAGAAGGCTTGGCTTTAATTGACCAGTTGGCAGATTTCAAGGTTCCGGTGATTCTCTTTAGCGGTGGAGAACCGTTACTCCGCCCGGATTTTTTTGAACTGGCAAACTACGCTGCCAGCAAGGGTATTCGCCCGACTATCAGCACGAACGGCACCTGCATTACTCCCGATGTTGCTCAAAAGCTCAAGGATATGGGTGTAGGCTATGTGGGTATTAGCTTGGACGGCTGCGAGGCGACGCACGACAAGTTCCGCGGCAAGGAAGGCGCGTATAGGCTTGCCTTGCGCGGTATCCGCAACTGCGTGGCAACGGGCCAGAAGGTGGGGCTCCGCTTTACCATTACCCGTTACAATGTGCAAGACCTGAATGCCATTTTCGACTTGCTCGAAGCTGAAAACATTGATCGCGTGTGCTTCTATCACCTGGTTTACAGCGGCCGTGGTTCGGCCATGGTTGCAAACGACTTGAATCACGAAGAAAGCCGTAAGGCGATGGACCTGATTATCGATCGCACGCTCGACTTTAAGAAACGCGGAATCGACAAGGAAATTTTGACGGTGGACAACCACGCCGATGCAGTCTACCTGTACCGCCGCATGTTGCGCGAAGATCCTGCCCGTGCTGAGAAGGTTCTGGAACTCATCCGGCGCAATGGTGGTAACCGTAGCGGCATGGCTTTCGGCAACGTCGATAGCATCGGAAACGTTCACCCCGACCAGTTTACGCAATACATTACGCTCGGCAATGTGCGCGAACGTAGTTTTGGCGAAATTTGGAGCGATGAATCGAACCCGATTATGGCGGGCCTCAAGAATCGTAAGCCGATTCTGAAGGGTCGCTGCCCCAAGTGCGCCTACCTGAACCTTTGTAACGGCAACTTCCGTACTCGCGCCGAAGCAGTCACTGGAGACTTCTGGGAACAGGATCCGGCGTGCTACTTGACCGACGAAGAGATTCGTTAGTAGACAGTAGGAAGTAGACGGTAGACAGTGGCACAAACGAAACTTGACCAACAACTTCTCGCCATCATCCAAGACGCTTTTCCGCTGGAAGAACGTCCGTACCTGGTGCTGGCGGAACAGCTTGGTTCCGATGAACAGAGCGTTTTTGCTGCAGTTGAGAATTTACGCCAGTCGGGCATTATCCGCCGTATCGGGGGAGTGTACGATTCCAAGGTGCTCGGCTTTATTTCCCGCCTTTGCGCAGGGAAGGTGCCGACGGCTATGACTGGGGCTGCCGACGATTCTGCTTTAGAAAAATTTGCTGCCGTTGTTAATGTGATTCCTGCGATTACGCACAATTACGTGCGTAGTCACGAATACAATGTGTGGTTTACCGTCATTGCCCAGTCCGAAGCAGAAATCCAGAAGATTGTCGAAGACGTTTGTTCGAAAACGGAACTGCACGATGTTCATGTACTCTTGGCGACTAAGAAGTTCAAGATTAATACGGTGATGGGCGGTTCTGCAGCGCCGGTAATCCGTAAAAATAATTGTGTCAGGTCGAAACCGATGGCAGGTGCAGATCGTGCACGAATCCGCATTGCCTGCGAAGATATTCCGCATACGCTCACCCCGTTCAAGGATTGGGGAATTTCGTGTGAAGAACTCCGTGAAGACCTGGATTTGAGACGCATGCGCCGCTTTGGAGCGATCCTTCGTCATCAAGAAGCGGGCTTTGCCGACAATGCCATGGTCTGTTTTAGATTAGACGAAAGACGAGAGACGAAAGACGAGAGAAGTGTCATCCTGAGCTATACGAAACTAAGAACTTCAGTTCTCAAGTTGAGTTATCCTCTTAGGGGAGAGCAAAGCGAGTCGAAGGATCCTGCTGGGGCAATTCTTGCAAGCAAGTCTTACATTTCGCATTGCTATGAGCGTCCGGCTTTCGACGGATTCCCGTACACGCTTTATGCCATGATGCATGCCCAGTCTGCCGAAGAACTGGATCGCAATATTAAAGAGGCTGCCGAATCAATTGGCAACCCAGATTATGTCGTTTTGCGTTCGGTGCGTGAACTCAAGAAAACGAGTTTCCGCTTTTTCGCCTAAAAATTCCTTTTATCGGATTTTCATTTCGATACCGACGCGGTGGCCGGTTTCAAAGCCAAACAGCGTACCCTCATGAATTTCATAATTCAGCCCGAATCCGGTTGAAAACCCTGCGATGTTGAAGTAGCGCTTGACATCAAACTTCATTTTCATGCCGCGGTATTTGTCTTTCATGCCGCGATAGGGTTTGTCCAGGTTCCTGTTTTCAGATTCTTCGATTCGGGCCTGGTAAAGGAATACTTCGCTGAATTCCCAGCCTTTTTTTAAAGAATTGTTCCAGCCCGGTTTCCATACGAGCGACGCTTTAAATCCGATTTCGTCGCCGGGCCTAAAGTTTTTGTCTTCGAGGAAGGTGTTGTAGCGAATTGCGGTGCCGACAGTCAGATTTTTGGAAACCTGCAATAGACTGAACGGTTCTACATTTAATCGGTGAAAACGGTTCTTCTGGGAGCCTTCGCCAGGCGGAAATTGCCAGCCAAGATTCAGTCCCAAGTAGGGGAGAATCAGCCCTTTTGTTCCAACATAAGTCTCGTTAAAGCCATTCACGTGCAGGTTGCAGTAATTGTGGATGTAGCCTTCAGTTGAATATTCGTAGCTGTAGCTTAAAAAACGGAATGCGCCATCTACATAAAAGCTTAGGCGCGGGTGTACTGCATATTCAGCCGAAACTTCCAAATCGCCGCTGTAAACATCTTCGTCTAATTCAACCGTTCCTTGAACGCCAAAATTAGTTGACGGTGCCGCAATCGGATGCAGACTTTCCGTAGCAAAGCTAGCCACAAAAGCAATTGACAAAATGCATCCGAAGACTTTATTCATATGCAGAAATATATAAAAGTAAACATTAGACGGTAAAAGTAGACGGTAGACAAATTCAAAAAAATTATATTTCTTGCAAATGAGCTTGTCGAGTACAAATAACATAGCTTTAAAGCTGCTTGCAGCAATCTTTTGCTGTATCAGTCTTGCTGCATGTTATTGGGCTGAAGCCGAAAGCAATCCTGACAATTTGCCTATGGACGATTCCGAGTACCCGTACGCAGGGCTCCCGCGAATCGTGATTGAAACTGAAGACTTTGCGGGTGTTCGTGACCGCGAAACCGAGATTCCTTCGCACTTGCAGATTTACGGCGAAAAATCCCCCGAAAGTGAGGTCTACGAACTCACTGTGCGCGGGCGTGGCAATTCTAGCTTTAAGATGCCCAAGTACGGCATGAAATTGGAATTTAAGGATAAAGTAAAACTTTTTGGCATGCCGAAGAGTCGCGATTGGGCGCTTATCGCAAATTTTGGAGACAAGACCCATTTGCGTAACTACATGATGACGCGTCTTTCGGAATGGCTTGGTGCCAAGTATACGCCTAAGATGCAGTTTGTCGAGGTGTATCTGAACCGTAAGTATATGGGGCTATATCTGCTCTCCGAAACGATCAAAGTCGCCAAGAACCGTGTGAATATTGACGAAAACGATACCACATTCTTAGTTGAAAAAGAAGATTCCAAAAAGTTCGATCCGCCCTATATTCTAACTGATAACAATTATTATTATCACATCAAGTTCCCCAAGAATCCATCGCCCGAAACGGAAGATTTGTTGCTGGATCATTTGAATGCATTTGAAAATTTCATGATGAATCAGTACATCCATAAACGCAAAGATGTTTTAGATTGGCTTGATATTGATGACTATGTGCTTTATTATTGGGTGCACGAATATTCCAAGAACGAAGATGGCAATTACGCCCGCAGTGTTTTCTTTACTTGGAAAAAAGGAGAACCTATTCACTTTGGACCGCTGTGGGATTTTGATTTGGCGTTCGGTAATGCGTCGCTCGAACAGAATAAAAATCCGGAAGATTGGTATATTCGTAGGTACCGTTTGAATTATTACATTATGCAGAATTCCCTAGTCGATAGTGCTGCAACAGCTTATTGGCAAGAGCATCGCGATACATTCAAGGCCCTCATAGACAGCATTCCGGTTTATCGTGCGATTATTGAAAAAGCGATAGATAATGAATACCGCCGTTGGCCCATTATCAAAAATACCGAGAACTGGGCGCTCAAGGATCCGTACGATTCGTATGATGAGGCGGTGGAGGTCATGACCGAGTGGATGAAAAAACGCTACCAGTGGATTGATAACGAAATAGGCGAATGAGTTTTTTCTAAATTTAGCCTATGCGCAAAATCTACATGGCAGGCATGAGCCACAAGGTGGCCGAAATCGCAGTCCGCGAAAAGTTCTACATCCCGATGGATGTCAAGACAAATGCGTTGAGTAATTCTCCGTTCGATGAACTTTTGATTCTTGCGACTTGCAACCGCACTGAGGTTTATGTAGCCTCTGACCGCGATCTGACCGACGCCGAACTTGTCCAGTATGTTTGCAAACTGGCGGGGCAGAGCTACGACGATTTTGCGAAATTCTTTTACTTTAAGTCGGGCGACGAGGTGGCACACCATGTGATGAACGTGTGTGCGGGTCTTGATTCGGTGGCAATGGGTGAAGATCAAATCTTACACCAGATTGGCCGTGCCTACGAAACGGCGCACCAGTTGCGTGCAACGGGGAATACCCTGAACAAGCTCTTTCAGAGTGCCATTCACACCACCAAGCGCATCAAGACCGAAACTAACTTGAGCAAACTCAGCTGCAACATTCCGTTCTTGGCCATGAAACAGGTGCAGCACACTTTCGATGACCTGGAAAATCGTACTGTGTACATTGTGGGCCTCGGCGAAATGGGCTCCTTGATGCTCAAGTACGTGCAAGAGAATACCACCAAGATTTTTGCAAGCAGCAAGACCTTTGCAAATGCTGAAAAATTTGCAGACGTGCTCACGCCGGTCAAGTTTGAAGACCGCTACCAAGTGCTCGGCAAGTGTGACGTGGTGATTCTTTGCAGCGCCTGTCAAGAGCCGATCATTACGAAAGAAGAATATGCAAAGTCAGTTGGGGACGTATTGACTCCTGAAGGAAATAACGCACCCAAGGGCGCGCTTGATGTCGTATTCGAACGCCATTGCAGCAAGGTGGCGGAACATCCTGGTGTAAGCAATAAGACAAAGCGTTTGATTGTTGACTTGGGAAGCCCGCGTAATGCTGAATCTAGCATTGGGGATCTTCCGGGCGTTGAATACGTTTGCGTCGATGACCTTGAAAAAGTGGTCTCTGAAAATCGCCGCCTGCGCATGATTGAACTTGAAGCCGCTCAGAAAATTTTGAAAGAAGGCATCGATGAATTCTTGCAGTGGATGCGCATGGACGAAGTCTCGAAACAGATTAGTGTGCATGCTGAAAGAATGCTGAAGTCGGCGAATGAAGAATCAGACAAATTGCTCCGTTCGATGCCGGATTTGCCCGAAGAAGATCGCCACCGCGTGCAAATGATGTACGAACGCTTTGCTAAAAAGATGGCGAACGATTTCTTGTACAAGGTGAAGGCTGAAAATTCGCCTGAAGATGTTCAGGTGTTCCTCAAGTGCTTGGGGGCGAACAATGAGTGAATGTAAGTTGCGCGTTGCAACCCGTAAGAGTGCGCTTGCTTTGGCGCAAACGTCCATGGCGGCCGATGCCATTGTGGCGGCAAATCCGGGGCTGAGCTATGAACTTGTCTCGATGACGACCGAAGGCGACCGCCGTCTTGATAAATCTTTGGCTAGCTTTGGCGGCAAGGGCGTTTTCATTAAGGAACTTGAAGTTGCCCTTTTAGAAGGCCGCGCCGACATTGCCGTGCACAGCTTAAAGGACATGCCGGCAGAAGTTTTGCCCGAATTCAAGCTTGCGGCGGTATTGAAGCGTGAAGACCCGCGCGATGCATTTATTGCCCGTGGGGGAGCCGCCGGAATTAAGTTTATGGATTTGCCCGCTGGGGCCCGCGTCGGCACCGGAAGCATTCGCCGTGTGGTTCAGCTGAAGGCACTGCGCCCAGATTTGGAATACGTGCCTATCCGCGGGAACATCCAGACGCGACTTTCCAAACTTGCAGAACTCGACGCCGTCGTGCTCGCCGCCGCCGGCCTCAAGCGCATGGGTCTTGCTGACCAGGTGACAGAATACTTTAGCACAGAGCAGATGCTCCCGGCTTCCGGCCAAGGCATCCTTGCGATAGAGACTTTGTCATCATGTCATCCTGAGCAAAGCGAAGCGAAGTCGATATACGAAACTAGTCAACTTGTTGACGTAGTTGAGTTAGGTTCTATGGAGCAGGATCTGGATGCAATTCTTGCGCATGTCAACGATGCTGAATCGTATGCCATCGCCGTCGCCGAAATGGCTTACCTCAAGGCGCTCAATGCAGGCTGTCAATTTCCGGTCGCTAGCTTCGCCGAATTTAGCGATGCAGGCACTCTCGCGCTCCGCGGCATTTACTGGGATGAATCCAGCAAACGCCTGCTCCGCGCCGAAATATCGCAATTTGTGGACGCCCGCGCCGCCGACTCTGTTGCACAGGCCCGCGCCGCCGGCTTCTCCCTCGCCCAAAAAATCCGCGAACAGCTTTAATCCGGTTGCTCCGTGAATCAGAATCCCTTCGAACTCGTCAAGACAAGCGACAAGAGCAAGGCCCGCCGCGGCCGGCTCCACACCGCCCATGGTGTGGTGGAAACGCCGATTTTTATGCCGGTGGGCACGCTTGCCAGCGTGAAGGGGCTTTCATCGCGGGACCTGCGTGAAATGCAGGCGCAAATCATTCTCGCGAATACGTACCACCTGTACCTGCGCCCCGGCACCAAGCTCATTGCCGAGGCGGGCGGCGTGCAAAAGTTCATGGGCTGGAACGGCCCCATGCTTACCGACAGCGGCGGATTCCAGGTCTGGAGCCTCAAGGATTTTCGCCACATCACCGAAGACGGCGTGGAATTTAAGAGCCTGCTGGACGGCAGCCGACACAAGTTCACGCCCGAATCCGTGATGCAGGCCCAGCGCGAAATCGGCGCCGACATCATCATGGCTTTTGACGAATGTACGCCTTACCCGAGCACCGTCGAAGAGGCCTCGCACTCGCTGGACCTGACGCTCAAATGGACCCGCCGCGCCATGGATTGGCTCGCCGAAAACCCGCCACTCCACGGCTACCCGCAATTCTTTTTCGGGATTGTGCAGGGCGGCATGCACAAGGAACTCCGAAAAAAATCCATCGAAGCGCTCAAGGAACTCGCTCCTGACGGCTACGCCATGGGCGGCCTCTCCGTAGGCGAACCCGTCGAAACCATGTACGAGATTGCGGATTTTTGCACAAACTACTTGCCCGAGGACCGCGCCCGCTACGTGATGGGGGTGGGCACGCCCTGGAACCTGCTTTCGCTTGTTGCCCGCGGGGTCGACATGTTCGACTGCATTTTGCCCGCAAAAAATGCGCAGGACGGCCTCGTTTATACCAGCAGGGGAGTGCTCCGTTACAAGAATGCCAAGTTCGCGCACCAACACGATGCGCCGCTCGACCCGGAATGCGACTGCTATTGCTGCCGCAACTACAGCCGCTCCTACCTGCGCCACCTATTCAAAGCCAAAGAGCCCCTCGGCTGGACGCTTTCGACCATCCATAACCTGCATTTTTACCTACACCTGATGCAGCAGGCCCGCGACCATATCGAAGCCGGTGATTTCGAGGAATGGTTCGCACAAATAATCCCGCAACTTCAGCGCGACGCGGAATAATTCGGCCCGATTGTGTTTTCACGCCTTTAATGCGAACCAAGTGACAAGGCAATTTTCTTGCACTTGGCAATTTCTTTGGGCGTAAGGCCATTTCGCTTATGGGTTCCGCCTTTTTGAATCACACCTGCAATCTTGAATCCGCTCCAGCATAGCACTTCTTTCAGGGCGCGGACGGTGCCCGCCGACTGCTTGAAAATGAGGTTGAAAGGCCATTGGGTAGTGCATGTCGTCACAATGACAGCTTTCTTCCCTTTTAACAGTGGAATCGGGTAATCGCGTTCGCTGTGGTCCATCATGCCGTAAACCCAGCGGTCGAATAGCATTTTGAGTTGCCCCGTCATATTGCCCCAATAGCAAGGCGAACCGACCACAAGGGCGTCGCTTTCTTGCACCAAGCGCAGAATCCGCTTCGCATCGTCCTCCGGCATCACGCAATCGTGAGCGCTACGGCATTTCATACAACCGATACACGGGCGAAATTCCAATTTGCAGACATCAATGATTGTCACCTCGGAGCCTTTTTCGAACAAGGTATCACCTATGATATTCAGCATCTGGCTGATGTTTCCGTCTTTGCGCGGGCTTGCATTCAAAATGACAACCTTTTTCATTGTGTCTCCATCCAAAAGAAATGTTCGTCTATAAACCATTCTCTTGTTAAACACCTCAGAATCTAGAAAATGTCACTCATGCGGAAATCTTTCAAAAAATATGGGGAAAAGCTTTATATGAAAGAAAACGCCGAGATTCCGCCGTCTATTCGTTACTTCAAACTGAACACCGCCACCGACAAACATAAAAAGTAAATTGGCCTGCAGGCCGACGCTTTCCATAAATCCAACTTCTCTCATATCCCAATCGTCTTGGTCTATCCACCATTCAAATAGATGATTTTCAAATGCGGTTAGGCCGATCATGTTGTTCCCCCAAAATGCATAATAAGATGTACCCGAAGAAAGCCATAATGATCCGAAAACAATGTAGTAGGCAACAGATATTTCTTCTTTTTCCTCTTTGTAACCTTCATTGGCTTGCAATATTAGATTTGCCGTGCCTGCAATCAAAAAAATACTTAAGCTACCATAAGATGGCTCATCAGCATCTAACCTTAAATCTAGCCGTGGGGAATATTCAAGATATAAGCCTATGTTTTTAAACGGCTGAAATCCATTTAAAATAAATCCTTCGATTGCAATTCTGTCTAGAGAGGAATATCCGAAACCTCCCAAAATAAGGGCGGGGTCAATTTGTCTTTTCCTATCTACTTCGGGGACTACGCCATCTTCGTCCGCAAATACGATGGTGCATATTAAAAGTACGATGGCGATGAATTTGTTCATGAATGTAATTATAAAAAAATCCCGGGCATTGCTGTCCGGGAGAATTTCTGAGATCCTTCGACTACGGGCTTAGCCCTTCGCTCAGGATGACACAGGGTGTCACTTGAACAGATTCTTCATCTTCTCGAGGAAGCTTTCTTCCTGCGCGGTTTCCTTGTCGTGCCTGAGTTCCGCGAGTTTCTGGTAGAGTTCCTTCTCTTCGCGGCTCAAATCCTTCGGGATTTCCACGCCGATGTTCACGTAGAGGCTTCCACGGTCGCCGCGCTTGTTCAGTGGGTACAGGCCCTGTTCGCGCAGGCGCAAGATGCTCCCGGCCTGAGTGCCGGCCGCAATCTTGATCTGCACTTCGCCACCGTCCAGCGTCGGGATTCGCTGCGTACCGCCAAGAACCAGCTTGTGGACCGGCACCTTGATTTCGCAGTGCAAATCGTCGCCTTCGCGGGTGTAGAAGTCATCGGGCTTTTCGGCAATCACAGCCAGCAAGTCGCCGCAGGCACCGCCGCGAGGCCCGCAGTTGCCTTCGCCACGCAGGTTCAGGTACTGGCCTTCGGCAACGCCCGCCGGAATCTTGATGGAGATTTCTTCCGTTTCCTGCACACGGCCCTCGCCGCGGCAACGGCTACACGGATTCGCGATGACTTCGCCCATGCCGTTACAAGTGGGGCAGGCGCTCTCGGAAACCATCTGGAAGAATCCGCCGGACACGCGGCGCACGCGACCCGTACCCTTACAGGTATCGCAAGTCTTGATGTCGGTGCCGCCCTTGCCGTTACATTCCGTACAAGGCGTGTAGCGTTTCAGGCGAACCTTCTTGGTGCAGCCCTCGAAGATTTCCTTGTAGCTGAGCGCCACCTTGATCTGCAAGTCGTTTCCGCGCGGAGGCCCTGCCTTGCGACCGCCTCGACGGCTGCCGCCAAAACCACCGAATCCGCCACCGAAAATGTCGCCAAAGTTCGAGAAAATATCCTCGAAACTGAAGCCCTGGCCGCCGAATCCGCCGCCACCAAAGCCGCCACCGGGGGCGTTAAAGCCGAACTGGTCGTAGTTCTTACGCTTCTCGGGGTTGCTGAGCACGTCGTAAGCCTCGGCAGCCTCCTTGAACTTCTCTTCGGCTTCCTTGTCGCCCGGGTTCTTGTCCGGGTGGTACTTGATGGCAAGTTTCTTGTAGGCGTGCTTGATCTCGTCAGCACTCGCGTCCTTGCCGACGCCTAGAACTTCGTAATAATCTCTTTTTTCAGCCATTTTGCCCTCCGGGCAAACTCGTCATATAAAAAATCAAGAATCGTTACTTTACAACAAAAGGATTGCCCCCTTTTGAGAGGCGAATCCTGTTTGATTTTTTAAGGTTGAAATTAGTCAACCACTTCCGCGTCGACGACTTCCGGGCCATCGCCCTTCTTGTCGTTCTTCGGCTGTTCAGAAGCACCCGGCTGCGGACCCGGCTGAGCCTGGTTTGCACCGGCGGCCTGGGCCATGGAGCTGATCATGCCC
>CADCBQ010000044.1 GCA_902799745.1 Fibrobacter succinogenes | reverse complement strand
GTCCCAGAACTCCGAACGTCTCTCCTGGACCTTCGAAGAAGTGGACAAGAAGCTCGAAGGCATCATGAAGAGCATCTACGCCGCTGCTTCCTCTGCCGCTGTCAAGTACGGCCAGAAGGGCAACCTCGTGATGGGTGCAAACATCGCCGGCTTCCTCAAGGTTGCCGATGCCATGAAGTGGCAGGGCGCTGTGTAATTCTTAAAAAGAATTCACTTAAAAAAGCCTCCCGGTCAAAAGCCGGGGGCTTTTTTTGTTAAAAAATTATAGATTATGTATGTGCAACATGTGTTGTACATTTTTGAGAGGTAAGGAATGAACAAAATACTTTGTACACTGGCTGCTGCCCTTGTTGGGTATAGCTTTGCTGGAGAACTGAATGTGGTCTATACCGACGCAATCGCAAAAGATACGATGGGCGTCAATTTGCCGGATGGCAAGTACGTTTTGCATACATACGCCATGGGAGGGCAGCTTGTTCCTGTCTACATTTCTTCTGTAGAGGAGTCTGCAAGTGGCCTTGAAATTTATCCGCAAGAAGCGGCAGGGCGTCAATACTCGCTTACCTACGAGTTACCGGTGAGCGTTTATTACAAGGTAAGCGATGCTACGGGGTACGACTCCTTTGTGAAACTTAAACTGGACGAAACGCGTACGATTGGGACTTCCGGTATAGATACCGTCTACGCATCGGTTGACATGTATGATTTGCCTAGTGTGGTTTCGTCATATAAAATTGGCGTGGCGGGTAAAGAGAAAACCTTGGAAATGAGCTTCTTTAAACCGCAAATAACCTTTGTTGAACAGATTCCTGCAGCGGGAGAGTCGCCTAAAGCCATTAGGGGGCAAATTCCTAAAGAAGACGGTTCTTACGAAGAATACCACACGGGATCCGTTCTGGACTTGTTCTTAGCGATTCTTAAGCCTACCAAAGATGGAACTTATGACTTGTGTACCGAGGAATGTAATGGAATCAATGTGTACAAGGGCCATATGACGTCTGCAAAGGTCGAGTTCTTGTTTGAAGACGCTCAATTCAACGATGGCTATGCGACAATTTCGGTGCGCGCATCGAAGGATTATCTTTGGAACTCGGATGCGTCTCTTTCTGATCCTGCAACTGTTGCTGTCATGATTGAAGGGGATATTGCAGAGGCAGCCTATAATCCGCTGTTCTTTAGCGAGTCCGGCGTCGAAAGCATTAAGAAGACGCCGGTTGCATCTAGCTTGGGTGCAAGGAAGTTCGTCGTGATGGATTTACAGGGGCGAGTCGTGCAGCAGGGATTCACTACCGAAGCCGAACCCGTTGTCAAGAATCTTGCCACCGGAACCTATGTTGTGAGGGTCGGTGCTAAAGTTCACCGGGTGAATGTAAAGTAATTGAGGGGGGGGGATTTACCCCCCTTTTTTAATTTGGAATAAAAAAGTTTACGCAGCCTTGTCTTTTAGGCTTTTTTGAGTATATATTGCTTGGTAAGAAGGTGAAAATGAAAATTCAGGCTGCTTTATTGGTAATGTTGTTCGGTTGGGTTGGGCTTGCATCTGCGCATGTCCTGAAAATGCCCGATTTCAAGGATAAACGTGACGGTCGCGTGTACAAGACTGTGCAAATCGGCAACCAGCGTTGGTTTGCCGAAAATTTGCGCTTTAATGTGAAGGGCAGCTGGTGCTACGACAATCGCGATTACAACTGCGAAACTTATGGTAGGTTGTACGATTGGTCGATGGCGATGCGACTTGTAGATTATTACAACAACCATTCTATTGTTGATGTCGATTTTACCAAGAAAGAGTGGAAAACGTATCATGATGCTTGCCCTGCGGGCTGGCGTGTGCCTGCCAATAAAGACTGGGTGACTCTGAAACGCTATGTGGGGCGAATTGGCAAGAGCGATGGTGTAGGCTTGAGTCTTAAGTCGACCGAATTGTGGGAGAAGGAATTGCGTGTGCCGGCAGGTTCTGACGAGTTTGGATTTAATGCGCTGCCGGCGGGCTTGAGAAACGAGTATACCGGCTTTATGGATTTACGTTCTTCGGTGCAGTATTGGAGTTCGTCGGAAATAGACAATGTGGGTGCGATTTATTGGAGCTTGATGTACGATTCCAGGTCTTTTGACAAGGTCTACGCTTCTAAATACGATGGCGCCTCTATCCGTTGTATCGAAAATAAGGTGTATCCCTTTAGGGAACCGCCTCCGCCACCTCGTCCGAAGGTGGTTCCGCAGGTGGTCACGGTGCAAAACAAGATCGTGCAGACGGTTCATATTGGCGACCAGGTGTGGATGGTGAACAATGTGAACGTGAAGGTGCCGGGGAGCTATTGTTACGACGACAAGGAAGAAAACTGCGAACGGTTCGGGCGCCTCTATACATGGAATGCGCTCAAGGAGGCAAAGGGGGTGTGCCCGAACGGGTGGCATATTCCGACATCGCTTGATTTTTACAGGTTGAATATTTATTTGAAGGATATTGACGATGCGGTGGGTGTCGGTACGAACCTGCGTGCTCGAGAAGGCTGGTTTGAAAGCGATCTAGCCTTGTTGGGCGAAAATGGCTTCGGCTTTACGGCTTTGGCTACAGGCGTGCGCGATTCGGTTGATTCTACGGTCACTTATTCGGGAATTGGTTCCTTTACGGGATTCTGGTCGACAGGTGACGGCGATTCCTTGCGAGCCATCGCGTGGAACTTGCCGAATGATAACGATGATTTTGTGATGGATTCAAGTTTGAAAACGAGGGCGCTGCCGGTGCGTTGCTTGATGAATCCGCCCGATGACGATGAAATTTATGACAGTACCTCGATTCACGATAAACGCGACGACAACAAGTATAAGACGCTTGCGGTGGGCGAGGATGTTTGGATGGCCGAAAATTTGCGCTTTGCCGCACCGGGCAGTTACTGCTACGAAGACAAGGATATCCGTTGCCGCAATTACGGCAGACTTTACCCGTGGTATGTGGCGATGAGACTCCCCGAAGACTTTATCGAAAATTCGCTCGATAGCGTATCTCAGGGCGCGGTGATTGCAGAGCACCAGGGAATTTGCCCGGAAGGCTGGCATATTCCGCGGCAAGAGGAATGGATGCGTCTTGGCCAGTTTGCGATAAATAAGCGAAAGGGTTTGGCTGCCGCGCTCAAGAGCCGTGAAGGTTGGGCGCAGGGGAGCGCTACCAAGAACAATAACGCTAGCGGATTCAATGCGCTTGCTGCGGGTGCGCGTTTCAGTAGCGATGGTGAATTTGCGGAACTCGGCTCAAGTGCTTATTTCTGGGCGGCCGAAGGTGGCGGCGGTATGGGGGCTGTCTATTGGCATGTCGTCAGCGGTAATGATGAATTCAAGAGCGAAGAAGAATTTGAAGGGAATGCTTTCTCGCTTCGTTGTGTGAAAAATAAAAATGTAGCCCCGAAAACCGAGGCTACAAATAATGATGCGAGCGCTACGCCTGCGCCTTAAACGTCGCCAAATACAAAAAGCGAACCAAGAAATATGAAAACTCCAAAAGGATTAGTTAGTCTTGGTTCGCCCTTCGCCTCGACAACAGGTTAATACCTGTTGCCTCGTCTCGGCGTGGGTGACTATACGTCACCCACCTCGCCAGTTGCCACAAAGTTGCGCACGGCACGCGTGATGCGCATCGAACAGAAGTTCGGGCCACACATGCTGCAGAAGTGGCTGCTCTTGGCCTGGCTTCCGGGGAGCGTCTTGTCGTGGAATTCCATGGCCTTTTCGGGGTCCAGGGAAAGCGCGAACTGGTCGTTCCAGCGGAAGTCAAAGCGGGCGCGGGAAAGGGCGTCGTCGCGGAACTGTGCTGCGAAATGGCCCTTTGCAAGGTCGGCCGCGTGAGCGGCGAGCTTGTAGGTGACCACACCCGCGCGCACGTCGTCGCGGTCGGGGAGTCCGAGGTGTTCCTTGGGCGTCACGTAGCAGAGCATTGCGGTACCGTACCAGCCAATCTGAGCAGCTCCGATGGCCGACGTAATGTGGTCGTAACCGGGGGCGATATCGGTGGTAAGAGGGCCGAGCGTGTAGAACGGAGCGCCGTGGCACTTTTCGAGCTGGCGCGCCATGTTGTCCTGAATCTTGTGCATGGGCACGTGACCCGGACCTTCGATAATCACTTGCACGCCATATTCCCAGGCAATCTTCGTAAGCTCGCCGAGCGTGTCCAGTTCTCCGAACTGGGCCGCGTCGTTGGCATCGGCCAACGACCCCGGGCGAAGCCCGTCGCCGAGCGAGACTGCTACGTCGTATGCGGCGAGAATCTCGCAGATTTCGCGGAAGTGCGTGTACAAGAAATTCTGCTGGTGGTGGCGCATCTGCCAGAGGGCAAGAATCGAACCGCCGCGGCTCACGATACCCGTGGTACGCTTCGCGGTCAGCGGAATGTGTTCCAGCAAAAGGCCCGCGTGAATCGTGAAGTAGTCCACGCCCTGTTCCGCCTGCTCAATGAGCGTGTCGCGGTACAGTTCCCATGTGAGTTCTTCAGCCTTGCCGTTCACCTTTTCGAGTGCCTGATAGATAGGCACCGTTCCGATAGGGACGGGGCTGTTACGGATGATCCATTCGCGCGTTTCGTGGATGTGCTTTCCGGTGGAAAGGTCCATGACCGTGTCGGCACCCCATCGTACGGACCAAGCCATTTTTTCGACTTCTTCTTCGATAGAAGAGGTGATGGCCGAGTTGCCGATGTTGCTGTTGATTTTCGTGAGGAATCGGTTACCGATAATCATCGGTTCGCATTCCGGGTGGTTGATGTTCCCCGGCAGAATTGCGCGGCCCGCGGCGATTTCGTCGCGCACGAATTCCGGCGTAATGGGGGAGCCTGCCACCTGGATTATACCCTGGGCTTGCAATTCATCAAGGCGCTGGTTTTCGCGGATGGCCACGTATTCCATTTCCTTGGTGATGATTCCCTTGCGGGCGTAATCGAGCTGCGTCAGGTGATGACCAGCCTTGGCGCGGAGCGGGTGGTGCTCTGCATTAAAGCGCAGGTGGTCGAGCTCATGGTTTGCACGGCGGGCGCGGCCATAAGCAGACGTCATGTCGTCGAGCTGTTCGGCGTCACCACGTTCCATAATCCAGGGTTCGCGAAAACGTTCAATCCCCTTCGTTACGTCGAGCTTGGCGTCTACATCGCTGTAGGGGCCACTCGTATCGTACACCGTCACGACAGGCGTTTCGGGGTCTTCAGTCAAAATTTCGCGCATTCCCACGCGGATGTCCGGGTACATTTTCCCCGGAACATACACCTTGCGGGAATTCATAAAAGGTTTAAGGAGAGAATCCATTACTTTCCTTTAATTACTTCACACCAATGAGGCTCAGGTCGCGCACAGCGCCCTTGTCTGCAGAAGAGGCCATGGCAGCGTATGCCTGCAGAGCCTTGGACACCACGCGGTTGCGGGTTTCCGGCTTCCAAGCCTTGGCTCCGCGAGATTCCATTTCCTTGCGGCGGGCGTCGAGTTCGGCGTCGGTGAGTTCCACATTGATGGTGCGGTTTGGAATATCGATTTCGATAACGTCGCCCGTGTGCACGAGGCCGATGTTACCCTTGTTGGCAGCTTCCGGAGAAGCGTGGCCGATGGAGAGACCGCTCGTACCGCCGGAGAAACGACCGTCGGTGAGGAGGGCGCAGGACTTGCCGAGGTGACGGCTCTTGAGATAAGAGGTCGGGTAGAGCATTTCCTGCATGCCGGGGCCACCCTTCGGGCCTTCGTAGCGGATGACGACGACGTCGCCAGCCTTCACCTTGTTGCCGAGGATGCCTTCGACGGCTTCTTCCTGGCTTTCGAACACGATAGCCGGGCCGGTGAACTTCCAGATGGATTCGTCCACGCCTGCGGTTTTCACGATGCAGCCGTCGATTGCGAGGTTGCCGTACAGAACAGCGAGGCCGCCGTCCTTGGTGTAGGCGTGTTCGCCATCGCGGATAGCGCCGTTTGCGCGGTCGAGGTCGTGATCCGGATACATGAAGTTCTGAGAGAAGGCTTCGATATTGTACTTGCGGCCCGGACCAGCGAGGTAACGCTGCTTGGCTTCGGCGCTCGGGTTACGCTTGAGGTCGTTCACTTCGAGAGCTTCGCCCATGGTGGCGGCGTGAACGGTCTTTGCATTCTTGTGGATGAGGCCCATGCGGTCGAGTTCACCGAGGATACCCATGATGCCACCGGCGCGGTTCACATTTTCAACGTGGATGTTGTGAACGGTCGGGGCCACCTTGCAAATACACGGCGTGTTGCGGGAGAGACGGTCGATGTCCTTCATGGTGAAGTCAACGCCAGCTTCCTGAGCCACTGCGAGCAAGTGGAGCACGGTGTTAGAAGAACCGCCCATGGCGATGTCGAGGCGCATGGCGTTTTCGAAGGCTTCCTTCGTGGCGATGCTGCGCGGGAGGATGCTTTCGTCGTTCAAGTCGTAATACTGGTGGCAGAGTTCCACGATGCGCTTACCGGCGGCTTCGAAGAGCTTCTTACGTTCGGCGTGCGTTGCAACGATGGTGCCGTTGCCAGGCAAGCTAAGGCCGAGAGCTTCGGTAAGGGAGTTCATGGAGTTTGCAGTGAACATGCCGGAGCAGGAACCGCAAGTCGGGCAAGCGTTAGCTTCGATGGCGGCCACTTCTTCGTCGCTGATGGTGTTGTCGGCGGAATCGATCATGGCATCGATCAAGTCGAGAGCGCGGTCCTTGCCGTCCTTCGTCGTGACGTGGCCAGCTTCCATCGGGCCGCCAGAAACGAAGATTGCCGGAATGTTGAGGCGCATGGCTGCCATGAGCATACCCGGAGTCACCTTGTCGCAGTTAGAGATGCAAACGAGGGCGTCGGCGCGGTGGGCGTTTGCCATGTATTCGGTAGAGTCAGCGATGAGGTCGCGGCTGGGCAAGCTGTAGAGCATGCCGTCGTGGCCCATGGCGATACCGTCGTCCACAGCGATGGTGTTCATTTCCTTAGCGACACCGCCGGCAGCTTCGATCGCGCGTGCGACTACCTGGCCCAAGTCTTTCAGGTGAACGTGTCCCGGAACAAACTGGGTGTAGCTGTTCACCACGCAAATCACGGGCTTACCAAAGTCTTCCACCTTGGTTCCAGTTGCGTGCCACAGGGCGCGTGCACCGGCCATTTCGCGGCCTTCCATAGTCTTGAGCGAACGAAGTTTCGGCATAATAATCCTCTTTTTGTGTCTTTAAAATCTGCGGCGTTACTCGTAAAAAATTGCGGGTGAAAAAACGCCAAATTTCGGGCTAAAATGTAGAAAATTCTATTTTTACGAGTGCTATGTTTCACCCGATAAAACATTTTATAACGATTACCAAGCACCGTAACGAGGTCGTTCGCTTGTGTTTCAAGGCGGGAATTGGTTTTCAGGGCTTGTTCCACGATCTTTCCAAGTATAGTCCGACGGAGTTTATTCCCGGGGCAAAGTACTATATGGGTGACCAGTCGCCCAACAATGGTGAACGCAATGCCAAGGGCTACAGCCTTGCATGGATGCACCATAAGGGGCGTAACAAACACCATTTTGAATTCTGGTACGATTACGAAATGGCGACTAAAAAGCTGGTGCCGATGGATATGCCAGACCGCTACATCAAGGAAATGTTCTGCGATCGCGTAGCCGCTTCCAAGACTTACAACAAATTAACTTATACGCAGGAATCTCCGCTTTTGTATTTGACCAAAAGTACGGCCCGCGAAAAGATGACGGAAAAGACTTACAGGAAGTTGCTTTTCCTTTTGAAAATGCTTGCCGAAAAGGGTGAAAAAGAGACGCTAGCCTTTATGCGACGCACAAAAGTGCTGCCCGAAGCGGAGTAAAATGCCTTTTTAAGTGCGAAAATGGCGTTTTTGAGCTAAAAACGCCAACCTACCAATGTAGTATATTTCTTTCAGAATTCTTAAAATAATGTTATAATTGGCGATTTTACGCAAATTTCGCAGGCGTTGTACAAAACGTAAACGGAATGTTGTTCAAAAACCCTTTAAACCGGTGGGGAATAAGTCTATATTAGGCCCGACTTCTAAAAAACGAGGTTGGTTTTGATGGAAAAAAATATTCTCACGAATAGATTTTGTGGCGTGTTTGTATGCGCTCTTATGTTGTTTGCAACACAGGTTTTTGCCGCTTGGGACGGATCTTCCATGGAAGAGCCGGAAATTCAAGAGATAGAAGGCAAAAACTTTTATTTGATTAATGACGAAGCCGAATTGGCATGGTTCGCTAACGAAACCAATAAAAATCCTGGCGCCAGGTTGAATATCAATGCCAAGTTGAATGCCGACTTGGACATGAACCACAAATTGTGGATTCCGATGGCTGCAGGCACGGGTAAAGTTGCGTTCGAGGGAATTATTGATGGTGACGGCCATGTTATTTCGAATTTGTACATCAATAGCGATGAAATTGCCGCTGTAAAAAAAGAATTCGCTCAGAATCTTGGTTTTGTAGGTGTCTTGGGCAATGGCTCGGTGAAAAACATTGTCTTTGAAAATGTGGATATTGTAACATCGACTAATGCTGGCTCCATTTTATCTAGTAAGACGAATCAGATCTCTGTCGGTGCCGTTGTGGGGTGGCTGGCTGATAAAAATCCGGGTGGTGTAGTGTCGGCTTGCTATGTGTCTGGTAACATTACGGCGACTGGTAATGGTCAGGGCGTGGGCGGCATTGTCGGTAACGCCAAGAACGGTACTATTGAAAACTGCATGAGCGCGGTTTCGATTTCGGCAACTGGTAATGATGCTTTCATTGGTGGTATTGTGGGTATTACCAAGGCCAGCTTAACTGTGAAAACTTGCGTGTATGATGGCGAAGGCCTTTCTAATATGGGTAACGGCTCTACGGGTGCCATTGTCGGTAACCATTTGTCTGGTACGCTGACTTCTGCTCAAAACTATTATGACGATGACGCTTTGTTGGGTACGGGTAAGGGTACTGCGGCCGCAGACGTTCATAAGATGGACGAAGTGAATGTGGCCGAAGTGGCTTGCAAACTGAATAACGGAACCTTGACCGATGGCGTTTGCGATAAGGATTCGCCGTGGTCAGTGGGCGAAAAGTCGCTGGCTTTGAACGGTTATGGAGCGGCTACAATTTCTGTTTTGACGGTTAAGGTGACCCGGTATGGTGCCGTGACGATTACGGAATACCCCGATAAGACTGTTGCTGAAATTGATGGCGATTATACTGGTTCTGATACGGTAAAGATTGAAAATGATATTAAGGTGGATGAGGTCGTATTCAATAGAAAATTCTTTGTTGGAACGATGTCTACCATTATGCTTCCGTTCTCTATTGACACATCGATGGTTAAGGGCGGTAAGATTTATAGATTCAAACGAGTTGATGTCGTTGATGATGTTTGGAAGGTTAAAATTGGCCGAATTTATACAGAACAGGTCGCTGCGAATACTCCCTATATGGTGATGCCAACGGATAATCATATGACCTTTAAGGGGGCTGTAACATTCAATACGGAAACAAAGCCTGTAGAAAACCTGAATGATGGAAATTGGGAATTCAGGGGTACAAATGCATATAAGGTTTTTGGTGATGATCCTGAATTGGGTAAAATTTATGGCTTTGCAGGTCAGGAACGAGATGGTGCAAAGGTAGGACAATTCGTACAAGCTAGTGCCACGGCCTATATCGCTCCTTTACGAGCCTATTTGATAAATCACCAATCGACTGCAATGGCTAAGATGCAGGGTGGTTCGTTAAATAATACGAACTTCTCGATTCCTAATGAACTTCATGTCGAAATTGTTGATGAAAATGACAATGTTGTTCAATCAGGTATGCTCAATACGGTAACCGGTGAGTTCCGTTTGGATTGCTGGTTTGATTTGAACGGTCGTAAGTTGAATGCAAAACCTACGGTACAGGGAACATATTATCACGATGGAAAGCGCGTGATTGTCAAGTAATGAGGGCATGAAAATGAACGATAGAGAAAAAAAAGAATATGTTGCTCCTCAGATGACTGTTGAAGAATTCGATTGCCATATGTTATTGTGTGGTTCACCTGAAGCATGTAACGATTGTGGTGAAGTTGATGTTGAAGAAGATTATTAATGAGTATGATGAACGCTAAGCAGAAGAAAAAATATGTTTCTCCACAAATTAATGTGGTAAAACTGAAACGTCAGCAGCCTTTGTTGGAAGGTAGTTATGGTGGCGGATTCGGCCTCCATGAAATAGAAAAGAATTATATTGCCTAATTCTATCATGGGCCCCCTTGGGGGCCTTTTTTTATTTTATCTTTACGCGCATGGGTATGGTTCTGAAAAAGACGGACAGGCTCCTGTTTGAACTCTTGCGATTTGCGCTTGATACGACTGGCGAATTGCAGTGCTTTAAAGAGGCTCCTTCTGATGCGCAGTGGAAGGTTATTTATGAGCTTGCCAAGCGCCAGTGCGTGCGTGGCGTCGCTTTTTCGGGAATCAAGAAACTGCCTGAAAATGTTCGGCCTGCAAGGGCTTTGCTTTTGCGCTGGTCGCTCGATGCCGAAGCGATTGCCGGCAAGAATAAGCTTATGGACCAAGAGGGTGCGCGCCTGACTCAAATTTTTGATGGCGCGTGCTGTAAGAATGCTATTTTGAAAGGCCAGGCGAATGCGCGACTTTACCCTGATGTACTTTCGAGGCAAGCAGGCGATATCGATATTTGGGTAGACGGTGGTCGCAAGCGCGTTGCCGAATTGCTTTATAAGTTGAATTTGTTGACCCCGGAAACTGATGATCACGCTTATTCGCGGCACCATATACATCTGCCCGAAAATAAGGACGGAATCACCGTCGAGGTGCATTTTAAGCCTGCATCGGGAATCCCGTTTCGCAATGGCGCATTGCAAGAGTTTTTGAACGAAGAAATCTGCAATGCCGAAAAGGTGCCCGAAGGCTTTTACTCGCCGTCGATCAAGTTTGCGCTCGTGATGCAAATGGCGCACTTGCAGCAGCATTTTTATAGCGGCGGTCTTGGCCTTAGACAGTATATGGATTACCTGATGCTGCTCAGGCATTCTACCAAAGATGATCGTAGTGCAGCGGTAGCTGTCATGAAGCGCCTGAGCATGATGCATGCATGCGGTGCTGTCATGTGGCTGCTGCAACAGGTGTTCGGATTAGAACAGGGCTTGATGCTTTGTGCGCCTGACCGCAGACGTGGCGAAAGCCTTTTGAAACTGGCACTTGCGTTCGGTAATTTTGGTCAGTACAAGTCGAAGCCCAAGAATGTTTTTGTCCGCTGGTTCAAGGATCGTCTGCAAGCCCTTTCGTGGTTACCGTTTGACCCGGTGAATGCAATTTTCAAGGAACTCAAGTACTGGCGTGCAACGATTTCGTTGATTCCGAAGCGTATTAAACGCAGGCGTATTGCTTTATGATGGAATGTTTTTATAGAGTGGCGGAACATGTGTTTGCCGTGTCGGCGCAGGCTGATGTTGGCGACAAGATTTTTGCGGAATGCATGGACAACTATGCTCCTTTTGCAATTGAAAAGTCGGACGATTGTCTTTTTGCGTTGAATGTGCAATGTGGCGAGGCTCCTGAATATACCGAAGAAACCCGCCAGGAAGAAGAAGGCCAGCAGATTATTTGCGGACTTACTGCAAAGCAGGAATCGGCTTTTGATTTTCGCCTGTTCGGCGAGGCGATGGGTGTGTTGATTTGTTCGGCCGACTATAAAAACGCTACGCTATTCGTGCCCCAAAATCAAAAATTGAGCTCGCTCAAGTTCGCTGTCAACAATGCGCTGATGGTGCTGTATGCAATCGCAACGGCTCCTTACAATACGGCCTTGTTTCATGCGGCGGTCGTGAGTTACAAAGATCGCGGCTATCTGTTCTTGGGCAAGAGTGGTACGGGCAAGAGTACGCATGCTAGGCTTTGGCTCAAGCATATTGCTGGCACAGACCTTTTAAATGACGATAATCCGGTGGTTCGCATTTTTGATGGCGCACGTGCGGTTGTTTATGGCTCGCCGTGGAGCGGCAAGACGCCTTGCTACAAGAATCAGAAATTTGCGCTGGGCGGTTTTGTGCTCTTGTCGCAGGCTCCGTACAATAAGATTGCTCGCTTGCGGGGCGTGCAGGCTTTTGCCGCGCTTGTTCCGTGCATTTCGGGCAAGCGCTGGGAACGCGTGATTGCCGATGGACTCCACAAGACCGAAAATGCGCTTGCCATGAACGTACCGGTGTGGTATTTGGAATGCTTGCCGGATGAAGCGTCCGCAAAGTTGTGCTGCGAAACGGTTTCTGCCTAACAGGATGCATGATGCAAAAGAAAGATGATGCGATGATTCTTTCCGAGGCGATTCGCCTGGTGGGCGAGGGGGTCGAAGTGACTTTTCCGGTGAATGGATGGAGCATGCGCCCATTTATCGAAGGTGGCCGCGACAGCGTGGTGCTTGTTCGCCCAACAAACGTGAAGCCGATGGATGTGGTGCTCGCGAAGACGGATGACGGTCGGTACGTGATTCACCGCGTTATGGAAATGGCGGGCGACCGTGTGACTTTGATGGGTGACGGCAATTTACAGGGCCGTGAACATACGGAATGTAAACAAATTTATGCTAAAGTGACGCATGTTGTGCATCCAAATGGTTACAAAAGATCTCTTTACACGTCTTTTATACAATTTGTCCAAAAAATGTGGGTGAGCCTTTTACCTTTGCGCCGTTATTTGCTTAAATTATATAGAGTCTACATTCGAATCCGGAATTTCTAGAAGGAGAGTACACCATGCACATCAAAAAAGGATTTGTTCTGCGCGAAGTTTGCGGTGAACAGGTAATTATGGGCGAAGGCGTTGGCGCTCTCGATTTCGGGAAGCTCCTTTGCCTCAACGAAACGGCTTCTTGGCTGTGGCAACGCGCGAGTGAACTCGGCGAATTCACGATAGTGGCTTTGGCCGAAGCTCTGTGCGACGAATATGATGTTGCTCCGGATGATGCGCTGACCGATGTGATGAGCATTGTCGAGCAGTGGAAAAACGTGAACGTTGTTGAATGAGATACCTTTCGTGGCTATGGAAAAATACGGACGGGTTCCGCTTAAACATTGCGGTCCGTATCGTATTTGGCGTAGGGCGCATTTCGCTTGGGCTGTTGATGGTATGGCTCAGCAAGCGCTTTATTGACGAAACCATTCGCACGGGGAGTCAAGACGACATCGTGCAAATGATTGCGTTGCTTGTGGCGACTGTTGTGGGCGCGATTGTTTTGCGAATCTTGTTTTACTACATGACTAATGTGGCGATGGTCCGTCAGTCGAATCGCTTGCGCTTAAAGGTGTTCGAAGGCTTGTTCCTGCGTAAGCTTTACGCGGGGGCAGAACTGCATTCGGGTGATGTGGCGTCTAGGCTTTCGAAAGATATCGAGTCGGTGTCGACCACGACCATGGAAACTTTGCCGCAAATGATTGTGACGGCGATACAGCTGGTTGGCGCGTTCCTTTTGATGCGTTGGTTTGATCCGCGGCTCGCTTGGGCGTTGCTGTTGCTTACGCCGGTGGCGATTGTGCTCGGTAAGCTGGTGTCTCGCAAGCTCAGGAACATGACGCTTGCAATTCGTGAACGCGAATCTAAAATCCAGATGCAGGTGCAAGAAGGCGTGGAACACAATGTGCTCATGCGTTCGCTTGAAAGTGAAAACTGGGTGGCAGGCCGCCTGGGCGATATGCAGCAGCATTTGGAAAGCGACGTGTTGCGCCGTACGCGATTTACCACGCTTTCGCGTTTTGCGCTTGGGTCTGCTTTTGGGCTGGGTTATTTGCTAGCCTTTATTTGGGGCGGCCTCGGGCTGCGCGATGGGGCGATTACCTTCGGTATGATGACGTCCTTCTTGCAGCTGGTGGGCCAGATTCAGCACCCGATTCTTTCGATTTTGAACATGGTGCCGCAAGTGGTGCATACCACCGCAAGCATTGACCGCCTGGAAGATCTTGAAAAATCCAAGGAGCCCGAAAGTGACGGGACGCCTATGGCGCTTGAAGGTTCGCTCGGAGTGCGACTCGAGAACCTGCATTTTGGTTATGCGTCGGGCAGGCACGAGGTTTTGGAAGGATTCAGCCACGATTTTGAGCCTGGTTCCAAGACGGCGATTATGGGCAAGACTGGCGCCGGAAAGACGACGCTGTTCCGGTTGTTGCTCGGCTTTGTAAGGCCCGATAGCGGGCGCATGCTGATTTATTCAAACTCCGAGGTATGTGCGATAGGCAAAGAGACTCGCACGAATTTTGTGTATGTGCCGCAGGGCAATACCTTGCTGAGCGGGAGCGTACGCTTGAATTTACAGCTGGCCAAGCCCGATGCGAGCGAACAAGAAATGTTGCAGGCCTTGCATGCGGCCTGTGCCGATTTTGTACTGGATTTGCCCGATGGCTTGGATACTGAAATCGGTGAGCGCGGCCGCGGCTTGAGCGAAGGCCAGGCGCAGCGAATCGGAATTGCCCGCGGACTTTTACGGCCCGGGAATGTTTGGTTGTTTGACGAGGTGAGTTCTTCGCTTGATGAATCTACGGAGCGTGAATTGTTCGAAAGACTGTTTGCGACTTACCCCGACAAGACCATGATTTTTGTGACGCACCGTTCGGCGATGTCTGAGATTTGCGACGAAGTCGTTAGATTATAAGAGATACATTCGAATTCCCTGACGCTCGTTGTATGCCGAGAAATCGGTAAAGGGGCGTTTTGGGGGGAATTTTAAGGGTGTTGAAAAACTAAAAACGGATTTTTGCCGCATAAGGTGATTTTTTCGCTGTTTTTTGCCCCTGAAATATATTTTTGAATTGGATGCATGGGCCTGTTGTCCATGGTTGTTTAGGGATGAATTTATGAAAAAAGGATTGTTTGGTGCTTTTGGACTTAGCCTGGCCGCTATCATCGGCATGCAGGCGACTGCCGCATACTCTGCCGAAAAGGCGGCTGATTTCAGCTGGAGTAACGTGAGCATGGGCGGGGGCGGTTTCGTCTCCGCCGTGATAGCCTCTCCGATAGATAAGGGCTTGTTCTACGCCCGCACCGATGTGGGCGGCGCGTACCGCTGGAACGAATCGACTGCCCGCTGGGAATCGATGATGGACTGGGTCGATGTTTCCGAGCGCGGCCTTTTGGGCATTGAAGCGATTGCCGTTGATCCGGTCGAGTCGGGTGTTGTTTATATGGTGGCGGGAACCAGTTACTGGAATAGCGGCCGCACCGCATTCTTGCGTAGTAAGGACAAGGGCGAATCCTGGGAAGTGATTTACACCTGGGACGAAGACGGGACCAAGGGCACCAAGGTGGCGCGCTTCGGTGCACACGGCAACGGCATGGGCCGCGGAAACGGCGAGGCCTTGGCGGTCGACCCGAATGATTCCAAGATTATGTTCTACGGTTCCAAGAACAAGGGCCTTTGGAAATCGACGGACAACGGTTCTAGCTGGAGCCATGTGGATGCGTGGACAAAGGCCGCCGGGAGCGATACGACTTGGAATGGTTCGGGGTTCAGCTTTGTGCAGTACGCTCCGGGCAGCTCCAAGGTGCTGTACGCCGGATTCTTGCGCGAAGGGACAGCGGCCAAGGGCACGTTCGAAAACGTGTTCACCTCGACCGACGGCGGTGCAAGCTGGAAGGCGCTCCCGATTCCGGATTCATTGCGCCGCACGGCCGGCGGAAGCATGGTTCGCCTGATGCCGCAGCGTGCGGTAGTTTCGGGCGATGGCTCGAAGATGACGGTGACTTTTGCCGACGGCGCAGGCCCGCATTCTATGATGTGGGACGAAGGCTGGGGCATGATTTACGATGGTTTTGGTCGCGGTGCGGTGCTGCAGCTTGATGTGGCGTCGGCGACTTGGTCCGACGTTTCTCCGGAAAACTTCCTGGACGAAGGCGGCGATGCCAAATACGACAAGGTGGACGTGAAAGGCATGGTCGACTGCGAAGCCGCTGGCGGCACCGGCAAGACTTGCGAAGAATATTACCCCTACATTGCCCCTTATGGCGGTATTGCTATCAATCCGAAAAATGCAAACGAAATGGTGGTGACCACTGAAGGTTACCGCGGTCCGCAGTTCTGGTACACGGCCACGAGCGATACCAGCGGCAAGTGGAGTGACCAGTGGGGTACTAACATTTACCACACGACCGACGGCGGCAAAACCTGGATTGCAAGCTTCAAGTATTACTGGATGGAAGGCGGTGTGTATCCGACGACCAAGCAGATGGATGCCAATGGAATTGGCTGGATGCATAACGGTTCTATTCACTGGTCCGGTAGCGTTGCCATGGATCCCTTCGACAACAACCGCGTCTTTGTGACTTCGGGTAACGGCATTTTCCGCTGCGACAACCTGAGCGATTATGTGTACAAGGAAGCGGAGAATTCTTGGGAAGAACCGCAGCTCACCATGAACCAGGTGTGGCATTTCTCGGCGCATGGTGTCGAAGAAACGGTGCCTTTCGAAGTAGTGAGTATTCCGGGCGGCCCGATGGTTTCGATTATCGGTGACTACGACGGATTCCGTCACGATGACATCGCAAAATATCCGGCATTTAGGCACAAGACGAATGTTGGCGGCGATTATGTATCGTTGGGTACGACGCAGGGCCTTGCTTATGCTCCCAAGAGTGGCAAATTGGCCAAGGTGGCTGACAAGCGTGCCTATGAAGGCCTGTACAATGCAATTCCCATTGCCCCGGTGCAGTATTCGCTTGACTCGGGTAAGACTTGGACGGTGGAAACTTATACAGGACCTGACGAAAAGGCCGCTAAGGGCACGGTAGCTCTTTCGGCAAAAGGTACTTACACTATCTGGGTTCCGATGGAAGGAACGACCGATGTCTATCGCAATTACAACGGCACGACTTGGGAAAAGGTTTCAGGAATCGACAACTCCGCTTTTGTGGTGGGCGATCCTGAAAACGACGAAGTATTCTATGCCTACACCAAGGCGGACGGCAAGTTCTACAAGAGTACCGATGCGGGCGCAAGCTTCAAGGCTGTGAGTACGCCTGGTGAAAGCGCTTTCAAGAAGTTCCGTGCCATTCCGGGCTACGAGGGCGACTTGTGGCTGCCTGTCGCTATTCAGGATCCGTCGAATGGTACGCCCGCTAGTGGAAAGCTGTTGCATTCAACCGATGGCGGTGCCACTTGGGCTGCGGTTGAAGGTGTCGGTTACTGCGAAGCGGTGGGTTATGGTGCTCCCAAGGAAAAGGGCGGCTATCCGGCGATTTACGTTTTCGCAACAGTCGGTAAAGTGACGGGCGTATTTGGCTCCGATGACAAGGGTAAAACCTGGACTCGCGTGAACGATGACGGTCATGAATATGGCGGCCTTGCAAACGGTGAATTCGTGATGGGCGACATGAATACCTACGGCGTGGTTTACATGAGTACGGCGGGTCGCGGCATCGCAGCCCGTGTCCCCAGCAATTGGGAAATGGGTACATCCAATTCCGACGGCACGACAAAGGTTGCTCCGGCTGCAAAGGCGATTGCTTCGGCCTCGGTAACCTATGCGAACGGCAATCTGGAATTGCACTTGAATGCATCCGTTGCCCGCGTGAGCGTGTTCGATATGCGCGGCAAGAAACTTTATAGCCGCTATTACAGCAGTTCTGCCTCGGTGCCGCTGCGTGAATTGGTGCGCGCCAAGGGCAGCTATTTTGTTCGAGTCGATAACGGCAAGAAGGTGCTGTTTGCAAACCGCGTGATTATCGCGAAGTAAAAAACCTCGTTTTAAATGGGGGGCGTTGCGGGGGAGCCTCCCGCTCGAGAGGGGCGCGTAATAAAAAAGACGAAAGAACAGTTCTTTCGTCTTTTTAAGTCTTTTTTATGAAGCGAGGGGGAGACTTCCCCCTTTTATATTACTTCTTCTTTTTCTTGCTTTCGAGCCATTCGTCGAAAGTAATGCTGCGATCGAGCACACCGTTCGGCGTGAGTTCCAAGACGCGGTTTGCAACCGTTTGCACGAATTCGTGGTCCTGGGAGCAGAAGATAATCGGCCCCTGGAAAGCGGTGAGGCCGTTGTTGAGGGCCGTGATGGCTTCCAAGTCGAGGTGGGCTGTCGGTTCGTCGAGGAGCAAGCAGTTGGCGTTTGCAAGCATCATCTTGGAGAGCATGCAGCGCACTTTTTCACCACCGCTAAGCACGTTTGCGCTCTTGAGGGCTTCTTCGCCGGTAAAGAGCATACGGCCGAGGAATCCGCGGATGAATGTTTCGTCCTGTTCCTTGCTGTACTGGCGGAGCCAATCCACGAGGGAGAGGTCCGTGCCGAAGTAAGCGTCGTTGTTCTTCGGGAAGTAGCTATAGCTAATGGTGTTGCCCCACTTGAGCACGCCTTCAGGGCACTTAGTTTCTTCGGCAATGAGCTGGAAGAATGCGGTTTTGAGCGTGTCGTATTCGCCGACCAGGGCGACCTTGTCACCGCTGTTCAGGCTAAAGTCGAGGCCCTTGCAAATAATGCCGTCACCGCCATCGATAGTGGCATTCTTGACTTTGCCCGGTTCGCGGTCCATCTTGAAGTTGACCCACGGGAACTTACGGCTGGAGGCCGGCATTTCTTCGACGGTCATCTTGTCGAGGAGCTTCTTACGGCTAGTGGCTTGCTTTGCCTTAGCAGCGTTCGAAGCGAAGCGGCGGATGAACGCCTTCAATTCTTCAATCTTTTCTTCGGCGCGGCGGTTCTGGTCCTTGCGCTGTTTCTGGGCGAGCTGGCTTGCTGCGTACCAGAATTCGTAGTTACCGCCGTAAATGTTGATCTTGCCGTAGTCGATATCGCAAGTGTGCGTACAGACGGCATTCAAGAAGTGACGGTCATGGCTCACCACGATCACGATGTTTTCAAAGCGTTCGAGGTAGTCTTCGAGCCAGCCGACGGTTTCCAAATCCAAGTGGTTCGTCGGTTCGTCAAGCAGCAGAATGTCCGGGTTGCCGAACAGAGCCTGGGCGAGGAGCACGCGAATCTTCTGGCCACCGTCGAGGTCTGCCATCAGGCTGTAGTGCAAGTCTTCGGGAATGCCGAGGCCCTTCAGGAGCACAGCTGCGTTCGAATCGGCTTCGTAGCCACCGATTTCGCCGAAGCGGGTCTCAATTTCCATGGCCTGCATGCCCTGTTCTTCGGTCATTTCGGGGAGCGCGTAGAGTTCGTCGCGCTTCTTGCCGAGTTCATAGAGCTCGGGGTAGCCCATCATAACGGTTTCGAGAACGGTGTTCTGTTCGTAGGCGAAGTGGTCCTGCTTCAAGACCGCGATACGTTCGCCCGGGTCCTTGGTGACTTCACCGGTGTTGGGTTCGAGTTCGCCCGAAAGGATTTTCAGGAACGTGGACTTTCCGGCGCCGTTCGCACCGATGACTCCGTAGCAGTTACCGCGCTTGAAGGAAAGGTTCACTTCCTTGAAGAGAACGCGGCTACCGTATTGAAGACTGACATTAGAAACGTTGAGCATGTATTACTTAATTGGGGTTAGGCTTGATTTGCTTTTTCTAGTTCACGTGCGTTGATGATGAGCATCTGCAGGCGGTTTTCGATGTTTGCAAAGCTTGTATCCGGGTCGTAGTCGAGCGAAAGAATCTGCACGTGGGGGCAGCGTTCCTTCACGGCCTTGGTAAGGCCACGGCCAGAGATGTGGTTTGCAAGGCAAGCGAACGGCTGCAGAATGATGTAGCTGTTCACACCGTGCTGTGCGTTGTACAGGATTTCGCCCGGAATCATCCAGCCTTCGCCGGTGTTGTAGGTCGGGTCGATGATGTCGCTGACGTAATCCTTGAGTTCCACGCAGTCTGCATGGTGTTCATAGAGCTTGAACTTGTGCATGGACTTGCGGGCGGTTTCCACGGCATGCGTGTAGACCTTCGCCGTCACGCCGCCTTCGACACGGTCCATAATCGGGTTCGCCGAGAATCCGCGCTTCACCTTTTCGGCACGCACCACTTCGTCCACGCGGAAGAAGTCCGTCATGCCCGGCAGGTAGACTTCCATGCCGTTGTTCATCAGGTAGTTTTCGACGAAGCCGTTGGCGCTCGGGTGGTAGTTCATCAAGATTTCGCCAAGCACGGCAACGCGCGGCTTGCGGATGCCCTTCTTGCGCTCTTCGGTAATCTCGATGGAATTGAACGCCTCGATGCACTGTTCGAACACTTCGATCAGCTTGGAGGGGCGCACGAGCTGCGTGGTGGAGAGGTGACCTGCAACAGAAATCACCTTCGGCATCCATTCATCGTAAATCTTCTGCGTGTCGCCGGCGTTGACTTCGTACGGGCGGACCGCACGGTACATGGTCTCGATGGCGTCCATCGTGACCAGACCCCACAGCATGTGGAGGCGGAAGTCAAGGCCGAGCTGGAAGCCCGGATGCATTCCCTTGTAGTCCACACCGGTCGTAATGATGGTGACATCCTTGAAGCCAGCTTCGTCCAAAGCCTTACGGGCGAGCACTGCGTACTGCACGGCACGGCAGTTTTCACAGTTCTTGGCAAGGCACATGGAAACTTCGTTCTGCGGAACTTCGGGGTGATCGACGAGCCAATGGAGGGCTTCGCCAATGTTCACCTGGCAGGGGAAGCAGATGTCGTTATGCACATACTTCTTGCCGAGTTCAATAGCCTTACGGTCGGCGACCGGCAGGTATTCGGCGATGAATCCTTCGCGCTTCATGTATTCGCTGGCGAGCACAGAGAAGGCGGGGGAGAGGTTCGGCGTCAGAATGCGGCGGCGCTTCTTGTCTTCGGGCAAGAACGGCGTATGGAACAGTGGTTCGTTGCTTTCGGGCTTGTCGGGCAGGTTCGCTGCACGGCGTGCCTTTACCGTTTCGATAAAGCTCTTGACGCGGATTCCCACGGGACCGCGGGCGTCGCCTTCGTCGAGCTTGAGCATGAGCATTTCCTTGTTGGAATCAAGGTGCAGCATGCGCATCATTTCGTCGGTCAAAATCGAGTCGTGTCCGCAACCGAAGCTTACGATCTGAGCAAGTTCAATGTTCGGATCCTTCGCCGCAATCATGGTGGCACCAATCATGCGCAAGTGGAAGGTGTTCTTGATTTCGATACGGGTGTGGCTCGGCACATCCTGGTCGTAAACGCCGGGGAGCGATTCGGTGGTCAGCACCGGAATGCCCATGGCGGTAAAGTGGCTTGCGATGTTGTGGTTGATGAGCGTGTCCGCGTGGTAGGGGCGGCCTGCGATCACCACGGCAAAGCTGTTCTTTGCGCGTACATCGTCCAAAATCTTCTGGCCTTCTTCCAAAAGCGTGGTGCGGTAGTTGTTGAGTGCCTTCTCGCCTTCGGTAACAGCCTTGTCCAAAAGCTTCTTGTCGAGCTTCCAGTTTTCGTGGAACCAGTCAATAGTCTGGCTGCGACGGAGTTTGGCGTTGAACCAGTGGAAAATCGGCTGGTCCATGGGAACGCCGTAATTCTTTTCGGGCTCGTCGGTGTTCTTGCAAACGTTCGGGTAGGCCTGCACCACGGGGCAAACGGACGTTGCCGTGAACTTGGTGTGGTCACTCGGGATTGCAACCATCATCGGGAAGAAGATGCGGTCGACCTTCTTTTCAATGAGGCTGAGCACGTGGCCATGTACAAGCTTTGCCGGGAAGCAAACCGTGTCAGAGGGCACGCTGTGGAGGCCCGCTTCGAACATCTTGTAGTCGCTCTGGCGGCTCACCACGACGGTGTAGCCGAGGCTTGTAAAGAAGGCCTTCCAGAAGGGGAGAGATGCCCAGAATTCGAGCACGCGCGGAATACCGATCGTCTTGCCGTTGTTTTCGACGAGCTTGGTCGGGGCGTAGTCCTTGACCAAGAGCTGGTTCGTGCGCTTGATCATGTCGGGCACGGACAGCATCTTCTTGTTGATTTCGGCGATGAGTGCCTTGGTCTTCGGATCGTTCGGGTCGGCGGTGACTTCGCCGCGTTCGCAGCGGTTACCCGTCACGAAGCTCTGGCCGTCGCTAAAGGTCACGATGGTGCGAGAGCAGTGGTTGGTGCAGTACTGGCAGAGCTGACCCGGCTGGTTGTGCCAGCTGAAGGTCTTCATGGCGTCAAGCCCGATAAAGCGGCTCTTGAGTTCCGGTTCGGTCTTGCGCTTTTCTTCCATGAACTTCTTGGTAAGGAGAGCGATACCGATAGCACCCATTTCGCCCGGACGTTCCGGACGGATCGGCTTGAGGCCTGTGTACTGTTCGAAGGCACGGAGAACGGCGTTGTTCTTGAACGTACCGCCCTGCACCACGACCTTCTTGCCGAGCGTGTTCAGGTTGCGAATACGAATCACCTTCGTAAATACGTTGTTGATGATGGAGCGGCAGATACCTGCGATAATGTCTTCGGGCTGCTTGCCGTCGCGCTGTTCCGTGATGATGGAACTGTTCATGAACACCGTGCAACGGGAACCCAGCTGAGAGGGGCTCTTGGCGTTGAAGGCGAGTTCTGCGATCTTTTCCATCGGGATGCCGAGGCTGCGGGCATAGGTTTCGATAAAGGATCCGCAACCCGAGGAGCAGGCTTCGTTCAGAATGATACCCGTGACCACGCCATCCTGCACGGAGATGGCCTTCATGTCCTGGCCACCGATGTCCAAGATGAAACTTACGTCGGGGCAAATCTTCTGGGCGGCGTTGGCGTGTGCGACCGTTTCCACCGTGTGGAAGTCGGCGTGCACAGCCTTGGCGAACAGCTGTTCACCGTAACCCGTGGTACCTACGCCGAGAATGTTGAGCTTACAGCCGTATTCTTCGTAGCGGTCCGAAAGTTCGTTGAGGGCATTCTTGAGCACCTGCAGCGGTTCGCCGTTGTTGCTGGCGTAGAAACCGTCCACGATGTTTTCCTGCTCGTCCATGAGCACGAACTTCGTGGTGGTAGAGCCCGCGTCGATACCCAGATACACGTTGAGCGTGGTGCCCGATACGGGCTGCGGGTAGTGGTTGCCGGCCATCTTGTGTTCTTCGAGGAACATCTTGTATTCGGCTTCGTTCTTGAAGAACAAGTCGGCAGCAGCCTTGGCCTTGTTTTCGGCCTGGCGGGTTTCGTTAAAGTGAATGAGCGCGTCGAGAGAACCATCCTTGCGGTAGAAGCATTCCTGGTCGGCGAACATGGAGCCCAAGGAGAGGGCTGCACCCATGGCCACGAGCACTTCGGAATGTTCCGGCACAATGGCCTGTTCGTCGTTGATACCCAGGCGTTCCTTGAACGCACGCACGAGTGTCGGGTTAAAGGTCAGCGGGCCACCTTCGAAAATCACGGGCGGCTTGATTTCCATACCCTGGGCAAGGCCACCGATGGTCTGCTTGGCAATGGCATGGAAGCTGGAAAGGGCGATGTCTTCCTTGGCGATACCGTTGTTCAGCATCGGCTGGATGTCGGTCTTGGCGAACACGCCGCAACGGCCCGAAATTTCATAAACCTTTTGACCGCGCTTGGCAAAGCCTTCGAATGCTTCGGTCTTGATGCGCAAAAGTTCGGCCACCTGGTCGATAAATGCACCCGTACCGCCAGCGCACACGCCGTTCATGCGCATGTCCGAGGCGATGAGTTTGCCGGTGGTCTTGTCCTTTTCGAAGAACACCACCTTTGCATCTTGTCCACCGAGTTCGATGGCGACCCTGGATTCCGGGTAAGTTGCACGTACAGCAAGGGCATTAGCCACCACTTCTTGTACAAAGAAGGCGTGAGTGGCTTCGGCAAACGGCTGACCACCGCTACCGCAGAAAGCGACCCTGAAATTCTTATCGGGGAAAAGTCCATGCGCCTCGCGCAGCACTTCGAAAACCTTCTGTGCCTGCATAGCGTTGTGGCGCTGGTAAGTGTAATGCAAAAGCTTGTTGGTCTCTGGATCGACGACCGCAATCTTCACGGTGGTGGAACCAACGTCCACGCCGACCCATAAATCGTTCTTCAAATTGCTCATAGTGGGCGTAAATTTAGAAATTTGGGCTGTTTTTGTAAGTAAAAATTAGGGAGATTTCGACGAAAACTGTAAAAAAGAGGATAATTGTTTTTCTTCGCCAAAAAATGGCGGGAAATGTTATATTTCGGCCATGCGATTGTGGCTTACGACTTCTCCAGACGATTTTGCTTCGGAATTTGACGATATTGAGCAGATGTTTTCGCGCGGGCTTTCGCGCCTGATTCTCTCGAAGCGTGGTCGTGGAGGTGCCCCTTATGCTACCGAAAACGATTATGAACGCTGGCTCATGGCTCTCCCGATGGATTGCCGTGACCGTATTTGGGTACGAGGCACTCCCGATTTGGCGGAGCGCCTGGATGTTCGCGGGTGCGTCGCCGAGGCGGGTTCGCTGCTGGGTGATGTTCCCGAAAGTTGGAAACGCGTGAATACGGTTGCCTTTTGCCGTAGCTTGGATCAGCTGGATCAGCTGCCGGAATGGGTGGCTGGAGCTCTCGTCGGTCCGGTATTTCAGCCTCAATCGGTCTTTGAACCGGTCCCGTTTCATGGAATCGAGCCTGTTGCAAATAAATTAAACGACTTGTCCGGAACGGAAGCTCGTAAGATTCCCCAGGTAATCGCCTTTGGCGGCATTGACCACGAAACGCTGGACGAAATCAAAAAACTCCCGGTGCAGGGAGTCTCTGTTCTCGGGGGCATTTGGAATTATGCCGACCCGGTGAATGCGTTTATTAAGTTAAATAGGGCTGTAGGCGGTCAGCTGTAGTTATTTTGTGACATAAACGCCGTTTCTCGGCTTGTTCTTGAGTCTGTTGCCAAGCAAGTCAAAGTAAGCCGGATTACGGTTCAAACGCATGGATTTGCTGTTGTCACGAAGTTTTTTAGAAACGATGGTTGTCGTGGTGTCCGGTTCCTTGTAGGGCTTATCGGGGTCGTCAACGACCATCTTGATCCTGGCTTGGCTCTTGCAGCCGGTTTCGTTGGTGTAGGTCACGGTGTAGTAGCCGCTAAAGTCTCCGTCCACATTCTTGAGGGTATTTTCGCGCGTGGTGGACTTGAATCCGTTCGGACCTTCCCAGCTCCAGATTTTGCCGTCCCACGGGTGCGGGCCAAAGGTGACTGACGCGCCCTTGGCAACCTTCAAGTCTAGTGTCTCGTTCCAGCCGTCATCGCCGACTTTGCTGTACGGGATAATCTTGGTGCCGCTGCAGGGGGCAACGACCTTCTTGCCGTCGCAAACGCCGATAGAATCGGGAATGTCGATGACTCTCGGCTCGAAATCCGGAGTGGGGAAGGCCTTCATGAGGGCTGCCGTCTCCTGTGCGGTAATTGGGAGAATGGTTCCGTGGCGGGGCGTGAATGCGCCGCTGGTTTTGGTATCCTGTACGAACTTGAAGTTTTCGAGGTCAGAGCTGCTCGTAAATTGATAATGTCCGTTCATGTAGCAATCGTACATGAGCACCCAGGAATTCTGGTTGATCAGCTTGAAAACGCCTGCACCTTCCACGGCTTCGGTCGTTTGCTGCAGGGCCTTGCTCGGTTTGCTCCACTGCGAACCCGAAGTGGCTCCGCTCTTAGGCATGAGCGTCTGTGCTGTCACCTTGCAGATTCCGCCGTCGCCCTCGTTCTTGTAGAAGGCGTGGTAGAACTTGTCGACCGGGTTATAGACGATATCCATATCGATAGTCGATTTGCCGCGGTCAAAGAAATGCTGCGGGTCGCCTTCCAAGTCGGTAAAGTCCTTGTTCGAGTAGGCATAGAATACCTTGTCATAGCTGATGGTGCCATCGTTGGTCAGGAGGGAGAAGTACACGAGCGGGCGGCCCTTGGTGCCGTCTCCGTTGTCGTAGGTGTCGTCCCAGAAGGTTTCGGGGGCCCAGACACGGGTCACGTTCGCAAAATTTTTGCCTTTATATTTGTCAGGGAAGTGTACGGTGGCGTGCTTCCAGTTGATGAGATCGCGGGAGCGCATGAGCACCATGCCGCGGTTGCTAGCCCAGCCCTCGGCACTTTTCATGTCGGTATTCACCATGTAGAACCAGCCGTCGGGCGCGCGCAGCACGTGCGGGTCGCGCAGCCCCTTCTTGATGCTAACCGTGTCGGCGGCCACTACGCGCTTTCCGTTGTTCATGGCGGTAAAGCTGTAGCCGTCGTTGCTCAGTGCGTAATAGATATTCTCGTTGTCGTTGGCCGGAAAATACGCGAAAAGGTAGTTGGAGTAGGGTTCGTACCCGTGGATGGAGATTTTGAAAGGTACGTCCTGCGTCTTTGTGCTCAGGCCGTCGTGGATGGTTGCCGTGAGCGTTACTTCCTTGTTTTCGCCGACAAGTCTTCCGTTAATGAGACCGTTGTGGGTGAGGAACAGGGTGTCGCTGCTTTTCCACGTGATGGGGAAGATTTCTCCGGCAAGCTTTATGGTGTCGAGGAGGGAGAGGTCGGTATACAGGTCGTTGACTGAGTTGCCAAAACTCTTGCTTACGCTGTCAACTGCGCGCCAGAAGGGGGCTACATCGACTTGTGCAAAAGACGCTCCTGCTAAAGCGATTGCCAACGGTATAATTTGCTTCATCTCAAAAAATCTCCAAACCTGTAAAAGTATAGGCTAATGACCATCCATAAATATAATTCCACTTTTAGAGGGCGTTTTGTCAATTTTAATAAGAATGTTGATTTTTTTTCCATACCCCTTTTGTACATTATATCACATGTTGTAAAGGGGAAAACATATAAAAATGTTGCAAAAGGGCTTTTTCTCAAAAAAAATGGCATATTCCAAGTTGGAATAAGTTAAGTTGGTCTATTTTGGCCACTAAACATTATATTAGGGTTATATGGAACGGAAGCGCGCAAAGATTTTGGTAATTGACGACACGAAGACGAATATCGAAGTACTCGAAGGAATTTTATCCGGTGAGTATGACGTTTTTGTTGCTCTGGATGGCAAAAAAGGCCTGTTTTTGACCGAAAAAGTCAAACCGGACCTGATTTTGCTCGATGTGATGATGCCAGAAATGGATGGCTACGAAACGCTTCGTCAGATGAACGAAAAGAAACTGGTCGAAAATACGCCCGTGCTGTTCCTGACGGCCAAAGCCGATTCCAAGAGTGAACAGACTGGCCTGGACCTCGGGGCCGTCGATTATATTACCAAGCCGTTCCATCCGAATTTGGTGCAGCTCCGAATCAAGAATCAATTGGAATTCAAGCACCAGCGCGATCATTTGCAAGAACTGGTCGAAGAAAAGACCCTCGATTTGCGTAAAACCCTCAAGGTCATGCTGACAAGCCTCGGTGCGCTTGCCGAATACCGCGACCCCGAAACGGGTGCCCATATTAAGCGTACGCAGGTGCTGGTGCAGATGCTTGCCGAAACCCTTCGCGAACATCCGCGTTTTAAAGATGCGATTCCGAATAACGAATATATCGATTATTATGCGACAGCCGCTCCGCTCCACGACATTGGCAAAGTCGGCATTCCCGACGAAATTTTGCGTAAACCGGCTCGTTTGAACGACGAAGAATGGGCGATTATGAGTACGCATGCGCAAAAGGGTTACGATGTGTTGGTGAATGCCACGCACGAACTCAAGGACCATCCGTTGGTCAAGATTTGTGCCGATATTATCTTGAATCACCATGAGCGCTTTGATGGAACGGGTTACCCGAACAAGCTTAAGGGCGATGACATTCCGGTCGGGGCGCGCTTGATGTCGGTGGCCGACGTGTACGATGCCCTAGTCTCGAAACGCCCGTATAAGGAAGCATTCCCGCACGATGTGGCGGTCAAGGAAATCTTGGCCGGCAAGGGGACTCAGTTTGACCCCGATGTCGTCGATGCCTTTATGTCTTTAGAATCCAAGCTGCCCGAGATTTACGATCATTTTAAGGAAAATCCTTAAAAAGGAGTGGCCTTGTCCCGTAACCCGCTGAACGCACAACGTCGTCGTTTACGTAACCGCATTTCTGTGGTTTATATGCTACCGACATTGCTTGCGGCAGTGGCGATGGTCCTTATTTTTTCGCATGCGGTGCGCTCCATGTTGGTGGATTCCGCCGTCGCGAATACCGAAACGGCTCTTCGTGAACGAGTGCAGACCGAAGTGGAAGCGTTCTTGAAGGTTCGCGAAGAAAACTTCCTTGTCGCCGCAAAGCGTGTACAGCAGGTGACCAAGGACAAGGCGATAAGGCCGATTCTTTATAAGCAGACTCAGAGTGCCGATGGTATTGTCGACGTGTATTTCGGGACGACTGCCGGCGATTTTATTTCGGGCAGGGGAATCAAGCTCGAAAGTGACCAGGCTGAATTCCGTACCAAGAGCTGGTATTTGGAAGCCTCACGAAAAAGAGGCCTTGCCTATACGGGACCGACGATTCGCAAAAGTCTCAATCGCCAGGTGTTTTCGCTTTCTTACCCGATTTGGGACAGCAACCATAAGTTCAGGGGGGCTGTTGGCGAAGATGTCAATTTGCATAAGGTTCGCTTGACTCTAGGTGCGCTTGCCAAGGAAGAAGGCGGCATTACCATGCTGGTGGGCAGTGAAAACGACAACCTGCTCACGTATTTCCCTTACGAGACGAACCGCGGTAAGGTCTTGCAGGACAGTGTCGAAGAATTGTTGGAGCTTGTGTCCGACAAGTTCAGTTCCGATACATTGATGGATGGGCGTATTTTACGCTTTGAAAAGACGAATGAACACCACCAGCAGCTGATTTTCATGGTGACTCCCTTGAAGCAGTTGCCGTTCTACTTGGTTCATGTAAGCCAGCATAACAAGATTGCGGCAAGTATCGATAATAACTCTTCGACGGTGCTTGGCGTCGTGGCAATTTTCGTGTTTGCCTTGGTGGCGCTTGCGGCTATTATTTCGCATTTGCTGTTCCGCCGTTACATTCAACGGGACTTGAACGATAGTGTGAATTCCAGTACGCTTTTCGATACGCTGTTGTGGAAGGGCGACAATTTCACGATTATTCTTACCAACGAAAACTTTGATATTTTGCATGCGAGCGCCTATGTGGTCGATTTCTTGAACGGCGGCGAAAACATGAAAGAAGAAAGCCTGTTCAAGTTCTTCCCCTCGGATGCGTTCAAGAAATTTGCGCATCGCGTGGCGATGGGCGGGCAGATGCTTGCCAGCGAACGCAAGACTATTGTGCGGGTACAGAATGCCGATGGGGAAGTCGCATGGTGGGGCATGTCGTTCCAGGCTCTGGTTGAAGATAATGGCGCGACTCGATTCTTGATCATGATCAACGATGAAACGAGCGGAATCCAGAAAGATACGATTCTGGATACGATCATGCTTTCGGGCGATCATTCGATCCTGATTATTTTCGACAAGAACCTGCATATTAAATATATGTCACGCCAACTGGCGGAATTCTTGGGCAAGGAATGGCGCTCGTTTGTCGGAATTTCGATTAATGAACTGAAAGACATGGGCCTCCCGGAATCGATGATTCAGGCCATGATCAAGTCTTACCAGAATGACGAAGTCTGGAAGGATTCTTTGATGCTCAAGCCCGAAAACGGCACCGAAGAAACTTGGTTCCGCGGCGAAGGCTGTACCTTGAAGGTGCAAGAGACTGTTGTTGGCTACATGCTTTCGATGATTGATATTTCGGAAGTGGTGGCTGCCCGAGAAATTGCAGAGCAGGCGACCCAGGCCAAGAGCGAATTCTTGGCCAACATGAGCCACGAAATCCGCACGCCGATGAATGCCATTATCGGTATGGCGCACCTGATTTCGGAAACGAACTTGGATAACCACCAGCGCGGTTTTGTAGACCGCATTGGGCACGCTGCAAAGTCCTTGCTTGGAATCATCAACAATATTCTTGACTTCTCGAAAATTGAGGCGAAAAAGCAGGATTTGGAAATCACGCAGCTTGTGCTGCAAGATGTGATTGACGAGGTGGCGGCGCTTGCCGAGGTGCGTATCGCAGGCCGCCCAATAGAACTGATTGTCGATATCGATCCGGATATTCCTGAAATCTTGATGGGCGACCCGCTCAGGCTTTCGCAGATTTTCACGAACCTGATCAACAACGCGACCAAGTTTACCGAAAAGGGTGACATTACTCTGAGTGTCAAATTGTTGCAGCAGGCAAACAACATGGTCAAGTTGCATATCTGTGTCAAGGATACGGGTATCGGCATGACTCAGGAACAGGTGTCGCGTTTGTTCAACGCATTTACGCAGGCAGATGGTTCTACCACGCGCAAGTACGGCGGTACGGGCCTCGGACTTGTGATTTCCAAGTCGCTGGTGGAACTCATGGGTGGTCAACTCCAGGTTTCGAGTGAATCGGGGGTTGGTTCGCAGTTCTTCTTTACGATTACGCTCCCGATTGCACCGCAGGCGGGCGAAGAACCCAAGTGGAAAAACGAAGACCGCTTTACGAACAAGAACGTGCTCTTGGTGGATGACTGCGCGAATCTGCGTACGATTTTAAGGCATTATTTGAATAAGTTGCACTGCGTGGTTGAAGAGGCTAGCTCTGTAGACGAGGCTTTGGACCTGATTCAGGCGCACGAAGAAGCGGGCGAGGCCCCGTACGATTTGTTCCTGGTCGATTATAGTATGCCGATTTTGAACGGATTTGACTTTGTGCATGGCTTGACAGATAACATGAAGTCGATTCCAAAGGTGTTGATGCACCCGATTCATTTCGATGAAAACGAACTGAATACGGCAAAGAGCTTGGGCTTTAACAGCAATGTGTCTAAGCCGCTCCAGATTAGTACGCTCTTGAGTGCACTGCAAGAAGCCTTCGGTTATCCGCTGACTTACAAGAAGGTGGAAAAGAAGGAAAAGGGCAAGATTTACTTTAAGGAAGCTAAAATCCTGTTGGTCGAAGATAACCAGATGAACCAGGAATTGGCGGTGTCGCTCTTGAATAGCGTTGGCCTTACCGCGATGATTGCGAATAACGGTAAAGAAGCGCTTGACATGCTCAAGAAAGACGCCTTCGACATGGTGCTCATGGATATCCAGATGCCGATTATGGATGGCCTTACCGCGACCAAGGAAATCCGTGCCCGCGAAGATGAATACTTCAAGAAGGTGCCGATTCTGGCCATGAGTGCCCGCGCCTTCCAGAAAGATACCGAAGAATGCCTTGAAGCGGGCATGAACGCGCACATTGTAAAGCCGATTGATCCGACGGTCTTGTACGAAGAAATGGCGAAGTTCTTGCCGGTGGCCGCTGAAACACCGCACGCAAGCAACGGTCATGATTCTGACCTGTCGCAAGACGACAAGAATTTCATTTCGTATTTCCAAAAAGTGCGCGACTTTGATGCGGAATCGGGCCTTTACCATGCCAATAATAACCGCAATATGTTCCTCAAGATTCTGCAGGGATTTGTGCGCGACTATGGCGGAAATTCGTTCAATTTACGCTCGCTTATTGAAGAATTCCATTATGAAGAAGCGACCCGCATTGTGCATACCATCAAGGGCCTGTGTGGAACGATTGGATCTACCCATGTGCAGAACTTGGCGGCCTCGCTCGAAGCGGAACTCGAACAGAAACAGTGTAATTTTGGCAATTACAATGTGTTCGAAGAGAAATTGCATGCGCTAATCGAAGACTTGCAGATTGTGCTTGCCGATATTGCCTCGGAACAGAATGCGACCGTGCAAAAGTCGCATGACCCCGAAGCCGCACAAAAGCTTGCAACGGCAGTCAAGGCGTTGAAGGATGCGGTGGATACCTGTTCTTCGACCCAATGCAAGCGTATTCTCGATGGTATTGAAAATATTGCGTTTGAGCCGAACCAAGAAGTTCTGCTCCATAAGTTGAAGGAACTGTTGGACGATTATGACTTTAGCGAAGCGTCCGAAATTCTGGAAACTCTCGAAAAGACTCTTGTCTAGTGCAGAATCATCGCCGCGATAAACGCGAGCGCTACAATCACTGCTGCCGCGATGGCGAGTGGGTTCGCCTTGTTCTTCTTTTCGCCGAATTCATTCTCGACAATTTCGTCGTAATCCGGAGTCTCGAGGTCGGTAAATTCCGCGCCCTCGGACCAGCCGGTATCTTTGTCGCTCCCGCAATGCGGGCAGAACGTGGCGTTATCTTTAATTTCTGAATGGCAATGAGGACAGAGCATGACGATGTGAAATGTGGAATGTGGGGTGTGTGATGTATAATGAGAAAAGATTCAGATTTTATTGTTTAAAATAGAAAAACCGCACGGTTTTACCCGCACGGTCTTTAAGCTTTTTGCTTCGTTGCGATTACAGCTTGTTGTTAGAACCAAGAACGTCGACGATCTTGTGTTCGTACATCTTCTGCATGTTTTCGCGAGCCGGCTTGAGGTACTGGCGCGGGTCGAAGTGTTCCGGATGTTCGTCGAAATACTTACGG
>CADCBQ010000043.1 GCA_902799745.1 Fibrobacter succinogenes | reverse complement strand
CGTGGTCATCTATGCAAACCACATGCTGAGGTCCGCATACCCCGCCATGGTGAAGTGCGCGGAATCCATCCTGACGCACAGCCGTAGCCTCGAGGCCTCGAACGACTACTGCATGCCCATCAAGCAGATCCTGAACCTCATTCCCGGAACGATGAAGAAGTAAAGGTATACGACCTATGATTTCTCCGAAGTTTTTTATTGACACGCTCGGCTCCTACGGTATCGACTTTTTTGCCGGTGTCCCCGATTCATTGCTCAAGAACATCTGCGCCTACATCGCCGACAACAAGGACGCGAAGCATAACATCATCGCCGCGAACGAAGGTGCTGCCGTTGGCCTTGCAGCCGGTTACCACCTGGCAACAGGCAATATCGGTGTCGTCTATATGCAGAACTCTGGCGAAGGCAACATCATCAACCCGCTCGCCTCGCTTACCGACAAGGAAGTCTACAATATCCCCGTACTGCTCCTCATTGGCTGGCGCGGACGCCCGGGCGTTCACGACGAGCCGCAGCACGTGAAGCAGGGCAAGGTGACGACCGGTATCCTCAACACGATGGGCGTAAACTTTGACGTGCTCTGCAAGGAAGAGGACAAGGCCGCGAAGCAGATCGCAAAGGCCGTGAAGACGATGAAGGAAACGGGCGAGGTCTACGCGCTCGTCATCGAAAAGGATACCTTCGAAGATTACAAGCTCCAGAGCGTCGAAAAGAACGACTTGACGATGAGCCGCGAAGAAGCCATCCAGACGGTGGCAGCCGCTCTCGGCGAAAAGGATGTCATCGTGTCTACGACGGGCATGATCAGCCGCGAATTGTTCGAATATCGCGCGAGACAGGGTGAAGGCCACGAACGCGACTTCCTCACGGTGGGGTCCATGGGACACGCCTCGCAGATCGCGCTTGGTATCGCGATGGAAAAGGAAGACCGCAAGGTTTGGTGCTTTGACGGCGACGGCGCGACCCTTATGCACATGGGTTCTATGGCGATTGTCGCGAGCAAGTCTCCCGCAAATTACGTTCACGTGGTATTCAACAACGGTGCGCACGACTCCGTGGGCGGCCAGCCGACGGTAGGCCTCAGGATTGACCTGCCCGCCGTGGCCCGCGCCGTGGGCTACAGAGACGCCCTGACGGCCGACAGCAAGGAATCTCTTGTGGAAGCGTTAGGCAAGTTGCGCGGCATGCAGGGCCCCGTGCTCCTGGAAGTCAAGGTGAAGAAGGGCAACCGCAAGGATTTGGGTCGCCCCACCACCACGCCTGTTGAGAACAAGAACGCACTCATGGAATTTTTGAGGAAGTAGCATGGTCAAGACTGCGGTCATCATGGCGGCGGGAATGGGAACCCGCTTCGGCAAGTATACCGAGACCATTCCCAAGGGCTTTATCGAATGCGGTGACCTTTCCATGGTCGAACGCAGCATCAAGACGCTCATTGCCTGTGGTATTGAACGCATCGTCATCGGCACCGGCTACCACAAGGAAAAGTACGAGGCGCTGAAAGCGACCTACCCGCAAATTGAATGCGTGTTCAGTCCTCGCTACGCCGAAACCAACAGCATGTACACGCTGTACAACTGCCGTGATGTCATCGGCGATGACGATTTCTTGCTTTTGGAATCCGATCTCGTTTTTGAGAAGAAGGCGATTACTTCGCTCCTCGAATGTGAAGAACCGACCATCATGCTCATTACGCCGGTGACCAAGTTCCAGGACCAGTACTATGTGGAATATGGCGAAGGCGGTCGCCTCACGATGTGTTCCACCGACAAGACGCAGCTGGACGCGAAGGGCGAACTGGTGGGCATACACAAGCTTTCCAACAAGTTTTACAAGGCCATGTGCGAAGATTACGCCGCCAAGGTGGCTGACAAGCCGAAGCTGGGTTACGAATACGAACTGCTGACCATGTCGCAGGAAAAGATGAAGGTGTTCGTGCTCAAGGTCGATGGCCTCAAGTGGTATGAAATCGACGACGTGGACGATCTGGCCTACGCCGAAAAGAACATTCTCCAGTACCTTTAAGGAATTTTTTATGGAACCGATCAAGAGAAACGTTTTGCTGAACCCCGGCCCCGCCACCACCACCGATACCGTCAAGTACGCCCAGGTGGTCCCGGACATCTGCCCCCGCGAAAAGGCCTTTGCAGGCCTCATGAAGGGCCTCCGCGAAGATTTGCTCAAGGTGGTACATGCCCCGTCGGACACTTACACATCCGTCCTTTTCTGCGGCTCGGGCACTATCAACATCGACGTGTGCATCAATTCGCTGGTTCCCGAAGGCAAGAAGATTCTCGTGGTAAACAACGGTGCCTACAACTCCCGCGCTGTCGAAGTCTGCGAAATGTATCATTTGCCGCATATCAACCTGAAGTCGAGCGTGTTTGAACGCCCGGACCTTGCGACTGTCGAAAAGACGCTCCAGGAAAACCCCGACGTGGCCGTTGTCTATTGCTGCCACCACGAAACGGGCACGGGCGTCTTGAACCCGATTCGTGAAATTGGCGCACTTGCCCACAAGTATAACGCAATCTTTATCACCGACACGACTTCTACCTTGGGCATGATTCCGCTCGACGTGGTGAAGGACAACGTGGATTTCTGCATGGCTTCCGCCCAGAAGGGCCTTATGGCTATGTCCGGTCTCTCCTTCGTGATTGGCCGCAAGGACATCATCGAAAAGTCGAAGGAATACCCGACGCGTTCTTACTACTGCAACCTTTACCTGCAATACTCCTTTTTCGAGAAGACTGGCGAAATGCACTTTACCCCGCCGGTACAGACCATCTACGCCACCATCCAGGCGCTCAAGGAATACTTCGCCGAAGGGGAATCCGCAAAGTTTGCCCGTCATCGCCGCGTGTACGAGGCGATCCGCAAGGGTGTCACCGAGCTTGGTTTCGATACCGTTATCGACCCGTCCATCGAATCGGGCCTCGTCGTTTCCGTCAAGTACCCCGAAGACCCGAACTGGGATTTCGAAAAGGTGCACGACTACTGCTACGACCGTGGTTTCACGATTTACCCGGGCAAGATCTCGACGACGAACACCTTCCGCCTCTGCTCACTTGGCGCTATCGACGTGAAGGACATCGAAGACTTCTTCAAGGTGCTCGGCGAAGCTCTGCAGCATTTTGGCGTCAAGCTGAAATAAGGGAAACCTTTCTCCATGAAGACCGCTTCCAGAGGGACTCATCAATATAGGGGTGTTTCTTGAAGATTGTTCATCTTTTATGGGGCCTTTCTACTGGTGGCGTTGAAAACATGCTGGTAGATATCGTTAACAACATGGTCGAAGGTAATGATATTTCGATAGTTGTTGTTAACGATATGGTTGATTCTTCTATTGTTGCAAAATTGGATAAACGAATAAAGCTCTATTTTTGTGGACGCAAGCGTAAAAGTAAAAATCCAATTCCGCTAATCAAACTCTTCTATTATTTGCGAAAAATAAGGCCGGAAATAATTCATACTCATTACGATGGCTTATTCCGTTATGTTCGTGGCCCATGGAAAAAGGTTCGGACTATACATAATACGACAAATGATGTTGCTGAAGGCAATCATTATGATGCCTGTTATGCCATATCTAGAGCTGTTCAAAACGAGTGGAAAATGGCTGGCTGTGATACAATTCTTGTTGAAAATGGAATTTGTTGCAGTCAAATTATTCCACGAAACAGGGTGTATGATGTTTCCTCCGATGAAATTCATTTTGTGCAGGTTTCGCGTCTTTACAAGAAGCAAAAGGGGCAGGATATTTTGCTGAGGGCATTGGCTAAAGTAAAGCAAAACAACCGCTGCAAGAAGAAAATCAATATGCACTTTGTTGGAGATGGACCTGATAGGGAACGTTTCCAGAATATGGCTGCCGAGCTAGGTATTGGCGAAAATGTGTTTTTTGAGGGGAATAAAACCAGGGACTGGGTGTATAAAAATCTTTGTCACTATGATTTGTTCATTCAGCCATCTCGCTACGAAGGGTTTGGACTTACTGTTGCAGAAGCGATGGCAGCTCGGATTCCTGTTTTAATTAGTCGTATTGAAGGCCCTCTTGAAATAATAACGCCTCACGACAATGATTCGTCGCTGTTTGGTTTGACTTTTGAGTCTGAAAATGTAGATGACCTTGCCGCAAAAATTGAACAGTTTGCGGAATCTGGTGCTGACTCTGAATTACTTGATCGCGCCCGGGATCATATTCTCGCTGATTACGATATTAAAGAAACCTGTCGTCGTTATCAGGAAGAATACACGAAGGTTTTTCACAAGTGATGGTCTATCCAATCCATTCGCTGATTAATCCAACTGTTTAACGAGTCAACAGCTTCGTCGTAGCTGTCGTAGGCTTCCTTGTAGGTCCAGTTTTCGGTGTTTTCGAGCACGGGCCAGCGCTTGAATTCGTTTTTGGTGGCCGGTGCGAGTTCATTGGCGTACTTTCGGATAGAATCGGGGAACGTGGCGAAGAAATCACGGTGGTCTTTCCAGTAACGGACAGCTTCTTGCCAGTATTTTTCTCGTTTGAAAATAAGGCCGTTCCAGCCGCTTGGGCGTATATACCAGTCAGTCACGGTGCGAAGGGAATCGACTTCCCAGTTTCCGTAGGCTACATCGAAATCCCAAACGGGACCGAGTTTGATGGGTTCTCCGCGTTGCCATGTCACATAGATGCTTCGTCTAAAGGCTCCGTCCATATTCTTGGAGAGTTCCTGAATCCAGTAGTAGCGCAAGTAATCCTCAAAATCGAGGTAGTCTGTAATTTCGCCTTTTGGATTGTCGCTTCTCAGAAAACTTTCAAATTGGCTTAGAGTTTTCTTGATGAGTGCTGTCGAGGAATCGGTTGGCTCCTTGGGCGACTTGATTTCGAATTTGGTGCCTTGTTCAGTGACGACGAAGTGTTCTCCGCCATGTTCCGTAGGACCTCTTTCGAGCAGGAAGGAACTGTCACTTTGAGGAATGTTGACTCGGTGCTCGCCAACCTTGACGGTCTCGACCAGTTGGTAGACACCTTGGTATTGCCTGTTCAGATAAAGTTCGACGAATTTGCTTCTCGGGGTGTATTCGTCGCCGAGCCAACCTGCAAGTTTGTATGTGATAAAGTTCTTGAGGAGTGTCTTGTCGGCGGAATTGCCGATGAGAGCCCATTCCTTGTCTTTGGGCATTCCCAGAAGTTCCTGTTTTTTTTCGAATTTGATCTTGTAACCGGGCTTGGGCGTTCCCGTGAAACTGGAGTTTCCGCGGCCCTTGATGGTCAATTCAAGGATGTCGCTTTCGGGGGCGTCCTTGCCGTATATTTGTAACTTTGCGGGAATCTTGGTTTCTCGGTCGCGAATCTGCGTGAAATTCTCGGTCTCGATGACAAGTCGCGGCAAGTTTACATAGGGGTATTCCGAATCGTCGATCGGTAAGTAGTCGGGTGTCCTCTCGGGATCGTTCCATACGCAGGAACAGATTGTACAGCCGAATAGTATTGTGACGAACCGAATCCTCATAATTTAAATTTAAAAAATTGAGCGGTGTGCTTTTGGCAGAAAATTTTGCGCGGAATGTTTTTTTGCTAGATTTTGCGTTGTTTGCGAATATGAAAAAGTGGCTGCTTTTCCCATGGATCCTTTTTTTGTGGGCGTGTGATTATGATGACGATGACACGCGTGTTTGTTTTATAGGCGACTCAATTACCTATCAGTGGGATCTTGAATACTTTTTCCCACAGTATATGCCCTTAAAACATGCGAAAAATGGCGCAAAGATTCAGGATCTTGATGATTGGGATTTGCGAGAATGTCGGGGAATACCGTCTGTTATATTGATGGGAACCAATAATAGTAGTGAATTTTTTGATGAAGAAAGAAGAAACGCGTTCTTGCGAAAATTTTACACCCGGGTAGAAAGTATTCAGGCAGACCCATTAATCGTAATTTCGATTCTTCCGCGTAATTTTCAGCGTCAGCAAAAAACGCAGATGAATAAGGCTATTAGCAATGTCAACAGGCTTATAGAAATGGGATTGGATTCTTTGAAGGGACGATTTGTGTATTTGAATGTGTACCCGTTGTTTGCCCAAGATGAATATGAAGTTAGGATGGATTTGTTTAAGGATGGTTTGCATCCGAATATTGCCGGGCAGGAAATTCTAGCTTCGGAAGTTCTGAAGGTGTTAAGATGAGAAAAGTTGTTGTTATTTTGATGGCTTCGGCCACGTTGCTCTTTGCCAATAACCAGTTCTTTGTAGGAATGCGTAATCAGCGATTCCTGTTCGCTGGAGTTCAGCATGGTTCGTATGGGGTTGCGTATGAACAGTCCCTATTCAATCAAGATCCTGGACAGCAACATGGAGGTTTAGGCCTCTTTGCGGAATATTCGCTGCCGTTGTCGATGAAGCTTTGGTATGTTCTGTATGGTGGTATGCAATACGACATGGATTATTATGACTATGGCGGAGAACTGTCCCTGCTTTGGACTCCCCACGCATATTTTCAGATTAAGGCTCGGTATCGCCCGTTTTATGATAGTGATCTTGGAACTCATTTTGGATATCTTCTCCAGTTGCAGAGTAACCCTTTTAAAAATGTCGGTTTTTATGTAGGCTTAAAAAATATGCCGGATTATCGGAATGTGGAGCGGCGTTTTTTTGGGGGGGTATTGTTCGATGCGGAGCGTCTAGGAGTCTATCCAGAAATTTCCTCGCCGATTCATGGTAGCTTTGAGTGGATGCGCGTGCAAATTAATTTTATTTATCGTTACGATTTCCATTAAGGAGAAATAAATGAAAATTGACATAATACTGACCTTTATGCTGATAGTGCTGTTGATTGTGTCAGCACTGTGGAAAAGCGCTCCCAAAGGTGGACCATTTTCGTTTGACAAGAATTTTACGGGAGTGCTCAAGGGGGTGAGTGCCATTGTTGTCGTCTTTGTGCACGTCCCAGAACTTTACCATAATGCTGCACAGAGAATGGTGATGTGTTTTGGTTTTGTTGCAGTGACGGTGTTTTTTATGATATCTGCTTATGGAATGCAGTTTTCAATAAACCGTTCCCCAAGCAAATACCTATCACATTTTTGGCGGAACCGTCTTGCGAGTCTGTTGATACCATGTCTTTTAGTGAATCTCTTTTGCATTGTATTTAATGTGTGTGCTGGCAGAAATTTTTCCTTGCTGGAATCGCTAATTAATATACCTGGATTTGTGTGTGTGCTGCTGCAGTATTGCGCACTTTTTTTTGTTGTTATGCACTGCCAGCAAAGGTTCAAGATAACACCTTCTATATGTCGTGCAATCATGATTGCTGCGGTTGTGGGGTCGAGCCTGTTTTTGTATTTATCCTCGCCGGATGCGAAGAATTCCTCCGAAATGGGGTGGTGCTACGAACGCATGGGGCTTGTCTGGGGCTTGCTGCTGTTTTTGTCTTTTGCCAAAATTGTTGAATTTATGAATTCCCGATGGTTTTTGAAAACGCTTGCTTTGGGCTTTTTATCGGTAACCCTTGGAGTAGCCTATTTGATGACTAAATCCGTTTGGTTTTATGGGGAATACCTTCTAAAAATCGTACTAGGCTTTGTGATTGTATCGTTTGTGTTGTTCTTATCGCGGAAGAGGTCGTTTGGGAATGCCGTTGTCAATCATTTAGGGGCTATATCGTACGAAATTTATTTGTCGCATGGATTGGTAATGCGGGTTATTTTGTATTTGTTCCCGACGGTGTCGAGCGGAGTGTTCCTAGTTTTGACGATGACGTTTACAATCGCTTTTAGCACAGCTGTTCATAAGGTGTCTTCAAAATTGGTGTCGCGAGTGCGTGTATAGGTGCTATTTACTTCGGTGCCGCTTCGTCATATACGCATCGGACGGAGAAAGCCTCATTGGTTAGGCTTCTTCCGAACCCTACATCGGGGTAATCAGATATGTACATGCTGTAGACATATTCGTAATCAAGATCATTGTCGCCTTCTGTAGAAGTCCAAAATTCCGCTCTTTCGTTTTCTTGTGCATAGAGCCCTTCGTTGTCCCTGAAGCCTGCGGGGAGTGCCGTGAAGCCGGAAGTGTTTGTGCAAGTGTAATTCCATCCGCTTTCTTTGCCTTGGGGCTTGAGTGGGGCGTCGTTCGGTTGTGGTGCCCCGGTTTCAAGTACGCCTAGTGTGCTTAACATGGTCTCAAAATCTTTTTTCGAGGGCAGGTGCCAGCCGGAGGGGCAAGCTTTTTTTGCCACATCCCATTTGTAGAGTCTACCGTACTGGGTACATTTACTATCGGCGTTTTTATAGCAGTAGCTACCATCTGTTTCGTAATTGAGGTTCTTTGCCATCCATATCTGAGAACCTATCGTGGTCACCTTGTAGGTTTGCCCGTCACGGGAATCGATAAGTGTATCGCCGACTAAGCCGGAACTAGACGAAGGCGTTTCATCTTCATTTGAGGCCGAACTGCTCGAGGAGCCATCGCCGCATGCGGTGAACATTGCCGTGGCAATGAGAATGTATGGGATTTTTTCCCATGAAAGCATGATGGCCTCCGTTTAAATTGAACCTTTAAAATAATATATATAATAATTCAGGGTAAGGAACTCCATTTATTTTTCTACATTAGAAAATGTTCCCAAAATGGTCTTGTTTGCCGTGAATAGCCTAATTTACCGCATATTTTCAGTTATTTCGCTTTTTTCGTTATGCGCCTTTGCCCGCGAGACGGTTTCGCCGGTGCGCGCTCCCGAAAGTTTTGTGCTGCTGGGCGCCCTTGCGGAGCTTCGCGATGACGTGTACAGCGGCGATATCAATGTGGCGGGGGAGTTTGCTCCCTGCAATTGCTTTAGCATCTATGGAGATTTCGCCTACCGACTCGTGAGCTACGAGTGGAATACGATGGCGCATGACCAGATTCACGAAATGGTGAATCTGCAGGTCAATGGGCTGAATGAATCTTACCTCGGCACAAAAATGATGCCCTTTTCGTTTTTCGGCGTTGATTTCAACTGGAGACTCCCTCCACGCGAAGGTTCCCGAGTCAATCGCTTTTACCGCTTGGGTGTTTCTCCGTTTGGCCTTTACGAATTTTCAAGAAACATGACGCTTGGGGCCGCGGTAGAATACTATACATTCCTCGAAAAGCAGAATTATCAGCCTGGCGATGAACTTGGCTTCAAGGGCTCTATTTCGTGGAAATTGCTTTGGGATCGTGACGGTTATTCCGGTTGGAAATTCGACTATGTTTTCTTATACCGCTGGCGTATTCAGGAATCTGAAAACCTGAGCCTACAGAAACCGTATCGCAAAATGGATGACTTGGATCAGGGCTTTAGAATGCGCGTCGATGCCGCACGCTATTTCCCGGTACTCAAAAAATCTTTGGGCGTAGCACTCTTTTACGAAATGAACCGTGGCTATTTATTTGGAATGGAAACCGGTCATACATTAGGGCTTTATGCAAAGTTCATGTTCCTATAAGGCAATCCTGATCGGTAATGGTACCATGGGACAGCGGCACAAGCGGCTGTTCGAAGAAGATGGTATTGAATTTATCGGAGTCGCCGACACTACGGCCGAGGCTACCGCCTTGTTCAAACGAATTAAATCTGGCGAGCTTACGCCCGACTTTGCCGTCGTTGCATCTCCTGCCGTAACGCATGACGAATACGTCAAAAAATGCATCAAAATGAAGCTCCCGGTGCTTGTGGAAAAACCGGTGTCGATATCTGGGGAGGATGCTCTGGAGTACCAGAAACATGCCTTGAAGCGCAATGCGCTTGTCTTTGTCGGACATTCGGAACGCTTCAACCCGGCAATCGAAGAATTTGCGAAAACCGACTTCTGCAAGGAAATGCAGGGTTGCCTGAAATCCTGGTTCCTCCAGAAACAAGATGTCTTTCCGATTTGTTTCAAGTTTACGCGAACGCACGGTTTTTCACCGCGTAACCGCGATGTTTCCGTGGAATACGATTTGATGATTCACGACATGGACTTGCTTTGTTCCTTTGTGGACAAGAACGCCATGTTGTACAAGTCGCTTGATTGCGTGGAATTGTCGGATGATCGCGTTCATGCTATCTACGATTTCAGAACGTTAAAGGCCGAATTTATAGCAGATCGAAACTCCGCCTCTGATGCCCGCACGGTAGAAATTTCGATGAATGGGCGTTCCGTAACACTGGATTTGGGGGCCTATCGCAAAGGCAATCCGGCGTATGCGCTACAAAAGGAGCATCAAGCTTTTCTAAATTGTTTGAACTCTTATAAGAATTCGGCGCAAGATGAAGATTCCGCATACGATTGGTATCGTGGCTTTTACGACGCCTGCTATGCGGTCGTACTGGTTTCTTTGATTGGCGAATTGTACAAAAAGGGGAGAGCGAATGAAATTGATGCAAAATAAGTTTGTACCCGCGCTTCTTTTATTCTGCGCAGCGTGTGCCCTTGCCTATATTCCTGGCGAGTCGGGTTTTGTATCGCTCGAAAATGAACACGGCATTTGGGGTAACCCGGCTGGTCTTGCCGCCTTTGATTCCAAGGGCGCGCTTGTCAGCTATGACTATGATGACGAAATCAATAATTTCCGCATTGGTGGCAATCTTGATCACTGGGCTGCAGGTTTTGATTACACTCGGGGACCGAATCATTTAGACATTTCTCGCTGGAGCTTGACTCACGGAAATGCCTTGTGGAATCGTACGATTTTTGTGGGAGAACGCATTAATGCCGTTCGAACGGCTGCTTATACCGGTACAGAATGGAGCATGGATTTAGGCTTGATGCTTCGTCCGTTACCGTTTGTTTCGCTGGGCTATTCTTGTGACAATGTGCTATATGTTGGCCCGCAGGCACCAGATCGTGTGCAGAATTTGGGCGCTACTGTTCGCGTGGGTCCCTTGTTTAGTGTGAGCTATGATGTCGAAGATTTCGAAAATCACCGTTTGCTTGTTGAACTTGGACTATATGGTGTTCGTTGGGGGCTACGAGTCCCGTTGCATGGTGATGACGAATACCGTGTTACTTTTTCCACCAGTTTCGGCGGCTATAACAATCTAGCCCTGCATGTGTACGACGACTTCTTGCCCAAGGGTGGTGCATGGGGTTATCACAGTGCCCGCAATCCTAACGCCTCTTTGAGTGCCCAAATTATTCGAGTGCCGCTCAATATGGAAGTTTCCGAAACTGAAGACGAATTTTCGTTCTTCCGCAAGAGTTCCATTAGCATTTGGCATGTTCGCAACTTGTTTGAACACATGCTTCGTGACCCGGCTTGTGGCCTTGTGATTCTGGATTTCTCGGGTTACAAGGGCAATATCGGAGTTTCAAGCGAAATAGACCGCTATGTCAAAAAGCTTAAGGCCCGCGGCAGCAAGGTTGTTGCCTACATGGATGATATTCGCCCATCTGTCTTGCTCGCCTCGGCGCATGTGGACCGCATTGCAGTGGAACCTTCTGCCCACATGAACTGGCGTGGTCTTGGCGGAAACATTCTTTTCTATAAGGGCTTGTTCGATAAACTTGGCGTAAAGGTGGAATTCTTGCGTCACGGGGCGTACAAGTCTGCGGTAGAACCTTATGTCGCGGATTCCATGTCGGCTGAAGCTCGTGCCAATTTCGATACGCTGTATACAGATTTGTGGACCTCGATGCAATCCTATATCTCGATGCGTGGCGTTGGGACTCAAATGCCGGCAGCCAAGGCGTACGAACACTTGGATTCGCTCGCTTCAGAACCCTTGGTCACCGCCTCTGCGGCCAAGCGCGCAGGCCTTGTGGATACCCTGCTTTACTTGGATCAGGTCCCCTCTTATGCACTCAAGACATTCTTTGATATCGACTATCCGAATGCAGCATATCACACTTGGACCCCGACCGATAAAAAGATTTTCAACGAAAGCTGGGCCCCGCGTGCAAAGATTGCCCTCTTGAATATCGATGGTACGATTGATTCTCGCATGGAAAGTTCGGTGCTTGAATCGCTTCGTAAGGTGCCTTCGATGGGTGCCGAAGCCTTGATCGTGCGCATTTCTTCGCCGGGTGGTTCTGCAATTGCCTCCGACAAGATTTGGGCTGCCCTCCGCAACATCAGTGAAATTGGAATCCCGGTGGTTTCTAGCATCGGCTATATGGGTGCTTCGGGCGGTTACTACATCGCCTGTGCCGGCGACAAGATCCTTGCAGAACCGATGGCCATTGTGGGTAGCATCGGTATCTACGGCGGTAAAATCGACGCCTCTGGCCTCATGGAAAAAATCGGCCTCAAGGCTGAAACCGTCAAGACACACGAATATGCAGATGCGACGACCTTTACGCGCCCCTGGACGGACCGCGAAAAGGCTGCCTTGCAAGCGTACATGGATGAATTCTACGATCGATTCACGGGCGTCGTCTCGAAGGCTACGGGTATCCCGCAGGCAACCGTCGATACCGCCTACGGTGGCGGCCGCGTCATGATTGGCATCAAGGCGCTTGCCGCAGGGCTTGTACACGGCCTCGGCGGAATCGACGATGCCATTGCCGTCGCCAAACAACTTGCCGACATCGGCGAAAATACCGATATCGATTTGCAAGTGCTCGGCTCCGGCCATTCGCTCACGCTCCCGACTCCGGGCTCCAAGATGCTCTACCAGCTTTCCGACTGGACTGAATACATTTATGACTTGAGCCGCCCGCAGCTTTGGGCTGTCGAGCCTGCGCTTTTTGAACCGGCTTTGTTAGGTATTGAATAATGTTTTATATCGTTCTTACGGTTTTAGGTTGCTTGGCCATCTCGGCGTTCTGTTCGGTGACAGAAGCGTCGTTTTATAGTATGCCGCCTGCAACTATTGAGCAACTGCAGAAACAGAAAAAGTTTACCGCCCGCTACATTGTGCATGTCAAGGAAAATATTGACCGCTATATCGCCTCGGTGCTGGTGGTGAATACGATCGCAAATACCGTGGGTGCATCGCTTGCTACGGCGCTGGCCGTTAAGAATTTGCCGCCGCTCGGGCAGGTTTCTCTACCGATTATCCTCACGGTGCTCATTCTCTTGTTTGGTGAAATCACTCCGAAAACACTTGGCGTCAAGCAGGCGAAAATCGCTGCCCCCTTGGTCGCGGTGCCTTTCTATTACATTACGATTGTCCTTTCGTGGACGGGCATTATTTGGCTTTGCCTTACGCTCACCAAGCATTGGACGCGTGAAAAAGAAGACAAGAAGGATGTGAGCATTGACGACATCAACAGCCTTGTGAGTCTCGGGCTCCGCGAAGATGTCATTGACCGTCAGCAGTCCTTGGTCATCAAGAATATTCTCGCTCTAAAGTCGGTGCCGGTGCGTAAAGTCATGACGCCGCGTCAAGTGGTGTTCTCGCTCAAGGCCGATACCTCTATCGGCGAAACTCTGGATGAACGCGGTAACTGGCCATTCTCCCGTGTGCCGCTTTACGAAAAAGAAAAAGACAATTGGATTGGAATCGTGCTTCGCCGCGATGCCTATAACAAGCTTGCCGAAGGCATGCGCGATGTCAAACTCCGCCAGATGATGCGCCCGCTGCAGCTCATTCCCGATAGCCTTACACTAGACAAGCTTTTGCTCCGCTTCTTGAAACAACGTGGGCATATCGTGGGTGTTGTCGACGAATGGGGCGCCATTGCCGGCATTGTTAGCCTCGAAGATGTTCTCGAAGAAATCCTCGGCCGCGAAATTGTCGATGAATACGACGAAGCCATCGACCTCCAAGAAACCGCCCGCCGCCGCTCCAAAGCCCTTGCCCGCATCCGCCAACAAAGCAAAATGCAAAAGGACCTTGAAAAATAGATTCCGCTATGACTCCTGCAAAACCGAATTATTTCCCGGCTCTTGATGGCCTTCGACTCCTCGCAAGCATTAACATTGTGATGCTTCACTTGGGTTCTTCCTCTGCCCTCAACTACATGTCCGATTACAAGTGGATCATGCCCATCGTGAATGCGCCCGCCTTTGCCGCCGGCATCTTCTACGTGCTCGCAGGCTTCTTGTTCGCAAGCAAATTCAGCGACCCCGAACGCCAAATCCCCGTTATCCCCTTCATGTTCGCCCGTATCTCCAAACTTTACCGCTTGCACTTCTTCATGACGCTTCTCATGTTCGTTGTGCTCGTTTTCAAGTTCAGCGGTTATACGCACCAGCCCGGGCTCTCTGAAATTGGCGATTGCTTTGCCGCCGGCCTTGCTAAAATGACCCACCCGTGGCGAAGCCTCCTTTTGCACATTACCCTTACTTGGTCCATCGTGCCCGATTTGGGTATGAAATTGAATGAGCCTTCCTGGTCTCTCACTAGCTTCTTTGTGTGCTATGCCGTAACGCCTTGGTTTAGCCGCTGGCTCTTCAAACAAAGTGACCGCACGCTCTGGGTTCTTTTTGGAACGCTCTTTATTCCAGGTATTTTGTGGGCTACCTTCTTTGGCCTTTCCGATAATCTCTGGTTCGACAGTTACGATGCCAAGTACCGTTTCTTCCACATTTTTGCGCCGGTCCGTATTTTTGAATACCTGTTCGGCATGGTGCTCTTCAGGCTTTTTAAAGAAGGTCATTTCGATTTTCTCAAGCGAAACTTTGCAAGCGGTATTGCGCAATTCATTATGCTTGCGGCCATCTACGGTAGCTTATTTCTTATGCGTCCGGAACTGAATCCCGGCTTCAACTATTTCTTCCACCATTCGCTCCCGATTTTGCTGTACGGCCTTTTCTTGGTCTCGCTTTTGACCGGCAAGGGTTTTGTGGCAAAGTTTTTCTGCATCGGACTTGTCCGTAAAATTGGCCGAGCCTCGTTCTATCCATATTTGATTCACTTGCCGATTATCACGATAGCGTGGGGCATTTGCAACCTGAATCAGCCCAAGAACACCATTCTGCTCTTGATTTTCATTTATACGGTCAGCACGCTGTATAGTGAGTTCAAAGTTTGGCGTCGCAAAAAGGCAAAAGCCAAGTTGGCCCAAAATTCGGCAAAGTAACTTGCTGTTAACATAGCGCTGGAACGTGAATTCCCGAAAAATTTTTGGGAACATTTGGTGAACGAAAAGCGCATTTCGCAGTGTGAACGAAATCACTATATTCCTAGAAATTTACGCAAAAACGCCACTTTTGCAACTGAATTATTACAAAGCAGGCCTTACCGCTTTGGGGGTTGTATTTTATATTTACAAGAACTGGGTGTAAAAGATAATCAAAAGGATTTCCTATGAAGAACATTCTCAAAGTTGCGATTGGTGCGCTCGCTCTCACGGCGGCAACCTCCTCCTTTGCGGGTCAATACCCCTTCCCGCAGAACATGAAGCATCCGCACGGCACGACCATTGATTATGCCGATACGGACATGATCAAGGCCCACTATCAGAAGTGGAAAAAGGCCTGGTACAACTCCAACAATGGTTGGATTTATGCACCGGAAGGAACCGGTTCTACCGTTTCCGAAGCTATCGCTTACGGTATGTTGATTGCAGTCTACATGGACGACCAGTCCATGTTCGATAAGGTTTATAGCGTTTGGACATCCAACGGCGGTAACGGCGGTGGTATGAACTGGCGCATCGGTGATGGTGGCGGTTCCGGTTCTGCAACTGACGCAGACGTTGACGCTGCTCTCGCTCTCGTGATGGCTTCCAAGCAGTGGAGCAAGGATTCCTACTTGACCGACGCCAAGAAGATTATCTCTTGGATTGGCACCAACGATATTAACGGTGGCCACGTTAAGCCGGGTAACCAGTGGAACGATGCTTTCAACCCGAGCTATGGTACGCTCGCTAACTTTGAACTCTTCAAGTCTGTTGACGCTTCTGGTCCGTGGTCCAACGTGCTTTCGACCACTGCTTCTGACCTGAAGGCTTGCCAGAACTCCTCTACGGGTCTTGTCCCGGACTGGTGCGACTGGAACTCTCATAAGCCGACTAAGACTTCTGCTTCTGTGGCCCAGACCGAAAATGCAGGCTTCTTCGATGACGCTGCCCGTACTCCGTGGCGCATGGCTTGGGCTTACTACTGGTATGGTAATTCCGATGCAAAGGCCTTCAACAAGAAGGTTTCTGATTGGCTCATCCCGACTACTCACACTGCTAGTGGCGTGAATTCCGGTTACTATGTAGATGGTCAGCCGGAACTCTCTACCAAGCGTCGTTTCGTTTCTTCTACTTTCTCTGGTGGTCTCGGCCTCGCCACTTCTTCTGTTGATGGTGATGACGCTAAGGCTTACCTCGGTACGACCTATAAGGCTCTTTCCACTCTCACGAGCTGCGAAACTGCTCAGGGTTGCGGTGAAGGCGTTGCCGGTGAAAAGTACTATCCGGCTACTTTGAACCTCCTTTACCTCCTCCTCATGACCGGTAACATGCCGAACCTCTATGATATTTCCAAGTTCACCAAGTTCACTCCGGATACGAGCAAGGCTCCGTCTGTTTCTGAAATCGGTGGTACTCAGATGCAGCCCAAGGATACGACAGTTGGTCTTTCTGGCTTCTGGAACTGGGGTGCATACCATGACAAGCTCAATATCGGTACCAAGATGGTTCCGGATTCTGGTTCTTCTCCGCTCTTCCTCAAGGAAGATGGTCAGATTTATGCCGAAGCTTCCATGGAAATTGGCCCGGAACCGGAATGGACTAAGGAAAAGGCTGATGCAGGCCTCCTCAAGTATCCGTCTGCTGGTATCGCCATGTCCTTCCTCGCTAACGATAAGAAGGGTGTGAACTTCAATACTCTTGGTATTAAGGCTGTTCGCGTGACCATGAAGTCTTCTGGCCCGATTCGTATGGCTATCCTTAATGAATTCACTGCCGAAGCTGGTGCTGAACCGGGTATTTTCGTTCCGACGAGTTCTGATTACAAGGCTACGACTTATGACATGACTCCGTACGATCAGGGTGTCAAGGGCTTCGATAACGATAACTTCGGCGGCCTCCTTGACTGGGTTGACAAGAATGAAGCTCCGGAAGGAACTCAGATTGTTACCGCTGTGACTGGCTTCAAGTGGGAAGTGAAGGACGCTAAGGGCGGTATCGGTGAATTCTCCATCAAGTCCATTGAATTCCTCGATGAAAGTGGCAATGTGATTGATCCGGCCAAGATTACCGGTGTCGAAATCAAGACTGGCATCAACGCTGTCGCTGCTGCTCCGGCTGCTACCAAGCTCACTGTCTCTGGCATGAACATCTCTGCCGGTGCCGCTCAGGATATCGCCGTGTTCTCTCTCCAGGGCAAGAAGATTGTTTCTGGCAAGGCTTCCGTGACTGTTCCGAGCAAGGGTATCTACCTGGTTCGTGTGAACGGCCAGCTCTCCAAGGTGAACGTCAAGTAATCCTGACTTGCAACTAAGCAATTAAAGAAGACCTCCGATTGAATCGGAGGTCTTCTTGTTTGTGTGTGAAGGAGTAAATTGTAATTACATCTCTTCGAGTTCTTTACCCTTGGTTTCTTTAATGAACTTTGCCACAAAGAAGATGCTGAACGCAGCGAAGAAGGTGTAAATCATATAGGTGGGTCCAACGCCAACGCCGTCTTCGCCAGTAAGCACCGGGAATGTCCAGGTGACAATAAAGTTTGCAAACCATTGTGCCAAACCGCAAATAGCGATGGCGACAGTACGAATGCGGTTGTTGAACATTTCACCGAGCATCACCCACATAACCGGTCCCCACGTTGCCGCAAAGAAGGTAATGTAGAGGTTTGCAGCGATCAAGGCGATAACCGGAGCGGCACCTGGCAAGGTTCCATCGGGTTGGAGGTTCATGAAGCAAAGACCGAGTGTGCCCAAGGTAACTGCCATGCCGATACTGCCAATTAACAGGAGCGGCTTACGGCCAATCTTATCGATAAGCATGATTGCGACTACAGTCATGACCAAGTTCACACCACTCGAAATCACGCTAGTGAGGAATGCGTCGCTTTCACCAAAGCCGACACTCTGCCAAAGCATGGTCCCGTAGTAGAAAATTACGTTGATACCCACGAGCTGCTGCAAAATAGCAAGGCCGAGACCTGCCCACAGAATCGGGGAAATGCGTTCCTTGCCGTCAATAATTTCAAGCAAGTCGGTGAACTTGGCGGATTTTTTGGTCTTGAAGCTGGACTGGATGGTTTCGACTTCTTCGTCGACACCTTGGGGGTTAATCTGGGCGAGCACCTTCTTGGCTTGTTCCAAGTAGCCCTTGTGAACCAGGTAACGCGGCGATTCGGGGAGTTTCCAAGCGGCGTAGCCATAAAGTACGGCCGGAATGATTTCAACCCAGAACATCACCTGCCAGGCTTTGATATTGCCGATCATGGGGGCGTTTGCAGATCCGGCGATTCGCACAATCAGGTAGTTCGAAAGCAACGCCACGAAGATACCGATCACGATTGCCATTTGCTGCATCGAACCCAAGCGTCCGCGTAAATGGGCCGGAGCCGTTTCGGCGATGTAAATCGGGGCGATAATACTCGCCATACCGATGCCGAGACCGCCAATTATGCGCCACAGGATAAAGTCAGGAATGCCGAACGGAATGCCGGATCCGATGGCGCTAAGCAGGAACAAGTCCGACGCAAAGAGCATGCATCGCACGCGGCCGAATGCGTCGGCGATTTTGCCAGCAAAAAATGCACCGATGGCAGCGCCAATCAGTGCGAGCGAAACGGACCAGGCTAGCTGATAATCCGTTGCGTGAAAGTGGACTTTCAAGGCTCCGTTCGCGCCGTTAATCACGGACGAGTCGAAACCGAAAAGGAATCCGCCGATTGCGGCAGATAGGGTAATCAGCACGATGTGCCTGAGATTTGAATTTGTATTTGTCATAACATTACCGTTTTGGTTGGTTATCGATAATCAATATATTTGTTTGTTCGAAAAAATGCCATATCAAATAACCAAAATAAAAGGAATTTTTTATTCCAATTTGGAATATTCCAAACTGGTCGCAAAGCGATAAAATGCAGTTATACGGTGTATGACACCCGCGTTTTGGGCGTGAAAACGAACGCTTTGAATGTGGCTTACTCTAAAAAATTCTATCTTTACGCCCGAAAATTTAACGCCTTGTGGTCAGTAGAGGTTCAAGCGGACTCCCTGTCTACTTCCTACTTCCTACTGTCTACTATATTGAGGTAATCATGTTTCGTGAAGTAAAGAAAGAAGAGACCTTCCCGCAGATCGAAGAGCGCGTGCTCGGATTGTGGGACAAGGACGAAAGTTTCAAGAAGTCGCTTGACAGCCGTCCGGAAACCGAACCGTACACTTTCTACGATGGCCCTCCGTTTGCAACGGGCCTTCCGCACTACGGTCACTTGCTCGCCGGTACCATCAAGGACATCGTTCCGCGTTACTGGACCATGAAGGGCAAGAAGGTTCCGCGCGGTTTCGGTTGGGACTGCCACGGCCTTCCGATTGAA
>CADCBQ010000042.1 GCA_902799745.1 Fibrobacter succinogenes | reverse complement strand
CTTCCAGCCCGGGATAGTCGGGATGAGCATGGCGAGGTTCGTCTTACCGCAAGCAGACGGGAATGCGCCAGTCACGTACTTGACTTCGCCCTTCGGGTTGGTGAGCTTGAGGATGAGCATGTGTTCAGCGAGCCAGCCTTCGTCGCGAGCGAGAACGGTAGCGATACGGAGAGCGAAGCACTTCTTACCGAGAAGAGCGTTTCCACCGTAGCCCGAACCGTAGGACCAAATGAGGCGTTCTTCGGGGAACTGAGTGATGTACTTGTATTCAACGTCAGCGCAGGGCCAGATGCCGTTGTCGCTTTCGCATTCGCGGAGCGGCTTACCAACGGAGTGGAGGCACGGAACGAATTCAGCGTTGGAGTCCGTGACTTCGATACCGTTCTTGGAAATCGGGGAGCCGAGCGGGCCCATGCAGAACGGAATCACGTACATGGTACGGCCGTGCATACAACCCTTATAGAGCTTACGCATCGTCTGCTTGAGTTCAGACGGGTCGATCCAGTGGTTGGTCGGACCTGCATCTTCTTCCTTCACAGAGGAAATGAAGGTACGGGATTCGACGCGGGCCACATCAGACGGGAGAGAACGGAACAGGTAGCAGTTTTCCTTCTTGGCGAGCTTCGTGGCGAGGCCAGCCTTGACGCACTTCTGCATAAGGGCATCGTATTCTTCCTTGGAGCCGTCAACGACAACGACGTTGTCCGGTTCGCACATGGCAATCATTTCATTCACCCAAGTACTGATCTTCGGGTGCTTGATATCGTTAAGGGTAAGACTCATTATGAGCTCCTGTTTGGTTTAACGTTAAGTTTCGATAATTTCGAACGCGGTAAAATTTACAAAAAACAATGTCCAAATTGCAGGGGCATTGGCATTTTTTTGAACTAAATCACCCCATCCATCCGCCACACGCAGTCCGCCCTATACTGGCAAACGCAAAAAAATTTCGATTTTTTTTGTAAAAATCTTTTCATTTAGCCTAAAATTACATAAATTAGGCTTGTATACACGAAAAGGGCGTTTTAGCCCTCATTATAAGGTTATTGCTATATGAGTTGGTCTTATTCTAGAGAACACCAGAAAAACATCCTTTGCATGATCATGGCCGGCGGTCAAGGCAGCCGTTTACAGCCCCTCACCCGCGACCGCGCGAAGCCTGCCGTCCATTTTGGCGGAACCTACCGTATTATTGACTTCGTGCTGAACAACTTTATCAACTCCGGCATCTTTAAAATCAAGGTTTTGACACAGTTCAAGAGTGATTCCTTGAACAAGCACATTTCTGCAGCCTGGAACCTGAACGCAAGTCTTGACCAATACGTGGACCTGGTTCCTGCACAGATGCGCACTGGTGATGACTGGTACAAGGGTACCGCCGACGCCATTTTCCAGAATATCAACCTGATTACCGACGAACGCCCGGACCTCGTGGCAATCTTCGGTGGCGACCATATTTACAAGATGGATATCAACCAGATGATCGATTTCCACTTGAGCCGCGCCGCCCTTTTGACAATTGCCGCCATTCCGGTGCCGGTTTCCGAAGCCTCTGAATTCGGTATTATCGAAGTGGATGCCGACAACCGCATGATCGGTTTCGAAGAAAAGCCCAAGAACCCGAAAGAAATGCCCGGCAACCCAGGCTACTGCTTGGCCAGCATGGGCAACTACATCTTTACAAGCAAGTTCCTGGTGCGTGAACTCTTGAAGGGCGCTCAAAACGGCGCAACCGACTTCGGCAAGCATATTATCCCGAGCCTGTACAAGGACTACCCCGTTTACGTGTACGACTTCAACACCAATATCGTGCGCGGCGAACAGGCTTCTACCAAGGGTTACTGGCGCGACGTGGGAACGCTCGATGCCTTCTTTGAAGCGAACATGGACCTTTGCTCCGAAAATCCGCCGTTCGACCTTTACAACAACTACTGGCCGATTCGCACGTTTAACTGGAACCAGCCGCCTGCAAGATTCTTCGCTGGCGACGGCGATGCTCACCAGGGCGCAGCTATTGACTCCATCGTGTCTTCGGGCTGTATCATTGGCGGCGGTACGGTTGTCAAGAGCATTCTCTCCCCCGGCGTTTCTATCCAGAAGGACGCTCTGGTCGAAGAATCCATTCTCTTCCCGAACGTGACGATTGGCCCGGGTGCCAAGGTGCGCCGTGCCATCATCGAAAAGGGCTTGCACATTCCGGCCGGTTTCCAGATTGGCTACGACCTGGAACGCGACAAGAAGCTCTTCCACGTAACCGAATCCGGCATCGTCGTGCTCGCCAAGGATACAATCATTAAGGCATAATTGAAGACTTCTACTAGAAAAGCCCCGACATTAGTCGGGGCTTTTTTTTGAGTGAGGAAAATTAATTCAAGCCAGGGGTTTGTTCAGGAATTTCGCCACCACCGAAGTTGCCTCCGCCGAAATTACCACCGCCCGGGAATCCTCCCTGGCCGCCACCCGGCATCGTAAAGCTAGAGTCACCCCAGTTGCCCATGCCACCCGGGAATCCACCAGTGCTGTCGCCACCGAACATACCGCCGAAGTCAGGCATCTGCATTTCCCACTGACCATCCTTGCAGATATAGGTCATGTCCATACTAAAGGCGCCGCCCATTTCCATGGTTTCAGTCTTCGTGGCACCTTCTTCGTCGCACTTGTTGGCTGCCGCAGTCGCCGTGGAATCATACACCCACTGACCATCCGTGCAAACCAGTACGGCAGCACCCATCATATTCTGGGTAGCACCTTCTTCATCGCACTTCATCATGTCTCCAAATCCGGTAGTATCAAAACTAAAACCAGCCGTGTCAAACGGAATCTGACCGGGGCCCACATCAGGAGGATTGTCTACCGGGGCATCTGTTTTGGGTTCTTCACTTGAAGAACTTGCTGCCGGAGAATCCGTACCCGTTCCCGGATTGGTTTCTGTACTCGGATTATCTTCCGTTTTACCGCCGGCATTCTGGGTTTCCGGATTCGTAGCACCTTCTTCGCTAGAAGAGCTGATAGTGGTATTGTCGCTACCAGCATTCGAATCGCTCGAAAGAACCGTCTGTTCTTCACCGCCTGCAGGCGTTTCGGAACTAGCCGATGTGGAATCGTCGCAAGCGACAAAGGTGAAAATGGAAGCGGAGATAACCGCAAGACCAAGTTTTTTGTAATTCATCATATCACTCCTTGAGAATTCTATGAAGAAAATATTTTTTCGTAAGAAAAAGGGTCGTTTTGTAAATCAAAATCTGTTGTTTAACTCACCAACATCAACTTTAAAAAAGCTCCAAAACGGCTTATTTTTTCTAAATTTGAGCACATGAGCGAAGAACTGTGCGCAAATTTATCGAAAAAGTTACAAGACATAGCCAAGGCCCCCAAATACCGTGGAGCCATTTTCCAAATTGAAGCCGACGAAAAAGGGCTTGCTCTCGTAGACGTGAAGGAAGCAAGCCTGAAGGTCTACTTGATGATCGACCCAGAATGCGACAAGATTCTGGAAACCAGGTTCTTTACCTACGGCGGCCCGATTTTTACCGCCCTCGCCGACACCTTCTGCAAAAAGATCCAGATGGTGACCATCGACGAAGCCTGCGCGATTTCCGCCGAAAGTTTGGAACTCGAGCTCCGCGACACGCCGGACGAACCCGCCATTGCAGGCACTGCTCCTGAAATCAAGCAGATGAACACGCTGATCAAGCGCGTTTACGACGTGTACCCCGAAAAGAAGGCGACCGCCATTCTAGTGCGCGAAAAGATGGAACGCATCAAGTACCGCACGCAAACCGCCGAAGGCCGCGCCGAAGCGGACGCCGAATGGAACGCCCTCACCAAGATCCAGAAGATTGAAAAAATCGAAGCCTGGCTGCACCAGTCCGTACGCGGCATGCTCCAGGGCGACGGTGGCGACGTTGAAATTTTGGACTTGACCGACGACAACCGCCTGAAAATCCGCTATCAGGGTGCATGCGCCGGTTGCGGTTCTGCCATGGGCGGAACGCTCTTCTACATCGAAGACGAACTCAAGAACAACGTGTACTACAACCTGATTGTGGAACCCGAAGACCCGCTCGACAACATTCAGCAGAACGAAATGTCCGATGCGGACCGAAATTTGGCCGGACTGGACGACAACAATCCTCCCCCCAGCCTTTTCTAAATTTTATATTAAAGTTTGAAAACAACAAAGGAAACCTTATGTCCGAAGAACTCGTTTTGAAATTCGTAGACCCGAAGCCGATGCGCTACGGTGAAAATTCCCACCAGTCCGCTGTATTCTACCGCGACCCGACTTGCACCGAAGCAAGCCTCGCTACCGCAAAGCAGCTCTGGGGTAAGGAACTTTCTTACAACAACATCGTAGACGCCGACGCAGCCCTCGAAATGGCCCGCGAATTTAGCGAAACCAACGCCGTCGTGATCGTGAAGCACATGAACCCGTGCGGACTTGCTACCGGTGAAAGCCTCCGTGAAGCCATGGAAGCCGCTTGGGCAGGTGACCCGGTGTCGGCCTTCGGTTCCGTGATTGCCGTGACCCGCAAGGTGGACCTCAAGACCGCTGAATTCTTGAAGGGCCGCTTCGTGGAAATCTTGCTCGCTCCGGCATTCGACGACGACGCTCTCGAGTTCCTCAAGAACAAGTCCAAGGACATTCGCCTCCTCGAAGTCGGCGAAATCAAGAAGGCAACGCACTGCAAGGTGTACAAGCACGTGATCGGCGGCATGCTCGTTCAGGACCGCGACGTGGACACCTACGAAAAGTTTGAATGCGTAACCAAGGCCCAGTTCCCGAAGAACAAGGAAGACCTCGCCCGCTTTACCTGGCTCGTGACCAAGCACACCAAGTCCAACGCCATCGTGATGGGCTATGAATACAAGCCCGGCTACTTCCAGGTGATGGGTCTTGGCCCCGGCCAGCCGAACCGCATTGACTCCAACCTCCGTCTTTGCCAGCCGCGCGTACGCGACAACGTCGCCCGCATGGAAGAGGCCAAGGCATTCTTTGACGAAAATGGCAAGCTCATCAACGAAGCCGGCCTCAAGGCCCTCGAAAAGAAGGTCTTCGGCGAAGTCGTGATGGGTTCCGACGCCTTCTTCCCGTTCCCGGACAACGTGGAAGCCGCCCACGATGCTGGCGTGCGCTACATTGTGCAGCCGGGTGGTTCCAAGAAGGACGACCTCTCTATCGAGAAGTGCGACGAATTCGGCATTGCCATGGTGTTCACCGGCATGAGGCACTTCCGCCACTAAGGGTCGCCTATGGTTCCGACTTCTCAGAAGGAAATCAATCAGCGGGAAAAGGACCTGTACTACACGGTCCTTTCCTTCCTGAAAAAAATTCGCAAGGCAGGCAAGACTACCGCGAAAGAGTGGGACGAATACCGTTCCGCCATCAAGAGTGTTGCCATGACCGCCGATATGGGTAAGGCCGCTGACTTGTGGACCATGGACAACTTGGACCAGTTCAGCCCCGACAAAAGCCAGCTCCCGCCGCTCAACGACATGGAATACGTGGCACGTGTGTCACCGGAATTCTTATCGCAGCTCATGGAAGCGCTCTATTACGGCATGCTTAACCCGACCCAGGCGAACATGATTTCCGACGAGATCCAGGACGCAGATCCCGAGTACGTGACTTCGGCCTCGCTCGAAGAACTGCTCGTGAAGCTCTGGATCGGAAACGCCAAAAGCTACCGCAAGATGATTGCGAACTAATGAACGAACGCGTACGTGTAATTGGTGGCGGCCTCGCAGGCTGCGAAGCGGCTTTGCAACTGGCAAGTCGCGGTTTTAAGGTTGATTTGTACGAAATGCGCCCGGTAAGGCAGACACCTGCCCACAAGGACGGCCATTTGGCACAATTAGTTTGTTCCAACAGCTTCAAGGCTTTGGGCATTACAAGTGCCCATGGGCTTTTAAAGCAGGAACTCACGATGCTCGGGAGCTTTTTGCTGGATTCGGCCCGCGAAGCGGCCGTACCCGCAGGCGACTCGCTCACCGTAAACCGCGATATTTTCAGCGAATCGGTCGAAAAAAAGATTGCTGAATCGCCCAACATTACACTCCACCGCGAAGAAGTCACAAGCCTCGAAGGCGACTGCCCCACACTCGTGGCCGCAGGCCCCTTGGCAAGCGATGCTCTCGCCGACGATATTTTCAAGCGACTCGGCAGCAACCGTCTGCACTTTTTTGACGCAATCGCTCCGGTTGTCGAAACCGACAGTATCGACTTTGACCATGCCTTTTACCGCAACCGCTGGGAAAAGGGCGAAACAGCAGACTTTATCAACTGCCCGCTGGACAAGGAAACCTACACCGAATTTGTACGCAAGCTCTGCGAAGCCGAAAGCACCGAGCCTCGCCCGTTCGAAAAGAACGAACTGTTCGAAGGCTGCTTGCCGGTGGAAGAAATGGCCCGCCGCGGTTTTGAAACGCTCCGCCACGGCCCCATGCGTCCGATTGGCCTGGGCCTCGGCAACAACGGAAAATTGTGGTACGCCGTCATCCAGCTCCGCGCCGAAAACAAGCAAAAGACCTTGTTCAATATGGTGGGTTTCCAGACGCGCCTCAAGTGGGGCACGCAAAAGGAAATTTTCACCATGGTGCCGGCCTTGCGCAATGCGAAATTTGCGCGCCTCGGCTGCATGCACCGCAACACCTTCATTGAATCGCCCAAGTTCCTGGACAAGACACTCCGCCTGCGTCCGGACCTCGAATGCGCCAAGGGTATTCCGCCTACATGGTTTGCAGGCCAGATTACGGGTTCCGAAGGCTACACCGAAGCGGTCGCTACCGGCTGGTACGCCGCCTGGAACATGGCTCAGACGATTCTACACGGGCATGCCGACCCGCTGCCGGACGAAAGTTGCATCGGTTCGCTCATGAACCGCCTGGTGGAAGAAAACGAAGACTTCCAGCCCATGAATTTCAACTTCGGATTGCTCCCCCACCACGAAGGGCTCAAGAAAAAGAATAAAAAAGAGATTCTTGCAGCTCGCGCCGAAGAAGCCGTAAGAAAGTGGATTGCTGATAGGAAATTGGTGTAGGAAGGGCTTCACCTTCGGTGAAGCTGATCTGGCTACCTTAGATACACAAAGAGCCTCCCATAGGGAGGCCTTTTGTGTATCGGGGTAGCCAGATTCGAACTGACGACATTCTGCTCCCAAAGCAGACGCTCTACCAGGCTGAGCTACACCCCGAGTGAGTGCAAATATAGCAAATAATATGCTGATTGAGGAGCCAAATCCAAAAGAAAAACCGATTCTAGAAAATCTAGAACCGGTTTCCTGAGCTACGAAGGGCTCGAACCTTCGACCCACGCCTTAAAAGGGCGTTGCTCTACCAACTGAGCTAGTAGCCCGAACGCACCCAAATATATTAAACCTTTCGCCTTTTGTAAAGGCAAAAGCCGCATTTATTCGTAAAATTTAACGCTTTTTTGGCAAAAACCCCGTTCGCGCGGTCACAATATTTGTAAATTTCAAACATGAATTTCAAGCACTTTTTGACAACGGCTTTTGCGCTGCTCGCAGCCCCTGTAGCAAGCTTTGCCTACTTTTCACAGGGCGATGCCGGACAAGAAGTCTTTTCATTCATCAACACGTTTGATAGCCCGCGTAACGCGGCACTTGAGAAGTCTGCCGGTGCAGGTATTTCGACCGATCCGACCATTACGCAGTTGAACCCTGCCGCCGTTATTTTGCCCGAAAACAAGAACCATGTAGCATCGGTTCATTGGCAAACAGGCGACATGGCCGATAACCAGGGAAGCATTTACTACACCGGGCACTACAACAAGTACATATTCCAGGTTTCGTATAACTGGCTTTCGTACGGTGATATTGAAGGCTACAACGAATATGGCGTAGCAACGGGCAAGACTTACGAACCGTTCAGCCAGCTGGCAACGGCAACGATTGCCTTCCCGATGAAGCATATCCGCTTCGGTACGACTCTTAAATTTGCCGCAGACAAGCTGACAGACGAAGCCGGTGACCGTATGGCTCTTGGAGCAGCTTTTGACTGGGGCGTCACCTGGCAGTCCGAAAGCAAGCGTTACGGTTTAGCCCTCATGGGCCGTGATTTTGGTTGTCTGCTGCGCGACTATGTCGACGACGGCGATGACCAATACTACCCGATGTCGCAGACGTTTGCGATTGCAGGCTATTTCAGGCCCAAGGTTCTCCCCCGCCTTACGGTTTACATCGACAACGATTTTCCGCGCTATCAGGAAGCATTCTTGAGCTTGGGTGGCGAATACGCCCTCGGCGAACACTTGTTTATTCGTACCGGTTTCCAGCGTACGTGGCTTGACTTGATTCGCGACGCCAAGGAACTCATGGCCTCGGAAGACCGCCCTGACGAAACGAACAACGCCCACATGTTGAGCGCAGGTCTCGGCTATGCCATGGACTTGTTCGCCCTCGACTACAGTTTTTCGTACCTCGCCGAGGGAATGGGCCACGAACACAGACTTGGCGTTCGTGTGAATTTCTAATTCAGGCATGCGATGCGGCAGTTTGACGTCATTGTTCTTGAAGAAAACTCCCCGCAATTCAACAACTGGACTCCCCCCTTTGAAGACCCTGCCCTAGGCTGGTCGCACGACAGCGACTGGAACCGCCCGTTGCAAAGTATCGATGCAGAATGGGTCGTAATTGTACAGCCAGCGATAACGATTGACCGCGACTTCCTGAACAACTTGGCAGAAGTCATCGAAGGATTCCCGATGGCCGACGCGTTCGCGCCAAGAGTCAAAAATAACGGGCATTTTTACGCCGGACTGTTGCTTAACAAAAGTAAAGGTTTCGCCCCGATTTCTGAAAACGAGAAAATGCGATTTGTCGCGGCACCGAATCCGATGATTGCAGTATTTTCGAGCCGAATCATTCAGCGTACTGGGCTGTTCGACTTGGACTTGCCGCCCGAATTCAGGCTGATCGACTACACGCTACGCATGGCTCATGCAGGCGGTAAAATGTTCAGCGTGCCGTATCTTGTAGTAAAAGCGTCGCAACTTACCGATGAAAGCAGCCTTAATCAAGTTGCGCCGTTGTGGGAAATCTATTACAAGAGCCTCCCCGTTGGCATGCTATCGGCCTTCACGCTCCGCCACCCGACCACGCTCCCCAAATTCCTGGGGTTCGACAAAGGCAAAAAACGCCGTCAGTTCAAGCGCGACAAGGCAACCTCGCTCTCAAAACTGACCGCGGATTACCTCAAGGAAATTTCTGTTTAGAAGAACACCCAGACAGCGAGCCAGAAGACCATCAGGCAGAATTCCATTTCTTTCGAGATTTTAGAAAGGAATGTGCTGCAAAGAGTCATGCTGAGCAGAGCCGCAATACGGGTCCAGGCGATATCGATTCCGTGGTAATAGAGCGAAATTCCGCCAAAGAGTTCGATCCAGCACCAGAGCGACTGCGCAAGCACCAGGTAACGCCTGCGGTAAAGCGAAAGCGATGTAGTCGAAAGGCAGAGGCAGAGCGCGAGCATGCGGAACGGGTAATGTTCAATCGTCGGGTCGTTGATATCGCCGGCAAAATAGCAGAACACACTGAACAGCACCAAGAATACGGACAGAAGCGCGCCGTTGCGGTACGGCGACGAACCCTTGCGCCACAGGAACGAAGCGCAGCCGAGAGCAATCAGGCACGAAAGCGAATTAGCGAGCGGAGTCATTATCGCCCTCCTTTGCCGATTCTGTAGCTTGTTTTGCCAAAGTCTGCATGTAATTCACAAGACCCAGAGCTTCGCTCGGAGTCAAGCGACCCGCGTAAGCATTCATATTCGCGCGACCATTCAAAATCACCTTGACTAAGGAATCGGTGCCAAGGCTATCGAGGCGTTGCACATCAAGCTTTTGCGGCACCGGGTAAAATTCGCGCACGAACTTTTCGTTGAATTTGCCATCAACACCATGGCAGGTGGCACAGCGGGTATTCCAAAGCAAGCGAGCATGACTTTGAGAAACCGGAGCGTCAACACCTATCGATTGCGAATCAATCGTATTCGTTGAATTTTGAGAAGAGCCGCCGGCAAAGAATGCGCCCGCACAAGCCGCCACAAGAACAAGCACTATGACGGACGCCCACTTTTCGTGGCGAGACAAGGTAAACGCTTGTTCCACAAAGTAGGCCCGAACATACAAAGTCACCGTTGTTACCAAGGCGATAACCGGATATAGAAGCGGGACAATGTTTGCAAACGAAAATTCTACGTTCGCAAAAACACTCTGGCTCAAAACCCAAATCGAGTAAACCAGCGCAAAGGCAAAGCCCACAAGCAACGGGAGGCGCAGCACATGGTATTCCTCGGAAGCCCACGGCTGAATGTAAAAGCCTTTCCTTGGTTTTGCGATACCGCGCGCGCCTTCTTTTTCAAGTTCCTGCTGTTCAGCGTCGGCCAAATCGGTGCCGTCGACTTCGCCAAAATAAGAACCAGCGCCTTCCATTTTCCAGTTCAAGTAGCGGCGAATGCCAAAGAACAGCAACACAAAACCGCCTACCGAGAAGGCAATAAGGCCCCAGTCAATCCAATTCAGGGGCGACGCGGCACACGAGCCGAAATCCGGCGAAACAATATAAAGGCGTTCCAAGAAAAGCCCGATTAAAACGCTCAGTGAAAGCGCGATTCGACCCCACTTGTTTTCGCGAATGACCGCAATCATGCGGAACTGCGGCAAGACGCCCGCAAAAATAAACGCCGAGGTGCAAAGGGAGCCTTTCAGCATCAAGTCCCAAACCCAGATAGCGCACATAAACCAAGAGAAAATCAACTGCAAGCGTTCCAAAAGACGCACGCGATAGCCCTCGGAACACAAGAGCAAATTCATGAGAGCAAGGCCCGAGAATATGGCCCCCGCAATAAAGTAAACCGGGAAAAATGCCCCGCGCCACTGCGGCACGAATGTGGTCGCAAAATCGAGACTCACCACCGTATGCACCCAGAGCACCAGCGGGAACAGGAGCCACGCCATAGGCTTGCGGTATTTATCGAGGGCCGGGATTTCGCGCGTTTTCAAGTGCGTCATGAAAAACACAAGCGAAAGAAGCGCGTACACCGCAATGCAGCAGAAATCCCAAACCAGGGGCGAACCGACATTCGCAAAATTTCCGCGAGCATCCAGAAGCGGCATGACCATGTAAAAGTTTTCAACAACACCCAAGTGCATCAGCGGGAAAATTCCTGCAAACACAAGGCATACAAGCGTCGAAAGTTCTGCAATCAAGGCAGTACGGCGGTCAAGCTTGATCTCGAGCGCAAGGAAAATCGCCGACAAAAGCGTGCCAGCATGGGCAAGCCCAATCCAGAAAACGAACAGGCTGATAGGCGTGCCCCAGAAGGTGCGAGAATCCACCATCCAGGCAGAAGGGCCTTCGAAAATCGAATAACCCAGCGCATAAAGCCCCGGCAAGAACAGCGCAAGGCCAGCAAGCATCAAGTACTTGAACATTAGCGCCTCCCCCGCATAAATACCACGGAAGGATCAAGGTCGGCCAGTTCTCGCGGCGCGTACAGCACACGGTTCTTGGTGAGCTTTACCAGCGGCGACTTTTCATCGAGCCAGTTACCAAAGATGATTGCATTCTTGGGGCAAGCTTCGGCGCAAGCTGTCTTGACGCCGCGACCGCGCCACTCTTCGGCAGTCTCGCCCACGGTAAGCGAGGTCTTGAATTTAAGGCGGTCGTTCTGCAGGCGGTGCAGGCAAAGGCTACATTTTTCCATGACGCCCTTGTCGCGAAGCGGAACTTCTCGATTGAACTGTCGGGCAAGCCCGAGTTTCTGGGCGTCGTTGAAATTGAACTTGCGGGCCTGAACGGGGCAATTTGCGCCGCAGAAACGGCTTCCCGTACAACGCTTGTACATCATGGCGCTCAGGCCATCGGGCGTGTGGTTTGCGGCCCCCGTCGGGCATACACGTTCGCACGGGGCATTCCCGCAGTGCGCGCACATGAAGGGGGCGCTGCCGCGCATGTCGACCCAGTGCATAAAACGCCCGCGGGCAGCATCTTCATTGGGAACTAGCGGCACGTTGTTTTCGAGATTGCAAGCCAGAATGCACTTGCCGCAACCGTCGCAAGAATCCAGGTCGATAGCCATGCCAAAACGGTTGAGGGTCGAGGCTCCCGGAATCTTGAGTGCACCCGGAGTCGGGATTTTCACGAGGTCGAGGGATTTTTTCGCCTGCGACAGGGCGAGCTTGACTTCGTCTTCAAAACGCTTGAGGCTAGGCAAATCGCCGGCGAGTTCTTCAAGCGGAATCTTGCGGCAGCCAAACAGCAGCCCCATTACCGCTACCAGGGAACAACTCTTGATGAATTCGCGACGATCCATACCCATAAGATACCTTCACGAATCAGCGGTGGCAAGCGGCGCAGTACGTGGCCGCCGGCTTAAAGCCTTTTTCTTTGAAAGTTTCGCCCCTGTGGCACTTGAGGCAACTTTGCATATTGAACAATTCTGCGCCGTAGCGGTTCTGCATATAGCCACGGCCGTGACAATCGGCGCAAGCGACACCAGCAGCGGCATGCACACCATGGTGAAATACCACATGGTCCGGCAAATGGCGCTTGTGAGACCACGGGCGGTCATCAGCTTTTGCAAGCACGGAATCCAGCGTCTCGATTCCCGGATTTTCGGTCAGCGGGAGTCTGTGGCAGTCCATGCAATCCGCCTTCGAGGGCATAAAGGCATTCGCCGAGGCGCGCGAGCCCGTATGGCAGGCGGCACAGTCCAAGCCGATTGAATCGCCATGCAACGCATGGTCAAAAGGAATCGAGCCCACGGCACGTTCAGGAACGCGCGGCTCCCCCATCAAGAAATCAGCCAAGAAAAACGAGAACACGACGGCAAAACAAATCGCCGCCCACTTAAATAACCTTGATTTCTTTTCCTTCTCTCTTCTCATAGCTCAGAGCGTAGCGACCTCATCGCTCACACCTACTTCGGCCTCCCCGGGTCATCGGGATTCTTGAGAATGTACAAGAGCCACGCCGTCATCATTTTCGCCTGATCTTCGGTAAGCGGAGTGATTTCCATGGCAGGCCATTCATCGGGGTGCTGCGGAGTCGGGTGCATCAGGTAACGCACCAAGCCTTCCGGATTTTCGGCATAATTTGCCACATTGTCGCGCATCGGCGGGGCGGCAAACTTGCGGGCCCAGCGGTGGCAACCACGGCATTCATTTTCAAAATATTCGTGAGCCTGTGTTTTGAGTTCGGGCGTAACCGGCGGAAGCACAAAAGCCTCCACCGCAAATAAAGCACATACCGCCACAAAAACGAAGACTACCACCCGCAGTTTCAAAACACCATCCTTTTGAATACAAGATTCGTCTTAAATATAAACATTTTTTTTCAAATATATTCCTATTTTTAGGTTTAGGAGACACAAATGAAAAATTTCTTATTCTGCCTAATGCTTTTGGCGGGTTTTGCCGCAGCGAATACATGTACCGAAGCGTGGTTTGAAATCAACGCTTATGGATCTATCAACACCCAAGACCATGCTCACCAAGATTCATCCTACTTTAAAGAGTACGACAACGAATGGACTCACAAGTTTATTTACAACAATAACCAGCTTGATTATCTAATCACGGACTCTAAAAAAGAAGGAGAGGACGTTCGGATAACAAAATACCATTGGAATTTAGGCGAAAACGCGTTGTCAAAAAAAGGTCTTGAATACTTAGGAGAGACGCACTATTCAGGAGACACACTATTTTTTTCCCTCACGTTTTATAACAATGGAGAAAAACGCGAACAAGCAACCGGAAAAATCGTAAACAAAACATTCGAAGCTCAGTACCCCGATGGTCCAAATGGAGAAACCTCATTTGAGCACGTTTATTTTCAAAACGACACTCTTATCAAATCAATTACATATAATTACGGGACAGATTCCGCTGAAGTTCACAAGGATATAATCATCAGCGATGAACAAGACGACTTCAAATGCAAGGAATACCGAAATGGAGAACCATCTTACGATTTGGAATATGTCAAAAATGCCAACGGTTATTCCATCAAAATATTCGACCAAAAATATTTTCGTGAATTTTTCATGATGTATCCGAGTGCCACCTCTGCGATTCGCAAGCAACGTCCGGCGGTAAAGATTTCGCCGAAGGCTAGGTACTTCGATTTGCTTGGTAGGTATAAATTCAGTAAGTAAAATGGGCATTATCGAAATCATCATTATCGCGATTGTAGAGGCGATGGACTGCTTTGCCGTCGCAATTGCCACGGGACTTTCAAAAAAAGGCATCAAGTACAGCCGCGCCATGCTCCAGGCGGTAAGCTTCGGCGTTTTCCAGGGCGGCATGACGTTGCTCGGGTATTTCCTCGGGAGCTTTGCCGAACGCTGGTTCAATTCCGTGGGCACGCCCATCGCCTGCACCATCCTTTGTATTCTGGGTGGACGCATGATTTGGGGCGCTGTCCGCGGCGACTCTGGCGAACAAGAAGGCGAACAGATTGCCGCGAAGAACTTGACGATTGCAAACATTCTGTTGCTTTCGGTCGCAACAAGCATTGATGCCTTCGCTGTCGGAATTTCATTTGCATTCCTGAACGCGAACATGGTTCTTGCCACCAGCGCCATTGCGCTTGCAAGCTTTATCATGGGCGTTATCGGCTACGAAATCGGCCGTCACGCCGCTAAACATTTCAAAACAAAGATTCCTGAAATCATCGCAGGGATTATTCTAATTGCGATTGGAATTAAAATGTTTATATAGGTACGAGGACGGGCGCAAAGCGCCCTTTGAGGTATGAGGTTTGAGTAAAAAAGAATCGTAGTACAGCACCTCTTTCTATATTGCATTTTATGGATCAGAAAGACATTGACCGCACCCGGTATTTTGAGCTAAAGAAACAGCTAGAAGAAGCGAGCCGCCTTTACTACAAAGAAGGCGTCTCCCCCATGAGCGACCAAGATTTCGACTTTGGCCTCAAGGAGATGGAAGCGCTCGAAGCGAAGTATCCGGAACTTCGCGGCAATGCATCGCTCACGCAGCGGGTCGGCAGCGACTTGACCAACGATTTTGCGAAGGTCGCGCACGCTGTGCCCATGCTCAGCATCGCGAACGTGTACAGCGCCGAAGAAATGGCGGAGTTCGTGCGGGCCGCTGAGGACGGAATTTCAGCCCTTGAACCCCAAACCTCAAACCCCAAAGCGACCGAAGGTCGCGACCTCATACCTCATACCTGGATTTGCGAGCGGAAAATCGACGGCGTTTCGCTTTCCATCGTGTACGAGAATGGACGCTTGAAGCAGGCGGCCACCCGCGGCGACGGAGCCCAGGGCGACGACGTGACCCTAAACGCACTCACGATTGCGGACATTCCCGAATATTTTGACGCAAAGAAACTGAAAATCGACCCCAGCGAAATTCCGCAGGGCACTTTCGAAGTCCGCGGCGAAGTCTACATGGAACGCGAAGCCTTCGAACGCTTGAACGAGCAGTTCATCTTGGAAGGCAAGAAGATTTTCCAGAACCCGCGCAACACCGTCTCGGGTTCGCTCAAGCTCAAGAGTGTCGCCGAATGCAAAACGCGCCCGATGCGCTTCTTTGCCTACCACATTCCGCAAAGTAACAACAAGACGCACGAAGAGAACCTGCAGCAACTCAAGAAACTCGGGTTCCACACGAACGACTACTGGACAGCCGACACCACCGACGAAATCATGAAGATTTCGGAGCAGATTGGCGCGAGCCGCGACAGCCTCCCCTTCGAAATCGACGGCATGGTCGTGAAACTGAACGACCTTGTCATGCAACGCGCCCTCGGCACCACGAGCAAAAGCCCGCGTTGGGCCATCGCCTACAAGTTTAAGGCCGAGCGCGCCTACACGCCGCTCCTGTCTGTAGAATTCCAGGTGGGGCGCACCGGGGCCGTGACGCCGGTCGCGAACCTTGCCCCCGTGCGCCTCGCCGGCACCACCGTCAAGCGCGCCACCCTCCACAACTTCGACGAAGTCTCGCGCCTGGACCTGCATTACGGCGACACCGTCGGCGTCGAGAAGGGCGGCGAAATCATCCCGAAAATCACCGACGTCAAGAAGGACCTGCGCCCGGCGGGGGCCGTCCCCGTGACCGCCCCCGAAAAATGCCCCGTGTGCGGCGAGCCTCTCACCCACATCGACGACGAAGTGATTTTGCGCTGTGAAAACATGCACTGCCCAGCGCAAGTCCAATGCCTGTTCGAACATTTCGTGAGCCGCGAGGCCATGAATATCGAAAACCTCGGTCCCGCACTTATCGCAAGCCTAATCGCCTCGGGCAAAATCAAGCGCATCCCGGACCTGTACCGCCTTACGCTCGAAGACCTGGAATCGCAAGAACGCATGGCCAAGAAGAGCGCCAAAAACGTCTTCGACGCCATTGCCGCATCGAAGGAACGCAGCCTCGAGAACCTGTTGCACGGCCTCGGCATCCGCTTTGTGGGCCGCACCAGCGCCCGAAACCTCGCCAAGCACTTCCGCACTCTCGAAGCGATCCGTACCGCCACCGTCGAAGACCTACAGAACGTAAACGACGTCGGCGAACGCATCGGAAAGTCCGTCTACGACTTCTTCCACACGGAACGCTACACGCAGGAAATTGACGAACTCATCGAACTCGGCTGCCCCACCGAATTCAAGGGCATCGTAAAGACCTTGTTCCAAGGTCAAACCGCCGTCATCACCGGCACGCTCCCGACCATGGAACGCGAAGAGGCCCGCAAGCTCATCGAAGAAAACGGCGGCAAAGTCAGCGGTTCTGTTAGCAAGAAAACCAGCTGGGTTTTGGCCGGCGAGGCCGCCGGTTCCAAGCTCACGAAGGCGAACGAACTCGGCATTCCCGTACACGACGAAGCCTGGCTCCTTGCCCAAATCGCCGCCAGCGCTGACGAAACGCTTACAGAATCCGCAAAAAACGCCGAAAATACGCCGAATTCACAACCGCTCAACCAAAGCGAAGCTGTTCAAACTAGTCTATTCTAGCCACATTTTCTATATATATGGCGTAAAATTCAATTAGGTTACCCTTATGGAAATCAACAAGGACATTGCCGACATCCGCGCAGCCGAAGCCATTTTGCACAAGAAGAAAAAGTACCTCTTGTGCTACCACAACTTCAATGTGAAGAATTGCAAGAAATCTGCCGAAGAAATCCGAAAGATTGCCGCAGCCGCAGGTTCACCCATCTCGATTGCCGTCGTACCCTCTATCGGGGGCGTCCCTGAATCCGAAGCAGACGCTTTCCGTGAAGAAATCGGAAAATTCGTGCAGGAAGGCTACGAAATCTTGCTCCACGGTGTGCGTCATAACGCCGACCTGTTCATCAAGCGTAACCCCATCGGCAAGCTCGCCCTCGCCATTTCGCACAACGGGGCCGAATTTGCAGGCCTGAACAAGAAAGTTTCGCAGATGCTCCTGAACCGAAGCATCGCCCTCTGGAAGGCCCACGGCTTTGGTCGCCCCTCCGGATTCATCGCGCCGGTCTGGCTCGACAACAAGCACCTCAAAAAGCAGGTGCTCGAAGAATTCAACTTCTACGAAGACATGCTCTACATTTACCGCAAGGTCGGTAAAAAAGTCAAGCCGTCGTTCTCGCAGATTTTGACATTCTCGATTTTCCCGCAGGCGCTCCTCGGTGCCATGCAGGTATTCTCGCGCATTGCACTACTCCTCTACCGCGGAACCCCCCGCCTGGTGATTCACGCCGGTGACATGAAGGCCATGGGCGAACAAAATCTTCTCTCGCTCGTAAAATTTGCCTCGAACCACCGCGAAAAGATCATGTACCAGGATCTATAAGAGACCGGAGAGACACAAATGATACTCAATAGATTCCTAGCACGAACCGAGTATTCCTCTTACGAGGACCTCTACGAAAACTTTAAGCTCAACATTCCCGAAGACTTTAACTTCGCCTACGACGTGGTCGACGAATACGCGAAGACCGAACCCAAGCGCGAAGCATTAGTCTGGTGCGACGACAACGACGAAAGCCATATCTTTACCTTCAAGGACCTTTCAATTGCCTCGCAGCGCACCGCGAACTTTTTGGTAGAAAAGGGAATCAAGAAGGGCGACCGCGTGATGCTGATTCTGCGCCGCCGCTACGAATTCTGGTTCTTCCTCTTGGCGCTCCACCGTATTGGTGCAATTGCCATTCCGGCAACCAACATGCTCGCCGCCGAAGACCTGGAATACCGCTTTAAGGCAGCCGATATCAAGATGGTCGTCTCTTACGACGATCCGGCGCTCCAAAAGGAAATCGACACCGCCTGCGAACACACGCGCATTGTCGAAACGCTCGTGACCATCGGGCAGTCCCGTCAGAACTGGATCAACTTCTACGACGACTACGAAATCTGCCCGCCAAGTTTCCCGCGCCCCACAGGCGATGCCGCCACGCACAACGACGACATCATGATCGTCTACTTTACCAGCGGCACCAGCAGCAACCCGAAAATGGTCGCCCACACCTTCAGCTACCCGCTTGGCCACATTGTGACCGCCAAGTACTGGCAGAACGTGATTGACGGAGGCCGCCACCTGACCGTTGCCGAAACCGGCTGGGCCAAGGCGCTCTGGGGGAAAATTTATGGCCAGTGGATTGCAGGTTCTGCCGTATTTACCTACGACATGAACGTGTTCATTCCGGGCAAGTTGCTCGAAAAGATGCAGGAATACAAGGTGACCACCTTCTGTGCGCCGCCGACCGTTTACCGCTACATTTTGCAGCATGGCGTCGAAAAGTACGACCTTTCCAGCCTCAAGTACTGCACCACCGCAGGCGAGGCCTTAAACCTGGATATTTACAAGAAATTCTTCGAAAAGACGGGACTCCGCCTGCACGAAGGCTACGGTCAGACCGAACTCACGCTCACGACGGGCAACTTCGAATGGATGGAGCCGCGCCCGGGTTCTATGGGCAAGCCTTCCCCCGGCTACCGCATGGATATCGTGGATGCCGACGGCAAGAGCTGCGGCCCCGACGAAGTCGGCGAAATCATCATCAAGATTGACGAAGGCAAGCCTTTCGGCATGTTCGGCGGCTACTACCGCGACGAAGAACGCACCCAGAAAGTCTTCGAAGGCGGCGTCTACCATACCGGCGACACCGCTACCCGCGACAAGGATGGTTTCTTCTGGTTCGTAGGCCGTACCGATGACCTGATCAAGAGTTCCGGCTACCGCATCAGCCCCTTCGAAGTCGAAGAAGTGCTCCACAAGCACCCGGCTGTCTTGGAAGTGGCCGTCACAGGCGTCGAGGACAAGTCCCGCGGACAGGCCGTCAAGGCAACCGTTGTGCTCCAGAAGGGCTACGAAGCCTCGAAGGATTTGGCCAAGGAAATCCAGCTGTTCGCAAAGAACGTGGCCGCCTCTTACAAGAGTCCGCGTATCATCGACTTTGTGTCTGAGCTGCCGAAGACCATCAGCGGAAAAATCCGCCGCGCCTCTATCCGCGACAAGGATAAGGAAGATGCCGACGCGGCCACCGCAGCTAAGGATGCAGCCAATGCGGAGCAGCCCAAGACCGAAGAAAAAGAAAATTAACCACAAAACCATTTATAATTCATGACAAAAAGACGCGTAGTAATCACTGGTATGGGAGCGGTGACTCCCATTGGCAAGAACATTAACGACTTTTGGGCGGCTATTCGCGCAGGCAGGTGCGGTGTCGGTCCCATCACCCTTTTTGACGCAAGCAATTGCCCGGTAAAGATTGCTGCCGAAGTCAAGGATTTCAAGCCCGAAGAACACGACATTGACCCGAAGGAAGCTCGCCGCATGGCCCGCTTCACGCAGTTCCTGCTCGCCGCCTCCAAAGAAGCGGTCAAAGACGCTAGCCTTACGCCCGAAGACCTTGCCCAAGATACCACTGGCATTGTCGCAGGCACCGGTCTCGGTGGCATGGACATTATCGATTCCACCTACACGCAGTATATGAACGGCGGCAAGCGCAAGGTTTCGCCGCTCGCCATGCCGCAGCTGATTCCGAACGAAGCGGGCGCAAACGTTTCTATCGCCCTCGGCATCACAGGCCAGGCCCATACGGTCTGCACCGCCTGCGCCTCGGGCACCGATGCCATCGGTGTCGCCCTCGACGCAATCCGCTCGGGTCGCTTGGATATCTGCCTTGCAGGCGGTTCCGAAAGTGGCATCACCGATTACAGCATCAAGAGTTTCGCCGGCATGCACGCCCTCACTGACAAATTCAACGACTGCCCGGAAAAGGCAAGCCGTCCGTTCGACTTGAACCGCTCCGGATTCGTGATGGGTGAAGGCGGTGCCGTGCTCATTCTCGAAGAACTGGAACATGCCAAGGCACGCGGCGCAAAGATTTACGCCGAACTCGCCGGCTACGGTGCCTCTGCCGATGCCTACCACATCACGAGCCCGCGCCCGGGTGGAGAAACCTGCGCGAAGGCACTTACCCGCGCCATCAAGGATGCAGGCATTGCCCCGACCGACATTAACTACTACAACGCACACGGTACCTCGACGCACCTGAACGATGCGACCGAAACCGCAATGCTCAAGGTTGCCCTCGGCGAACATGCCTACAAGATCAAGGTGTCCAGCACCAAGAGCATGACAGGCCACTGCGTGGGTGCCGCTGGCGTATGCGAAGCCATCGTCTCGACTCTTGCGATTCGCGACTCGTTCTACCCCGCCACCATCAACTACGAGACTCCGGATCCGGAATGCGACCTGGATTACGTCCCGAACAAGGGTGTCGAAGGGAATATCGACGTCGCCGCCTCAGCCTCTCTCGGTTTCGGCGGTCACAATGGCGTCGTGATTATTAAGAAATATAACGGCTAGACTTGTTCGTCTAACCATCTCTGGAGAATTATGGCGGCAGCGAGTTGATCGATGACCGCCTTATTCTTTTGCTTTTTCTTCTTGCTAAAGTAAGAGGTGCGTTCCTGCGCCTGCACGCTGGAATACGATTCATCCTGCGTGTACACGGGCATTCCCGGAAAACGCGTTTTCAGATCTTCGATGAACTTTTCCACCACTACGTTCTTACCGTCCTTGCGGCCATCGGGGTGATACGGCATTCCCACCACAAAGGCATCCACCTTGTTGATTTTCACCAATTCATCAAGGCGTACAAATAGATTAGTGGTCTTCTGGTCAATCGTTTCACGAGAAAATGCCATTCGGAACTCGGAATCGGCAAAGGCGACCCCGACGCGGTGCTCACCATAATCAAGCGCAAGGTAGTTCATAGACCGCAATATAGAATTTAAAACACCCCCTAGATTTACGCAATTTTTCAAAAAATCCTTGTTCAATTCCCTTTAATCTTTATATTTTTCATCTTGGATTTTTCGCTTTTGGCTCCAAATGGGCCGAAAGTGCACTTAAATCAGATTTTTTCGAAAAAACCTAAAAATTGGAGACACACATGGCAAAAAAGATGATTGCGTGTGATGGTAACGAGGCCACCGCTAGCGTAGCGTTTGCTGTTAGCGAAGTTGCGGCTATCTACCCGATTACACCGTCTAGTCCTATGGCTGAGCACGCCGACAACTGGAGTGCTGCAGGCAAGAAGAATATT
>CADCBQ010000041.1 GCA_902799745.1 Fibrobacter succinogenes | reverse complement strand
CCACCGTTCGCAACGAAGTTCGTCGACATGTACAGCCTGGGTGTCGAAGGATTCAAGAAGTATATAGATAGTGTGCAAAGCTCAGGAAAGTAATTTCGCAAGAAAAACTTAGGTGCAAAATTGATGGTTTGAAGTTCGTATCTGATTGATATTCTTTAAGTTACGAACTCAACCAGCGTTTTGCAGCCCCTTTACGAGCCCTTTATTTACGCGGTTCCCGGCGATGTCGGGAACTTTTTTGTTTGAGTGTATTTTGGTTGACAAAAACTATTTTGACGTGTTACAAACAAACTAACAAAACATTTTAAAAGTGAATTGCATCACTTGCATAATCTTTTTTTTGTAAAAAAACAACTTTTTTTTAATTTTTTTTGAAAAAGGTGTTGATTATTTGTGAAAATAAGTTATTTTATACACAGCTAATTCACAACATAACCATAAGGAAGAAAAAAATGGCTACTACAAAGACTGCAAAGAAGCCGGCTGCTAAGAAGCCCGCTGCTAAGAAACCCGCTGCCGCTAAGAAGCCGGCCGCTGCTAAGAAGCCCGCTGCTGCAAAGAAGCCGGCTGCTAAGAAGCCCGCCGCCAAGAAGCCGGCTGCCGCTAAGAAGCCCGCTGCTGCAAAGAAGCCGGCCGCTGCTAAGAAGCCCGCTGCTAAGAAGCCCGCCGCCAAGAAGCCGGCTGCCGCTAAGAAGCCCGCTGCTAAGAAGCCGGTTGCTAAGAAGCCCGCTGCAAAGAAGCCGGCCGCTAAGAAGCCCGCTGCTAAGAAGTAATCTTCTAGATACTCCTTTGATAATGAACCCTGGACTCGTTCCAGGGTTCTTTTTTTATATGCAGAGGCGCCGTTTTCTATTTTTGGGCTATGATTTCAGAAAAAGACCTCGCCGAACTCGAAAAAATCCCCTTTGAACAGCGCATTGAGCGCGTCGAAAAACTTTTAGAAGGCAAAAGCGAGCCCCGCGCCTTTGAGCTCGGGCTTTTGCTCGCCTTAAAGATGGGCCAAGAGATCCGCGAAGGCAAGGAACTCGGAAGCGAATCCGGCGACTTAGTCGCCAGCTGGAACGGAAAGCACCCGGATTCTGTGGTGGAAGAAGCGATTGCATTCGCGAAGGAATTCCTGATGAACCCGGCGGGGATTGCCGAAAAGATTAAGCGGGGGTTGCAGAAACAAGATGCTGATGCTGACAGCGAGACATCCTCCCCCACGTGTCATCCTGAGCGAAGCGATAGCGAAGTCGAAGGATCTAGCGAGGCTTCCAATGGATAACAAGCTGATTGCGACGGTTGATATCGGAAGTCACAGCTGCATTCTGTTGATTGCGGCGTTTGAGGAGGGGGTGCTAGTCCCCAAGCTCCAGAAGGTCGAAGTCTGCCGACTGGGCGAAGACATTTACGAACACGGCGCCATTACCGAAAAGCGCATCCAGGAACTCGAAGCGATTATGACGAAGTTCCGCATGGACTTGCACGCGCTGGGTGCAAACCTCAAGGCCGCGGTAATGACGGAAGCCATGCGCAACGCCGAGAATCCGGACGAAGTGATTGCCGCAGTCGAGAAGGCCCTCTGGGTCAAGCCGCGAATCATCAGCGGCGAAGAAGAAGGCAAGCTCACCTACCGCTCGGTCAAGGAATGGCACGGCGAAGGCCTCGTAACGATTGACATCGGCGGCGGTTCGACCGAACTCAGCAACGGCGACAACACGTTCTCGATTCCGGTGGGCGCACTCAAGATGTTCAAGGCCATGGGCCCGATTCCTGGTCCGGAATACAAGAAGTTCGTGAAAGAAACTTTCAAAGAAGTCAGCTTCAAGGGCATGACCAAGAAGCCGGTGTACTTGATTGGCGGTACGGGCACGGCCCTTGCGATGGTTTACCTGAACAAGCAGCAGTTCGACTACAAGGCCATTGAAGGTCTGGAACTTTCCATTAGCGACCTGGATGCCGTGACGACAAAAATTTCGAACCTGTCCAAGGAACTGCGCGCCATGCTCCCGGGCCTTGAAAACGGCCGTCACGAAGTCATTATTTGCGGGCTGTTCTGGCTGAAGTCGCTCCTGGAAAAACTCCGCGTCGAAACATTTAAGATAAGTACAGCCGGTTTAAGATTCGGGTTGCTTTATGAGAATCAATAAATTCATCTCTCTCTGTGGAATTGCGAGCCGTCGCGCCGCCGACACCTTGATTGAAGAAGGCCGCGTGCAAGTGAATGGCGAAGTCATTAAGGACCTCGGCCACCAGGTCGACGAAAACGCCGACGAAATTCTGGTCGACGGCAAGCCCGCCAAGCTCCCCCGCAAAACGACGACCATCATGTTCCACAAACCGGCCGGTTGCGTATGCACCAAGACCGACCCGCAGGGCCGCCGCACCGTGTACGATTACTTGCCGCCAGCATACCAAAGCTTAAAGTATGTGGGTCGACTCGACTTGCAGAGCCGCGGGCTGTTACTGTTCACCGACGACGGCGAACTGTTGCACCGACTCACGCACCCGAGCTATGAAATTCCGCGCAGCTACTACGTGTGGACAGACCGCCCGCTGAGTGAACACGCTGCACAAAAGCTGGTGGACGGAGTAGACATTCGCGAAGAAGGCGCCGAGCAAGAAGAAATCGCATTCGCCACCGACATCTACTTGGAAAAAGGTTTCGCCGAACTTGTGCTGATTGAAGGCAAGAACCGTGAAATCCGCCGCATGATGCGCGCCGTAGGCTACGAGATTCGCGACTTGAAGCGCGTGAGCTACTGCAAGCTGACCTTGGGCGACTTGCCCGCCGGCGAATTCCGCGAACTCACCGCCGATGAACTGAACAAAATCCGCCAGGCAGTGCATGTCTAGCAGGACTTTATACATCGGTGATGTGCATGGTTGCGCAGATGAACTTGAGCGCATTGTAGATGCATTCGGTTTTGTGCGCGGCAAAGACACATTGTACCAGACGGGCGATATCATCAACAAAGGCCCCGACATGTTGCGCGCCTTAAAATTCGTGAAGGACAACGGAATCCTCACGGTGCGCGGCAACCACGAAGAGCATTTGATCAACACCATCGACCAACCCGAAAGCGAATGGAGCGACAAGCAACGCGCCCGCTTCGCCAAACTCCCGATGGAAACCTGGCACGCCATTGTCGAAGAAGTGCGCACATGGCCGCTCTGGCGCGACACCCCACATGCGCTGCTGGTTCACGCCGGTTTGGAACCGGGCAAGGTCAGACTAGAGGACATGGATCGAGATGTTCTTTTGTCTGTAAGAAACTGGAATGACCGTCCATGGTTCGAACAAATTAAATGGTCAAAGACAGTCGTATTCGGACATTGGGCCAAGATGGGATTCGTGAACAGGCCTGGATTTATCGGGCTTGACGGCGGATGCGTGTACGGAAAAGATCTTATCGGCTGGTGCCCGGAAGAAGACAAATTCTACGAGATTCCTGCCGCACGAGTCTACGCGCCCATCATCAAGAAATAAGCACAGCGCTACATTTTATTAAAATGTGTGATTAAAAATCGCAGTTTTTGACGCAACGGTTCTGTTCGAATTCCGCTTCGAAAACCATGACGCCCTTATTGTAGCGGCGGTACGGTCCGTTGCGCAGCCCACGATCCAAGGTCATTTCTTCTTTAAGGCCGCCGAGTTCATCAAAGATTTTCGCAGTACCATGCAACTGCCCACGCATATACGGCAACTTGCGGCGGAGCCTACCCTTGTCGTCCCATTCTTCGGTCATACCGTCGAGTATGCCACCGCGGTAAATTTCCTTACTCTTCTTTGCTCCGTTTTCGAAGTAAGTTGTGGAAATTCCTTCTTCAATTCCGTTTTTGTAGCCGATGGTCTGCCAGACTTTTCCGTTTTCGAAATAGCTCTTGAACACGCCGTCGAGTTTTCCATTTTTGTACGGAGCCTCGACTGCGACCTTGCCGTTCGGGTGATAACTATAGGCTATACCCTCACGAATGACCGTCCCTTTTTGAACAGTGTAAAGGCGAGAAAGCGAACTGTCGGCGTAAAATTCTTTTATCGTATCGAGCGCTACCGCTGGCGAATTTTGCGCCAGCGCAATCGAGCAGAGCCCACATAGAGAAATACACAACGAAATCAACGCTTTCATCTAAACCAAATGTAGCTTTATCCCGAATAAATATGTATTTTGCCATTGCTTATGCGCATTACTTTTTTAAATCCCCCGTTTCATCCGATGTTCAGTCGCGAGTCACGCAGTCCGTGCGTGACCAAGTCGTCTACCCTTTATTGGCCTATGTTTTTGAGCTACGCCGCCGGCACTGTCGAAGCCGACGGTAACGAGATTCAGCTCATCGATAGCCCGGCCATGGAACTCGACCTTGCGCAGACTTTGGATGGCATCAAGAAGTTTGACCCCGAACTCGTGGTTTGCAGCACGAGTACACCGAGTATTTTGAACGACCTGAAGGTGGTGCATGCCATTAAGGAAGCACTCCCGAAAACGAAGATCGCTATCATGGGTACGCACGCTACCGCCGAACCGCTCGAATCTATGGAAATGGAACCGAGCCTCGACTTCGTGATTATCGGCGAAGCGGACTACACCGCAAGGAACCTCGCCCGCTACCTGCGCGGCGACATCAAGGACATTTCTAGCATCGCGGGCCTCGCCTTCCGCAAGGCCGACGGTACAGTCGATTTCCAGCCGGAAGGCCCGAAGATTGAAAACCTCGACGAAATCCCGTGGGTGTCCAAAGTTTACCGCAAGTACCTGTACAGTTGCTACAAGAAGTATTTCTACGGTGCCAACCTGAACCCGCTGATTGTAATTCTGTCGGGCCGCGGCTGCCCGAACCGCTGCAGCTACTGCGTGATTCCGCAGACGCTGAACGGCCACAAGTTCCGCCGTCGCTCTCCGAAGGACGTGGTCGACGAACTGCAGTACATCAAGGAAAACTTTGACGACCTCGGCGAAGTCTTCTTCGAAGACGACACGTTTACCGCAAGCCATGAACACGTTCGCGAAATCTGCAATCTGATTCTCGAACGCGGCCTCAAGATTACTTGGAGCTGCAACGCTCGCGCCGACGTGCCGCTCGACTTGCTCAAGCTCATGAAGAAGGCCGGCGGCCGCGAAATGTGCGTGGGCTTCGAAAGCGCAAGTCCGGTGGTTCTCGAAAACATCCACAAGGGTGTCAAGAATACCGACAAGGCAATCGAGTTCACCAAGAACGCCCGCAAGGCAGGCCTGCTGGTGCACGGCTGCTTTATGGTGGGCAACCCGGGCGACACGCCGGAAACGCTCCGCATGACGCTCGACTACGCCAAGAAGTTGAACCCGAATACGGCTCAGTTCTACCCCATTATGGCATACCCCGGCACCGAAGCTTACAAGGAAGCTTTGGAAAGCGGCGCATTGCAGACAAAGGATTATAACCAGTGGCTGGATAAGGACGGTTTCCACCGCACCACGATCCAGCGTGGCGAACTCACCAGCCAGGCACTCGTCGACTTCTGCGACAAGGCCCGCCGTGAATTCTACCTGCGTCCGAGCTATATTCTGCGTCAGGGCATCATGGCTATCAAGAACCCGCGTGAGCGCTACCGCGTGATGCGTGGATTCAGCACGCTCGTGAAACACCTGTTCCGCAAGCACGGGCAGTTGGCTCCTGTTGCAAGGCAAGCCCCGACAGTGAAGGAGTAGGCAGTAGGAAGTAAACTGCAACCTTTAAACATTAAAAGAAAGCCGCAGCGATGAGCTGCGGCTTTTTTTAATTGGGAATGCCGACTCTGGACCAAGTCCAGAGTGACTGTGAATGAATTACTTCGCGGCGGCGGCAGCGGCGAAGGCCTTCTGCAACTTATCCAAAGCTTCGTCCACTTCGGCTTCGCTCACGTTCAGCGGCGGGAGCATACGCAGCACATTGCCCTTGGCAGAAAGCACCATGAGTTTTTCAGCGCGGGCAGCAGAGATGATGTTGCCGACCGGCATAGATTCGTCGAGGGCCACACCGAGAATGAGACCTTCACCGCGGATTTCCTTGGCAAAGCTGTACTTTTCGGTAAGAGCCTTGAGGCCAGCCTTAATCTGGGCGGAACGTTCAGCGACATTCTTGAGGAGGCCCGGAATCTGCTTCACGACAGCGAGACCTGCGGCGCATGCAATCGGGTTACCGCCAAAAGTCGTACCGTGGTCGCCGGCCTTAAGCTGGTCAGCAATCTTCTGACGCAGAAGCACCGCACCGAGCGGGAGACCGCCACCGATACCCTTCGCCAAAGAAACGAGGTCCGGATTCAGGCCGTACTTTTCGAAACCGAGGAATGTACCGAGCCTACCCACACCTGCCTGCACTTCGTCAACGATCACAAGGCAGCCAAATTCCTTCTGCAGGCTATTGATAGTTGCGACCATCTCAGCAGAGAGAGTCATCACGCCGCCTTCGGCCGCGAGGCTTTCGAGCATGATAGCGCAAGTGTCCTTGTTGACTTCGGCCTTAAGGGCAGCGCAGTCATTCCAAGTCACGTGAACGAAGTCGCCCGGCATGGAGCCGAAACCTTCGCGGATAGCCGGCTGACCCGTAGCAGAAAGAGCTGCAAAGGTACGGCCGTGGAAGCTGTTCACGAACGTCACGATCTTCTGGCGATTCTTTTCGCCCTTCCGGTCGAAGTACTTACGCGCGAACTTGATAGCGCCTTCGTTGGCTTCGGTACCGGAGTTGCAGAAGAAGGCCTTGTCGAACTTGGTGATTTCAAGGAGAGCCTTGCCGAGTTCGATCTGCGGGTAGTTCGGGTAAAGGTTGCTGATGTGGTTGAAGTGGTTCATCTGTTCCACCACAGCATCCTTGATTGCCTGGTTCTGGTGACCGAGCGCGTTCACGGCAATGCCTGCCACGAAATCCAGGTACTTGTTACCCTGGTCGTCGTAGAGGTAAGAGCCCTCGCCCTTCACGAAGTTGATGTCTGCCTTGCCGTAGAGCGGCGCGATAATTCGTTTGTCCTGTTCGAGCAGGTTAGCGCAAGATTGTGCCATAGTTTAAATCTCCATTAATTTGTTTGCCAAAGTGTTCCGCGTCCTTCCAACCCACGATGTGGATACTCTTGAGTCCTCGTCGGATCGACTTGAAACTCTCGCGGACTTTGGGAATCATACCGCCGGAGATGACGCCAGCTTCAATCAGCTTTTCGGCGTCCGCTTCGCTCAGTTCGGGAATTACATTCTTGTTTTCGTCCATCACGCCCGGCACGTCGCTCACCAGCACAAACTGGTCGGCTTCAAGTGCCACAGCCAGTTCGCTTGCAGCGGTGTCGGCGTTCACGTTCCAGCTCATGCCATCGCCAATGGAAATCGGGCTGACCACCGGGGTCCAACCGGCAGCCCACAGGTCAGCGACAATCTTCGGATTGACCTGCTTGATTTCGCCCACCAGGCCAAGGTCCACCTTGCCCTGCTTCTTGACGACCTGGAACAGATTGCCGTCTACGCCGGAAATACCGATGGCGTTGCAGTTATTGTTCAGCAACATGCGCACAAGCTTCTTGTTCACGTGGCCAGAGAGGGTCATCTCGACCATCTTCATGATACCCGGGGTCGTGACTCGGAGACCGTCGATGAATGTCGGTTGTTCCTTCAGCAAGGCGATATTCTCGTTGATGTCCTTGCCACCGCCGTGAACCACGGCCACCTGACAGCCGCTACCGGGGAGAGTAGAGACTGCCGACACAAAATCAGCGAGCTTAGCTTCGTCGATTGCCAAGCTGCCACCAATTTTTACAACCACTTTTTTCATCGTAGGTGTTATCCTCTCGAGCATTTGAAATTTTTTACGCCCACAAATTTAGAAAAAACGCCCGCGGCATCAATGTTTTTATTATATTATAACCATAAATTCAACCTAAGACACAAAGAGGTATATTATGGCAATCACGAAAGTTTGGCTGGACGAATCCAGTGACGAATGCGTCTCCTGCGGCGCTTGCGAAGCTACTTGCGACGCAGTGTTCGAAGTTCCTGAAAAGATGAAGGTTAAGGAAGGCGTTGACTATTCCGCTTACGAAAGCGAAATCAAGGACGCTGCTGACAGTTGCCCGGCCGGCGTGATTAAGTACGAGTAGTAAGTTGCGACGCGAGTCGCCGACTACCGAAAACTTTTAAAGCCTTGTCTTCGGACAAGGCTCTTTTTTTATTTGTGAATTAGATTCTTCGACTTCGCGCCACAGCGCTCCGCTCAGGATGACACTTTCTTACTTTGCGTATTTTTCGTATTGGGCTTTGACCCATTCGGCGTCGTGAGCGACCGATTCGATAAACACTTCGTCAATTGCACCGTTCCAGGTGTCGTTTGCAACTTCGGAACCGCCAATGCGGAAGGGAATAGGTCCTGCAATTTCCTTAGGCGTAAATGCAACACCTTCGGCAAGGCTTGCCAGTTCACCATTCACGTACAGGAACATTTTTCCGTTTTCATAAACGAGCGTCATGTTCGCCCATTCGTTCGGAGGCAGCACGCCACCACGCTCGGTATTGCCCTTGCTAAGCCAAGCATAACCGGTCTGGCTAATGCCATCGCTTACCGCAACAACGGAACTGATGCCAAAGTCATACTGCAGCTGGAATCTAGCAGCAGACGTCATCCAATCCGTTCTCTGTGCCACCAAGAGCTGGTAAATGCTACCCGGACGGAAACCCTTCCAGTTCGTCCAAATCGAAAGTGTAAAGTCTCCAGCCACCGGATCGATTTCGCCGATATCAATATACTGACCAACTTTCAGCAAGATTCCCTTGCCCGAAATACCTTCTACATATTCGACACTGTCGGCAGCAGCCACAGAGCCATCGTTATTGTAGACCTTGGCTACGCTATCCGTGCCATCCAGGTGGAGTTCCATCGAAATAGCGAGTTTTTCAGTCGTATCAGCCACAGTCGTGTCCGCAACCGTCGTATCTACAGGCGTTGTATCCTTGACCGATGTATCCGGAGGAACAATCACCGGTTCCGGGACAGAAACATTTTCAGGAACATCGACCATAATGCCACCGTATGCGGCACCGCTGTAATAGTGGTAATCCGAAATGGTAAGCCAGCCGTTGTTCTGTTCACGTTCTTCGAGTACCGGGAGCTTGAGCGTATCGCCCACGACCGCCGTCATAAAGTTGAATCGGGCCTTCGGCTGTTCACCCGCTACATAAACGAGCGAGATTTCGCCCACGGGCATCGACGCAAACGCAAACGAACCATCCGAATTCACGGTAGCCGTTTCGCTGCTACCCACAATACGCATGTAACCGGAATTGGCCGCAGCAATGCTACTTTCGAGTCTGCGCGGGTGTCCCACCATCACAAGAGCATTCGCCTTGTTCTGCATGCGAGAAAGGCCAGTACCGTCGTTACCTTCGGCATAGAGCACCACAGAACGCGTGCTGTCGAACTTCAGACTGAACATACCGTTATCGTCGGCAAACGCCTCGACGGAATCTTCAATTGCAGTCTTGTTCCAGTTGTCATAATAGGCCACCACACGAGCGCGGGCCACAGGCTGGTTGCCCTCGGTCACCACAAAGCCGCTAGCAATGGAGTTTCCGATATCGGTCACACCACCTGCGGTTTCATCACTCTTGGAACAAGACGACAAGACCAAAGCCAAAGAAATCAAAACGCCAGAGGCACTTTTGAACAAATTATCCATTATTTTGCCTCCTTTTCAATTTTCTTGCTCATCGGGAACGCCACAAGCATCATCTCGTAAACACGTTCTACATCAAGATCATTCGCTGCCCGCGCGATAATTTTCTTGCGGGCCTCCTCCAACACCTCTACTGCATAATTATAAGAACTTTCGCTCATGGCAAGCGTCGTGAACGCAGCAAAACGTTCGCTTTTGGGCATCGATTCCACGGCGCCAATGGCATGCTGAATATATTCGCGACGAATCTGCCTCAGGGCAATCGGCGGAATTTCAGCGGCATCGAGCATTTGCGAAGTGGCTTCGTAACGGTCGCCCACCTTCTTGAGCAAATTCCATTCGACCAGGTTCTTGACCGCTTCGCGGGCCTCTTCGGTCGAAATCTGCGGAGTAAGCATACGGGCAAGCACCATGTAGTCGCCATGCCAGTCGCCATTCACCGCCATTTCACGCACCACCGGATAGTACCACTTGCTAAAATAGGCCTGTTCGCGGGACGTAACGTGTGTAAATTCAATCTGCTTGCGGATCTGAACAATCTGTTCCCAGGCGTTTTCGCGTTCGTTCACCTGCTGCGCCTGGTTGTACTGCACCAATGCTTCGAAATAAGCCTTCTGCAAAGGCTCGAAATTCATGGCCTTCGAAATTTTTTCGATGGACTTGGGCGTCAGGTTAAAACGCCCACGGATCACGTTCAAACAATAAGAAGAACTGCTGAAGCCCGCCTTCGCCGCAAAAAAGCGGTGCGAAAAGACGGCGCGCATCTTCTTCTGTTCCTCGAAGTAGTCTTGGAGGAACTTGCGGAAGTCGTCGTAATCAAACAGATGTTCTAGCGCAATACACATACCCTTAAAATAAATAATTTTTACACACTAAGCAATAGCCCGAGAAAATTTTTACACACCCCAAACGCCCCTTTAGGGGCAAATTTTGACGAGAATCACAAAAAGCGGGACCATTGGTCCCGCTTTCAAAACATAAGAAAAGTTTACACAAACGTAGGACGGGCTACTTTGCCTTGTTGCGCTCCGTAGGAGCGCAAACGCTGTGCCTCGGTCATAGGGAAAAGTTTCTTTGATGCTTTCAGCATCAGTTTGCTACGGCTCAGAAATGTCGAAAAACAAGTTTTTCTCCATTCCGTTCACCTCGCAAACACTTTTCCCTGCGCCACTCGGCTACTTGGCTTTTTTCATAATCTGTTTGAGCATGGAATTGATTTTGCCAACCTGTACAGGGGCGTTAGCTTTCTTCGGAGTTGCACCGGGGCGGTCCTTGCCGGCGATTTTTGCCTTGAGGTCTGCGAGGGTGGCATGGCCCTGAATGCCGCCCTGCGGGCGGGCATTGCCGCGACCACCGTCGCGGCCGTGGCCACCGAATCCGCCGCGGTTACCGCCTGCGCGCTGGCCACGCGGGCCATTTGCACCGGCACCTGCAACACCGTCGGTCGATTCTTGCTTCATCGAAAGGCTAATGCGCTTCTGGCCCACATCGACAGCCACGACGCGCACCTTCACGATGTCACCCACGGTAAGCACCGTCTTTGCATCTTCCACGAACTTGTCGCTGATTTCAGAAACGTGCACGAGGCCGTCCTGATGAACACCGATATCCACGAAGGCACCGAAATTTGCCACGTTGGTGACGACACCTTCCATCCAGCTGCCCGTAATCAGGTCCTGAATGGTGCGGATCTTGTCGTCGAATTTGGCGTAGCGGAATTCTTTACGCGGGTCGCGGCTCGGCTTCTGGAGTTCCTTCATGATGTCGTCCAAAGTAGCCTTACCCACTTCGTCGGAGAGGAATTCTTCGAGGTTGATCGCCTTCACGGCTTCGGCGTTACCCACCATGTCCTTCACCGACACGCCGGCCTTTTCGGCCATCTTTTCGACGAGGGCGTAGTTTTCGGGGTGAACGGCAGAATCATCCAGCGGGTTTTCGGCACCCGGAATGCGCATGAAGCCTGCAGCCTGTTCAAACGCCTTTGGACCGAAGCCCTTCACGTTCTTCAAAGCTTCGCGGCTAGCGTAGGCACCGTTTTCTTCGCGGTACTTCACAATGGCTTCGGAAAGCGTGTTGCTGAGGCCTGCCACATGAGAAAGGAGCGGAGCAGAAGCGCTGTTCACGTCGACACCGACCATGTTCACGCAGCTTTCCACCACTTCGTCCAGGCGCTTCTTGAGTTCGCGCTGATTCACATCGTGCTGATACTGGCCCACGCCAATAGACTGCGGGTCAACCTTCACGAGTTCGGCAAGCGGGTCCTGCAAGCGGCGGCCAATAGAGATGGCGCCACGAGTCGTCACGTCTTCCTTCGGGAATTCCTGGATAGCGATCATGCTTGCGCTATAAACAGAAGCACCTGCTTCGGAAACGATCACGCGCGGCGGAACCTTGCCCTTGAACTTGGCAGACATTTCGGCGCAGAAAGCATCCGTTTCGCGGCTAGCGGTACCATTACCGATAGCAATCAGGTCAATCTTATACTTGTCAATGAGGCCCATCAGATACACAGCGGCACCGGCCTTGTCGTTCCACGGTTCATGCGGCTTGATAATGCCATGATCCATAAACTTGCCATTTTCGTCGAGTACGGCCACCTTGCAACCCGTACGGAAACCCGGGTCGAGGGCGAGCACAGCCTTGTGGCCGGCCGGAGCAGCGAGCAAAACGTCTTGCAGGTTCTTGCTGAACACCTTGAAAGCTTCTTCTTCGGCAGCATCCTTAAGCATCAGGCGCACTTCGCTTTCCATGCTCGGCTGGAGCAGACGTTCCCAGGCATCCTGGCACATGGCTTCCAAATACGGAGTCCAAGTGGTGTTGCCCTTGATAATCTGCTGCTTGAGGTAGCCAATCATTTCTTCGTTCGGAACTTCGATAGAAAGGCGGAGCACCTTTTCCTTTTCGCCGCGACGGAGAGCCAGCATGCGGTGGCTCGGAATCTTGGAGACCGGTTCGCTAAAGTCGTAGTAATCCTTGAACTTGGTTTCCTGACCTTCGAAATCCTTCTTGACCTTGGAAATCATGACGCCGGTCTTTTCCATCTTGTTACGCAGATACTGACGGAATTCGGTATTGTCGGCGACTTCTTCGGCCAAAATGTCGGCGGCACCCTTGAGGGCGGCCTTCGGGTCGGCAAGACCCTTTTCTTCGGACAAATAAATTAACGCAATCTGTTCGGCGGTGTTGCCCGTTTCTTCTTGAGCCCACATCAGGCGAGCCAAAGGTTCCAGTCCGAGTTCCTTGGCAGCGGTTGCGCGGGTACGCTTCTTGGGCTTGTACGGAGCATAAATATCTTCGAGGAGGGTCTTGTCCTTACAGGCTTCAATCTGGGCCTTGAGTTCGGGAGTGAGCTTACCCTGTTCTTCGATGCTCTTGAGGATCGTTTCCTTACGGTCCACCAATTCTTGCAGGTAGTCACGGCGGTGGCTAATGTCGCGCAGCTCGATTTCGTTCAGCGTGCCCGTCTGGTCTTTACGGTAGCGGGCGATAAAGGGGATGGTACCACCCTGGTCCATCAGTTCGAGCGCCTTGGCGACGCGCCATACTTCAAGGTTCAGCTCTTCAGCAATAATTGCAGAAAAATCCATAATATGTAGTTTCCGTATTTGTATTCGGTTGAGGGTCTTAAAGCCCTAAGTTCAACCCGGCACCGCAGTGCGGGGTACCCCGGGAGTCAGTTCCAAAGGTAAGGGGAATATAGATAATTCCGATGACAGCTGAGTGTCAAAACGGGTCCTTTCTCTGTAAGTTTATTGTAGCGAAACCGTTAACTCACAGAGTCTCAACAACTTACGACCTGAACAATAAACCTTTGGAATATCGGATATTTTTCTATCTTTGGGTCGGTCAGTTCGAAACCCATCCTGACTTTAAACAAAACTAGGAGACATTATGCGTTCAGAAGCTGAACTCGAAGGCGTTACGCTGCTCGGCAACAACAAGACCCAGTACAAGACGACCTACAGCCCCGAAGTGCTGGAAAAGTTCCCGAACAAGCATCCGGGCAACGACTACATGGTCACCTTCAACTGCCCTGAATTCACGAGCCTGTGCCCCAAAACGGGCCAGCCGGACTTTGCCGAAATCAAGATCAACTACATTCCGGACCAGTTCCTGGTGGAATCCAAGTCCCTCAAGCTTTACATGTTTTCGTTCCGCAACCACGGCGACTTCCATGAAGACTGCGTGAACATTATCATGAAGGACTTGGTAAAGCTTCTGGATCCGAAGTATATCGAAGTTGAAGGCATCTTTATGCCGCGCGGCGGTATTTCGCTTTACCCGTTTGCCAACTACGGCAAGCCGGGTACCGAATTCGAAGCACTCGCCAAGAGCCGCCTGTTCACCGCCATCGATAGGAGAAAGTAAGATGCCGTTCCAGAACGAAATCATCCTTATCGCCTCTATCTTCGTATTCTTTGGCGGACTCGTTGCCTTTTTCCGCTTCTTCGGTAAGCAGGGCATTTTCGCCTGGACCGTGATTTGCACCATCGCCGCCAACATCGAAGTGCTGATTCTGGTGCACGCCTTCGGTCTCGACACCACGCTCGGCAACGTGATTTTTGCATCGTCGTTCTTGGCTACCGACATCATGAGTGAAATCTTCGGCAAGAAAGACGCGAGCCGCTGCGTTAAAATCGGCATCCTCGCGAACGTAACCTTCATCTTGATTTCGCAAAGCTGGTTCCTGTATATTCCGGCCGCTGGCGATACCATGGCAGAACCGATTCGCACCGTATTCGCCAACACCCCGCGCGTGATGCTTGCGAGCCTGTTCGCCTACGCCATTTGCGAAATGTACGACGTGTGGGCTTATCACGCCGTTTGGAAATGGTCCGAAAAGAAGTTCGGCAACAAGCGCGGTTTCTTGTGGCTGCGTAACAACGGTTCCACGCTAGTGAGCCAGCTGATTAACGTAATCGTGTTCAACCTGCTCGCCTTCGCTGGCGTGTTCCCGTGGAATACGATCGGCGAAATCCTGATTTTCGGTTACGGAATCTTTATCGTGACATCGCTGATGGATACCCCGTTCGTGTATCTTGCACGCCGCATCGCCGACAAACACCCGGAACTGCTGAAAGACTAATCTTCGACTTTATGGTCGCGGAACAAATCCTTGGGCAAGGGCTTGCCCTGCTTGCGCCAAGTAGCGTATTCCGCCGTCGCCGTGAATATGGCATCGGTCGTAGAGTTCAGCGCCGTTTCCATACTGTCTTGAATCACGCCAATGATAAAGCCGATTGCCACCACCTGCATGGCAATGTCGGTCGAAATGCCGAAGGGAGCGCATGCCAGCGGAATCAGGAGAAGCGAACCGCCCGCCACACCGCTCGTACCACAAGCACCAATCGTTGCAAGTAAACACACAATCAACGTCGAAGTAAGCGATACCGAAACTCCGAGGGTATGCACCGTCGCAAGCGCCATGACCGTAATGGTAATGGCGGCACCACTCATGTTGATGGTCGCACCGAGCGGAATAGAAACAGAATAGAATTCGCGGTCGAGTCCGAGCCTTTTACAAAGCGCCATGTTCACAGGAATGTTCGCGGCGGAACTGCGAGTAAAAAAGGCCGTGACAGCGCTACTCTTAAGGCACTTGAGCACCAGCGGATACGGGTCGTGGCGAAGCACGAGCCCCACAAGAGCCGGCACAATCACAAGTGCCACAAAGAGCATGGTGATAACCAGAACCAGGATGAGCGAACCGTAGGTCTTGAAAATACCGATTCCGTTCGTAGAAACCGAGGTGTACATGATGCCCATGATACCGAACGGAGCAAGGTTAATAATCCAGCGCACCACCATCGACACGGCATTCGACATATCTTGCAACACCGTAAGCGTCACCGGGCTTGCAATCTTCTTGACGGCAAACCCCAAAAAGGCAGCCCACACCAGAATGCCTATATAATTAGCATCAGAAATAGAGGCAAACGGATTCGACACTGCATTTACCAACAAATTATGCAAGATTTCATAAATATCGGCAGGGACCACCGAGACATCGGCAGACACGGCTAAATCCAGGTTCTGCGGGAATAGGAGACTCGCCCCCACGGCAGCAAACGAAGCGAGCAGCGTACTCACCAAATACAAAACAATCACGCGCGCATAGCGACGGTCGAAATGCGCATTGCCAGTCGCAAGCGAACAAATAATCAAAATGAACACAAGCACTGGCGCCACTGCCTTAAGCGCACCCACGAACAAAACGCCGAATTCGCTAATCCATTTCTGCGAAGGCAGGAACATTCCCAAAAGCGCACCCAAGACAATCGCGATGGCGATACGGAGCACCAGGTTTGCGTTGTTATACTTATTGACCAAGACGCTCAATTTCATTCTAGACCCCCTATATATAATGGAGACATATGTAATATAAATATAATTTTGGCGTTTTTGCGAGAAAAACGCAGGTGGCGCAAAAAATCATGGCCATTTTTGCAGGCGGAAATTTTCAACGCCTTTTCGATGAACTAAATTTTGCGCGGAAAATGTTTTTTACGGTGCTCACATACCTGGTCATCGGCCTTTTGGCAGTATTCGGACTATTCTATATAGTCTTGGAGGCGCGGTTCTTCCGTGCGTTGGGTACCGTGCGTGCGGGAAACTCCGATGTGGAGCCTGCGCCCAAGGTGAGTATTCTGATTTCGGCCCGCAACGAGGCCGTAGGTATCCGTGAGACATTGGACTCGGTCCTTGCCCAGGACTACCGCGGCGACTGGGATGTGTGGGTTGCCGATGACCGCAGCGACGACGAAACCCCGGCGATTCTCGCCGAGTACGCCGCCAAGAACCCCAGACTGCATATTCTGACCATCAAGGAGATTCCGGAAGGAATCAGTCCGAAAAAACATGCGCTTTCACAGCTGATCGAGGCCTGTGAAGGAGAAATTCTCTGCCTGACCGACGCTGACTGCCTAGTAAAGCCCACCTGGGTCACGGGAATTGTCGCCGAATTCGAACCGGGCATTGAACTGGTGGCTGGGCATTCGTACATTCCGACCGTCCCCGGCAAGTCGAGCATACTAATCTGCATGCAGGCGATTGAAACGCTGATTTACCGCGTAGCAGGCACCGCAGGGCTCGCCATGAGGCTTCCGCTCACGAGCACCGGCAACAACCTCGCCTACCGCAAGAGCTTCTTCAAGAGCGTGCACGGGTTCGACAACGTGATCAAGATTCAGAGCGGCGACGACGACCTGCTGATGCAGAAACTAGCCGCAGACCGCCCCTGGGCCATGCGCTACTGCATTGCCGAATCCACCTTCGTCACGACCAACGGCAAGGAAACCTTGAAGGAACTCTGGGAACAACGCAAGCGTTGGGCATCGAAGACTATATATTATACACCGAAAATCGTATTCGTACTGAGCATGGTGTTCCTGTTCCTGGCCATGCAGTGTATCGCAGCGGTGCTTTCGCCGTTCAGTTTCGAGATTTTGATTGCGACGATTGTCGCGTTTGCCGCCAAATGTGCAGGCGACCTGATTTTAATACTCCGCGGGCTGAGGATATTCAAGCAGGAGCACTTGTTAAAGTGGTGCATCCCGGTTGAAATCATTCACGCCCCCTTTACCGTACTGGCCGTGCTTTTTGGCCTGTTCGGACGCTTTAAATGGAAATAATGATGGCAACTACTAAAAAAGCAACAACAACTAAAACGACCGCAACCAAGACCGCCGCAAAGAAAACGACAACGAAGACGGCGACGGTTAAAACAGCGAAGGCGCCCGTCGAAGGCAAGACTTTAATTATCGCCGAAAAACCGAGTGTAGCCCTGGACCTGGTCCGCGTGCTCGGCCAAAAGAACTTCAAGAACGAAAAGACCCATTACGAAAGCGACACCACCATCGTGAGCCATGCCATCGGCCACCTGGTCGAAATCGCCGACCCGAAAGAAATCGACGAAAAGTACAAGAAGTGGGAAATGAGCACGCTCCCGATGCTCCCCAAGGAATTCCCGCTCGTCGCCACACCGGCAACCAAGGGCCAGCTTTCCGCTTTAAGCAAGCTTATCAAGCGCAAGGACGTGACGACCATCGTGAACGCATGCGATGCGGGCCGCGAAGGTGAACTGATTTTCTTCTATATATTACAGTATGTGCTCAAGGGCAAGTTCACGGGCAAGACCATCAAGCGCCTGTGGATGCAGAGTATGACCCCGGCCGCCATCAAGGAAGCATTCGAAAACATGCGCGACGGCTCCGAAATGGAAAACCTGAAGGCCGCTGCCCTTTGCCGTAGCGAAGCCGACTGGCTGATCGGTATGAACGGAAGCCGCGGCCTTACCGCCTACAACAGTTCCATGGGCGGATTCCAGGTGACCCCGTGCGGCCGCGTGCAGACGCCGACGCTCGCCATTATCGTGAACCGCGAAGAAGAACGCCTGCAGTTTGTGCCGCAGAAGTTCTGGACCGTGGAAGCCGAATTCGACAACGACGGCAGCCACTACCCCGGCAAGTGGTTCACCACCAGCAAGGAAGACGGCAAGGACAAGGTCAAGCAGATTTTTGACGAAAAGAAAGTCAAGGAAATCTTGAAGAAGTGCAAGGGCAAGGCCGGCACCGTTGAAGAAACGTCCGCGCCCTCGCTCCAGAAGTGCGGGCCGCTGTATGACTTGACCACGCTCCAGCGCGAAGCGAACAACCGCTTCGGCTTTAGCGCCAAAACCACCCTTTCGATTGCGCAGGCTTTGTACGAACGCCACAAGGCAACCACCTACCCGCGTACCGACAGCCGTTGCTTGCCCGAAGACTACGTGGCACCAGTAAAGGCGACCCTCGGAAAGATTGAAGGCCCGCTCGCCAAATTCGCCGAGACCGCCCTCAAGAACAACTGGGTTGTGAAGACTCCCAAGGTGTTCGACAACTCCAAGATTTCGGACCACTTTGCTATCATCCCGACCGGCGTGATGCCCTCGGGCCTGACCGAAGCCGAACAAAAGATTTTCACGATGATTTGCCAGCGATTCATCGCTGTGTTCTTCCCGCCTGCCAAGTACGAAAACACCACCCGCGTAACAACCGTGGAAGGTGAAACCTTCCTTACCGAAGGCAAGGTGCTGATTGATCCGGGCTTCAAAGCCGTGTACGGCAAGGACAGCGACGAAGAATCGAACATTCCGGCACTCAAAGGCAAGTCTGCCAAGACGGTCGCCCTCGAAGAAAAGGAAGACTTTACCAAGCCGCCCGCACACTATACCGAAAGCACGCTCCTTTCGATGATGGAAAGCGCCGGTAAGCTCGTGGAAGACGAAGAACTCCGCGACGCCATGAAGGAACGCGGACTTGGAACGCCGGCAACACGCGCCGCCATTATCGAAAAACTCGTCAGCGACAAGTACGTGGTTCGCGACGGCAAAGACATGATTCCGACCGCCAAGGCATTCGACCTCATCAAGGTGCTGAAGGCCATGGACATCGAAGCGCTCACCAGCCCGGAACTTACCGGCAACTGGGAATATAAAATGGAGCAGATCGAGAAGGGCAAGGAAACCCGCGAAAAGTTCATGGAAGGCATCGTCGACATGACGCGCACCATGGTGAAAAACATCAAGGGATTCAAGGAAGAAAGCACCACCGGCGAAGCGCCCTTTAGCCCCGTGAACGGCAAGAAGGTTTTCGAAACCGTGAGCCGCTACACCACCGAAGACGGCATCGTGATCCGCAAAATGATCGGCGGCAAGAGACTGACTCCTGAAGAAATCACCGAGCTCTTGACTAACCGCAAAATCGGCCCGCTCACCGGATTCCGCAGCAAGCGCGGCGCCGAATTTTCGGCCGTCGTCATCATCAACGACGAAAACAAGATTGAATTTGTATTCGACGAAAAGCCCGAAGAAGTCGAAGTCGGCGCCGAGGTCGGCAAGTCGCCGGTCGATGGCGCCGCCGTGTACGAAACCATGACCGGCTACGTGAGCGATTCTTACCTCAAAAAGGAACCCAGCGGCATTACGCTCCCGAAGATTCTCCTGGGCAAGGAAATTCCGCTCGAAGAAATCAAGAAGATGCTCGCCGGCGAAAAGACGGCGCTTCTGAAGGGATTCCGCAGCAACAAGACCCACCGCACCTTTGACGCATACCTTTATTTGGATAAAGGCGGCAAGCTCAAGTTCGACTTCCCGCCGCGTGAATTCAAACCGAGACGCTTTGGCAAGAAAAAAGCCGAGTAGCCCGCGGAATGCACCTAAAAAGAGCAGTCACCATTTTTCTTGCGGCATTCGCCTTATTGCAGGCAGAGGATTCTCTGCCCGATTACAAGTTTGTCCCGCTGAACTCGCTCACGGAATCGATAGAAGTCGAAACGCCTTACGGGCTCCCCCGCGAGCTCATGCCGTTGTGGGATTCGCTAACGATTAAGCAGAAAGCGGCGCAGATGGTCATGGTCTACATGACGCCCGCATCGTTCATGCTCGAGCACGAATTCGGCGGCTACCTGGTGATGAAAAATCACCTGAAAAATTTGGACAAGTTCACCGACAACATCCGCACCGTCAACGAAAACATGCGAATCAAGCCGCTCGTGGCCGCCGACCAAGAAGGCGGCTATGTAAACCGCATCTCGGTCGTGGCTCCGCAATGGGAGCGCACCCCGAGCGCCAAGCAAATGCGCGCCATGAGTGAAGATTCCATTCGCGCGCTCGCCAAAAGAATCGGCGCCGTTCTCGACAGCGTGGGAATCAACTTGAATTTGGCCCCCGTGCTCGACCCCGCCAAGGACAGTCGCGGCAAGAATTCTTTTATGGAAGAATCCAAGCGCTCCTGGGGCGAAGACACCTTGAATGCACCTAAGGTCCGCGCCTTTGTGCAAGGCATGCGCGAAAGCAACGTGGCCTGCGTATCGAAACATTTCCCCGGTTACGATTCCTGGACCAACAGCGACCACCAAATTGCCGTAAGTTCGACACCCAAGGCTAAAGTCGCGAAGAATGTGGAATTCTTCAGGACTCTCGCCGGAGACATTCCCGTGACCATGATGAGCAGCGTGAGCTTTGTGCGCATCTCTAGCCGCCCGGCAGTATTCGAACCGAAGATTGTGAAAATGGCACGCGAAATGTCGCCAGAAACCGTGATTCTGACCGATGACCTGTGGGGTGTAAGCCTGCGCGCCTGGGTGAGCGGCAACGAACGCGTACGGAGCAAGAACTACCCCGCCAAGGACTTTAGAAAACTCGTTCGCACCGCCTTGATGGCAGGCAACGACATGTTCATGATTACGTACCCGCAGAAAGCGGTTGAAATGGTGAATTACCTGACGTCGCTTTCGAAGCAGAGTAAATACTACCGCGAACGCATCGAGGAATCCTCCGCAAGGATTTTGAAGATGAAGTATCGCGCAGGAATAATCAAATAGCTTCGACTTTCGCTTTTTTCGGGGTCGAGAGGTTCTTCACTTCCTTAAGGATCTTTTCCGGCCCAACCTTATTGTAGGCGAGTTTCAAAATCTCGGCCGCGGCAAGCGCATCGTCTAAAGCGCGGTGATGATTGAATTCCGGCAGCTCCAGCGCCTGCGTCAACTTATGCAAGCTGTAGCTCGGAAGTCCCGGGAAAAAGCGACGCGAAACCTTGACCGTACAAAGCCTCGGCGGATCAATCTTGATGCAGCAACGCTTGAGTTCCGTACGCATGAACTTGATATCGTACAGCACATTGTGCGCCACAAAAATGCGATCTTTCAAAAGGTCGGCCACCTCTTCGGCAATCGATGCGAACTGAGGCTTTCCCTGCACCATTTCGTCGGTAATCCCCGTCAAATGCTGCACAAACGGCTGAATCGGCATGCCAGGATCTACTAGCGCCGAATAAGTCTTAACAACTTCACAATCATCTAAAAGAACAATGCCTATCTCGGTAATGCGGCCCACTTCGGCCGTACCACCCGTCGTTTCAAGATCTACAACAGCAAACTTCATGGGGGTTACTTAATCGGGATGTCAAACTCCAGAGTCTGCTTGGCAGATTCGCTTACGACCTTCGCCTTGAGCACCTTGGACTTGGGCTTTGCATAAAGTGGCACCACCATCAAATTCGAAACGCTACTCGTTTCGGGCGTGGGTTTAGCCTCGCTGTCGCGGGCCGTCTGTGCAAAAATCGGCTTTTTACCCTTGTCGTAAATGTAATACGTCAGCTCGCGCGGGAACCCCGGCTTGATTTGCTTGGTAGGCACCTGGAAATAGACTACGCCGCCCTTCGGCACCTTGCGCAGGCTATCCTTGATCTCTTCTTCGGTGGCAAATTCGCCATCCATCATCATGCGCACATCTTTCTTGATCTTGTTCGCGCTTTCGTACTGAATAGTAATCTGGAACTTGGCATCTTCGGGAATGGCGCTCGGGCGCACATCGCGAATTTTGGCATTGTTCTGGTAATATTCCCAACGGCCATTGTCATGCAGAATAACCGTCGAACCGTTTGAAGTAGTGGCGATAATATCTTCGGCAAAGGAATTTGTCGCAGAAAGCAACAAAACCATCGCCAGGACCCATAAAAAGCCAACCGACCCACATACCCAAACATTAAATTTCATACAGACCTCGTCCGTTTTATTCAAATATAAGCCCAAAAAACGCTAAAAAAGCAAAAATATGTAAATCGTAATAAATAATGGGGAAAAAAGGATTCCATCTGATGTATATTTGAACGACTAAAAAAGGATCATCATGGCAAAAACAGTCTATTTAGGAATGATCGGTGACATCATGCACCCGGGTCTCATCAATATCATCAACGAGGGGGCCAAATACGGTGACGTGATGATTGGACTCTTTACGGACAAGGCGATTGCGACTCACAAGCGCCTCCCGTATCTGAATTACGAACAGCGCAAG
>CADCBQ010000040.1 GCA_902799745.1 Fibrobacter succinogenes | reverse complement strand
TTACTTGATGATTTCGGTTACGGAGCCAGCGCCAACGGTACGGCCACCTTCGCGGATTGCGAAGCGGAGCTGCTTTTCCATTGCCACCGGGGCGATCAGGTTCACGTGAATGGTCACGGTGTCACCCGGAGTCACCATTTCAACACCTTCCGGCAACTGGATCGTGCCAGTCACGTCGGTGGTGCGGAAGTAGAACTGAGGACGGTAGCCGTTCATGAACGGAGTGTGGCGGCCACCTTCGTCCTTGGTAAGAACGTAGATTTCTGCCTTGAATTCGGCGTGCGGAGTCACGGACTTCGGGGCTGCGAGCACCTGGCCGCGGCTGATGTCCTTCTTTTCTGCACCGCGGAGGAGCAAACCGACGTTGTCGCCAGCCTGGGCGTCGTCGAGGAGCTTGCGGAACATTTCAACGCCGGTAACGACGTATTCGGCGGTTTCGCCGAGACCAACGCGTTCGACCTTGTCGTTCAGGTGAACCACGCCGCGTTCGATACGACCGGTAGCGACAGTGCCACGACCAGTGATGGTGAACACGTCTTCGATCGGCATCAGGAACGGCTTTTCGGTTTCACGGGCCGGAAGCGGGATGTAGGTGTCGCAGGCGTCCATGAGTTCCATGATCTTGTCCTGGTAGGCGGGGTCGCCTTCGAGGGCCTTGAGGGCGGAACCGCGGATGATCGGGGTGTTGTCGCCGTCAAATTCGTACTTGGACAGAAGGTCGCGAACTTCCATTTCCACGAGGTCGAGGAGTTCTTCGTCGTCCACCATGTCGACCTTGTTCATGAACACGACGATCTTCGGCACGCCCACCTGGTGAGCGAGGAGGATGTGTTCACGGGTCTGCGGCATCGGGCCGTCAGTAGCTGCAACAACGAGGATAGCGCCGTCCATCTGGGCAGCACCGGTCACCATGTTCTTGACGTAGTCGGCGTGCCCCGGGCAGTCGACGTGAGCGTAGTGACGGTTTGCAGTGGTGTATTCCACGTGGGAGGTGTTGATCGTGATACCGCGGGCCTTTTCTTCGGGAGCGTTGTCGATTTCGTCGAAACGCTTGGCGGCGGCGAGACCGCGTGCAGCGAGAGTCGTGCAGATTGCGGCGGTCAGAGTGGTTTTGCCGTGGTCAACGTGGCCGATGGTGCCGATGTTGCAGTGCGGCTTGCTTCTGTCAAAATGTTCTTTTGCCATTTTTTCCTCTTCTTCAGCAGAAGGTTTATCGCTTCGAATCCTAGGAACGGCGCGGGTTAAACGCATATTCCTGTTATTTCGCAAAGCATAGGAAGCGGTACTTTGCGAATTTTGCCGAACAAATTTAGCAATTTCAAGGAATTTTTCAAGCATTTTTTTTTGCTTTTTCGCCGAAAAACGCGGATTTTGGCCATTACCGTGACAAATTTCGCCACCTGGATATTGACACAGGGCCCTCTGCCTGTTTTACAAAAAATGGCGAATTTCGCAAAATTTCAAGGGTTCAATAATTTAACCCTATATTAATTCCAACTTATCAACACATTAAAAACATTCCTAAGTATAAGCCGGACAACCCTTTCAATCTATCAACAACTTTTTTGTAAAAAGATTTTTACCATTCATTTTTTATGGGCCGGAGGGGTCTTGTAAACTTATCCATACTTTAAGGAACGGCATAGGAACATTATTATAAATGGCTATATATTTTTACTTTCGAAATCGCATTTTTTTAGCTATTTTGTGTTCCCGAGTGTTTCGGGAGCATGAGGATCCTATGAAGAAGAAATTTTTTAAACTCTTGTTGTCTGCCGCCGCAGTCGCATTCATTTGCAACTGTGGAGACGACATGTTGGTCGGCACGAACAACTCCGACAATACCCCCATTGTTAACCAAATTTCCTTTTTGTACAGAGATGGTTCAACAAACTACCTGATTGACGCCAATGGAGTTGTCACAAACGAAGAAGGCGTCACCGTAGGTATCGCAGACATCCAGGGAGGCCTGATTGTCGCTCTGGACAACACCGTTATTGCCAAGGATGTTGATTTTTCCAAGCTCGAAGTCTTGACGCCGACCATCATTACCTCTACTGCATGGGTTCTTTCCGCAGACCAGGTCTATGTCATTTATCCCGATGGCCATGTCACTGACGCAAACGGCTTATCTGTAGGCGTCATCATCTTCTACACCGATCCCGAAACCGGTTTGCCGACTACCATTGGAAACATCGTTGCGATCGGTGGCGACGTAATGTTCGAAGATGTCGACGTATCTACACTGAAAATCTATCAGGCTAACGTCGCTCCGAGCCCGACACCGATTCCCACCCCGACTAACAGCAGCGCCAATAATCCCGGCCCGGTGATTACTTCTAGCAGCGACGGCTATTCGGATCCGGTCATCACCTCTAGCGAAAACAACAATCCGAGCAGCTCTTCTTCTAAGGCCAAATCGTCTAGTTCTTCTGCAAAGTCTTCCAGCTCTGCAAAATCCTCTAGTAGCGTGCAACAGCAGTCCAGTTCTTCTGCCCCCAAGAGCAGCAGTTCTTCGCAAGGCGGAAACGGCAGCTGCCCGACTATCAAGACCAAGAGCGGCGGCAGAAGCGGTTCCGGCTGGGCAACCCGTTATTGGGACTGCTGTAAGCCTCACTGCTCCTGGGACCAGCACGCTGGCGGAAACCACTCCAGACAGTGCACGAACAAGGGTAGAACCAACGATACCAACTGGGGCAACGGCAGCGTTTGCGATGGTGGCGGTTCTGCAATGACTTGCATTAGCCAGATTCCGTTTACGATTGACGGTTGTAGCGATATGGCCTTCGCCTTTGCAGCCGTGCCTGCATCTGACGGCGGTTCCTGCGGAAAGTGCTACCAGCTCACCTTTGATGGCAAGGGCAAGTACAAAACCGACGCCAACACCAAGGCTCTCAACGGCAAGAAGCTTATCGTCATGACGACAAACGTCGGTACCGACGTGTCTCAGGGACAGTTCGACGTCATGATTCCGGGCGGCGGCGTGGGTATCTTCAATGGTTGCGCCAGCATGGGCTGGGGAAACCAGGGCGCCCAATACGGCGGTCTTCTCGCTGACTGCGAAGGCCAAAGCAAGGACCTCCCGAGCAAGGTCGTGACCTGCCTGAAGGACAAGTGCAACAGCGTATTCAGCAACGACAGCGAAGCCAAGAAGGGCTGCCTGTTCCTCGCCGAATGGATGCACGCAGCTGGAAACCCGACTCACAAGTACACCGAAGTGGAATGCCCCGATGTGCTGAAGCAGAAATACTAATCTGAACCACTTTTTCAAGAAAATCAATCCCGGCTTTTTAGCCGGGACTTTTTGTTTCAGAAAAAATGTGACGGATTTCTCGCAAGTGTTTACCTTCCAAAAATTTACGTGCTTTCCACACCCGTTTAGATTATCTTATATATGGATGGAATTGGAGGACTTTCAAAAGGAAGTCCCGTTTTATTGTTATGAGGAGATGTATGAAAAACCGATTCCTTAAATCCGTGCTGGTCTTAAGCACCGTATTGGCCATGGTCAATTGCTCCGATACAGGGGAAGACTCAACCATCAACGGAAATGGCTCCACCCAAGTCAGCCCGAGCGATGCCGCATGGCTTATGAACATCGGCCAGGATATCTTGATTTATCCGACAGGCCCCGTAACCGACGCAAGCGGCAACACGATCGGAACCGTCGTCTTTATCGAAGGGACGCTTTTAGGAACAATCTATGCCGCAGACGGCTCGGTTCTCCTTGAAAATGTAGATGTCTCCCCCTACCCCATTACTACCCTTGAACAACTAGCCGCCGGTAACATTCCGGGCTCTTCGGAAACCTTGCTGGAACTTTCTTCCGACAGCAAGATTCCAGAACCCACCTCCAGCGAAATGCAGAGCGAAAGTTCTTCCTCTGAAAAGATCAACAAATCTTCTTCTAGCAAGGCAAAATCCTCCAGTTCTGCAAAGTCTTCCTCCAGTGCCAAAAGCAGTTCTTCCAGCCAGCCGGCCGGATGCCCGAACATCCAGGTCAAGGGTGGCGCAAGCGGAAGCGGCTGGGCAACCCGTTACTGGGATTGCTGCAAGCCTAGTTGCTCCTGGGAAGAAAACTCTGGCGGAAACCCTTCAAGACAGTGCACCGACAAGGGTAAAACCACCAGCACCGACTGGAACAACGGCAGCGTTTGCGATGGCCGCGGTTCTGCGATGACTTGCACAAGCCAGATTCCGTTCACGGTTGATGGCTGTAGCGACATGGCATTCGCATTCGCGGCAGTTCCTGCAGCAAACGGCGGGTCGTGCGGCAAGTGCTTCCAGCTCACCTTTACCGGTGAAGGACACTACAATTCGACAAACGACAATACCAGAGCCATAAAGGGCAAGAAGCTGATCATCATGGCAACCAATATCGGCGGCGATGTGGCACAAGGTCAGTTCGACATCATGATTCCTGGTGGCGGCGTCGGCATGTTCAACGGTTGTTCCAGTATGGGTTGGGGTAACCAAGGCGCTCAATACGGCGGCCTCCTCTCTGACTGCGAAACAGAAAACAACTACAATGCCAGCAAATACGCAAGTTGCCTTACCGAAAAGTGCAACAAATCCTTTGCAAACGACGAAGAAGCCAAGCAAGGCTGCTTGTTCCTTGCAACCTGGATGCATGCAGCAGGCAACCCCGAACACAACTATGTCGAAGTGGAATGCCCCGACGTGCTGAAACAGAGATACTAATCCGTTACATATTTTCAAAAAAATTTAATCCCGGCTTTTAGCCGGGATTTTTCGTTTCAATAAAAATGTGACGGATATCTCGCAAGTGTTTACCTTCCAAAAATTTACGTGCAATTTAGCACCAATTAATCTATCTTTAAGCGCGGATGGAATTGGAAGGACTTTCGGATAGAAAGTCTAGTCATACATGTTTGAGGATGCATATGAAAAACCGATTCCTAAAGTCCGTATTGGCCTTGAGCGCAGTTCTCGCATTTGTCAACTGCTCCGAAGAAGCCGCCAATGCAATCAACAACCTTGATCCCCAAGCTACCCAGCCCACGGACGAAAACCCCAACTTACTTCCGGCAGATGAACCCTGCTGGCTTGTGGAAGCCGACAAGCAGTATCTTATTTATTCTGCAGGCATTGTCACCGACGTTAATGGCAACGTAGTGGGTACAATCACCTTTATCGACGGAACTCTCACGGGTTCTATTGTCGCTATCGACGGCACCATAATTTTGAAAAATGTCGATGCCGGCACACTTCCTCTCGTAACTCGCGCTACGGCGACCGCAACGACAACGCCGACGATTCCCGCTTCGTCTGCAACCACTTCTACCCCAACTCCGACTCCCACGCTTTCTAGCGCAACGGATCCGCTGCCGACGCTTTCTTCTGGCAACGAACCCACTATTCCTGTGGCAAGCAGCTCTTCTGAAATGGCTACGACTCCGAACTCTTCTTCGGAACAGCAACAGCAGCCGAAGTCCTCTTCCGCCACTTCTACCAACCAGTGCGACGGAAAGTGCCTTGACAGCGCTTCGGGCAAGTGCGTCGATCCCCACACAACTCTCAAGGGCTCTCACGACGAACAATACGCCTACGATGAATCTTGCAAGGTAAACTGCTATTACGATCCGACCAATCAAAATTGCCAAAACATCGGTGGCGGCGCAGCGCAGACAAGCAGCGCTTCTCAGCCGAAATCCAGCTCCAGCGTGAAGTCTTCGAGCAGCCAGCAACAACCCAAGTCTTCCAGCAGTCAGCAGCAACAGCAACCGAAATCTTCGAGCTCTGCCAAGTCCTCTAGCAGCCAGCAGCAGATAAAGTCTTCGAGTTCGCAGGCCACAAATCCCAACGCCTCTGCCGAAGAAGCCAAGTACCTCAACGCAGGCGCAGGTGGTCAACAGGGCTTTGCAACCCGTTACTGGGACTGCTGCATGCCCCACTGCGCATGGCCTGAACACGGTGGCGCAGCCAAGACTTGCGATGCCAAGGGTAAGACTCCTATCGGAAACAACAGCGGAAGCATTTGTTCTGGCGGTCAGGGCACCACTTGCACCAGCCAGATTCCTATCATCGTAAGCGACAAGCTCGCCTATGCATTCGCAGCAACTCCGGGTAACGACGCCACATGCGGCAAGTGCTTCGCACTCACCTTTACAGGCGAAGGCAAGTATGAAACCAAGGCAAACCACCAGGCTCTTAAGGGCAAGACCCTCGTCGTGATGGCCTCGAATATCGGCTACGACGTACAGGGAGGCCAGTTTGACATCATGATCCCGGGCGGTGGCGTTGGTGCCTTTAACGGCTGCGCCAACATGGGCTGGGGCGACCAGGGTGCACAATACGGCGGTCTCCTCTCTAAGTGCGAAAACGAAGTCGGCTACGATGGCGACCTCTTGAACAAGCGCAAGGAATGCCTCAAGGAAAAGTGTAACAAGTCCTTCGCCAACGACACCCAAGCCAAGGAAGGCTGCATGTTCCTTGCCACCTGGATGGAAGCTGCAGGCAACCCGAACCACACCTACAAGGAAGTGGAATGCCCGCAGGCTCTCAAGGCCCAGTTCTAATCTAGGCTAAAAGAATTCAGCAAATGCCCCGCCGACAAAAGTCGGCGGGCTTTTTTATATTTTATGCAGTTGGGGGGACACTCAAGTCAAGAGAATAAAGAGAAAGGAGTGTTTTCGGATGTTTGGAAAATTATCAACAGTAGTCTCTTTGGCTATTCCCCTAGCCGTTTCTTACGCACTTGCCGCAACAAACGTGGCCTGCGTGGGCAACAGCATTACCGAGGGCTACGGGATCTGGAGCGAAAAGAAATACCCCGACCACCTGCAAGAAATGCTCGGGAACGATTACGCCGTCACAAACTTTGGCGTGTCTTCGATGACATTTGCAGGCGAGAAAATCAAGGGCGGTGACAATAATTCCAGCTACTGGAAGACCGAAAAATTCAAGGCGGCTCTCGCCTCTTCGCCAAATATCGTGGTCATTGAACTCGGCACCAACGACAGCAAGTACTTTATGGAAAGCGAGGGCGCCAATTACAATTACCTTTACGGGCAATGCGAAAAAACGCAGCTGTACACCGATTACGAGGCGCTAATCGACACCTTTGCGCACCTGCCCACCAATCCCGAAATTTACGCGACACTGCAGCCTTACAGCAACAACGTGGGCTGGGCGATTATGGACACGGCTATCGTAAGCCAGATTAACCCGATCATCAAGGAAACCGCCGTCAAGAAGGGTGTCAACATCATCGATCTGCATACCCTGTTCCAGACCCCCGCATGGTTCTTGGACGATAGCGTCCACCCGAATGCGACAGGCGCCCAGGAACTTGCGAAAATCGTGAACAAGTACATGACGCTTGCAAAACCCGCAATCAAGCAAGAGCAGGCAAACCTGCAGGTGAACGGCACGAATTACGGAATCCACTGGTACAAAGACGGCAAGTTGATTGACGGCGCCGACAAGGTAACCCTTACGCTGACCGAAAAGGGCAAGTACAAGGCTCTTGTAAAAGTCGAAAACGACAACGATTCCTGGCTTCTGAGCAATGAAATCGAAGTGACCGATTTGAGCGGCACGACAGGAATCGCTCCGGACCGCAACAAAAAAGCGCAGCCGAAGCTACGCAAGTTACGTCATAGAGTCGATGTAAAGGGGCGCCGGGCCAAGTAAGCCCGGGCATTACCCCTATTTTACTTTATCACTCAAAAAATCGAACATCTTTTGATAAGCGTTGTCTCGGGCAGGTTTATGTGAAAGAATCAGGTCGTGAAGACCACCTTCAATTTCTTCGAGCTGCACACTAGGGCCAAGGTTAGCCCCATATTCACGGATGTGTTCCACGTTCAGCACACCGTCACAATAGGTGTATTCTTCGCTCCAGTCGTCGTCACGGAAACTGCAGCCGCTATGCATCACCAACACAGGAGGCGCGAGGTGTAAACCTTGTTGGACACGGATATGCCCCTGGTGAATCGCATGGAGCCAGCCCAAATCAATCGGCAGGCTACCTGGCAATTTAAGGCTATGGTCATAATCCCATTCTCCGCCCTCGGACTTGTGCAAGCTTTTGTCGTAGTTCAAATTTTCGCTCCGCGGAATCCCGACATTCGGGAATACGCCCCCCAATGCAGAAAGCATAGGGGCAATGATGCGACGCATAGGCCACACATAGTTCATTTCAAGAAACGGACTATTCAGGACAACGGCAGCAATACCTGCACCGTTATTTCGATCAGACGCATACAGGCATGCGATAAGCCCGCCGGTGCTATGCCCCATTAACACGAACAGGACAGAATCCCCCTCTAGGCCACGAATCTTGGCGATAGCGGAATCGATTTCGGCATAATATTCCGAAATATCGCGGAGTTCGCCAATCGCTTCGCCTTCGCGTAGGGACCTACCATACTTGTGCAAGTCTATTGCATAAAAGGAATAGCCTGCGGAATCAACCTTTTGGGCAAGTTCCTTTTGAAAGAAATAATCGTTAAACCCGTGTATGTAAAGAACCGTCGCTTTAGGAACACGTAATGATACAGAATCTTTTGCCAAATCGAATGGGTAATCGACAAGCGTTGCATGAAAGCTCTCCGCCTCAAATTCATGCATTCTGAAGGGTTCTCCGAGAAGTTTATCGGACACCCATGTTAATTCCTTTGCAAAAAGGGCCGAAACTGAAATAAGAACGATGCTATACCATTTCATATAATGAGGCAATATAATTTTTTTGTACCGACGGTCAATCATAAATTTTTCATACATCACCATTTTTTTATTCAAAGTCGCAAACTTTAGTTGGCGTGATTTTCGTGGTTCCGTTTTTACAATTGCAATATGTTCGATGAAGACGTCCACAAAAATGCTCTAAAAGCGTTTATCGCGTTTTTGAGGACGAAGACTACCCAGAAGAACATTGCCTTCTTTAGCGACATTTCCAGAGAATACGTAAGGCACCTCGGAAAGGGCAAAAAGATCCCCACCATCAAGGTATTCTTCAACATTATCGAAGCTGCGGGTTTGGATTTGAAAGAAGGCCTCGGTATCTATATCGACTATCTCCAGCAACAAAAAATATCCCTCGCCGCCGACAGGAGCAAGGGACTGGAATATGTCAAGAGACTAAAGTCAAAGACGCCCAAGAAGAACGACTAGAAAAAGTCTACGTTGAACCAACCTTTATTACCGTCGGAAGACAAGGCGATTCCGCAAGCGACCTTGGTGTAGCTTGTGTTACGCATATTCTTGTAGTGGCCAATTTTGCTATAATCGGCATCACTATTCAAGTCCGCCTCACCACTTTCAACGAGTTTCTTTTCGTTCCACATCATTTCTAGATAGTAGTCCGCTACGGCCGTGGCGTTCTTCTGGAAACTTCCGCTGAAATTCGGTCCGCTGTTCTGTGCGAATTCGCCACAGTCGCCAAAGTGGCCATGCGCCTTATTCGACTTGAGGTCATCGGCAGACTGCTTGTCGGCGCAGCTCTGCTTTTCCTCGGAAGCAAGCGTGAGCGGTTCCAAGTTTTCTGTCGCGCGGTATGCGTTGATTTTCGCGAGGCAGTCTTCGCGCCAGCCCTCGTTGATAAAGGCATTATCCGATGTTCCTTTGTCCGAAACGGGGATGTTGATTTCGTTGCCGGTGTCGATATTGGCATCCGCGCCCGAAGACGAATCGCCGGAACAGGCGGAAAGCCCGAAAGCCATGACAAACGCGCAAGACGCTGCAATTGAATAGAATTTCTTAGTCATCATCAAACTCCTTCGGGGTGCGACACCCCTATAATCTTAAAGTATATTTTTTTTGTGAAAAATATTTAAAAAACAAAATGTTTTTTAAATAAAACTTCATTTAATATAATGCGGGAGGGGCCCCTCCCAGCACCCTCCCCATCCTTGGCCGACGCTTTTTTCTTTCCCCGTTTTACTCCCATCTTATTTTTCCTTCTTTCTCGCTACATTCATATTTATAATCACTAAACTCGTTTTCTAAATTTACCCTCGTGATTCAGATTCAGAACATTTCGAAGTCTTTTGGTGAGCAGGTGCTGCTTGACGGCGCCTCTATGCTTGTAGGCGACCACGAACGCGTGGGGCTTGTGGGCCGCAACGGTTGCGGTAAATCCACCCTTTTCAAGATGATTCTCGGCCAGGAATGCATCGATGGCGGAAGCATCGACATTCCCAAGAAATACACGCTGGGTTACTTGCAGCAACACCTGAACTTTACGCACGCCACGGTTCACGAAGAAGCCTGCAGCGTGCTCAAGCCCAATGAAGACGGCTGGATCGAAGAACACAAGGTCGAAGCGATTCTGTTCGGTCTGGGTTTCGACGAAGAATCCATGCACAAGAGCCCCGCGCTCCTTTCAGGCGGTTTCCAGATTCGCTTGAACTTGGCGAAGGTCTTGGCATCTGAACCCGACATGCTCTTGCTCGACGAACCGACCAACTACCTGGACATTGTGTCGATGCGTTGGCTGAGCCGCTTTTTGCGCAGCTGGAAAGGCGAAGTCCTTTTGATTACCCACGATCACCATTTTATGGACGAGGTGTGCACCCATACAGTGGGCATTCACCGCCACAAGATGCGCAAGGTCAAAGGCACGGTAGAAAAGCTCCGCGAAACGATTGCCGAAGAAGAGGAAGTCGCCCAGCGCACGCAGGAAAACGAGGCAAAAAAGAAGGCGCAGCTGGAACAGGTCATTGAACGATTCCGCTACAAGGCCGCAAAAGCCGCCATGGTGCAGTCCAAGATCAAGGCAGCGGCAAAGCTTGCGACTGGCGAACGCCTCACCCACGAAAGGAACCTCGACTTTAGCTTCACCGAAGCAGGATTCCCCGGCAAGCGCATGCTCCAAATCAAGGAACTGCACTTTGCTTATGGTGAAGGCCCGGAACTGATTACCGACCTCACCATGGAAGTCTTCAAGGGTGACCGCATCGCCATCATCGGTCCGAACGGCCGCGGTAAAACGACGCTTTTGAACTTGATCGCCAAGGAACTGCAGCCGACCGCTGGCGAAATCAGCCACAATCCGAATTTGCAGATCAACTACTTCGGCCAGACAAATATTAACCGCCTGAACCTCGACAACACCGTTGAAGAAGAAATTGCCTCGGCCATCGAAGAAGTTTCGCAGAAGAGCCGCGCCCGCGGACTTGCAGGCCTCATGATGTTCAGCGGCGACGCCGCCCTCAAAAAGGTGAAGGTGCTCAGCGGTGGCGAACGCAGCCGTGTGCTCCTCGGAAAGATTTTGGCAAGCCCCTGCAACATGTTGCTGCTTGACGAACCGACGAACCACTTGGACATGGAAAGCATCGAAAGCCTGATCGACGCCCTCGAAGATTACGAAGGCACGGCGATGGTGGTGACCCACGACGAAGAATTGCTGCACGCATTCGCTACAAGGCTCGTGGTATTCGACGGTGGCAAGTGCCGCGTGTTCGAAGGCACCTACGCCGACTTCCTCGAAAAGGTCGGCTGGGCTAGCGAAAAGAAACCGGGCGGTTCCGAATCGGCCAACATTAAGGTCTCTAACATCGACGTGAAAACGGATGCACCCACCAGTGCTCCCCGCGCCAAAGAAGACCGCAAGGCTCGCGCCGATTACATCGCCGAGCGCAGCAAGATTATCAAGCCGCTCGAAAAGCAACTCGCGAAACTCGAAGAAGACATCGCGAAGGCCGAAGCCTTGGGCGGTGAACTCGAAGCCAAGCTCGTGACCGCCTCCGAAACCGGCGACGGGAACGCCATTACCGCCATCGCAAAAGATATGGACGACAACAAGAAGAAAGTCGACCAGCTCTACGAGGAATGGGAAAAGGTTTCCGCCGAATTGGAAGCGGCGAAGGATAAGTGGAAGCTATAAGTTCTCAATTCCGGCAACGTCGTCGGGGACGTCTTCGCGCATAACCATGAGCACGGCGTTCTGCGAGATAATTACATAGCGCTCCCCGTCTACTTCAATTTCATGACCGTTTGCATGCAGGTACAGGGCCTCATCGCCTTCCTTAACCTGTAGCGGCAAGTACTTGACTTCATCCGGAGATTCACCGCGGAATACGGCGTCGGAATCCTGCGTCACAGGGAGCGGGTAACCGGGGCCTACCTTGACAACCAAACCCGTATGCACGGAATCATGTTCGCGAACGCTCGGGGGCAAATAAAGGCCGCTCCCGGTCTTGTTCGATGCTTCCAGGGGCTTAATCAGGATTCGGTCACCAATGACCACGACATTCTTTAGCGGATTCAGCATACCCCAAAGATAGAATTTGCAGGCTTTGCTATAATGTAATCCGTGGTATTCGTTATCCTGTGGACAATCATTTTCGCCTTCTTGGCTATTTACCTTGGGAAAAGTCCCAGGGTACGTAGCTGGCTTAAATTGATTTTCAAGGCTCCCAGGGTCTGGCGTACCATTGTAGGCTCCGTCGCACTGATTGCAACAATCATCATCACCTACCTTATCGTTCCCAAATCCGCAGCAACAAACATTGACGAAAGAATCCTGTTCGAAGACTACGCCGCCACGGCAGTCATGAAGCTAGATTCCATGCAGGCGCTCAAGGTCGATATCGATTGCAACATGCAGCACCCGGAACCGGAACTGGTTTATGTACTTCCGCTGATTCTTGGCGCCTATAACGAAATCGTGGACAAGCCGACGATGCCTATCGTGATGCGCCTCGACGACACGCTCCACTTGGCCATGAACGGCTACAAGCAATTCAAGAACAGGGGCATTCGCCTGAACAAGCTCTTGCAAAAAAAGTTGGGCAAGCGTTACAAGACCAAAATTACAAGCGAAGGTTCGAGCCATACGCTCATCATCACCTACGTAGGCGAACCGTGGGATACCGAACAGCTCATGGCGCTCCCCGTCATGGAGGCGGCGCAAATCCACCACCTGGATCCGGCATTACTGATGTCGCTCATACTGCATGTATCCAACTTCAATTTCAACTTCCGTGGACAAAAAGATTCCAAGGGACTTCTCGCCCTTAAAGAAGGCGAAGGTCTCGAGCAGATTTTCATCGGGGCCGAACGCCTCGGCAAAATGCTCCAGGTCGGCGTGAGCCACGAAAACGCGGTGGCCACGTTCTACCCTGATCCCGAAATCAATTCCAAGCCCGAAAACTGGAGCAAGTCGCCACTCACCAAGAGCTGGGTCGACCAGGTGCTTTCAGATATGGAATTCTACCACTCAAACGGGCTATCGCATTTCGTGCGATAATTACTTTGTCAAATAAAAGCTTTCCGGATTAATGGAAACACCGTCGATACGGACTTCGTAATGGAGCCCGATACTTGACTGCGTGCCACTTTCGCCAATGAGCGCAATGGGTTCCCCGCGATGCACCTGCTGGCCCTGCTTTACCAAGGCCTGACCCAGGTGGGCGTAGAACGTGCGTACATCGTGTCCGTGGTCAATCTTTACGGCAAGGCCGAAACCGCGATGCTTGCGGACCTCGATTACGGAACCTGCACCAGTCGCAAATACGGTATCGCCTTCGGAGGCCACATAGTCGATTCCACGATGCGGAAGTTCGCTATCGGTAAACGGGTCGTACACCATCTCGAAGCGTTTTTTAACCGCATGGTTGTTGCGCATCGGGTGCAGCACCGGAATCTTCTCGGCGGCCGCGGAATCGCTTTCCAGGGCGGCAAGCAACTTCTTGAACGAGGCTTCCACTTCGTTCACGCTCTTGCGCTTTTCCAAAATCGAATCGTCCATCGCAGAAACGCTTTCGAGTACAAAGCCAAGGCCACCCACCATCAGGGCGCTATCGCGGAGCACGCGAGTTTCTTCTGCCTTTAGAATGGATTCGTCGACCGAGGCGCGAATTTCCTTAAGTTCCTTTTTGATCGCGGCGTTTTGCTTATAGACATTGGTAACGTTCCCGCTCGTTATGTTGTCCAAAATCTGGACTGGCGAAAACAAAATAAATCCCAAAATGGCGGCAATCACGGCCACTACTGCAATGACAGCTCCCCAAAAAGAGAACTGGTAGCTTTTACCCGACGTCGTCTTGGTCGGGAATACATGAACCTCAAGCTTCTTCACTTTCAGACCCGGAGTTATCGATTCGCTTACGGAGGGATTCTATGACGCGCTTTTCTTCTTCGATAGCGCCCAGGATTTCAACGACCGACGGATCGTCCTTAATCGTATTCAGAAGGTCGTCACGAACGGCTCCGTGGAGCTTTTGTCCGAGCGCCTGGAAGCGTTTCTTGAGCTTAGATTCCTCGGCTGCCAGTTCCACCCTCAAAAGGGCCGTGGACGCATAATTCAATGCCGTATTTTTAATCTTATTTAGCGTTTTTTCAGCCATGCTTAATTCCTTTTGTCCGTAAAAAAATTAGTTTTTTACGCGTATAAAAAATGGAGATACCTATGAGCCGTAGCGATCGTAGACGCGCAAAGCAAAACGCAAAGCAATTTACACCGAAAAAGGCCAATGCGCTGGACCCGAAGATCATCGCAGTCCTCGGCGCTATTGCCGTTATCTTCTTTGTTGGAACCATGCTAATCCAAAGAGGCGCATAAATGAAGTTCAATATCAAGAAATCCGTATTGCAGGAAGCGCTCCAGATTGCTATCAGCGCCATCCCCAATAAGTCCACCCTGCAAATCCTTAACGACTATTCGCTGCGTCTCGAAGGCAACACTCTCGAAATTTGCGCTACCGACTTGAACCTCGGTGTGAGGATTAAGCTTGAAGTCGAAGGCGAACGCGATGGCGAAGCCTTGATCAACGCCCGCAAGTTCTCCGACCTCGTTAAGGCCCTCGTGCCTAGCTGCGAAAACGTAAGCATCGACGTGCAGGATCACTTGACCCGCATCAAGTGGAGCGAAAAGGGCCAGGCCTCCATTACGAGTTTCGACGCCAGCGACTTCCCGCCGTTCCCCGAAGTCGAAGGCAGCACCCTTACTCTTGCTGCAAGCGAACTTGCATTCCTGGTCGAAAAGACCGCATTTGCCGTTTCTACCGACAACACCCGTCAGAACTTGAACGGCGTGTTCATGGAAGCCAAGGACGGCAAGATTTCCATGGTCGCTACTGACGGTCACCGCATGGGCCGCGCAAGCATCGAACAGGAAGGTGCAAACCTTGAATCCGGCGTGATTGTTCTCCCGAAGGTTCTGCAGCTCGTGCTCCGCCTCGCCAAGAACGAAGACTCCGTCGAAATCTGCACCACTGAAACTCACGTGCTGTTCCGCATTGGCGCAACGCAGATTATCTCCAAGCTTATCGAAGGTCCGTACCCGAACTACCGCGCCGTGATTCCGCAGAATTTCGAACGCACCGTTCAGGCCAACGCTACCGAACTGTTGGACAAAGTCCACTGTATCTTGCCGATGGCCAATCCGCGTACGCACCAGATTCGTTTCCAGATGGACGGCAACAACATGGAACTTTCCGCTACCGACCCGGATGTCGGTGGTGAAACCCGCGAAGCCTTGGCTGTGACCCACAATGGTGAAGGCAGCTTTAGCATTGGCTTTGACGGCCGTTACTTCTACGAAATCCTCGGCATGTGCAAGAGCGAAGAAGTGGTGCTCAAGATGAACACTCCGATTGGCGCCTGCATCATTGAACCGGTTGGTGACGACATGGGCTTCAGCTTCTTGCTGATGCCGCTCCGCCTCGCCGACTAAGGATTGAACAGATTACAGACAAATTAAAAAGGGCTTCGCACTCGCGAGCCCTTTTTTCAAAACCACTTCCTATTGCCTACTATTTATATGTCCAACGCCATCCGCAAACGCATCAGCAAGAAAATCACTAAGGCATTGCACGACTTCAACCTGATTGAAGACGGCGACAAGGTGCTGATCGCGGTAAGCGGCGGCAAGGACTCCAGCGTGCTCCTGATGGAGCTTGCCAGCCGCATGGGCAAGTTCCTGCCGAACTGCGAAATCGGGGCAATCCACATCCAGAGCGACTTTGCCGACAAGGCTCCGCGCGAATTCCTGCAGCGCATGGCAGAGCAATACCCGCAGATTCCGTTTTTCTTCAAAGATGTCGCCGTTGAAGGTCGCCTCAAGGAAGGCCGCAAACTCAACTGCTACTGGTGCAGCACGCAACGCCGCACCGAACTCATCAAGTTCGCCCGCGAAAACGGCTACAATAAGATTGCGCTCGGCCATCACATGGACGATATCGTAGAAACGCTCTTGATGAACATGCTGTACAAGGGCGAATTCAGCGGCATGCCGCCGATGGTCCCTTACGAAAAGTACCCCTGCAGCATTATCCGCCCGCTGTGCTACTGCGAAGAATCTGAAATCATCGAATACGCCGAAGACGCAGACATCCGCAAGTTCACTTGCACCTGCGAATTCTCGAAGGCATCGCACCGCAAATCAATCCGCGAAGAGATCAAGAGCCTCACCAAGGGGAATTCCACCCTCAAGGCTAACCTCTTCGAAAGCATGCGGAATATCCGCATGGACTATTTACTGTAAATTAGTTCTGTACGACAAAGTAAAAAAATTATTTTATTATTAAGAGAAAGGAGAACCTATGCGTATTTTTACTAAGTTACACGAACGCATTTTTAATGCCAGCCTCATCACCATTCTTTCATGCTTTATGCTTACCGCCTGTTCTGGCGAAGACGGCAAAGACGGCATTGCCGGTGCTAAAGGCGAAAACGGCATCGACGGAAAAGATGGCAAGGATGGTAAGGACGCCAAGGAAGTCAATGTAGATTCACTGGCTAAAGTCCTACACGAAGAAATTGCGGCCACGCTTTGGGACAGCCTGTACGCCGAACCCTATGTCGATACGGTCTACAAGATTCTTTTCGACAATGCCTATGGCACCTCTTGGATGGATTCAACACGCCAGGCACTCATCGATAGCCTTAATCAAGCCAACTACGATTCCCTTTACAAAAAGCTGTACGACAGCGTCTATACCGACATCTATACGAAAAATGCCATTCGCACTTTAGACGCCTTTGTATGGACTTCCAAAGAAAACATCTATGGTGCATTTGCAAACCAATATCCCTTAATGTATAAGGACTTTGTCGCAAACGACGGTAGCAATTATCCGATGCCGCTTTCAGTCATGATCCGCAATACATGCGAATCAGGCAATGCTAAAGTGCCCTGCCGCTGGAAAAAGGTTATGCTCAAATCATGGATTGAAGGCTTTACCGATACCGCGTCAGTTACGGGAATCGTAAACCCTGACACAAGCACCGTACTTGCTCCCACCTTCAAGTTCAACAACAAGGCATTACTCGCTCTTACAGCACCACAATCTGCGCAGTTCCAAATTCGCGTATACGCCCTCGAAAACGATCAGGAAATTCTTTTCTACTCTTCTTCGAAGGCAACGAAAATATACCCGATGCAAATTAATGGCGGTGAACTCGTCGGTATCGCAAATCCCCAATTCTGGAAAGCAGTATGGGTAACACCGGGCATGGATTCGATCAATACCATCTTAAACGAACTTAAGGGAGAATTACCCGACAGCACGGTAAAGATTTATCAGAAATACGCCGAAGATGAATCTGTTCCCTACAGTTCCAGACGTGTCGCAAAGGCCATCTTCAATATCTTGCACAAGCGCGGAATCCACTATGTGCAAAACAACGGAGCCGGAACGACTGCCCAAAAAATAAACTACCCCATCGAAGTTCTGCGCAGCCGCGATGGCCTCTGCATTGAGACAACCATGTTGTTCGCATCGATTCTCGAAGCCCTCGGTATGCAAGCCCTTATCGTTGAAATCCCCGGACACGCCTTTGTAGGCTGGCGCGTCGAAAAGGACAGCAAGATTCTTGACTTCATGGAAACCACCATGCTCGGCAACCCGGACGCAACAGCAGATCAAGCGAACCTCAGCGCCCAATTGAAATATGCCGATGAAGTCGAAGACGGCCATTTTGATTCCGGAGAATCTAGAGTCATCGATATCAGTAAAGCCCGAGAATTCGGAGTTCTTCCAAACGATATCCCGTAAAAGTTTCTGCAAAAATGAAGGCTCCTTTAAGGAGCCTTTTTTTTATATCTCGATTGATACGCGACTGATTTTGTTTTCGTCTTTCTTGACGCGAACGATTTTATCAATCTTGTGTTCGAGCTCGTTCACGTGACTGATAATGCCTACCAGACGGTTTTCGCCGGCAAGGCTTTGTAGCGTATTGATAGCGAGTTTCAAGCTTTCATCATCAAGAGAGCCGAAACCTTCGTCCACAAACATCGTGTCGAGCTGGATTCCGCCAGCAGAACTCTGCACCTCGTCGGCAAGGCCGAGCGCAAGCGACAGCGACGCCAAGAAGCTTTCGCCACCGCTGAGTGTCTTGACTTCACGTTGCTTGCCGCTAGAATGGTCGAGCACGTTCAAGTCAAGCCCACTCTGACTCCTGTTATTGGCAGCTTCGATACGGCGAACCAGTTCGTACTGGCCGTTCGAAAGAATGCGGAAACGGATGTTCGCACGATTCACGATGCGGTCGAAGTAAGATGCCTGCACATAGGTTTCAAGCATCACCTTACCCTGTCCCGAAAGTCCACCGTTTGCCGTATCGGACAAGTTCTTGATCCAGGCTCGCTTGCGAAGCTGCTCGCCGAGCGCACCCACCGTCTTGTCGATTTGTTCAAGGTAACGCTTATTCTGGACAAGACGGGCAGAAACCTCGTTCTGCGAATGCGCAAGCGCATTGTGCGCCTCGGCGGCCTGATTGCGGCCCGCCTGCAAGGCGGCAAGGTCATATTCCGAAGCACCCTCCAGCTGAGACACAAGCGTTGCCTTGCTCGTGTTCAGATTGTTCACCTGCTTTTCGCATTCGGAAAATGCAACTGTCGCATTTTCCAGTTCACGCTTGGAGCTGTCGAGCGCAGCTTGGACTTCGGCAATCTGCTTTTCGGCGGCACTCTTGCTTTCGAACGAAAGCTTCTTCGAAAGTTCTTCTGCCGAAGCCATGCAAGATTGTTTTTCAGCGTTCAAGCCCGAAATCTGTTTTTCAAATTCGGTCGATGAAGTTTGCAACTTCTCCAATTCCGCACGCTTTTCCGGAATATCCTTTTCCAGGAAAGCCTTTCGCTTTTCGCGCTCTTCTTCCTTGGATATCGCCAAAGTCAGCGCCGCCATCTTGTCACGGTTTTCGGCATATTCCGTATTTCCGCGTTCACGCGCCTCATCCAGACTGCACTCGCCAAAAAGTTCCTGCACCAGCGACTGCACCGCCAATTGCTTTTCTTCGAACTTTCCCTTTGCCTGCGAAGCTACCGCATTCTTTTCGTTGCGTTCCGTTTCAGCCTCCGAAACCGCTTTCTTGAGCTGTTCCAGTTCCGCCTGAGTCGGGGCCTCTACTGACTTGCAAGCCTTATGCGGATGATGCGTAGAACCGCACACCGGACAAGGTTCGTTATCCACCAAGGTCTCTGCAATGATTCCCGCCTGTTCATTCAAGAAGGCGCGATTCTTCGCTTCGTATTCTTTACTGATTTTCCGATAGTCGTCATCGGCAGCAAGGTACGCTTTTTTCGCTTTTTCAAACGCCTCACTCAGCGTAGACAATTCCTTGACATTTTTGCCTACTTTCTGCAAGTCATTTTGCCTTGTCGAAAGTTTATCACTTTGCGCAAGCAGTTCCTGCTTCTTGGTTCCCGCATCGCCCAAGGTAGCCGATTCATCTTCAAGACTTGTAATTGTCGCCTTGAGATTGTCAACGGAATCACAGTTGGCCTTCAGGCGTGTCTCAAGGCTCTTGATATCGTCTTCTTTCCGCTTTGCCTCTGTACGGAACACTTCCAGCTTGTCATATTCCGAAAGCGAATTCCTAAGCGTCGTAATGCGTTCCTGCAAGCTGTCGCGTTCCGGCTGTTTTTCTTCGGCCGCAAGTTTCGCCTTTTTCAGCGGATCAAGCGTCGGCTGAATTTTTTCAAGATCATCTGTCGCCTTCTGGAGGGCTTCGCGCATCTTCTCGATATTCTGCGCGCAACCAATTTCCTTATCCATTTCGGCAAGGCGATCCCCGCTTTCCTTAAGGCTAGCCTGAACCTTCTGGAGAGATTCCGCGTCTTCATCAAGGATTGCCTGCGTCAATTCGCAAACTCCCTGCCAGTCGCTCACCTGCTTTGCAGCAGCCAAGTTTTTCGTCTGCTCCAAATCGGCCAACTTAGCGGATTCCTTGCCGCACTGGATCTGGGCCACCATGGTACATGCAGTCGATTCGCTTTCGCCGCAAAGCTTGTCGATTTCAGAAGCGCGTTTCTTGAGTTCATTCTGCAAGATATTGAACTTATCCGTCTTGAAAATCTTGCGGAAAATTTCCTTGCGTTCTTCCGTCTTCGAAAGCAGAACCTTCATGAAATCACCCTGGGCAATCATCGCGATTTTGGTAAACTGGTCACGATCGATTCCGATGATTTCTTGCACGACAGCGGCAACTTCCTTTTCCTTGCTCACGGAACGGCTCGTAGGCCCTTGTTTGCCGCTTGCATCAGGGTAATAGAAGGTGACAGAGGCCGCTTCTTTCGTAAAGCCTTCTCCACGGGATTTAGGACGCATGTATTCGGGATTACGGCAAATGCGGTATTCCCTGCCTGCATACATGAAAGTCAAATCAACTACAGTCTCTGTTTCGGGCTTTGCGTTCAAGCAACGGAACAGTTTTGCATCGTCGCGGCTATCGCCACTTGCGCGCCCGAACAGGGCGTAAGTAATCGCATCGAAAATCGTCGTCTTTCCGGCACCGGTATCACCTGCAATCAGGTAAAGTCCACTCGTTCCGAGCTTTTCCAGATCGATCACGGTCTTGTCGGCATACGGGCCGAATGCAGAAATGACAAGCTTAGTCGGTCTCATTAGTTTTCCTCCCAAATACCTTCGATAATATCTTGCACGAATTTACTTTCTTCTTCGTTCAGTTCGCGTTTAGTCATATCGGTAAAGAATTCCCCGAAAAGTTCCATCGGAGTTCTCTGTTCCACCTTGGTATCCCCTACCGTAATCCGCTGATTGCGGGTGCGCTCATTATCATAATCGAGCATCATCAGGTTCGGGTAAATGCCGCGCAGTTTCAAGGCCGCATCGGGTACATCGTTTTCGTCGGTGAGTTTCACATAAACATAATCGTCAAGCTTAAGACCCTCCGCAACCTGCTTGCGCTGGTATTCTGGCGAGACAAGTTCCGCGAAAGTTCCCCTGATTTCGCGCACATCATGCGCCGGCTTCAACGGAATCTCGCGCACGGAAATATCGGCAAGGCCAGATTGCGTCTTACCACCCAACTCGACTACCGTAAGGGACTTCTTGTGGTCTTTTTCGGACAGAGAATACTTGAGGGGCGTGCCGCTGTAACGCACGCGCGCCACCCCGGCCGCATCCTTTGCGACATTCTGCGGCTTGTGAATATGCCCAAGCGCCACGTAGTCAAAACCCTCGAAAACCGAAGCATCCACATTGTCGAGGCCACCCACGCTTTCTTCGGAATCACTCCGTTCAGCACCAGTCACGAACTGGTGAGCCAAAAGCACGTTGCGACGGCCGTCTGCAAACTTCATCTGGGCAATCGCCATGCGCGTGGCAGAAGTATAATCCGTTACCTGTGCACGGTCATCGTCGCCTTCAAGGCAGGCGCGCACCGTTGCGGGGCGCACGAACGGGAGCATCCACACATCGACCTCACCGAGCTCGTCCTTGAGCGTTACCGGCATAAATGCACCGCTATACACCGGCGACATGTACACACCGCGATCGGCCATGATACGCCCGCCAAAGGCGATGCGTTCCGCCGAATCGTGGTTACCGCTCAGCACGAACACCTTCGTGCCCGTCTTGGAAAGTTGCACCAGGAATTCATCCAACACGGCAACCGCCTCGGCAGAGGGAACAGACTTGTCGTAGACATCGCCAGCAATCAAGAGCGCATCCGGTTTCTCGGTGGCAACCACTTCCAGAATGTTCGCCAGGATAAACCTCTGTTCGTTGAGCATAGAATGTTCGCAAACGCTTTTGCCGATATGCAAGTCTGCCGTATGGATTAGCTTCACAAAAACTCCTTGTTAAGTTCTATCTCTTATATCGACTCAATATAGAATTCTGTAAAGTACAGAAAATGACATTTTTAATTTTTCCTCGTTTGCAAAAAAAGAGAAATTATTCTATTATGCTGCTTATCAAAGCATAAAGCAAAAGATTTTATAAGAGGGCAAAATGCAATTGGAAACATCGAACATCCCCAGCTACTACAGCCGCCTCGTCATGGCCAAGAACCAGGGACACTTTTCCATTGCACGCGCACTGCTCAACATTATCGTAAACGCCCCCGCCCCCGACACCTCGACGCCTGCAGGCCTCAAGGCCCTTGAAAAGATCAACCAGGCCAAGGGACACGCCGACGCCGTGAATGCAGGCGAAGACTCTACTGCAGTACCGCCCGCAGCCGAGGTCGAAGAATGGGCCGGATACGTGATACAGACGCCGCCCATAACCAAGCAGCTTGCTCTCGCGCTCGCACAGTATTTTAGACAAGCTAATAGCTACGATGCCTGCTACGAAATGTACCAGAAGGCAAACGAATTTGAAATCGGCGACACGACCGCTGCCGAAAGCGCCGCATTGCAAGAAACTGCAAACGGGAACCTCGCAAATGAATTCGGACAGGCCTGCGAAAACGCCGGCGACTACGCCCGCGCCGCCGAATGGTACAAGAAGGCCAAGGCTGCAGGCTGCTCAAGCGCAAACGAATCCCTGGAACGCATGAACGCCCTTTACGGCATGGCTCGCTACTACGCCCCTTGGCTAAAAATCGCGACCGCCACGGGCCGCAGGGACTTGGCTCTCGCCATCCAGAATATCGTCAAGGCAGATCCCAAGCTTTCTACCGCGATGGTTGAAGAAATTAATATAGCAGAGTCGGCCGTGCCGCCCTGCTACGAAGAAATTGAATATTGGGAACAGGAATTCGATCGTTTCGCCAAGTTCAGCGACAGCGATAGCGAAACATTCGCCAACCTGGATGTCGCTATCGGCAGAATCCTGGAACATTCACGCATCTATAATCTAGCCCTGCGCTGGTACAAGAAGGCCGTGGCAAACCACCCAACCGCCAACCAGGACGCACACCGCATGCTTCCGCTCAAGAGCAAGTCCGAGCCCCTCCGCGACGCCGAGGATATCTACGACGCCCAGAGCCCGATTCCAGCCCTCTGGAAGACGAACTAGCCGCCTACAAAAAGCAGCACAAGACTCGACACTAAAATTAGGACGCCCCAAATAGTTTCGACAATGGGGCTCAGTCTCTTAATTTTGATTTCATTCTTTTCCATAACACACCTCGCATACCAAACGGAGCGCTTAATCGCGTCACCAACCATTATCAAAGTATAATTCGCATGAGAGAAAAACCCATGCAATATGAAAATTGCAATGGACATTTTGTCAAAGTTCCAGATTGGAATATTCCACTCTGTATTAATTTGTAAGTAAAATGTATTGAGGAGTACTCAGCTACAAGAAGCAGACCCTGAAATAAATTCAGGGTGACAGCGGCGGGGAGTGCGTATAAAAAAGAAGGGCCCCTCGAGCGTTCGCTCAAGGGGCCCGTGAATCCAGCAGCGACCTACTCTCCCGGGCCCGTGGGCCAGGTACCATCGGCGATGAGGGGCTTGACTTCCGTGTTCGGAAAGGGAACGGGTATGAC
>CADCBQ010000039.1 GCA_902799745.1 Fibrobacter succinogenes | reverse complement strand
AACGTTACCGGAACCGGAAATCACGACGGTCTTGCCCTGGAAGGAGTCGTTAGCGAGGTCCTTGAGCATTTCGCGAGTGAAGTAGCAGAGGCCGTAACCAGTAGCTTCGGTACGAGCGAGAGAACCACCGTAGGAGAGGCCCTTACCGGTGAGAACGCCCACGAATTCGTTGCGGATGCGCTTGTACTGACCGAACATGTAACCGATTTCGCGAGCGCCAGTACCCTGGTCACCAGCCGGAACGTCCGTGTCAGCACCGACGTGCTTGCAGAGTTCAGTCATGAAGGACTGGCAGAAACGCATCACTTCGTTGTCGCTCTTGCCCTTAGGATCGAAGTCGGAACCACCCTTGCCGCCGCCCATGGGGAGCGTGGTGAGGCTGTTCTTGAAGATCTGTTCGAAGCCGAGGAACTTCAGCATGGAAAGAGTAACTTCGTTACGGAGACGGATACCGCCCTTGTAAGGACCGATAGCGGAGTTGAACTGCACGCGGTAGCCACGGTTCACCTGAACGTTACCCTTGTCATCGAGCCAAGGTACGCGGAAAGTGATCACGCGTTCCGGTTCGACGAGGCGGTCGATCACGCCGTTGGTTTCCCAAGACTTGTCCTGTTCGAGGACGGGGTCGAGAGATTCGAGGAATTCGCGGACAGCCTGGTGGAAGAGGGCCTGATCCGGATCACGTGCGACGACCTTTTCATAAACCTTCTGAAGGTAAGCATTCTTGATTGCCATTTTTATATATCTCCGTTGAGAGTTTGATTGTTAATGTTTTCAACGGCTGTAAAGATAGCAAAGACGATTAGAAAAAAGTGAAAAACGAGCAAAAATCTTCAAAAACTTACATTTTTGTAAGTTAGTATTTTGCAAGTTTTCAAAATTGCCTTTTTTCGTTAAATTTAAAGGCACTTAGTCACCAAAACCTACATTTTTGTAAGTTTCAACAATTTTAAACAAACAGTAAATAAAGTTTTACAATCAACAAGGCAAAACGGTTTTCATATAATGGAAAAACCCACCCCAAAGGGCGGGTTTTTACGCTAATTTTAAATGTTGTTTGGCGACTGACTAGTAAGCCTTCACCGTAAACATTTCGCTAGACCTAGCCGACATGACTCGAACACGGAACACGCCCTTGGCCTGAATCTTGAATTCAAGGTTCTTGCCTTCGCTCTTGACTTCCTGCAAGAGCTTACCCGTGAGGTCGAACACCTGCACCTTGAACGGCTTGTTCTGAGCCTGCGACACGCTCACCATGGAGCCGCTCGATGTCAAGTTGAAGTTCTTGGCCAAGGCAAGACGCGGAACGATAGCATCGATGGTGTCCTTCTTCGTCGTATCCTTAACAACTGTATCCTTCTTCGTCGTATCTTTCTTGACAATAGACTTGATACCGAGATCTTCGTCGGTCTTCGGAGCCTTCTTGCTCAAGATATAGCCGAGAGCGCCAACGAGCGGAGCGTTCAAGTCAACGCAGACTTCGTTCGTCTGCCAGTTGGACGTATTGCCGTCATGGTTGCCGCTTGTGAAGTCGCCAGCAATCATACCGCCCAGGAGCTTGTTCTTTTCAGGAGGATTCGGAGCGCCGCCCACTTCGACACCCGCATTTTCATTGCCATAGTAGCCACGATGGTGCGGTCTAGACGGAGCGTTTGCGCCGTTTTTGTTAAAGCCAACCACATAGGACTTCTTGCTACCGTTGTCGCCGAGCAAGTAACCCACATTCTTCTCGATCATCTTCATGTGTTCATCTGTATTGTTGAACTTGTCGCTCAACGCATACAGGAATGCACCGCCAGACGGAACACGCACCGGGAACTTGCCCGACCCCATTCCGTTCGGATTCTGGAAAATGCCGTCCTTAGCCTTTTCATCGTAAATCAAATCCAACACGCCAACGGCTTCCTTACGCATGCCATGCGGAGTTTCTTCGAACACGGCTTCGGCCATCACGGCAGACAGGGGCACCACGTTGCTGTACATAAAGTGCGTGCCTTCGCCCAGACTGAACTTCAAGTTATCATAACGGTCAATAGCGGCCTTCTTGTAAGACTCTTCATTCGTCGTGCGGTAAAGTTCGAGTTCAGCAAGGAACGGACCATCTTCCCAACGGCCATCCCACCAGCTGGATTCATAGAAACCCTGCGAGTTCGTAACACCCTTGTGGCTCTTGGCGTAAGAATAGGCAGTCTTTGCAGCCTTCAGGTACTTGGCCTGGTTAGCAGTATCAGGATCGACACGAGCCATCACGGCAAGCATAGCAGCAGCAAGGCCCGGAGTAAAGCCGTCGTTTGCGTTACCCGTAATCGAACGCGGTTCGCCACCTTCGCCCGAACCGAGCTTACTCATGGCACCGGCAGTCACCCATTTCTGGTGGTCGGCATTACCGTCGCCCTTGACCGTCACAAAGCTGTTGCCATCGATAGCGGCCTTGGTCCAGAAGTCTGCTTCGTAGCGGAGTTCTTCGAGCAAGTCTCGCACCTTGTTGGCCTTACCACTCTTCATGGAGTAGTTGTTAGCAGCCTTGTAGTCGGTGTAGTCACCGGTATAAAGGTCGTAGAAACCTTCAGTAAATTCGGCATAAGCCAAAGCGAGCACATAAGAGGCATAACCCTGAGACTGACCATACATCACGTGGTCACCGCAGTCAAACCAACCACCGCTCACGTCTTTGCCGTTATAGCTATCCTTGGTAAAGCTAGTCGGGTTGCTCGTGCCATCCAAAATCCAGTTGGGGCCCTGGCCAGAACGCTGCGCACCGAAGAATCGGGTTGTCATCCACGCAGCTTCCACATAGTCGTCGGTGCTAAGTGCGGCAACAGCACTCGTCGCAGCCAAACCAAAAACGGCAAGGCCCGACAAAAGGTATTTTCTACAATTCATGACTTTCTCCAAAAAATTACCACACCGCAAACCCAATGCCAATATAGCTTATTTTGGCAATTTTTCATTAAAAAGAATGTTTACACTAGAACGGCACGCCTCTATTGAAGCGTCGAAATCAACGTATTATGTAAAATTCCGTTACTAAAGGCGACTTGTTCGGCATCCACGAACTGCATGGGCGTACCATCGATATGCGTGGACTTGCCGCCAGCCTCTTCGACAAGCAGGGCAATGGCCGCAATATCCCAAGGATAGCTCATGGTCATCACAAAGCAGTCCAGGCGCCCGCAAGCGGTAAAGCAGCCCTCGATTACGGCCGAGCCAAAGCATTTCACGCGTTCGAAGGTTTCGGCTTCGCGCGCAAAATTCTTGGAATTCTGGGCGTTGATCTTGGCCACCTCGCCCACGTTAAAGTCTCCATTGCTCACAATGGCGTGCTCCGGGTCCGATTCATCGCTCACATGAATCGGCTTGCCGTTCATGAAGGCGCCCTCGCCCTTTACTGCCGTAAAGAGCTCGCCGAGCTTTGGCAAGTTCACCACCGCGACAAGCGGCTTGCCTTCAAAGTGGAGCGCAATCGAAATTCCCCAGAACGGGATTCCGCGACTAAAGTTCACCGTGCCGTCGACCGGGTCGATAATCCAGCGATAACGCGGATCCGAGCCTTCAATAATTCCCGCTTCTTCGGTACGAATCGAATGCTCCGGAAACGCCTTGCGGAGGCCTTCTACAATCAGTTTCTCGCTTGCAATGTCCGCGCGAGTCACCACGTCTTTCTTGGACTTGTACTTGACATCGCCCAGGTTCTGTTGAATTTCAAGACAAAGAGCGCCTGCTTCTTTAGCAAGCGCTTCAGCTACTTTCAAAAAATCATTATTCTTCATTTTGTTCTTTATAGGCGCAGCAACGGAAACCTATGCTAGGCGACTTATAGAAACTCGCTACCCCACGATAAGAAACGCGTTCACCTGTAAGGAATACGACTTCTATGTGGTCAGGCACATACTTCATGCCGTTGCCAATCTTTTCAAGCCATTCATCGCCACCCTTCTTATATTCGGAATAGGGAGCGTAGTCCGTGCCCACAGAGTTTCCATTGGAATCCTGCACATCGAAGAACTGCAGGCTATCCTTGAAATCTTTCTGGGTAAGCACCTTGTACAAAGTTCTCGAGGTGTCGGCGGTAAAGACAGTATCGACCTTGGTCCCTTCGCGGTAAAGGTAAATGGAATCCGTCGTATAGGCAAGGCGAGTAAAGACAGGGAAACTGCGCCTTGTGCAACTTGCCTGCGATTCGCGGTCGATTCCGTTCATAATCACATAAGAACCGCCCTTGATGACCGCAATCGAGTCTTCGGAACGGCCGTTCACCCATTCCTGCAACTGCCCGGGCATGTCACGAATTCCCATCGGGTTCACGCAGCGAGAGCTTCTCTTGGCAATGTTCATTGCCGAGGCCGAATCATTGGTAGATACATTGCAATCGTCAAACAGGAGCTTAGACGTTTCCAAGGCGTCTTCCTGAATAACGCCATACGCAAGCGAACCTCCGGAAAGGCACACCAGTTCCCAATCGCGTTCATTACAGAGACCAACCTTAAAGCCGCTTGCCGAAATTGCCTCGCATGCAGCGCTCGCTTCGGAATGCAGGACGTTCGTGACAAACACGCCCGAATCATTCTGATGTTCCATTCGTTCCATGCAGAAATAACTCGTATCTGACGACTTGACAGCAACAAAACCTTCGGGGCATTCAATTTCATTTGCAATTTCACCGGGCGACACGACAATCGTGTCTACCAACGCCACTGAATAATAGCCGGACATATCGATAGAGCGAATTCTTAAAATAAGCGTGTCACCAGGAGAAACCCAGCGAATGAGGTCACTTACGAATGTACCTGTCGAAGAAATCTTCATGGTATCCGCCGACACCTCGTACAAATCACCGTAATGACCCGAGCCACCGGCAAAGGCGACAGAATCCCATTCACCGCTAAATGAATTCAATCGTTCAATCTTATAGGTCTGCACCGTATCGTAACAAAGCGTAACAAGGCAGGTATCCGGAATCGTCAGTACAGAATCCACCTTGATTCCATGGTCCTTTCTAAACGGATCGACACTTTTGCTCCAGAAAATGCGCAAGCGATTATTACTATCGAGTCGAGCCATTTCGGGGAACAGCGAATCCTTGATCGTGAAAAGCTTTGTCGGCATCAACGGCGCCACTGAATCAGTCGTGATAAAATCCTTTGAATACTTGTCGGATTCGTTCTTCGAAAAATCCCAAGAAGAAATCGTGACCCTGTACTTGGATTCAGCCTTGAGTCCTTCGACAACCAGGCGGAACACGTTGGAATCATAATTGTCCAAATTATAGCCGTTACTATCGGAAACCATAATTCGTAGATAGTTCTTGACTCGGTCTCCATGAGATACCGTATCGACCCACATCGAGTCGTTATTAGACGATATGCGGTGATGAACCTTATATAGAGTTTCTCCCGTCGAATCGACACCGGCGGGCGAAATCACCTTTATCTTCAGGTTTCGGATGTCTTCGTCCTTATCTTCAGTATAAAATTCAATGTTGTAACCGACGATCGGACCAGAAAGTTCATTCGGCTTATAATAGTCCGTCTGATCCGTGGGTCTTGCCCATTCCATCTGATAACCCGTAGTCCACATGGAATCCGTAATAGAAACAAGCGAAGGCTTGAGATCGTCGCCAAAATGCAAATAAAGGCGCTGAACCGTGCCGGGTCTTCCGCTCGTATAATCACAATAGACAGCTACCAAAAGACTGTCGCGGCCAGCCTTCACAAAGTCCTGGATATACGGAGTCACGTCAATGGTATCGAACAGGTCCGTCGTACCCGACGGGAATTCGAATTTATCGGTCGCCTTTGCAATCTTATCGTCATTCACCGTTTTCGCAGTATCGCCCACTACCGTGGAATCGACCCACAAATAAATCGCATCGAGGTTTTCCGTATCGATCGGGTAACGGAAGCGAACTTTAAAGCAATATGCACCGCTATCGGCATCCTTGGCACATTCGCGAAGCACCGAGAAATCCGAAATTTCACGGTCAAAAAGGAACTCCACCGAACTGTCGTCATCGGAACACGCCCAAAATACGGCAGCCACCGAAAATAGAACAGCTACAAACAAAAAACGAATCGTCGAAATTTTAGACATCAAGCACAAAATAGCAAAAAACAAAACAAAAAACCGACGGTACTTGTGGTACCGCCGGCTCTAAACGATTCAAAACCGATTAGTTTTCTTCCGGGTAGACAGAAACTTTCTGACGCTTTGCATCGAGGCGTTCAAACTTCACCTTGCCATCGACGAGGGAGAACAGGGTAAAGTCCTTGCCCATGCCCACGTTGGTGCCCTTGTGGAAGTGAGAACCACGCTGACGAACGATGATGTTGCCAGCCTTGACGACTTCGCCCGCATACTTCTTAACACCAAGGTACTTGGCGTTACTGTCGCGGCCGTTACGTACTGAACCTTGACCTTTCTTATGAGCCATGGATTATACCTCCTTAGCCTTACGCAGAGAGTTCTTCTTGACCTTGGCGGGCTTCGGGAGACCCTGGGCAATCTTTTCCTTGCGAGTCAGAGGCACAGACTGCACCTTCTGCTTGGCGAGGGCAGCCACGCGAGCGCGGTTGCGTTCGATAACCTTGGAGTCGACCTTTGCGGATTCTGCGCCGGAGCGAAGTTCCGTAACCAGCACCTCGGTATAGCCCTGACGATGACCGTTACGACGTTCGTAACGGGTACGGCGCTTCTTCTTGAAAACGATGACGGTGTCATACTTGCCGTGAGCAAGCACTTCAACCTTCACGGAGGCGTCGTTCAGGACAGGGGTGCCGATTTGCACTTCTTTTCCTGCGAAAAGAAGAACGGACTTGAGCTCCAGTTCGGAACCAACAGCGGCATCGAGCGTGGGGACCTTGTAAGCCTTGCCCAGCTCAACTTTATACTGGAAACCACCTGTTTCAACAATAGAATACATTTTTGTAATCCTTTTTTGGTTGCTATTGGGATCCCAAATGTAGCAAAATTCGCGAAATTGTAAAGACACGGGGCGTTACTTTTTCTAAATTTCACCTCAAAATTTCATAAAGGACACTCGAATGAGCAAGATTTTGAGCCTTGACGGCGACTGGCAGATGATTTGGGACACCGAAGATGCCGGTATTTCTAATCGTTGGTACGCTACTTACCCCAAAGACACCCAAGAAGTGCAAGTTCCCCATATTTGGGAAAGGGCTTTCGACAAGCTCCTGATGTCGCACGACTGTGCCTTCTATTTCAAGCGTTTTACCATCGATGACGAAAAACAGGTCGCAAAGCGCATTTTCTTACGTTTTGAACGTATTGCAAGCCATGCCACCGTTTGGCTGAACGGCAAGCTCCTGGGCACCCACTTTGGCGCCTACACCCCCTTTATTATTGAACTCCAGAAGGCTTTGAAGCTCGGCGAAGAAAACGTGCTCTGCGTGCGCGTTGCCAACATGGGCGCCCTCAACAGCCGTATCGACTTTGGCCGCGAAAGCGCCGACGGCGCCGATGACCGCTTTGTACACCCGGGCGAACTCCCGGTCGGTCTCCCCTGGACCCAGTACCCGTTTGGCGGTATTTTTGGCCATGTGGACCTGATTTTGGGTACCGCAGCATTCATTTCTGACGTGAAGCTCGAACCCGATGCCGATACCCAGCGTATCGCCTGCGAAATCAGTTTCAATAACCCCCGCGGCTTCCAGACCAGGCTCCGCGTGCTCATGCGTAACCCCGATGGCGACGTTTACGAGCAGTTCGTGAACAACCTGAAGCTCGACAAGGAAAACATGACCCAGCGTTTTGTTTTCGAAGTCAAGGAACAGCAGCGCCACAAGTTCCAGTGGAGCCCCGAACACCCGAACGTCTACGCCATTGAATTCCAGATGGAAATCAAGGCCGGCAAGGAAAAGGACGGCAAGGAAATCAAGCGCGCCGAATACGCGTTCCCCGTGGTGCGTACCTTCGGTTTCCGCAAGTTCGACTGCCTCAAGGGCGACTACTACCTGAACGACCAAATCTTGAAGATCCAGGGCATCACCTACAACCAGCAGTGGAGCGAAGGCGGCCTCTGGACATTCGACAACCCGAAGCTCGAAAAGGACCTGCAGGCCGTGAAGGCTGCCGGCTACAATGCTATCCGTAGCTGCGGCGCACCGCTTTCGACCCAGGCACTCGATATCTGCGACAAGCTCGGCTTGATCGTGTTCCAGGAATTCCCGATCCACACCATGAGGTCTACCGCCCAGGGTCTTGAAATCGTCAAGAAACTGATCAACGACATCGTGGCAGAACAGCACCACCACCCCTGCATTGGCGCATGGGTCATGGGTGCCGAAAACGGTACGCTCCTGTTGCAGAACGGTAACAAGCTTTTGAACGCTATTAGCCCGGTCGACATGACTCGCCCGGTCATTAGCAACCTGAACAGTATCTTCCTCGACAACGAAGGCAACTTCCACAAGGATACCGGCAAGCTCTTGCCCGTGTCTGTCGACAAGATTTCGACTTACGCCACGCTCCGCGTGAACCCGCGCATGACGCCGAACGCCGCCTATACGCACTATCTCGCCCACAGTTTTGACCGCGACGGCGAAGTGCTGACTGTGCCCGATACAGGCCTTGGCGACAGCCACTTCCAGGACGAAGAAGAAAATGTGGCAAACGACATCAACAACAAGATGTTGGTGACGCTCAAGAACCACACGCTCCTCCCGGAAACGGCCACCAACATCAAGGGACCGCGCAGCTCCAAGAACCAGAAGGCCATCAAGAACGCCATCAAGGCAATCGAAACCTTCGTGGAAAGCGACATGTCCATCTGGAAAGACTACAAGAGCTTCGTGGCCGACGCAAACCGCATCGCCATCAAGAGCAAGCTCGACCAGATTACCGCCTTCCAGAGCAACCCGCAGATTGCCGGTTTCTTCTTGGACCAGTGGGCCGACTGCGGCACCGAATTTGACGGTCTGTGCGACGAAAACCGCGTGAGCAAGGGTTTCGAAGATTTCTCGAAGGAAATCACGACCCCGAGCCGCGCCCTCATCAGCGAACTGGAACACGTGGTCGCCCCGCAGAGCGAAATCAGCTTCCAGGTGACACTCCTCAACAACAGCCGTTACGAAGACGTGTCTGTCGAAGTCAAGCTCGTAGACGACAAGGGCAAGGAACTCGCCACCGACAAGATTTCTCCCGAAGAACCTGCCGGCAAGACCAGCCTTACGCAGATGGGCATTTGCACCATGATGGCTCCGCGCGCCGAAGGCAAGTACAAGCTCCAGGTGACGCTGATCAACGACGGCAACAAGATCCACACGACCGAAGAAGACTTGATCGTGATCGCCGAAGCCGACGTGAAGAGCGCCATGAAGAAGGTCTGCTTCTTGGACAACAGCGAAGAATCGAGCGACGCTCTCGCCGCCCTCACTGGTCCGGAACAGATTATCTTTACCGCGAACCTGAGCTCCTGGCCCGACGAAATTTTGGATAAGATTGTCGAAGTCGTGAAGAACGGCGGCAAGACGCTCTTGCTTTCCGACCTCACGCAGGAAGACATCGACTACCTGAACCAGAGTCACCAGTTCGACTGCAATATCGAATCTCACTGGAGCACGGGCGCAAGCGAACTCAGCCTGCATTACCTGCCCAAGGGTTCCGAACTTGCACCGGTATTCGGCGAAGCTACAGTGCTTGACAGCAATGCCGCAGCCATTATGCCGAGCATTTCGCTGAACGAACTGCCGGGCGCCAAGGTGTTTGCTCGCTCCGTGACCCTCAAGGACGGCGAAGTCAAGACCGGTTCTGACCTACAGCTCTACCCGTTCGGTAACGGTAAGATCATGTTCAACCAGTTCAACGTGTTCGAAGGTCTGGAAACGAACGTGCTCGCCGACAAGCTGTTTGCAACGATCGTGAATTTGCTGTAATAGCTTAGAACAAAATAAAAAGGACTCGGTGCTCCCCGAGAGAGAAGGAATGCACCGAGTCTAAACACCCAAGTCCGATACCTTGCGACTATAAACCCATGTCGCGGGTAAAAACAAACCTGTACGATACTAACTTATACTCCAATGTGATGAAAATCAAGTTTTACATTGTAAAACATTTGAAACAATCACGATGAATACACAAAAAAGGATAAAAACGGCTTATGACTTGCTCCAATTTGAAATATTCCAACTTGGAAGAATACTCCGACCTTTTGGCCAGAAACGCTCAGAAGGCAAGCAAGACGCTCCGTACCCTGCCGGGAGAAAAGCGTAGCGCCGTGCTGAACCGTGTTGCCCAGATTTTGCGCAACCGTAAGCCAGAAATCCTTGCCGCAAACAAGATTGACCTTGAAGCCGCCGCCGGAAAGCTTGACGACTCGAAGATGGACCGTCTGACTTTGAACGACGCCCGCATCGAGGCCATGGCCAAGGGTGCCGAAGAAATCGCCTCTTTTGCAGATCCGCTGAACAAGGTGCTCGAAAGCCGCGAACTCAAGAACGGCATCAAGATTAGCCGCGTGGCCGTGCCTATCGGTTCTGTGTTCTTTATTTTTGAAAGCCGCCCGAACGTAACGATCGATGGCGCTTGCCTCTGCTTTAAGGCGGGCAATGCCGTGATTTTGCGCGGCGGTAAGGAATCGCTGAATTCTGCCAAGTGCCTCGCTGGAATCTTCCACGAAGCCCTCGCAGAAGAAGGCATCGACCAAGACGCCGTACAGCTCGTGACCGAAACGAGCCACGACCTGGTCGGTATGCTTTTACAGCGCAACGACTGCCTCGACCTCGTGATTCCCCGCGGTGGCGAACGCCTGATTCGCGCTGTCGTGGAACAGAGCAAGATTCCTGTAATCAAGCACTTCAACGGCATTTGCCACGTATACGTGGACAAGTCCGCCGACATGGACAAGGCCGTAAACATCTTGATTAACGCCAAGACGCAGCGCACGGGCGTGTGCAACGCCATGGAATGCGTGATTATCGACCGCCATATCGATGATGCCACTACCAAGAAGTTGATCGATTGCCTCGCCGACCGCGGCGTAGAACTCTTTGGCGATCACGACGCCCAGAGCCACGATAGCCGTATCAAGGATATTGGCGACGACAGCAATTACCACCACGAATACCTTGCCCTCAAGGCAAGCGTCAAGTTCGTCGATAACGTGGCCGAAGCCTGCGACCATATCGAAAAGAACAGCAGCCGCCACACCGAAGCAGTCGTTGCTGAAGACGCATCCGTTCAGGACTACTTTGTCGCAAACGTGGACAGCAGCAGCGTGATGGTGAACGCCAGTACGCGCTTTGCCGACGGTGGCGAATACGGCCTCGGTGCCGAAGTGGGTATTTCCACCGACAAGTTGCATGCCCGCGGCCCTATGGGCGTGGAAAGCCTCTGCAGCTACAAGTGGATTCTCCGCGGCAACGGCCAGGTGAGAGGTTAATTATGAAATTCGAAGATTTGATTAAAGAAGTAAAGTTCGAAGTGGAAGTCGATGGCGTGAAGCTTGCGCCGGCAATCGTTCAAGATGCCGACAAGGGCGACGTTCTGATGATGGCCTGGATGAACGAAGAAGCACTCCGCCGCACCCACGAATGTGGCGAAATGGTGTTCTGGAGCCGTAGCCGCAAGGAATACTGGCACAAGGGCGACACCAGCGGAAACGTGATGACCGTCGTGGAATGGGCTGCCGACTGCGACAGCGACGCCTTGCTCTTTAAAGTTCGCATGCAGGGGCCGCAGGTGGCTTGCCACACAGGCGCCCGCAGCTGTTTCTTTAAAGTCTGCGACAAATAACAGACCCCGATAACCGTTCATCGGCCACTTTTATACATTCGCCTAGTTTTCTCTGTAAAACTAGGCTTTTTCGTATAAAGTTATTTATCTTTCTAGCATGCGCCTTATCAAGAACATTTTCGTCTTTTTATTTGCATTGACTACCATCAGTCTTGCGCAAGGAATCTCCGAAAGAGATTCTCTTGATGCCGAAAAAAGGGCGCAAGACATTCAAATTGACTACGACGAATCCTATAAAAATTTGATTGATCAAGATCAAAAAGACATTGACAATAAAACCACGAAAGGCATCATCAGCGGTATTGCGTTGGGAGCAGGAATAGGATTCAGCACCCTCATTTTTTATAGCGGCGGTTCAAGTTCCGATGGAGAAGAATCCATTCAGGAACTCATTACAACAGAAGCCCTGATAATTGGCATAAGCCTTGCAGTTGTCGGCACTATCGGGGTCTCGTACAATCTTTACGCTTTATTCAGCAAAGATGGGCATTACAACCGACTTGATTCACATAAGCGCGCCTACGACATCTACAAGCAAAGACGACAGGAGCAAAATGAAGGTGCAAAGCTCGTTCTAACACCGACCTTTAATGCATTAAATAGCTCTGCCGGTATGAATTTAAGTTTACTTTTTTAACGAGCCTGACTTTATTATTTTTGGCAACAGGAGATCCATGATGAAGAAAACCGCCTTTTTACTTTTTCTCGCTGTTGCTTGTTTCGCTCAGACCGATTCTATCAAGACTGAAATCACCAAAGACATTCGAAAAATGGGTAGCAACTACTACGCCTACCCCACTCCCACCGCAAAATACACCAAGGCTCCCGCCGGCTACAAGCCGTTTTACCTGAGCCATTACGGCAGACACGGCAGTCGCTTTCACCAGCCCGCCGACCATTACCACGCCCTGTATAACACACTTGCGAAGGCCGATTCCTTAAGCAAACTCACGGACCTCGGCAAGAGTCTGCTTGAACGCGCCAAGTACCTGGACGAATACGCCGCCCCGCGCGCCGGTGATTTGACCCAGCTCGGCGTAGCCCAGCACCAGGGAATTGCAAAACGCATGGTCAAGAACTTTCCCGAAGTGTTCAAGAACGACGCCTACGTTGAAGCCTACGCCAGCACCAGCGTACGCTGCATCGTGAGCATGGCCGCATTCCTCGAAGAACTGCATGCGCAAAAGCCCAAGGTCGAGATTCACCAGGAATCAGGCAAATACTTGATGAGTTTTATCAGTCCGCTTGATTTCGGCAAGATTATCAACGAATCGAATACGCCTGCCTGGCAAAAGGAAAACGAAAAGCTGTACAGCCATGTGAATCCGACTCGCATGATGCGCGCCATTTTCAACGATTCCAACTACATCAAGAAAAATGTAGACGGAGGCGATCTTTTAAGCAAGATATATGAAATCGGCAACAGCCTGCAAGGCAGCCCCGAAATCGAATTCAACTTCGACGATTTGTGGACCGACGAAGAACTCACTGCCCGCTGGCACGCGCAAAATGCCTGGTGGTATAGCGTTCTCGGAAACAATCCCTTCACCAAAAAGCTGGGCCTCGAAAACGCACGCCCGCTCCTGAAAAACGTTCTGGACGAAGCCGACAAGGTGATTGCCGCCGACACGACAAAAGCCGACAAGACCGCCGCAAAGCCCGCCAAAAAGACAACGGCCACGCTCCGCTTCGGGCACGATACAGTCATCATTCCGTTTGCCGTATTGCTGCAACTAGAAAACGGCTCGATGAATACCGGAATTGAAACCGCCGACATGGAAAACCTGCACAAAGTCTGGCGCGACTACGAAATCACCCCGATGGCCGCGAACGTGCAATTTATCTTCTACAAGTCCGCCAAGAAAGGCTCCCCCATTTTGGTAAAGGTGATGCTCAACGAAATCGAGCAAAAGCTGCCCGTGACATGCGATACAGCAACAATAAAGAACTGCCCCACCGCGCCGTATTACCGCTGGGATGACGTAAGAGCATTCTATCGGAAAAACTAAGACAAATCCTCGCCAACGCGAGGATTTTTTGTTATTTTGTCGTAAAAAAAATTACGAGGAGAAAATGCGTAAGTTCATTCCATTAGCTTTAATTCCAATCATCATGCTCGCTTGCGGCGACGACAATTCTTCGTCTGCAACTGACGAAACATCCTCTTCTTCGGAAGAAACCTCTATCGAATCGTCTACGGACGAGGAAATCGTTAGTTCGTCTTCTGAAAAAAAGGAAAATCAGAATTCTTCTTCAAGCGTTCAAGAAGCAAATTCTTCTAGCGACAAGGGGGAATCATCATCCTCAGAAGTAAAAGAAAAATCTTCTTCGTCGATGGGTATCATTTCTGAAGACGGATGGATTACTACTGTGAAAATTGATAATTTTTCATTTTTTGATGAAAAATATCTGAGATATTACTTCCTTGAAGAAGAATGCGACTACGATTCCACCACTAATACGTTCAAATGGGTTACCGAAGACTACACGGGCGTATTTAACAGGTATGATAGATCAATACTAGAAGACGAATTCAATGGTGATTCTCTTAAATACATGATTTGGTATTCCTTCGGATACAAGATGTCTAACGACACCTTATACGAATGCGACTACATAAGCGACGCATGCGAAACCATAGAAACCGCAACCGTATACGTCGGCACTTCCAAATCTATTTTTTCAACATGGGAATGTGTCGGCAGAATCTATCATGGAATATATGCTGAGATTCCTTCCAACTATAAAATCACCCTTACACTGACACCAAAACAGAGAACCACAAGAACTAGTTATTTGACAGAAACATCTACTCATCCGACCGAATACTGCCGTCTCATTTACGACTTATTCAAAGATGAAGAAAAAGAAAACCTCTGCGACGATTATTTCCGAAATATTGATCAAATCACAGCAGACACCGCATTTATAAGCAATGACATTTGGCTTGTCGCAAAAGATTCAAACATCGTCTACGTTTCTGTAAACAACCAAATCTTTGAGACCGACATTTCTCAAACATTGGATATGAGGCCCTCACAATATTCCCTATCTACACAAAAAGTTACATACCAAGGGATAACATGCACATATTGGAACAAGAATGTCGACATCACACAACAGTACTGCGAAGAAGGTAATCCTGATCTAGATTTAGTCCGAAACGATTACAGCAATATTCATCATAAAGATGTTCCTATGCTTAGAGGATACAGTGAAAATTCTAACGAATTCGAAGAATGTATCAAGCAATTCAACCTGAAATAAGAATTCAATAAAGGGAAATCCCCCGCATCGGCGAGGGATTTTTTGTGTTTAAGGGTTCTGGTGTACTTTGTCTTGTCGCGGACGATTCTGGTCCGCAGGGTGGCTCCATTCTGGGAGCCGTCAATGCGCAGCGTTCTGAGCCTTGCGCTTTCTTTTGCGTCGTTTTTAGCCATAACGCCCTCCTTGAGGGGCAAATATAGCTTTTTCCTCCAAATGATACAAAATGTATTATTTGGAATTTGATTTTTTTAAATTTATAACAAAATTGCCTAAATCAACAAAAATTACTTGATTTTGTATCATTCAGATATTATCTTTTTAAAAAAGCTTTATATCCATCCGCGCAAATAACACTAGAAAAAGAAGCATGAAGTCGATTTTAGAATACAAGGATTACCGGAATTACATGCAAGACTTTTACGAAGAACGTAAAAGAACCGGAGCCTTTTCGTGGCGAGAATTCGCAAAGCGAGCGGGATTCAAATCCCCCAACTACTTAAAGCTCGTTTGCGAAAACAAAAGCAGTTTAAGCTTAGTCAAAACGGAACAGGCCGCACTCGCTATGGATCTTGCAGGTTACGAAATTTCTTACTTCAAAGAGATGGTAAAGTTCGGGAATGCAACGAAGGATGCTTTAAAGAAGAAAGCTCTTCTAGAAATGCAGCGAATCGCATGCGAACATAAAGTGCGTTCCGTCGACGCAGACGCCTTTCGTTTCTACGACTCATGGAAGAATCCAACTATCCGCGAGCTCGCACCGATGATGCCTGGAGCAAAGCCTCTTGAAATGGCGAAAGCGTGTAACCAAGCAATCACAGCGGAAGAAGTTCGCGAGGCTCTTGCCTTCTTGACAAAGACTGGCTTTCTTAAGCGCGAATCCGAAGACACGTTCGTACAGACAGAAAAGACTGTCATCGGATCCAAGGAATCCATTCCTATAGCCATCCGTACCATGCATAAAGAAATGGCAGTACTTGCAGAAAAGGCAATCGAGAAATATTCGGTAGAAGAACGAAACTTTACCGGGGCAACATTGGGTCTTTGCGAAGAAGCATACGCCCGAATCTCCCAAGAGTTTGATTCATTCGTCCGAAAAGCAGCGAGTATAGCTGCCGAATACGAAAGCATCAATCAAGTTTACCGACTGAATCTTCAGTTGTTCCCTTTAACCAAAAAGGTCTAGGTGAAAATATGACTCGCATACTCAAATTATCAATGGCAGCAAGCCTGCTCATGTTCGCCGCATGCTCCGATGACAAGGTAACCGGAGCAGCTATTGAGCCAAACAGCACGGCCCAAAACAATAGTTCGGCAAACGAGGAATTATCAAATTTGCCAGAAAACTTCAGCAGTTCAAGCAACTCTGTGGAGCAGAACGGCAGTTCGACAATTGCAGAACAATCAAGCTCTAGCACAGCGGACACCAAAGTCAATTCAAGCAGTGCGGCAAATCAAAACAGTAGTTCATCGGAAACGATGCTAATCAGTAACGCGACCGAAATTGAACATTCGATAATCTTTTCTTCCAAGCCAACAAAGCAAATATCTCTCCCACAAGGTGGAATTTCTGTCTACGGAGAAGAAAACGGGGCCGAAGCAACATGCTCTATAGGCAACAAATCTTATATGACAAAATTCAGTATTGGTGAAAACAAGTCTATAGAAAAAAACATTTTCCTGCAGAATTTCGGCAGCGATTGTAATATTATTTTTGAAGCTTTCAAGAATTCATGTCCATCAGGTGTAATATCAGTCGCCTCAGATGCAGCTTGCAACGAGCGCGGGACATTAAAGGCTCTCTGCTATGTTACAAACGTCAATGATTCCATAGTTGACTTTGAAACAAACATCAACAATTTAACAATGGAATCCGATGTTATTTGCGGAACAATTGCTTTGAATGACGATGTAAAACCGGGACAGAATGAATTACCTTCTAGCACTTCCAATGGAGTCGACACCAACTCTAGTCGTTCCTTTATCTTAAAACCCCATATTGAAACCTTGACTGTTTCTGAAAGCGAGCGCAAGCTCCTAGACAGCCTTGCTAGCGCATTCCCTCAAAAAATATCGTATTTTGACCCCATGGAAGAGGTGACCCACTTCTACAATTTCGATGCCGAATACAATTTCACGACAGAAAAAGAAGAATTTTTTACTGGATCGAGTTCAAAACGTTGCAACATCGAGGCATATCGAGCTGAGCTCGGACTAAAGCGTGTTATTGAAATATCAAGCCCGAATCATGGTGGCATTGACTACATTCAATCAACGATTCTTCAAGTCCAAGATTCCGCAATAGTCTACTTGGTATCTGCCATTGTAGATAACAACATCGTGGAAAAGGTGGTTAATTCATTCAAGGCAGAATGTGAAGCCACAGCTGGATCTTACTACTACTATCACAGAGAAGTAACACAATTGAGCTTGGCTATAGGATGCGCTGTAAAGAACATCTCCGGCATACCGTTTGAAACAATCTTGAGTGAACAGAATAACCTGTGCAATAATGAGTTTGAAGTCATTACAGTACCAAGTGCAGAATAAAGCCTATTGATTAAAAAGTTAAAAAATCCCTAGCGCCATAAGTTATTATCTTTCCGGCGTATAGGGATTTTTCTTTTGTCTTTAGATATCGCAGATAGAATTCGACGTCATGGGTTCAAGCGCCTGCTGCTTGCAGTTTCGGGCGGTCTAGATTCTATTTGCCTGGCGCATTATTTCATCAAGAATCGCGAAGCGCTCGGGATTGAATGGCTGGGAATTGCGCATGTACATCATGGACTGCGGGTCGGAACAGCCGACCGCGACGCCACATTTGTCGAAGCATTCGCAAAAGCGCACAATGTTCCGTTTTTCTTGAAAAAGCTGGACGGCGAAGCGCTAAAAAACGCCGAAGGTTCGCTCGAAGAAAACGCGAGGGATGCAAGGTACAAGGCGCTACAAGAAGCCGCCGAAAACTGCGACGCCATCGTGACAGCGCATCATGCAGGCGACCAAGCGGAAACGATGTACATGCGACTCCGCCGCGGCACAACGCTTGCCGGGCTACGCGGGATTCAGGAAATAAGGGAGATTCCCGATCAAGTCGGGAATGATAATTTCAACATTTACCGTCCTTTTCTGAATGTGACTCGGGCGGAACTTCTTACGTATGCTCGCGAAAACAATCTTGAGTGGTGCGAAGACGAGAGCAATTCCGACGTAAAATTTGCACGAAACAAGGTGCGACACGAATTTCTCCCGCAGCTAGAAAAAGAAAGCCCCGGCGCAGCGACGCAATTATGCAGAATTGCCCTGTTGGCGGATAAGGCGTATGCGAAAGTGATAAATGCAGACGAGTCGCTTTTCGCGCCTGTTTTGCGGGCAGTAAATGCCGATGCTGATATTCATCAGCATGACATGTGGGCAGGAATCGCATTGGACAAGAAAAAACTTCGCAAGGTTCTGCTCGCTCACGAAAGTACAGACCTTTCCGAAATGTTTCGTTTATGGCTTTCGGAACAGGGATTCCGCTTTCCGATTGGCTTCTTTTACAGCCAAACAGAGCCCGCCCATGTTAAAATTCCCGTACGCGCCGCTTACCGCAAGCGTTCTATCGTCAAAAAGGGCTCTACCGTCTTGATTTGCGAATTTGAAAGCGTCGAGGCAGCTCTAAAATTTGTATCTTGCAAGTGAACGTATAAAAGGAATTTATGAGTCAACCTAAACCGACCCCTCCCTACCGTAGCAAGAACTTTATCATTTTGTTGGTGATGATTCTTTTGTTGTTCGTCATGTTCCCGCTTGCAGGGAAAGACGGAGAAAATGACATTACGCGCACCGAATTTTTGGCCATGATGGGCGACTCCACCAAGGTCATTACCGAACTTTCGCTCCAGAAGACCCCCGATGGCGTGATTATCGAAGGTAAACGCGAAATGAGTGCCGAAGAAAAGGCTGAAGCGAAAAAGAGCCAGAGCGCACTCGCCCGTTTCACCAAATCGGCCGACAACGGCAATACGAAAGCCTTCCGCAGCCACATGCTGGAAGTCAGCAACGACCAGATTACCGCCTGGGAAATGTTCAAGGGCGTCAAGGTGAAGGTCATTCACGAATCCAGCACCTGGCTCGATACGATTGTCGCGTTCCTGCCCGCGATTCTCCTGATTGTATTCTTCTACCTGATGATGAACCGCCAGATGGGTGGCGGCGGCAAGGGTCCGTTCAGCTTTGGCAAGAGCCAGGCAAAACAGTTGAACGGTAAGCAAAAGACGACCTTTAACGACGTGGCCGGCTGCGACGAAGCCAAGCAGGACTTGCAGGAACTCGTAGAATTCCTGAAGGACCCGAAAAAATTCGATGCCCTCGGCGGACGCATTCCGAAGGGCGCTTTGTTGGTTGGCCCTCCGGGTACCGGTAAGACGCTTTTGGCCCGTGCAGTTGCAGGCGAAGCAGGCGTTCCGTTCTTTAGCATGTCCGGTTCGGACTTTGTGGAAATGTTCGTGGGCGTGGGCGCAAGCCGCGTGCGCGACCTCTTTGAAACCGGCAAGAAGAACGCCCCGTGCATTCTGTTCATTGACGAAATCGACGCCGTCGGTCGCCAGCGTGGTGCTGGTCTCGGTGGCGGTCACGACGAACGCGAACAGACCTTAAACCAGTTACTTGTTGAAATGGACGGCTTCACCGCCAACGAAGGCGTGATTTTGATTGCCGCAACGAACCGCCCTGACGTGCTCGACAAGGCATTGCTGCGCCCGGGTCGCTTTGACCGCCAGATTGTGGTGGGACTCCCCGACCTGAAGGGTCGCGAAGAAATCTTGAAGGTGCACCTGAAAAAGCGTAAGGTTCCTCTGGCCGACGATGTAGACGTGAAGGCTGTCGCAAAGGGAACTCCTGGTCTTGCAGGCGCAGACCTCGAAAACCTGGTGAACGAAGCAGCCCTCCTTGCCGCACGCTTCAACAACAAGAAAGTCACAATGCTCGACTTTGAAGAAGCCCGCGACAAGCTCAGCATGGGTGCCGAGCGCCGCACGCTCCTGATGACCGACGAAGAAAAGCGCCACACCGCTTACCACGAAGCAGGCCACGCCTTGATGACGCTCTTGTGCAAGCATTCTGACCCGCTCCACAAGATTACGATTATCCCGCGCGGTCGTGCCCTCGGCGTGACCATGAGTCTGCCCGAACGCGACCAGGTAAGCTACAGCCGCGAATACGCCGAAGAACGCATCATGATCATGATGTCTGGCCGCCTCGCCGAGCTCATCTTCTTCAACCACCAGAGCACGGGTGCCAGCAACGACATCCAGCGCGCCACGGAGCTTGCCCGCAAGATGGTGACGGAATGGGGCTTCGACGACGAAATCGGACCGGTATGCTACAGCCGCACCGACGGCGAAGTGTTCCTTGGCCGCGAAATTAGCAAGCCGAAAGAAATGTCCGAAATGATGGCCGAAAAAATCGACAATGCGGTGAACAACCTCATCAAGCGTTTGGACCTTGCCGCCAAGAAACTCATCGAAGAAAACAAGGACAAGCTGATTGACCTTGCCGAAGCACTATTCGAATTCGAAGTGCTTGACCGCGAAGAAATTGACCGCGTAATGGCTGGCGAAAAGCTGACCGGCACCAAGAAGAGCCGCCAGTACAAGGCTCTCGAAGAAATGGAAGCGAAGAAAAAGCGTGAAAACACTCCGCCTCCTGATCCGGGCAAGCAACCGCCGGTAGCACCGGTCACTGATGCACCCGTAGCAGAAATCAAGCCAGCACCCGCCGCCGGAACCACTCCGGCAAAAGACGGCGATGCCCAATCATCTACTGTAGAATCTCATCAGGAAAATTCGTAATGTTCAAAGAAGTTCTGGATCATAGTCGCTCTCTCCCTTGGAAAATCGGCAACAAGGTTCTGCCTTGCAAGACCCCGCTGATCATGGGTATTGTGAATGTGACTCCGGACAGTTTTTTTGACGGCGGCAAGCACAACAAGCCTGACGCCGCTTACGAACATGCCATGATGCTTTTGGACCAGGGCGCCGAAATTCTAGACATCGGTGGCGAAAGCAGCCGTCCGGGAAGCGCCCCTGTCAACCTGCAAGAAGAACTGGACCGAGTCTGCCCCGTGGTAGAACGCCTGGCCAAGCTCGCCAAAGAACGCGAATTCTACATCTCGGTCGATACGGTCAAAGCCAAGGTCGCCGAAGAAACCATGAAGCTCGGCGCGCACATCATCAACGACATTAGCGCCTGCGCCATGGACCCGAACATGCTCCAGACCGTCGCAGACACCAAGGCAGCCGTTGTGCTGAACCACATTCGCGGAAATTTTGGCACCATGCAACAGGACTTCAAGCCGTACACGAACGTAGTACAGGAAGTCCGCGAAGAACTCTTGTCGCAGGTGAAAAAGCTTTTGGACCTCGGCGTCGAACGCGAAAAGATTTGCATTGACCCGGGCATTGGATTCGGAAAAACAGCGCAGGACAACATCGATTTGATGAAATCCACCGAAGAATTCCTGAAAGACGGCTACCCCGTTCTCATCGGAACCTCGCGCAAGTCCTATATTGGTAAAATGCCCGGCCTCGAAACGAGCGATCGACTGATTCCGACCGTTACGGCAGGAATCGTGGCCGTACTCGGTGGCGCAAGCTGCATTCGCGTGCACGATGTGAAAGAGGCCAAAGAATCCTTGCTGTATTTGGAGGCTCTGAGAACATGATTCTGTTTAAGCTATTCGGGATTATCGATGTGCGTCCGGCAGATATTCTGGACGTGCTCCTGATTTCGATTATCATCTACTACATCTTCTTGCTGTTCCGCGGTACGCGTGCCGCCCAGATGATTTTCGGTGGATTGCTCTTGATTCTTGCCTGGATTATTGCGCAGTGGTGGGAACTCCACACCGTCGTGTGGCTTATCAGTAACCTTGCAACCCTCGGTATTATCGCGCTTGTGATTCTTTTCCAGCCCGAAATTCGAAGCGCCCTCACCCGTATCGGTCAGGCCGCCAGTAAGCTCGATTTTCACAACCTGTTTTTCCATTCCAGCGGTCTCGACGAAATCACCAAGACCATTGCCAGCGCCTGCCAAGACCTGGCAAAGACACACACCGGTGCGCTGATTGTGCTTGAAAAGCGCGTGGGGCTGCGTAACTACGCCGACACCGGTGAAATCTTGGACGCCCGAATCAGCTCTAGACTTTTACGTGCCCTCTTCTTCCCGAATTCCGCTTTGCACGATGGCGCAGTCATCATGAACACCAAGCGCATTATTGCAGCCGGCTGTATCTTGCCCATGCCCACGGGTAACGCCGAAAAAGAAGCGGGCTACGGCATGCGTCACCGCGCCGCAAAAGCTCTCGCCGCCGAATGCGACGCACTCGTGATTGTGGTGTCCGAAGAAACAGGCTACATCTCTATCGCCTACCGCAACACGCTGCGCAGAAACATCAGCGTCGCCGAACTCAAGCAAGAAATCATTCGCCACTGGGGCGAACTCTTTAACGATGTCCGCGAATCGGCAAAGACCGAAACCGCCGAAGAAAAAGCGAGTTAGTAGACAGTAGGAAGTAAACTGTTAGAAGGTCGTAGGACTAAAAAGGATTTTTATGAGTAATAACGAAACAGAAGATCAGGTAAAATCTCGCCGCAAAAAGAAGAACATCGCGATTCTCGTATTGATGTTCCTCTTGCTGGTAACCCTTTTTATTGTACAGTGTCACTTGGACCAGATCAAGCAAGAAGCGCTTGCCAAGGAACAGGAAACCGCACTTGAATTGCAGCGCCGCCAGACACTGGACAGCCTGCGCGCGTTGGAACAGGCTCGCGCCGACAGCATTCGCATGGCCGATTCTTTGGCAAAGCTTAACGCCGATGACAGTCTGCGCATTGCCGACAGTCTCCGTATTGCAGACTCGCTTGCCGCTCTCAAGAACAATGTGAACCGCGACAGCATTCGCCACGTGCGCGACAGTCTGAACCGCATCAAGGATAGCCTTGCCGCTATCGACAAGGCCCGTGCCGATAGCCTGCAGCGCATCGCCGATTCCTTGGCCGTTATCGAAAAAGCGAAGGCCGATTCACTCGAAAAGAAGCGCATTCAAGACAGTATCCGTGCTGCTGACCAGGTGCCGCCCGTTGCCGAAATTGCGCCGCCTGCAGGTCGCTACTACGACCCCATCAAGCTCAAGGTCAAGTGCGAAGAAATCAAGTGTAAGACATTCCTCTCTATTGGCGATACGCTCCACGCTCAAGAAGCAGGCAAAGCCATTGAATACAACAAGACTGGTTCCGTATTCTTCTACGCCGAAGACTCCGTGGGCAACCGCTCTGCCTGGGAAGAAGCCAAGTACGACATGGCTTCTGACAACATTTGTGGCAAAAACGCCTACCCCGTTCCGCTCGGCGGCAAGACCGTTTGCGTAGACGCCTACGAATATCCGAACAAAGCTGATGAACTCCCCCGCGACATGGTGAGCCAGGAACAGGCAGCAAGCTTGTGCCAGCAAGAAGGCAAGCACCTTTGCAGCCTCGCCGAATGGCAAGCCGCTTGCAAGAGCAAGGACAACACTCGTTACAGCTACGGTGACAGCTACAAGCAGAACAAGTGCAACACCAACACGAAGGCAGCCAAGCGCAGCGGCCGTAAGGAACAGTGCCGCAGCTGGTACGGCATGTACGACATGAACGGAAACCTTTGGGAATGGACATCGACAACGAGCAAGGATCACCCGAACATGTACTTAGTCGCTGGCGGTGCCTGGAACACCAACAACGAAAGCAAGTGCACCGACAGCAAGTTCAGCTTCTATCCGCAGAACCAATACCCCAACGTTGGCTTCCGCTGCTGCAAGTAAGCAATTTGATAAAACAAAAAAGGAATCACAAATGTGATTCCTTTTTTTATTACAGAAATAGCGGGGACATGCCCCGCTATTTTCATTGCTTAGGAGATGAGATCCTTCGACTCCACGCCTCACGGCGTTTCGCTCAGGATGACATTCCTGTCTACTTTCTACTGCCTACTGTCTACTAGCTCACGAGCATCATCGAGAACACCATGACGAACAGTGCGACGGTTTCGCCGACGCCAAGCACCATCAGGTAGTTCACGAGGCCCTTGCCGGTTTCGCCGAGGGCGTTGCAGGCGTCCGCAGCGGACTTGCCCACATACCAGGCGCTGGCCATCATGCCGATGCCACCGAAGATGCCCACACCCAGGTATGCAGCCCAGTTGGCGGGAGCCGCCTGGGACTTGTTCAGGATGTACATCATCAGCAACATGCCGTAGATTGTCTGCGCAATGGGTGCACCCACGAAAATGAGCAGCGTAAACAGCGCGTTCTTACCCTTGAGATACGCCTTCTTCCAGGCCCCGATGGCCGCCATGCCGGCAGTCCCGCAGCCCAGCGCAGAACCCACCGCGGCAAGGCCCAGGGCCGCCACCGCGCCGAGTTTCGCGAGCGTTAAAAGTTGAGCTTGATCCATACGTGTTACCTCGCTGGATTAGAGCACCATCATGGAGAACACGAGAAC
>CADCBQ010000038.1 GCA_902799745.1 Fibrobacter succinogenes | reverse complement strand
GATGTAGCCGCCGCGCATGAGGAAGATGTGGCTGGGCATGGTGGCATCGCTCGGCGTTTCGCGGAGCGTCACGTAAAAGTACTTGGAGAGTTTCATTTTGTTGCCTTTTAAAATTTTACGGGCTAAATTTAGAAATTAGACGAGAGACGAGAGGCGAGAGACGAGAGAAACCGATAAAAAATCAACCTTTCATCAGCCGTTCCAAATCATCCACCGTTTTCGGGATATCTTCTGAAATGTTCCTAAAGCCATCCTTAGTAATCAGAAGGTCGTCTTCGATGCGGATACCGATTTTTTCGCAGTAGGTCTTACCGCCAATGGTCGCCTTGAATTCGCCATAGAGCCCCGGTTCGCAAGAAATGAGCATTCCCGGTTTGAGGACTGTATCCAAGGAGCGGGTTCCCGGTTCGCCTTCATGAATCTGTTCGCCGATAAAGTGGCTTACGCCGTGCGGACGTTTGTCGTACAATAGTTTGTACGAACCCTTCGCGCCTTTAACCAAACGGCTTTCCAGTTCCTGCATTATATAGTCCCAAGGGACCGTCCCGATTTCCTTGAGCGAAACGCCCGGACGCACATGCTTCTGGTATTCCAGCGCAGAATCGAGCACAATCTGGTACAGCAATTTCTGTAGCGGGCTAAACTTGCCGGACACTGGAATGGTGCGGGAAAGATCGCTGTGCAGGCTTCCGATGCGGATACCAAAATCTAACAGCACCAACTCCCCTGCTTTAAGCGGTTCGTCTTTTTTGACATAATGCAAGCAGCAGGCGTTTGCGCCGCCCGCGACAATTGTCGGGAAGGCCAAGTCGCCATCACTTTTACGTTGCATTTCGTAATCCAGCTTCAGGCCCAAATCGCGTTCGGTCTTGAAAGTCTTCATTTCGGCGAGCACCTTACGGAAGGCGTTATTAGTTACCGCCTGCGCAGCCTCGGCATCCAAAACGCGTTCAGCTTCCAGCGGAAGTCTAAGCGCCCAATGCAGCGCCGCCGCACTCTTTAGTTTGATGCCTGTAGGCTTAAGCGCCTTGAGCAGCTGGTGCCTGAACCGGTCGTTGTGGTCTTCCTTGAACTTCTCAAAGTAGTAGGCGTAAGCGTAACTTCCCTTCGGGAGCTTTTTCGCACGGGCGACCACCGTATCCATGAGTTCATCTACCGGGCGTACATCTTGAATTCCCGTAATGCGGGCCACTTCATTATCGCCTTCCAAAAAGCCCAGGCGTTTGCCGTTCCAGAATTCCTTGAATGGGTCTTTGGGCGGCACAAAGAGGATTTCTTCGTCGGTTTTGGGATCGAGCAGCAGGTAGCAGCCCGCCTGGTTGATTCCTGTCAGAAACATGAAAGCCGGTTCCTGCACCATTTTATTCCATGTCTGCACATAGGCTTCTTCGCTGCCCGGGTCCATAGGGATTCCTGCAAAAACGCAGAACGAATCGAGTTCCTTGAGCATGGCCTTACGGCGTTTTCTGTACAAATTCTTGGAGTTGTAGCGGTCAGACGATATAAAAACTTGCGAATAGAGCTTATAAATTGACTTTTCGACCATTTTTTTGCCTCTAAATAGGTAAATTTTCGGTATAAATTTACCTTTTTCGCACCACTTTTGCTTTAAATTATATACATTTGAGGCATCACAGACTAGAATGGAGCCTGATTAAATGTCTCTTTTTAAAAATTGGAAATTGATCCTTGCAGCATCAACTGTAGCACTGTTCACCGCTTGCGCCGGCTCTTCCGGTGGTGGTTCTTCTAGCGACGACGATTATGGCGACGATAGCAGCTCTCCGTCCGCACAGAGATCTGCTCCTAAGGAAAAGATTGACGAAAACAAGCTGAAAAAGACCGAAGACGAAGCTGTCGCTATTACCGAAGAAAACCACAAGCTCCGCAAGGAAATCTTCGAAGCCAAGAACAAGCTCGGTATCTCTACGGCTCCTGCTTCCGAAGAATAATTTATAGCTGACAACGTTCTCGATGAACGAACTGCGCTATTCTTTATCAGACGACCTGAAACGAACTATTTCAGGTGAGAACGAAACGGTTTTCCGCTTATTGGAGAGCCGTTTTTGTGTTGAAATACAGACAAGACTCCCGGGACTCCGCATTATCGAAAAAGAAAACGGCGATTCGGCGGGGGTTTTTGCTGTACTCGACCAGCTCAAGATGGCCGCCAAGAACGGCAAGGTCTTGTCTGCACGGCAGCTCGAAAAGTTGATTGATCCTGCAGATTCCGCCGTAAGCGATTTCAACAACCCGGACATCATTCCCGCGACGCCGATTTTCAGGAATCGCATGGGAGTTTCGGTATTTGCCAAAACAAAAGCACAGGCCGAACTGGTACGGGCGGTCGAACATAACGACATCATCTTTGCCAAGGGCCCTGCCGGAACCGGCAAGACCTTCTTGGCTGTAACGCTTGCGGTTGCAAGCCTGGAACGCCATGAGGCAGAACGCATCTGTCTGGTTCGCCCGGCAGTCGAAGCTGGCGAATCACTCGGCTACCTGCCCGGCGACCTCAAGGAAAAAATCGCGCCGTACCTGCGCCCCATTCACGACAGCCTCGCGGAGCTCCTGCCAGTAGAAAAGCTCCGCCGCTACGAAGAAACGGGAGCCATCGAAGTCGCCCCGCTCGCCTACATGCGCGGCCGCACCCTCAAGCGCGCCTTTATCATTCTAGACGAAGCGCAGAACACCACGCCCGAACAAATGAAAATGTTCCTCACGCGCCTCGGCCAACACAGCAAGGCGATCATCACCGGTGACGCCACGCAGGTCGACCTCGGCAAGGGACAGAAGTCGGGCTTGGTACATGCCATGAAGCTCTTGAAAGGCATCCACGGTATCGCTCAAGTGGAATTTGAAGCGACCGACGTGCTCCGTCATCCGCTCGTGAAAGATATTTTGAACGCATATGAAAAGGAGAAATAAACTCCTATGAAAAAGAAACAGATGAGACTTCATTTCATTATCGGCTGGGTTTTGATTGTCGCCGCCGCGATTTTCATGTTCCCCGATAAGAATATCGCGCTCCAGTCTGAACGCCCGCACTTGGGCCAGGTGAGTACGCGTACCATTGTCGCCCCCATCAACTTCGAAGTTCCCAAGTCCGAACAGGAAATCGAAGCCGAAAAGACCCGCGCCGCCGAAAAAGTGAACGCCATTTTCGGTTACAACAGCGACGAAACCAACCGCGTCTCCGAAGACCTCAAGTCATTCCTGCATAAGCTCGCCCAATACGGCTCTCTGCAGATTCAGATTAACCAGCTTACGGCAAGCGGCGAAAGCGACTCTACTCTACAGTCCAAGGTGGTGCAGGCTTCGCGCATTTATGAAGTCTTGAAGCAGCGTATTTCGACTTCTGCAATTAAGCCCTTGAGCCTGAATTCCAAGGCACGCGACTCATTGATGAACGTGTTCAACCGCATGCTCCAGGCCGGCGTATCGAACACCTTTATTGCAAGCACCGAAACGGCAGCCCAGCTGTACCGCGACAACTACAACCTGCAAGATTTCAAGTATATCGTCTACACCAAGCCGAACATCACGCTGATTAAGGACAACGAAAAGACGACGATCGAAGCGAGCAATATCCAGCCGCTCCGCCGCCGCATTGACGAAGCGTTCGCTCAGCTCCAGATGAGTTTCCCGAACGAACAGGGGCTCTTGAGTGCCTTCTACGAAACTTTGTTCGTGTTCATGATGCCGAACGTTTTCTACCTCGAAAAAGAAACGATTGCTAGCCGCGAAGAAGCCCGCAACAAGGTGACGCTCATTAAGGGCATGGTGCCGCGTGGCATGGAAATCGTGGCGCAGGGTGCCCCCATTACCAAGGAAATTCTCGAAAAGATCGACGCCTTGCAACGCGCCCAGCAGAAAGAAGAAAACTCCAAGACCTTTACCGCCATTTACGGTAACGCCCTTATCTTCGTCCTGATTATTTCGTTCTTCTTCTTGTTCCTGTACAGCACTCCCTCTAGAGGCATGTTCCGCAATGCCCGCCAACTCTGGAGTTTGATTGCGCTCGCCATGTTGCAGATTATTGCATTCTGGGTTTTCCACCACATGTCCGGAAGTATCAACAGCATCGAGATTTCGATTATTCCTGAAAACCTCGACCTCATGTGGTTGTATCCGTTTGCCTTCGCTCCGATTACGGCTACCGTGCTTTACGACCGCCGCATCGGTATTGCATTCACCGTTTTCTCGTCCATGATTTTCGGCATCTTGAACGGTTACGATCTGGCAGCCATGACTTGCGCCATTGCGGTGACCTTCGCTGCAACCGCTCCGATTGCCCGTATGCGTTACAGAGTGCAGTTCGTATGGGGAATTATCGTGGGCGTACTTGCAATGGCTGCTGCCATTAGCGTCATGTTCCTGTTGCGTAACAGACTTTCGCTCGAAGCTTTCTACCAGAACCTGATTGCCGCAAGTGTCAACATCGTGCTTTGCTACGCCCTCACTTCTGTAGCCTTGATTCACTTGATGGAACGCATCTTCGGTATCACCACGGTGCTCACGCTTATGGAAATGTCGGACTTTAACCGCCCGGCCCTCAAGCGCATTTCCGAATACGCTCCGGGTACATTCCACCACAGTATCCAGGTTTCGAACCTTGCCGAACACGTCGCCGAAAGCATCGGAGCCAACTCCCTGCTTGTGCGCGTCATGGCACTTTACCACGACATCGGCAAGACGATGCGCCCCGAATACTTTACTGAAAACCAGAAACAAGGAATCAACCCGCACAATAACATCGATCCGCTGCAGTCCGTGAAGATCATTACTGGACACGTGGAACAGGGTACGGCCCTTGCCAACGAATACAATATTCCGTCGCTGGTAGCTGCTGGTATTCGCGAGCACCACGGTTCTTCGATTATCCAGTACTTCTACCATAAGGCTCTTGAAAACGCCAAAGAAACCGGTGAAGAAGTCAAGGTCGAAGATTACAGCTACAAGGGACCGAAACCGCAGAGCAAGGAAACCGCAATTCTGATGCTCGCCGATATTATCGAAGCGACTAGCCGTTCTATGACCGACACGAGCCCCGAAGCCTTGGCAGCGATGATCCACAAGACCATCGAAAGCCGCTTTACCGAAGGCCAGTTCAACGAATGTAACCTGTCCATTCGCGAACTGTTCAAGCTCGAACGGGCATTCCTGGATAGTTTGGATGGAACATACCACACCCGCGTGAAGTACCCGGGTCAGAAATAACCGTCCAGGGCTGAAATAATTGAATTTTTTCGTTTAATTTGGCCAAATTCGGTTGACAATCGCCGTAAACTTTGTATATTTGGCTTCGTAATCTTGAAATGAGGACTTACTGATGGATAAAAAGAATATCATTCTGATTGCAGTCGGTGTGTTGCTCCTCGCTATCGGTTTCATTTGCCTCGCCACTGGCCCTGCAGACAATCCGGTATCTCTCACGGTTGCACCGCTTATCTTGGTTGCCGCCTACCTGGTTGTGATTCCGGTACCCTTTCGGGCGATTAGCTCAGTTGGTTCAGAGCGTCTGCCTTACAAGCAGAATGTCAGCGGTTCGAATCCGTTATCGCCCACTACCGAAAATCGGAAGCGATTTGGGGTGGTAGCTCAATTTTGGTTAGAGCACCGGCCTGTCACGCCGGAGGTTGCGAGTTCAAGCCTCGTCTATCCCGCGAAAAAAGACCTTCAATATGAAGGTCTTTTTCGTTTTTCAAGTCACCCTGAACTTGGTTCGGAATTAGCTTTTAAAATTGATTTCACCTGTTAAACAGAATCGTTCCGCGCCCGCGGCTTAGCGTCTGCTTGCGAACGGCGCGTCCCTTCAGGTCGAAGGTTCTCGTCGGCAACCGGAGCTGCTGCGTGTGTACAATTTGCCTTGCAGCAATATCCGTCTTGGAAGTATCCTTCTTGCTCGTATCCGCGACAGAGGTATCTGCAGCTGAAGTGTCTGTAGCCGAAGTATCTTCCTCGATAGTTTCCTGAATCTGCCAGATGAACGAATCGTTCTGCTGTTTCGGATTCTGCACTACGGTATTTCCCACCGACTGCAGGTAATGCCCGCTCTTGTAGTTCTTGAAATAGAATGCATTCGGTGTATTGACCGGAGCGCCTTCAAATACATACCGCTGGTGAGCGCCGCCATTGTAACCGTAGGTTGCCGCTCTAATGCCAGCCGCTGTGGATTCGTTCGGGATATCCACGACGCGGTTCCCGAGCTGAATGTAGTATGTAACCGGGTTGTCGCCCACCGAGAAAATCTTCACGAAGGTCGCCGTATCCTTACAATCCATCAATTCCAGAGCGTTACTCGAAGTAATCCCCATGCACTTCTTGGTATCGCCAAGGGACTTGATTCTCCCCTCTTTGTAGAACGCAACCTTGAACAGCTGCTGGTAAATGGTCTCCACGAGAATCACGTGGTTGATCAGGTCCTGCTCGGACTTGGCTTCGCTTGCCTGGTTCAAGCCATACGGCCAGATATGCTGACGGTCGCAATGGAGTTCCGCGTTCGGGCCATCCATCTCACGAAGTTTCGCCTGAACTTTGTCGTTCCTGAAGACTCCATCTACACACGTTGCCGCATATTCCGACGTAGTCCCGATTCCCATCGTGTGTCCCATCTCGTGCATGGCTGTCGGTACCACCATGTAGCTGCGGTTTTCGCCAAAGCGCAAGTCTCCGTTGCTGCTGGCTTCGGCCGTGGGCACGCCCGGCGCATAATACACGTTGATGTACTTGGAAAGATTCGAATAGGTATTGTAGAGTTTGACCGCAGAATCCATCACGGTCGTGATTCGCTTGTAGGCGTCTTGCTCGTCGGAGGTCGGATTCGCCGACTTATGCAAAGTGTATTCAACTGCTGAGAATGCATTGCCGGCAAGGCATACCGTCAAAATTGTAGACAATGTAAGGAACTTAAGCGACCCTGTAAAATTCATAAAGACTCCAATCCGAACACCATTCTAAATGTATATTCAGACCGGAGTCTATGCAAGTAAAATTTTCGATTTTACCTTGATTCTAGCCCTGCGAAGTGGCGGCGAATGTCAGCTTTTCGTAGTTCTTGATAGCAAGGTTCAAGCGGTATTCGTTCGGGAACAGGCAAACGAGATTACGTTCCTTGTCCATCATGCAGTCCATGGCGTATTCTTCGGCGAACTTGGCCACATCGGCTTCGGGGCCCGACACCCAGCGGATTCCGTGAGCGGGCACGCGGTCCAGCGACACGTCGGCACCGTATTCACTCTGCAGGCGGAACTTGAGCACGTCGAACTGCAACTCGCCCACCACGCCAATCACAGGAATAGCGGACTTGAGCGGTTCGTACAGCTGAGTAGCACCTTCTTCGGAAAGTTCGGCAAGCCCCTTCGCCATCTGCTTAGACTTAAGCGGGTTCAGGAGCGTCACGCGGGCAAAGTGTTCCGGAGCGAAGTCCGGGATGCCGGTGAAGTTGATCTTTTCGCCGTCGGTCAGCGTATCGCCGATGCGGAAAAGTCCCGGGTCGTTAATGCCCACGATATCGCCCGCCCAGGCGTGATCGATCACTTCCTTGTCCTTCGCGAGGAAGGCGGTCGGGGCGGCCAGGCGGATTTCGCGGCCCGTGCGCACGTGGTAAACCTTTTCGCCACGGGTAAAGCTGCCCGAGCAAATGCGCAGGAATGCCGTACGGTCGCGGTGCTTGGGGTCCATGTTCGCTTGAATCTTGAACACAAACGCGCTAAAGTCGTTTTCGTCGGGGCTCACCGGACGCTTGTCGGTTTCGCGCACCATCGGGGGCGGCGCAAGCTTTGCAAAAGCGTTCAGCAACTGACGCACACCGAAGTTATTCACCGCAGAACCGAAGAACACGGGGCACATTTCGCCCTTCAAGAACTTTTCGTGGTCGAACGGGTCCATGGCACCGGTCACCATCTCGTATTCTTCCTTGAACTGAGCGACCCAGTTTTCGCCGCACATTTCTACGAGGCGCGGATCATCCGGGCCTTCCATCTGGATGATTTCCTGATGGCCTTCTTCTTTATTGAAGGTATGGAAGGTATTTTCGGCAATAGAATACACACCCTTGAAAAGCTTACCCACGCCAATCGGGAGCGTAAAGGGGGCGACCTTGATTTTCAAAATGCTTTCGATTTCATCGAGCAGGTCGAGCACGTGGCGGCCATCCAAGTCCATCTTGTTGATGAAAGTGATGATGGGCGTATGGCGCATGCGGCACACATCCATGAGCTTGATAGTCTGCTTTTCTACACCGTTCACGCTATCAATGAGCACAAGGGCGGCATCGACGGCTGTCAGGGCGCGGTAGGTGTCTTCGCAGAAGTCCTGGTGCCCCGGGGTATCGACCAGGTTGAACATGCAACCTTCGAACGGGAAATTCAGCACGGAACTCGAAACCGAAATACCACGCTGCTGTTCAATCTTCATCCAGTCACTCACCGTGTAGCTGCGGTTTGCCTTGGCGCGCACGTGGCCCGCTTCGCGGATGACGTTTCCGTACCACAGGAACTTTTCGGTGATGGTGGTTTTACCTGCGTCAGGGTGGCTGACAATGGCAAAAGTGCGGCGTTTTTCGATTTCGGAATTCATGGCGCCAAATATAGTAAAAAACCTCTCCGTGAATGCAGGGGTCGAACCTGCGACCCGCTGATTAAGAGTCAGCTGCTCTACCAACTGAGCTAATCATCCATAGTCGCTTAGGACGCGCACAATAATAGAATAAAAAAAGCCCCCTGTCAAGGGATTTTTTGATAAAAATCAAAAAAATTTAGTTTGACGCGAGCGGTCATCTATGATGGTACGGGTGGTTCTGCATAACCATTTGAACGCGGTAAAGCTGTTCGGCAAAAAGCACGCGTGCATGGTCATGGGTAAACGTCAACGGCGAAAGAGAAAGGAGCAAGTCGGCGGTCTTTTTCAGGTTCTCGTCGATGCCGTATGCCGACCCGATCAAGAACACTATATTTCCCGGAAAACGGTCGCGCAAGGTATCCGAAAGTTTGACCGTATCCATCAGCTTGCCCTCTTCGGACAAAATGACGCGCTTGAATTCGGACTTCGGGAATTTCTTGTCAAAAAGTGTCGCTTCTTGTGCCAACGCCTGCACGCGGTCGTCTATCTTGGACTCCTTGAGTTCCACGACTTCGAGCGGGAACATTCCCCCACGCAAACGCTTGACATACTTGTCGACCTCGTCGGCAATGAACGGCGAACCAGCCTTACCAAAAACAGCCAAGACCCATTTCATGGGACTAGCGGCCTACACTCAGGCGGTCAATCAAGAAACTCGGCATGCCGGCCTTTTTCATGCGTTCCTGCGTTTCGAACACGTCGTAATCGACGCGAATCAGGCGCACGCACATGGTCTCGGTATCCAGCAGACACCAGCAGGAGCGCGGGTCGCGGTCACGCGGCTGACCTACGCTGCCCACGTTCACCAGCAAGCGTTCCGTGTCTTCGATCCTGTATTCGTATTCGTCCAGAATCTTGGGGATGGCGTTCGGACGACTCGCCACAATCACCGGGCTGTGCGTATGGCCCACAAAGCAGTAGCGGCCCTTGAAATGTTCAAAAGCGTCGAGGGCGTCTTCGAGCTCGGTCACGTACACCCAGTCCGCGGGCGAAAGCGGAGAGGCATGCACAAAGCAAATGTCGTTTTCTTCGCAAACATACGGCAACGAACGCAAATACGAAATCGAATCTTCCGACAAGTGGTTCTGCGTCCATTCGATGGCCTGCTTGGCATAGGGGTTGAACCCGGCGCTGGACTCGTGCTTGATCGCCACACTGTCGTGGTTACCGATAATGCAAATGTCCATATTTTCGCGAGCCAAACGAACACTTTCGTCAGGATCCGCGCCATAACCCACTAAATCACCCAGACAAACCCTCCGTTCTACCCCGTTGTCCTTCATAGAGGCAAGAACCGCCTCGAAAGCCACCGCGTTAGAATGGATATCAGAACAAATACCGTATAGCATGGCCGTAATGTAGTAAAAAATGAGGGTCGAATGTCTTACACCGGCACAAAGGGTTGCGTTATTGCCAACGAAAGACTATATTTAATACCGAATTCAGTCATATTCGAGGTTTTATGCCAACCTATAAAAATATCAAGCCGATTTCTTACATTAAGGCAAACGCTGCAAAAGTGCTAGACCATGTAAATGACACTCGTGCACCCTACATCGTCACGCAAAACGGTGAAGCTCGCGGCGTAATCCTCGATACCGAGACATTCCAAATGATGCAGGACGGCTTAAAGTTGTTTAAGCTTTTCGCTCAAAGCGAAGCCGAATTTTCAAAAGGAAAAACAATCAATCAAAAAGACCTCTTTGATTCCTTGGAGAAAGAACTAAATGCCCTCTAAGAAAATCATTGTAGAATGGTCTGAATCGGCATCTCTCGACTTGAAGTCCATCATCTTGCATATTGCAACAAGTAGCCCCAAAAACGCCAAAGACTCGCTTGCTAGAATAAAAAAGGAATGCCAAGTCCTTGAAAAGTTTCCAGATTTGGGCAAAATTCCTGCGGAATTAGAATATTTGCAAATCAACGGATTCCGGGAACTCGTTGTAAGCCCCTGGAGAATTTTTTATCGCAAAGAAGAATACCGCGTAAAGGTTTTAGCAGTTGTCGATTCCAGACGCGATCTAGATGACGCGCTTTGGACACGTATGATGTTCCCGATTATATAGTAAAAAGGGGTAAAAATTTCTATCTTGGCACTCCTTCGGAGTGCATATAGTACGGCTCGGATATGAAAACATGCAAGCACGTTTTCGCATCACTCGCCTTTTGCTATATTTGCGCGCGTATGGAAATTATTCAAGACAAGCTGAAGGTCAGCATTGCCTATTCCTTGAAGGAACGCACCGGAAAGATTCTCGAAGAAGTGCCCGCGAGCTACCCGTTCGTGTACATTCACGGGTTCAACAATATTATTCCGGGGCTTGAAGACGCGCTGGAAGGCCGTCACTTGAATGAAAGTTTTACTGTCGATATTCCGTTTGAACAGGGCTACGGCCCCTACCGCCCCGACTTGGTGATGGAAGTTCCGAAGGACGAACTCCGCGAAGTGGGCGAAATTTGGCTCGGCATGGAGCTCGAGATGTACATGGACGAAGACGTGCGCGAATTCCAGCTGCCCGAGACGGCAGACGAGTTCGTGGACGGGCTGAATCTGGACGATGACGACGAATCCGACGGAATTTACACGATCAAGGAAATCAAGAAGGACACCGTGGTCGTGGACGGGAACCACCCCTTTGCAGGCAAGGACCTGACTTTCGACGTGACGGTGGTCGCCATCGAGCAGCCGAGTTTTACCGAGCTCGAAAGCGGCTACCCCGACCGCGAAGAAGATTTTGACCATTTTGACGACGGCTTCGACGGGGCCGACGGCGAAGATTTTGACGACAACAACCACAACAGGAGATGGCGCTAATGGCATCGATGGACGAACTCAAGAAGGCTGCAGGCGTTCGCGCGGCAGATATGATCAAGGACGGCATGACCGTGGGTCTTGGAACGGGTAGCACCGCCGCCCACATGGTGAACCGCCTTGCCGAGCGTATCAAGACGGAAGGCCTGCATGTGGTTGGCGTGAGCACGAGCTGGAGCACCACGCTGCAGTGCCGAAGCCTCGGCATTCCGCTCAAAGAAATGGGCGAAGTGAGCCACCTTGACATGGTGATTGACGGTGCCGACGAAATCGATGACCAGCGCAATCTAATCAAGGGTCGTGGCGCTGCCCACCTGCTCGAAAAGATTGTCGCCTCGATGACCGACAACTACGTAATCATTGCGGACAGCGGCAAGAAGGTGAACAAGCTCGGCGAAAAGTTCGCAGTACCGCTGGAAATCATTCCGGGTGCCATCGCCGTGGTGACCGAACGAGTGAAGAAGCTCGGCGGTGACCTCAAGGTGCGTATGGGCGCTCCGGGCAAGGACGGTCCGGTGATTAGCGATAGCGGCAACCTGATTGCAGACGCCAAGTTCGGCATTATCGAAGACGCCGACAAGCTCGCCCGCGACCTGGAACACATCGTGGGTATCGTGGGTCACGGTCTGTTCGTGGGCATGGCGACCAAGGTGATTCTAGCCGACGCCGACAAGGGCCTCGTGGAATTCTAGTCAGCTGCGCATCAGTAGACTGTAGGATGTAGGCAGTTAGAAGAATTGCTGCCCAACATTTTTGTACAAATTAAAACCCCTCGGCAAGAGCCGGGGATTTTTTGTTCGCTTTGAAAAAAGCGAAAACCTCCGGTCGATGACCGGAGGCTTTCAATTTCGCGCTAGCGCGTGCTCAATTAGTCTTCGTCGGCGAGTTCCGGAGCCTTCTTGATCACGTTGCGGCGGCCGTAGCGGACCTTGGACGGATCGAAGGTGGTTTCGACGGCTTCGACTGCGGGTTCAGCGGCAGGTGCTGCAGGGGCAGCGACCGGGGCTTCGACGGCAGGAGCGGCCGGAGTTTCAACCGGAATACGCGGAGCGAGCGGGCGGCGGGCTTCAGGAGCGGCGGCCGGGGCTGCTTCGACGGCGGGAGCGGCAGCTGCGGGAGCCTGGGCTTCGGCAGCTACGTTCTGAGCTTCAACGTTCTGTTCGCGACGGCCTTCGCGGCGGTCGCGACGATCGCGGCGGTTGCCACGGTCACGTTGTTCATTACGGTCGCGAGCGGGCTGCTGCTGTTTGTCAGCGGCGCGATTGTCGCGATTTTCCTTAGCAGGACGGTCCTTGCCATTGTTGTTCTGGCGATTTTCCTTGCGTTCACCGCGCTGAGCCATTTCCTGAGCGCTGATCGGGCGACGGGAAGCCGGCTTCAAGTTCATGTCCGGGGTGAGCTTCTTGAAAATCGGGGTACGAAGCATGGTAAGGAGCTTGTTAACCTTCGTGAGGATAACGATGCACAGAATCACTGCAACGAGTGAGAGTGCGAGTGCGATGTATTCCATTCGGGGCACCTCATAAGTAAGGGTTGACCGCAGGTGCAGGCTGGAAATAAACCCGCAGGCGGTGTGGCTGGTTCGTGTTTTTGTGTGCTTAAAGCCATCTTACTAGCGCCTCCTGAGAGGCTTGACGGCGATAAGGTTTCGGGCAAATTGGGCCAGCGAAACTATAAAGGGGCCACTGCCGTAGCAGAAGGCCATGGTGAGCCACGGGCGCAAATATAACAAAACTGTTAAATAATTGGGGATTGACAGTTAAGAAACAACCCCGAAACCGCTCTGCCGGTGGCGGTCTAAAGATGCATATCGAGCTTTTCGAGCGATTTTTTGACAGAATCGTTGTAGACATTCAACGAATCAAGATTCTTCTGCAACGAATCTACCTGGCCCTGGAGCACCGCATTTTCGTCTTTCAAGCGGTTCATTTCGGCCTCGGCCGCCTCGTCAGTACAAGCAGAAAGCGAAAAAACAGCCAAAACGGCAAACAGGATTGCAGACAAAGTAATCTTTCGGTTCATGCGTAGAATATAGAAAATAAAAAAGAGTAAAGCCAATATTTTCTATCTTTCGCCACATGAATTCAAGCGCACAGACATCGCCGGAACTCTTGCTGCCCGTAGGCACGCGCGAAATGCTCGAAGCAGCCGTGAACAACGGGGCCGACGCCGTATACTTTGGAGTCCCCCACTGGAACGCCCGAGGCCGCACCGAAGACTTTTCCTTTGACGATGTCCGCGACATGATCCGCTACGCCCGCATTCACGGGGTGCGCACCTTCTTGGCCATGAACGTGCTCGTTTTTGAGCGCGAACTGCAAGAATTGCCTGAATTCCTCGAAAAAATCATTTCGCTCGAACCCGATGCCTTCATTATCCAGGATATCGGTCTTGCCCGCCTGATTCGCGCCATTTGTCCGAACCAGGAAATCCACGCCAGTACGCAGATGACGCTTGCAAGCGCCGAGGGCGTGAACCTGGTGAAATCCATCGGATTCAACCGCGCCGTACTCGCCCGCGAACTTTCGGTCAAGGAAATCGCCGCCATCAAGGCCGCCACCGACCTCGAACTCGAAGTATTCATTCACGGGGCGCTTTGCGTGAGCTACTCGGGCCAGTGCCTGACTAGCGAAAACTTTGGCGGTCGCAGCGCCAACCGCGGCCAGTGCGCCCAAAGCTGCCGACTTCCTTACCGCATCTTTGTAGACGGCAAGGAATACCGCAACACCGATGCGCAATACCTCTTTAGCACCCGCGACCTGTGCGCCCTCCCGAAGCTGCCCGAGCTCGAAGAAATCGGCGTGAATTCGCTCAAGGTCGAAGGCCGCCTCAAGAGCCCCGAATACGTTGCCGCCGTATCCCGCGCCTACCGCAAGGCGTTGAACCGGATTCCGCTTGACGCCAAGGACATGGAACCGCTCGAAGTGCTATTCAGCCGCGGGCTTACCACCGGCTGGCTTGACGGGGACAACCACCAGGAACTGGTGAACGGCACCTTCAGCAATCATCATGGTATGGTTCTCGGGCAAGTCGTGAAGGCAGACCGCGGGCAGATTATTGTTGGCCTCGACAGTGCAATCTCCGACGCCGGCGAAAAAGCCTGCTACCCACAGCCAGGCGACGGCATTCTGTTTGAAAATGCGGCTCTCGGCGTAAGCATCGGGAGCCGCCTGTACGCCGCGCAAATCACCCATTTACCGCACGCAAAGCGCGGCGATCCCAAGCTCTTGAAGCTTGAATTCGGGCGAGAATTCGACACCCGCCAGATTGCGGTGGGCATGCAAGTTTACCGCAACGACTCGCCCGCACTTGAACGCGAGCTGCGCAAGACTTTTACGGACCGCGAACAACTTGTGCGCTTGCCGATCCACATGACACTCTCAGGTAAAATCGGCGGACCGCTCAAGCTTTCCGTTTACGATACGCCAAGAAACACCGTTGAAGTCGAGGCAGATTTCACTCTTGAAGAAGCCCGAAACAAAGGGAACGATGCCGACAAGGCTCTCCGCGAACTCGCCCAAAAGGAACTTTCGGCCTTAAGTTCGACCGCCTATCAGCTAAAGCACCTCGACATTCAAGTGGACCGCGGCGCGTTCATTCCCGGAAAGATTCTCCGCACGCTCCGCCAGGCAGCCATCGAAAAGCTCGATGAGAAGCGCACCGAATGGAAGGCTTTGAACCCGAGCGCCGAGGCAGGCAGAACCTTCTTGAACGAGACCCGCGTCAAGTTCAAGTCTGCCGCCGTACCAACCAGTGGCACGACATTTGCATCCGCACGCCCGATTATCAGCGTACTCGTCCGCAATCCAGACCAAATCGCCGCCCTCGAAGGCCTCGCCATCGAAAACGTCATTATGGATTTCGACTGGGGCGTCAAATACGACACCCCGCTGGAACAAATCCGCGAACTCGGATTCAAGGCGGGCATGGCGACGCTTCGCATCCACAAGCCGGGCGAAAGCCATTACCTCAAGAATATTCTGCGGCTTTGCCCGGACTTTGCCCTGGTGCGAAATCTAGGGGCGCTCTCGATTCTTAAAGAAAGCGAAATCCCGCTCACCGGCGACTACAGCCTGAACGCCGCCAACAGCGCCAGCTACGACTGGCTCCTTTCGCAGGGTCTCTCGACACTCCACCCCTCCTGGGACCTCAACAGCACGCAGCTCTTTGACCTTCTCGAAAACATCGACGGAGAGCGCCTCGAACTCACGCTGCACCAGTACATGCCCGCCTTCCATTCGGAATACTGCGCCTTCGCCCGCGCCCTTACCACGGGTCGCCGCTTCCCGGAATGCGACAAGATTTGCACCAAGCACAAGGTTGAAATCCTGGACCACAAGGGCGAACGCCATTTCTTGCAGAGCGACGCCGAATGCCGCAACACGCTCTTTGTGGGCAAGCCACAATCAGCCCTCAAACTGCTCCCCCGCCTCCGCACCGCAGGCGTAAACCATTTCCGTCTCGAAATGCTCACCGAAGACGCCGAAACCGTGCGCCGCAAAGTGCTCATTTACACGCAGGCGATCCAGGGCAAAATCTCTATCGAAGATGCCATCCGCGAAGCGGGCATCCAAGAAAAGTACGGTCTTTCCGAAGGCCAGCTCTTTAACGAAAGCACCTGGCAAGACCGCAAGAAATAACTCTTATGTTTTCGAAAGAAGCCCCGCCGCACCTAGAATTGGCGGGACTCCCCAACTGAATGTTCGCCGTCTGTGGAACGACAAACCGCCGACTTTCGTCGGCGGAAACAAATGTAGGCAATTCAAAATGAAATCTTGCAACCCGCAGTTTGCAAGGTTTGTAAAAAATTATTTCTTCTTGGCGCGGGCAATCGCTTCTTTCGCTAGTTTGTCTACAAGTTCATTCCACTTGACACCGGTATGCGCCTCGACCTTTTCAAAACTCACACGGTGCAAGTAAGGCTGAGCGGCCGCCACATAGCGCTTGGCGATATTGCTTTTCGCCTGCCATTCGCCCTTGGCCCAGCGGGCAATGCCTTCGTAGTCGTGGCAGATCGTACCCGTCTTGTCGTTGGAATCGAGCCAGCGCATCGCCTGGAATGAGGCCATCACTTCGCCGTCAATGTTTCGGCTTTCTGCATCAAATGCGGTAATACCCGAACCGCGGGCAATTTCGACATCGTTTTCAGTCACCACAAACGCCCAGCCCGATTTGGGGAAATCTGGCGAAAAAGAGCCATCTACAAAAACCCGGATACCATCGGGTACGGGAGCTTCCATTCCAGAAATCCATGCTTCGGCCTCGGCACGCGTACCGAACGACTTAAAAAGCACTCCCTTGACTCCATGGGTCAGTTTTTCACATTCGGCCCAAGTCATGACAATTTTGCTTTCATTCGGGGTCTTTATCGCATAGAATTTCTGTTTAGGCATGGTCCAAAATTAGTATATTTTTCGTGTGAAACCATCGCCATATTTTGCAAATCGTCTACGTTATTTTTTCAAGCGTTTCTACAGTCCTGAAAAGCTGTACCGTTGGTTTTTGGATGTAGCCGGAGATGAATCCGGTGAGTTCAATTTCCCGGCAGCACTCCAGGGGAATCCCAAAACAGTCGTGTTCCTCGCCCAGGACATCGACAAGTCGACAGCATTCATAAAAGCGATGCCCGACTCGTTCTTCAAAAACGCTCTCCTTTGTGCCCCCGATACAATGCAGGTCGTTATCTCGGCCAAGCATGCCAAAGCGATATACTATACCGAGCTTGAATGCCGCTACGGCGAACCGGCCTTCGAAGAGTTGCAATACAAAATCCAGGATTACGGTCCACAAGTATGCATTTACCTCGGCGAAGCATTTTGGCCGACGCTACTTTTGGCCAAAAAGAGCGGAGCAAACTGCCGCATCGGGTTTACCGAAGACCATTGCTATCCGTTCCTGAATGTGTGCCTGAAACCCAACAAAATGAGCGAAGCCGCCCTGGTTAGTCAGTACTACGGGGTCAAGTAATGCAAAAGGGGTTTCCCACAATCATCACCGAAAACGGCGGGTATGCGGACCTCCACATGCACACCAAGCTTTCGGATGGAAACCTCTCGGTCGAAGAACTGCTCACCCTTTGCAAGCGTAAAGGGTTGCGTTGCATTTCGATTACCGACCATGACAACCTGGATAGCTACAACCTGGCCGTCGAACCCGCCAAGGAAATCGGTCTCGAAATCATTCCCGGCATCGAAATTTCGGCTGTGTGGCAAGGCAAGGACATCCATATTCTCGGCTACTTCTGCGATCCGACAAACCTCGCCTTGAACATGGAACTGCAGGATTTCGCCAAGCAGCGTGTCACCCGAGCAAAGGCGATTATCAAGAAATTGAACGCCCTCGGTATCGACATCACCTACGAAAAGGTGGTCACCTACTGCAAGGGTAAGGTCATCGGACGCCCGCATATCGCCATGTCCATGGTCGACGAAGAATACATTTCGAACTTTTCGGAAGCATTCACCAAGTACCTGGGCGACGGCTGCGTGGCCTTTGTCGAAAAGAAGGGACTGAACCCGCAGCAAACTATCAAGCTCATCGAAAACGCCGGTGGAATCGCCGTACTCGCCCACCCCTACAAGTCGGGTCTCTCCGACGAATTCATCGAGAACATGGTGGAATGGGGCGTACAGGGTATCGAAGTTTATAGCCCCGCCCAAAAGGGAGCCGTTGGCCGCAAGTACAAGGAAATTGCCCAAAAGTTCGGACTCGTGGGAACTGGCGGTTCCGACTTTCATACCGAAGCTGGCGCCTACCCGCCGGGTTGCATGAAAATGCCCTACTCCGTGGTGAACGCGCTGCGCGAACGCCGTGAAAAACTGAGAGCGGAATGGTACTAACCCAAATGACATCTCTCGTCTCTCGTCTTTCGTCTCTCGTCTTGATTTTCTTAGCGGCCACCCTATTTGCTGAACCGCTAAAGCCCGACCAGTACACAAAGCCATCTGCGCAAGATTCCATCTACAAGACCCCCTGGGGCATTGACCCCGCTCCCCGCGAAACCGATGCAGGCCGTTGGGTGCTCCCCCTCCGCGGTCTCATGCAGCGAACCTACGACATTTCCGGCCAGAAATCCGAATGGCTCCTGGGAACCTCGATTCTCGGAGCACCGGAACTGGAAGCCGACTTTTTAGGCATGGGTTCTATCCAGACTCGTTACCCGAGCAAGCTTGCAGGACTTTTTACCACACGGCTAGGTTACGACGCTACGACACTCGGGCTGAACGGTGAAAACGGAATTCTGACCGAAGAACGCAAAGGAGTCCCGGTCGACACTCCCGTGACCGACCTCAACTGGGAACGCCCCGCCTTTGGCGGTAACGCGCTGCGCCTCGACTTCCGCAGGCTCGTGACCGATTCCGTTTCGCTTGAATTCGGGCTCGCCAGCCATTCCGACGTAGATTCCAAGGAATACAGCTACCAGAACGTGACGCACTCACCGTACTTCGCCCTGGGCCGCGATTCCTCACAGATTCCCTTCGGCGGACGAAACATCGCCATGAACAGCATGCACATCCAGCCAATTCTCACCTGGAAATTCGGATTCGGTAAGGCATTCGCCAAGTTGAACTACATCAATCTTCGAAACGCCGACAACACGAACCACAAAGTTCTGCTCGACACACTCGACAAGGCGATTCGCACATTCCAGACCGACCCCTATGTCACCGAGATTCATACCTTCGGCTACGGTGGCGGCGCAGAATTCTACCCCACCCGTAAGCTTACCCTTTCGGCTGACCTGCAATACACCGAACACGAAATCGAACTGGATTCTCTCGCCCGCATATACAAGGATTCGCACATTTACACCGACACCGCAGGAATCGAGCACAGCGATTCCCTCTTCTACGACACCCTACGGACAACAAGCTATCAATCGATGCTCGGCAACTTCGGCATTGCCTACCACACCATATTCAATCCGGCAATCAAGTTCAAATACGAATTCCTGAACACCGACAATACCGGCGATAACGACACGACGCATACCTATTACCAGGACCGCGAAGTCGGCTACCTGGAACTCAAAGACACCCTCTGGAACAAGCTCCTTTTCCGCACACAAACGGGTTTGCAGCGTAACAGCTCCGTACGCGATTCTGTCGATTACGCCCCGGCCTACTCCGCCGACGTACTCGCTTTTTTGCCGTACCACCTGCGTGCAAGCGCCGGCTGGCGACACGACAACAAGTTCCCCGATGTGGGCCAGCTCAAGATTGACGAAACGGGCCGCCTCGCCTTTGCCCGCAAAGACCTCAAGTACGAAGAACGCGACCGCTATACCTTCAACTTGGGTTACCAGCAGCGCGAAGTCTTTTACGGGCTCGGCCTCCGTTACGAAGATGTGGACAACCTGATTAAGCCGCGCTGGGTCAAGCGAGGTTCAGTCGATTCCACAGACGCCGTCGATGACGTTTACACTTGGACTAACATCGACAACGTGAACAGCCTCGACTGGATTTTGCAAGTCGGTTTCAGGCTTGGCAACTGGAAGTTCTATCTGGAACGCGGAGAAACGCTTGACCGTAGCTTCAAGCTTATCGATACGCCGGAACTCTACTACAAGGGCTCCATCCACTGGCAGAACCGCTTTGTGTCCGACCGTTTAGGCGTGAGTGTGCGTGTGGACTGGCAATGGTTCGGTGAACGCTACGACTGCACCATTGGTGAATTCGGCGGCCCCGAACTGGAACTCATGAAGAAGTACCTGGCGCTTGACTTTGAAGCCCGCATGCAGATTCTTTCGTTCGAACTTTACACCCGAATCGAGAATTTCAACCACAGCATTTACATGCCTGCTAGCGGCTACACGCCCGAGGGCCTCCGCTTCGCCTACGGCATCGTCTGGACTTTTAGAAACTAAGCCGGTAGATCCAAGGCCAGTTTTTGCCGGTAATCCAAAGATTCTTGCCGTCATAGGCGATGCCGTTCAATACGTCTACATCCGGGTGCTTGCGCTGGATTTCGGCGACCTTGCGGCTTAAATCCAGGTAGCGAATTACCTTCCCGCTCGGGAGAGATATGACAGCAATGGCACCTGTCTGCCAGATGTTTGCGTAAAGCGTATCGCCCACGATTTCAAGTTCGTTCAAGAGCTTTACCGGGCGACCGCCATCAGTCACGGGAATAACTCCCACCACATAGAAACCGCCAAGAGATAGCTGCAAAAGTTCGCTTGTGCCGTTACTCATGAGCAAGGCGCTCTTCCAGTAAGTAAGGCCCCAGCCTTCGGTAGGAATGCTAAATTCGCCTTTTTTCGTAAACGGCTTACGGCTATAAATAAAAGCCTTCTTAGATTTCCAGGTCAAGTAGAAAATGTCGTCGCCCACCGCAATCGAGCCTTCGCCAAAATACTTGTCTTCAAGCCTTGCGGAGTCCAGAATCTTGCCGTCAAGCGTACGGCGATACAAGCCCGATTGCCCATACAAGCCCGTCGTTTCAATCAATTCCTTGCCGTCAAAGAACAAGCCCTGCGTAAAATGGGTCTTTTCGTGAGGAATCGAATCTACAATTTCGGGAACCACACGAGGCGCTTCTGCAAAGGCGATAGAAACGAGAATACAAAAGGTAAGTAGAAAACGCATGGGCAAAAATTACTAAATTACCGCCCATGGGTGAACTAAGGACACCAGCCAAAGTCAAGATAATCGTAGGGATTCTCGCGAAAGATTCCCAGGCAGTCGAGGCAGTGCGCGACACGCTCCGCAACCGCTTTGGCGAAGAGGAGCTTGCGCTCCCGCCGTTCCCGTTTACCTTCACGAACTACTACGTCGACGAAATCGGGAACGCCCCCGTGCGTGCCTTTTTCAGCTACGAGACCCTGGTCGACCGCGAAACCATCGTCGATATCAAGCTCTGGAGCAACGACGTCGAACTCGAAATTGCCAAGCAAAACGGCACGCCCGGGCTTCGCCCCGTGAACCTGGACCCCGGCTACATGACGCTCGGGCAATTCTTCTTGGCCACCACCAAGGACCAGCGCCAGCGCGTATACATGCAACGCGGCATTTTCGTAGAACCCACGCTGTACTTTCAGGACGGACATTTCCACGCCTTTGACTGGACCTACCGCGACTACCAAAGCGAAAAGTACATCCAGTACCTGGAACAGGTGCGTGCCCGCCTCGCCTACCAACTCAGCACAGGTAAGCCCTATAGAATGAGAAATGTGCGATGAGTAATGAAAAATGAATAAGCTCACACCACATTTACCTAACTACTAACCATTTCACACTTCACATTTCACATCACACATCATTATGAAAGCCGGAATCTTTACAGTCATTCTCCTGATTATCAGTAACGTCTTTATGACCGCCGCCTGGTACGGCAACCTCAAACTCAAAGAAATGCACATCAGCACCGACTGGCCGCTGATTTTGGTGATTCTCGCGTCTTGGGGTGTTGCCCTCATCGAATACTTCTTCATGATTCCCGCAAATACCATAGGCAGCCGCATTAACGGAGGGCCTTTCACCCTCATGCAGCTCAAGGTCATCCAAGAAGCCATCTCCCTGACGGTGTTTACGGTCATCGCTACGACCGTTTTCAACAACGAAGCCCTTCAATGGAACCATATTGTAGCCTTCGTTTTGATTGTGGCCGCCGTATTCTTCGCATTTTTAAAGTAAATTTCTCTCACTAGAATTTTCTTTAAAAAAATGAGCTTTTTGGGACTTCACAAGTGGATGGGTATATTTGTCGCGATCATCGTGGCAATCTCTTTCACGAGTGCTCCCGCTTACGCAAAAGCCGCAACCGCCAAAAAATCCGAAAAGGAAACCTCGGCCCAAACGACGAAAAAGAAGTCCGACTCCAAAAAGTCCTCCAAAAAATCAAAAAAAGCCAAGCCCAAGAAGCCCAAGAAAATCAAACTGAACGAAGACGACCCGAAAGCCTTCACCAAGGCCTTGCTCTACGACAAGCAGGGCGTCGAATACGAAATCGTCGAATCCAAGAAGAAAAAACGCGAAAGGGCTAAGCAACAAAAGAAGGAAGAAGAAGCCGCACGAATGGTCGACGTCTTCGATTTTTCGACAATCCTTCCGCCTATCACACACGAAGCACTCATCGGCTCGCCCTACGGCATTCGTAGCCACCGCCTGCATCGCGGCGTAGACGTCAACGTCATCAAGGACGAACCCGTCGTGGCCGCCTACCCCGGCGAAGTCACCATGTCGCGCTACAACAAAGGCGGTTACGGCCATTACGTGCTCATCAAGCACCCGAACGGAATCGAGACTCTTTATGCCCACCTTTCCAAGCGTCTGCTCAGCGTCGGCGACAAGGTTTTCCCCGGCGATATCGTAGGCCTCGCAGGCAACTCCGGCAGGTCTTCGGCCGCGCACTTGCACTTTGAAATCCGGTTTGGCGAAGTAAACATTGACCCGACCACCGTCATTGATTTCCCGCACTGGTCGCTAAAGCCGGGCGTCAATAATTTCTCGATGAAAAAGGCTCGCAACGAGCACCGCAAAATCCAGGCTCAACTCCGCGACAACAACTATTACGTTGTACAAGCCGGAGACTCCCAAGGGGATGTCGCCAACTGGTTCAACATTTCAATCGAATCACTCTGCCGCATCAACGATTTAAAGCCCGGCGCCCCGCTCAAGGCTGGGCAAAAGCTCCGCGGCAGCAAATAGCTACAGAGCCTTAAACGCGGCCTTCAATTCTCGCGTCGCCGTTTCCGGATCAGCCGCCTTCATAATCGCCGACACCGCGCAAATGCCCGCAATGCCCGAGCCCTTCAGCACAAAGATGTTGTCTTTATTGAGTCCGCCAATGGCATTCACCGGAATCGGCACCGCCTTCACCACCTCTTTCAAGGTTTCTACCGGCGTAATCACCGTTTTCACGTGAGTCGTGGTCGGGTAAATCGCGCCACATCCCAGGTAATCTGCGCCCTGCTCATAAGCCTCAAGCGCCTGCGGTACCGTCTTCGCGGTAGCACCTATAATCTTGCCCTCGCCCATGAGCTTGCGGGCCAAACGCACCGGCATATCGCTCTGCCCCACATGAACGCCCTCGGCACCAATCGCCAAGGCAACATCCACGCGGTCATCGATAATCAGAGGAATCCCGTAACGAGCTGTAATCACATGCACCGCATCGGCCATCTGCAAATATTCGCGGGTAGAACGATCCTTTTCACGCAACTGAATAATCGTCGCGCCCCCCTTACAGGCTGCCTCAACTACAGGCAAAAAACGATCTTCCGGCACTGTCGTGCTATCGGTAATAAAATAAAGCGTCGTATCGAGTTTCATGATGCGCACAAATATAAAAATTGTAGGTGCAGCTAATCATTCAACACGCAACGCACCGACAACCAAAGTTTCTCTTTCTTGGGATTGCTTCCCTCTTTCCACTTGCCCTTGACCTTTTGTCCCAAACGGGAGCCAATGACGTTCGTGAACGGTACACTCAAGGTTCCGCGCTCCAAAGAGACAAAATAACCTTCCATTACGTCAACATAGTAATAGTCAGGATTTGCCGGCGGTTGGACATCGGAAGTCCAGAAATAAGCGACATGGGACCCGGTGCTGAACTCAAAGCGGAATTCCCCGGGCTTCGGCTTTTTCACAACCTTGGGCGGAACATAGCCTCCCTTGAACTTAGTCAATTCGTAACCCATTCCCGAAGGACGTGCCTTAAACCCGAAGTCGTCCGTTCCTTCCATCGAGCGGCCCCATTCGTCATAATTCCTAGAAAGCAGGGCCTTGGATTCCTTTACAAACTTTCCCAATTCTTCAAACTCCTTGCTGCTTGGCAAATGCCAACCTGCAGGGCAAACTTTTCGGGCATCTTCTATAGGATAAAGCCTCCCGTAACGATTGCAATTCTTTTCGCTATTTTCGTAGCATTTGCTGTGAGGCGTTTTCTTGTTCATGTTCTGCGCCATCCATACCTGATTGCCAATCTCGACAGCGGGAACGCCCTTGATTTTCTTGACATTCTTGTGAGGGACTTCTACATACGGAATCGGGAAGCTCTTGCTTTCTACAATTACATCGGCATACTTGCCGTTCCGGGCGACCGCTCGCAAGACAATGCTAACCTCGTTTCTCGCAATAGTCTGCAGGTTCTTTTCGGTAAACGGATTGTTCTTTTTTCCGTAGGTTGCCTCGCCACCTTCAAGAATGAGCGGTCCTACCATAGAAAGCTTCACCAGAAAGGAATACAGGGAATCCTCCGAAACGCTATCAGGATAACGCAAAGCGAATATCATGTACTTATCATCAACGGACACACCTTCCAGCGGCACATTGAAAAACGGATTCAAGCCCTGTTTTATGCTATCGGCAGACTTCTGCATAGAAACGAGCATCATGCCGAAGCTTTCAAAAGCTTCTTTCATAGCATCTCTTTTTGCAGGGGTCTTTTTAGCGGTATCCGTTTTAACTGGGTCTGTTTTTGCAACTTTGGCTTCGACCGTCATCTTTTTTTGGAGTTCAGTTTCTAGCGGACATTTTTTATTGATGCTATTGGCCAATTTCGCAAGTTCTGGTTTTGCCGTAGGGGCCACCAGCTGATACTCTATCTTTTCAGGGAAAACAAATTCATAGTTTGCGGCAAAGGAAACAGCCGCCAAAAACAATACCATAGAGACGATATATTTCATAGGGTTACTCCTTTGCCGTTTCCTGATCTTTTACGCAGCGGACCGAGCACTTTGTATAAAAGCCAGACCGTTTATACCGATGCCAAATAAATTCTACATACAGGTGCTTTTCCCAGAAAGGGGTATCTTCCCCCTCCGAGACGCTTGTCCATAAGCAAGCATCTTTATTCTGGTTCGAAAAGCGTTCGTCTGTAATGGACTCTTTTTTACCCGTTGAGCTGTAGGAATATTCCGCCTTACCAGCCGCTTTCATGTTGAATCCCAAGTAACCCAAGCCTCTTGTCTCGTCATTCTTTTCAGAAGTCAGCAGAACACGGCCCATGGAGTGAACTTCCTCCGTTACCATACTATCACCTTCCCAATGGCCCTGCTGAACAATGTATTGGCGTTGAATAATCGAATCAAGTTCATGATTCTTGGTCATTTCCTCGGTCAGAATCTTATCAGCCGTTATGAACAGTTCCTCCATCTCCGAAGAATCCGGAAGGTGCCATCCCGCAGGGCATGCCTTGATTGCGGTTTTGAAATCATAGAGGCGGCCAAACTCCTCGCAGTTTTCGGGATTGTGATCGTAGCAAATACTCCCTTCAATATCCCTATCCAAATTTTCGGCCATCCACACCTGATTGCCAATGGTCACGGCCGCGTAGCCGTCAATCTTCTTCGCTAATGGATTTTGTGGCTTCTTATAAGGCTCAGGCATGTCCTCGTATGCCAGGGGAATATCCAGTTTTTCACCCGATTCGTCCCAATACCGAAATTTCATCTTGTAATTATTCTGCTTGACAGCCACGAAGAAATTGGTAGGCAACACATACTTCCGCTTGTTCAATCTTTCTAGGAGATTATGCAAGGTCTTGCCACCTTGTTTAGGAAGAAGGATGGTCATTATTCCTTTCGTCACATAATCTAGGCGTGTCTTGTGCGCCTGGATAGACAGGATAACCGTATCGTCTTCCAGCCACATTCCGTCAAACACTTCCTTATTTTCATCGTCCAGCCTTAGTGAAGACACCATCATCTGGTTGTTTACATCGTTACAAATGCGGGCGATATAGGCGGGATCTCCGTGAAATTCAGGCTGAGATTCTTCAACAGCAGCCTCAATTTCATCGCCCGTTTTTTCATCGTTACATCCAACCGCAAGTACACACAAAGCGGCCATTCCGAAAAACAATCCTAAAAATCTTTCAGCCATAAGACACACTCCTTCTTAATTCTTTACGCAACGGACAGACAAAGCGGAATACTTACTATAGTCGTGGTACAAACCGGCAACATCGGCATATCCCACATACATATTGTTGGCTTTAGCAACATTAAATTCGGTTGAATTCCAGAAATTCGTATAGATCAGCACCTCGTCATAGAGACCTCCCCTATTACGGAAACCCGCAGGAAGCGCCGAAAAGCCATAGAGATCTGTACCATCTACACCCGCGCGACTGTTCTTATACCAACCCTTTTTCGACATAAGGACCGAGCCATCCATAAACTTTTCGCCAGCATCTATCACTTCATCAAATTTTAAACCTGCTGCCAAAAACAGAGCCGCAAATTCATCTTTCGTAGGCAAATGCCAACCGCTAGGGCAAACACCCTGCACCGGGTATGTCGGGTTACAGATTTTTCCATAACCGCAGCCAACCCCATTTGTAGAGAACAGGCCTGCAGAATCCATTGCGGCCGCCCATGTGTACAACCGACCATATTTTGCACAACTATCCAGCGACTTGTTGTAGCAATAGCTGTCCGGGGTTTCAAAATTCAAGTTTTCCGCCATCCAGGTTTGCTCGCCGATCACTACGGTTCTGTAGCTCTTACCGTCGCGGGGATCTGTCATCGAATTTTTATTTCCAAGCTTCTTATACACGACAGTTCCTGCAATCATGAGGACCATCAAAATGGGAAAAATAAGGTATACCTTTTTCATATAAGCCCCTAGCGATACTAGTCTTTTACACAGCGAACAGGAAATGCATGACTCTTATACACATCTATCAAAACCGCAACATCACTATAAGAGAAGTCCATAACATAAGCATTGTTTTCACTATGCTCCGTTGAACTCCAGAAGTATGCATGGCTACCGAACTCGTTATCAAAAAAGAGACTGTCCGTGTACTTTCCGGCAAACCAAACAGGCAACGCAGCAAAACCATAATCGTCCGTACCGTTGCAGCCCTCATACCACCACTTATTCGATTTGAGAGCCTTTGCGGCCTTATTCTTGCCGCCAGCCGTTTTATACAAGGTTTGCCAATCTGCTATTGTCGGCACATGCCAACCTTCAGGGCATATACCGACCGTCGATTCCCAAGTATAAAGCCTTCCGTACGAGACGCAATTTTCGGGTTTATTCTCGTAGCAGTAGCTATCCCCCGTCTCGTAATTCAGATTCTCGGCCATCCAAGTCTGTTCGCCGATTTTCACGGTCTTATAGAACTTGCCGTCGCGCATATCCTTAAGCGCACCGATGTTGTTTTTATTGTTGTCAAGGTCCTTTACACAGCGGACACTGAGGCCATCACTCTTTTTGAGAGCATCAACTGGGGTATCCCCTTGAGATTTGAGATGAAAATACACAGCCTCGGTGCTGTCGGAATCCCATCCGTTGTAGCTATCCGATGTCCAGAAATAAACAATATCGCCTTTTTGAGAGAAACTCATATTCTTGCTGGACCAATAACCCGCAGGCCGCGCAGAAAAGGAGAATGCATCCGAACCATGTCCATTGTTCCATTCGGTAGTCGAAAAAAGAGCATCATACCCGTCATCAGTTTCATAAGCATCCATAAAAAGGACAGCCATTTCGGCATGAGTGGGAATATGCCAACCATAGGGACAAGCACCTTGTACGGGAGGGTTCGGCCAGCAATCTTTGTTGTAACTACCGCAATCTTGTCCTGCGGTGCTGAACAAGGCGGCGCTATCCATCACGGCAGACCATGTGTAGAGCCCGCCATATTTTTCACAGTTCTCGGAATATCCTCCATAGCAATATGTCTTGGCAGAACCGATGTTGTAGTCGAATCTTAAATTTTCGGCCATCCATTCCAGGTCTCCGATCTTCACCGTTCTGTAAGTCTTGCCATCACGGGGGTCCGTCATGATATCCGTAGCCGAGGCCTTTTCAACCGTCGGACTTGCCTTGCTTTTTAGGCATCGAACACTGTATTCATGTCCTTTTCCGAATCTACTCTCTAGCCATGCATTATCGTCCGAGCCTCGCAGAAACATTTGAAAAACAGTACCCCATCCCGTTTCCGTAGAACTCCAAAAAAACGCGACCCCATTTTCATTGTAATATTGGCCGTCGGCCCAATTTAGATTGCCAGCAGGGAGCGCTGCAAACGAAAATTCATCCGTACCGTTGCCACTATTTTCCCAACCCTGTTTAGCCTTAAGCTTTTTAGCGGCATTAGCCAGCCCTCCAACGGTATTGATCAAAATAGACCAATCTTTCACCGTGGGTAAAATCCAGCCATCCGGACAAGCGTCCATCGCTGCATCCCATGTATACAGCCTGCCATACTTCTGACAATTTTCCGGCTTGTTTTCATAGCAAGAGTTCTTGGCGCCACTGACGTTGTAATTCAGGTTCTCGGCCATCCACACCTGGTCGCCAATCTTTACTGTTCTATAAGTCTTGCCATCACGAGGGTCCGTCATTGTTCCGCCGACATTCAAATACAGCAAAACACCAGCAACCACAAGAATCACCAAAATAACGAAAACAAGCAGCTTTCTTTTCGTAAACATCGTATTGCTCCCCTAGACGTTAAACGAATACATCAAAACTTGGAATTCAGTATCAATATAACCATAAAACGCCCCGAAAGCAACATTTTCTTTACAAAACACCGCTTTTTGAGCAAAAACAAAAAGTCCGCCCCAAAATGGAGCGGACCAAAAATCGAATTTGGATTAGAACTTAAATTCTAATTCAAATTAACCGAGGGTGACGACGACCTTGTGCACACCCTTCGTGAAAATCGGGGCCACATCAGCGTCAATCTTCTTGCCATCGACGATCATCTCGGCGACACCCTTGCACACGTGCTTCGGATTCTTCACTTCGATTTCGTAGGTAGCGCCGCGGAACTTGCGGGTCACCTTGAAGCCATCCCAGGAGCTCGGGATGCAGGGATTCACGATGAGGCCCTTGAAGCTTGCGCGGACACCGATGATGAACTGCGTTGCAGCCTGGTAGGTCCAGGAGCTGGTACCGGAGAGCCATGCGTTACGGCCCATACCGAACTGCTTGTGTTCGTCACCGAGGATGTTCTGCGGATAGCAATACGGTTCAGATTCGAACTCGTCGAGCTTGGTGTTCTTGGCAGCCGGGTTAATTTGGCTGTAATACTGGAAGGCCTTGTCGCCACGGCCGAGAATCGTTTCGGCAATCATCACCCACGGGTTGGTGTGGAGGAAGATACCGCCGTTTTCCTTGGCTCCAGGAGGATAAGTGGAGATGCCACCCACGTTCGGGTCGAAGCCGCGGTAGCCCGGAGTAGAGCTCTTCACGCCGTTGGCGGTGTTGAGGAGCTTGTTCAGGCTGTCCATGCCCATCACGGCACGGTCGCCAGTAGCAATGCCAGAAATCACAGACCAGGACTGGCTGTTGCAGTAAATCTTGCCGTACTTGGCCTTGTTGGTGCCGTAGGCGTTGCCCTGCTTGTCGAACCAGCGGACCCACCACTTGCCGTCCCAAGCGCTGTCATTGAAGGCCTTCTTCACGTCTTCGTACCAGCCCTTGTACATTTCGACAGACTTGGTGTCGCCGAGAGCTTCGCAGATGTCCATCATTTCAAGGAGAGCCTTAGCATACAGGCCCGTGTTGAAGGAGGATTCTGCACCGAGCGGGAGGTTCATGCAGTCGTTCCAGTCGGCAAAGCCGAGGAGCGGCAAACCGTGCTTACCGAGGTGAGTACGGGTAAAGTTGAGGGAGCGCTTGAGGTGTTCGAGCACGGTGCCCTTTTCACGCTGGGCGCGCTTCTTGCCGGCTTCGTAGAACGGAACTTCCTTCTTGAGGAGGTCCATCTTGCCGGTTTCCTTGAGGTAGTTGGCAATAGTGAGAACGATCCACAGGTGGTCGTCACCATACCAGTCAGCGTAAGCCGGGTTGCCGTTTTCGTCGAGCACGCCCTTCTTTTCGCGGGAGTCACCGGCGTTAGCTTCGTTGCCGTTGTCTTCTGCAAGGGCGAGCGGAGCGTACTGGTGCATGGCGTTACCTTCAGGACGCTGCACAGAGAGCAGGTTCAAGGCGAGTTCCAATGCTTCTTCCGGCATGTGGCTCATCACGCCCATGAGGTCCTGGCTGGAGTCACGGTAACCGATACCGCGGCTGGTGCCGTAGCCCAGCTGATACAGGGACAGGTAGCGGCTCCAGTTCTTGGTGGTGTGGCACTGACGCGGGTTGTGCACGTTCACCATGGAGTTGAACGCAGCATCCGGAGTCTGCACCTGGATCGTAGAGAGGTACTTTTCCCAGAACTTGGCGAGTTCGTCGAAAGCCTTGTCGACGTTCTTCAAGTCGCGGTACTTGGCGATTGCCTTGGAGGCAACCTTCAGGCTCTGTTCCTGACCGAGCTGGGTGCAGGTGCGGAAGGTCTTGCCGGCGGCAATCTTGCCAGCGTGGATCATGAGAGCGGCAATGTTGTCGCCACGATCGCATTCGCTGTTGGAAAGTTCTTTGTTGGCGAGGCTGAGCGGAGCGGCCCAGGAGCCCATTTCGTTTGCGCCGAGGAACACGCGGCGGTCGCCATCGAAGCTACCGACCTTGCAGTTAGCAGTCACGTAGTTCACGGCGAAGTCACGCTTCATGTAAGCGTACTGTTCGAGCACCACGTGGCCGTCCTTTTCCCAGTGGCCCTTGAGGGTCATGGTCTGCGGAACCCAGTCGGCGTTGGTGAGCTGCTTTTCAGCTTCGAAGTGGCTGAATTCATAAACCGGGATAATGTCCACTTCCTTGGAAGCTTTGTCGAGGTTCGTGACCTGGATGTCCTGGAGGAGAGTGTTGGAGCCGGTCGGAACGAAAATCGTCACCTGCGTACGGAGGCCTTCGCATTCGGCGATCCAGCGCATGTAAGAAAGACCCACGTGGCATTCCCACTTTTTCATCTTGGTGAGAGTCGGAACCACGAACGGAGAGAACACGGTGTAACCCTTGGCGTTCTTCACGCGGATATAGATGGTGCTGGCCTTAAAGTCAGAGCAAGGCATCTGGGCGATGTACTTGGTGATACGGTTCAGGGCCGGGTCGCCCTTGCAAACGAGGGTACCGCCAGTAGTATCGACGATACCACCAAAGTTCAAAGTACCAACGTAGTTGCACCACTTGATCGGGGTTGCCGGCGTGGTAAGCACGTATTCTTTCTTGGCGTCGTCAAAGTAGCCGTACTTTGCAGCAGTCTTAGCTGCAACCTTCTTGGCCTTCGGGGCGCTCTTCTTGGTCTGTTTTGTAGCCATTGTTTCTCCGTAAGAGGGGGTTGTTAAATTCCGGGTGTAAATATAGAAAAAAACTAGTCTTTCTTATTCACAAAATCGCGGTTTCCAAAGTTAATGTAGAAGTATCCGTTCAGCTTGTTACTGCGTACCGGGTCACGCAAGATTCCGATTGCGGCGCGCACATACTTGAGTTCCACCAGAATGTGGTCGCGGCTCATGCAGTTGAGGAACGGGCCTTCTGCAAAAAGGGTCGGGCGCGGTTCTTCGGCAATCATCTGTTCCAAGCGTTCTACCTCTTTCACCAAGCGACGTTCATGCGCTTCAAGTGATCGAATAAGTTCTTTCTGCTCTGCACCAAAAAGGAAAGCGAAGCCGAGCGTTCTCGGGTCATCGTTAAAGCCAGTCAAGTGCTTAAGCACTTCCTTGCGCAAGGTGTCGCGCCCCTTTTCGGTAATCGTGAACACCACGCGTTCAGGACGGTTACCGTCGCGTACACTCTGGCCAACAATGTCGCCATGCTTTTCGAGCGTTGCAAGTCTATTGTAAACGGTCGATGTGCTGAGGTTTGCCCAGCGGTCCAATTCGCGATTACGGACCTCGGTAATGATGTCGTAACCACTACGTTGCTTTTCCAGGATTAGGCCCAGAAGTACCAAGTCATAACGATTCATATATTACCCTTCTTCTAATTCCAGAAAAATCCATTAAGATTCACTTGTTGGACTATTCCAACTTGGAATATAACTAAAAATTGTCGTGTTGCGACATTTTTTTCTAAAAAATGTAAAGAAAGGTATATGACCCGGCCATAAAAACACATCAAAAACAGCTTTAAACGCCATTTACGTCCATATAGTATAATTCTTTCTAAAAAGAAGCCAATGGTCGTTGTCATAAAAAATCATTTCTCCGCCCTGGCCTCCACCATCGCAATAAAACTTGTATTTCTTCGTATAATAAATACGATCAACATAATCATTCCCAATTTTTACCTTGAGAAGACCTTTCAAAGCCAAATCAAATAGAATTTCTCGGGAAGAGCTGTCACCGTTTTTATAGAAAAACCACTCCGGCATATGTTTATCATTATTCAAGCAAACAAAGGGTTTATTTGCATTACAACGAAGATTACACACTGAATCTATTTTAGAACTGCAAAAAGAAATAATAGCCCCTTTCTTACGTATTTGAAATTCTTTTTCACAAGAGCTCTCTTTTTTCATCATAATCGTTTGAGGCGGTTCAACAAATTTCAAACGGCACTCAGGCATATTATAAGAATGACACCCCATCCCATCACAAACTTCAGCATAGAACTGATAAGGGTCGTCTACAACTACAACCTCTCTAACCTCTTCGGCCAAAACAGAAACCGACAGAAAAAGCGCTAGAAGAATAAACCTCATTTGATTACCTCATTGCCACCTATAATCACAACAAAAAAGATGCAATCAAAACCAACATGCATTGCCTGTTATATGCCACAAACCATTTTCATTTTTCTCTATATAAAAGGCTCCATCAAACAGTTCTTTATTCCAAATAACTCCTTTCGAAAAATCTTTATTAAAAACCATTTTTTTTATTATAGGACAGTTGTCATTCACTTTATTAGAAACATTATAGTGGTTTATTGTTTTTTGAGAAATTTTAATTTCCTTAAAATCTTTGTCCTCAAACGCTTTACAACTTAATGGCGAAAGTTCCTGTTTTTTATATTCAAACATGCTGTATATTGAATAATTCTTACAAGAACTGAACGGTGATTCTTTACTCGACTTTATTTCTTCTATTATCGTCGAAATATACGCATCAATAGCGAGAGAATCTTCTAACTCATTTGCAAAACAAAAATGCACAAAAAATAAAAAACAAGCCCAAAATTTAATACGCATATCGAACACCTGTTTGGCAAATCTTTTTTGCTACTTAAAAACGCGAATCAGATGGTAAAAATTCCTCTTTACAATATTTTTCAGGAAACACATCAAATGGCGTAGCAAAGTTTAGTTTTTTTCCTAGTTCAGGATGTACATTTGTTTTTTCATCAATAACAAAACGATATTGAATTTTCCCGTTCAATGCGCCAATCGTTATCAAGGTATCGTTTAATTCGTAACTGAAAAAATCTGCCGTGCGATATTCATGGTCAATCAAGCCTGACGCCGATTTTCTGTCTATAGTGTAAAGCAAAGGCTCCTTTATTTTTGACAGGCCCTTTGAATCAAAATCAAATTGGACGAAATATTTGTCATCACAGAATGTAATAAAGATGGATTTCCCATCTCGTAGAAATACCACGGGTTTTGCAAACACCCCTTTTTCAAGTGTCCATTGAGTATTCCATTCCAATGATTTTTTGGACCAGTATTCTCCAGGGACAAATGCCGCATCACGGATTGTTTCCATTTTCTCATTGCAGTCGGAACTGTCACATACGATTGATTCTTTCAAAATCTGGAACTTTTTTATGGAGTAACGAGTCCATCCATGTTCCTCTACGGGAACAGCAGAACTACACCCAATCACTAAACATACAACAATGAGATAAAAAAACGTTTTCATCAATAATTCTAACCAAATTTGTCTTTTACTTTATAGCGGGTTCATAAACAACCATATTCATTACCTGTTTAGCTGTAATATATTCTTTTTCTTGTTAAGTGGTAACAAAAAAGAACCGCGGCCGGCAAATTGCCAGTCACGGTTTCTTTAAAGGAATTTCCTTTAGGAATTAAGCGTTGCGCTCTTCGAGCGCAGGCATATCGCCTCGGTCATAGGGAAATGCAAGCATTTCCCTGCGACGCTCGGCTTATTATGCCTTATTCAGACGATCCTGGATCATGTCGATGATGTCAGAGAGTTCCTTCGGGAGGTGCTTGCCGAACTTCGGATAGTGATTTTCCTTAACGTCGGCGAGTTCCTTCTTCCAGCCTTCCACATCAACCTTGAGGATTTCCGGGAGGGTTTCCTTGTAGTAGTCAGCGAGACCGTCGGTGTTGAGGGTCTTCGGCATGTAACCGATAGCGGTTTCAACAACGTTGGAGTTATCGCCGTTGCAACGGTCGAAGATCCAAGCGAGCACGCGGCTGTTGTCGCCGTAACCCGGCCACATGAAGCCACCCGGAAGCTTTTCGTTGTTGGCATCCTTACGGAACCAGTTCACGTAGAAGATCTTCGGGAGCTTGTCTTCGGTAGACTTCTTACCGATTTCGATCCAGTGCTTGAAGTAGTCACCCATGTTGTAGCCGCAGAACGGGAGGATTGCGAACGGGTCGCGACGGATCTTACCGACCTGAGAGGCGTCAATCGTAGAGGCAGCCGTGATTTCGGAACCCACGATGGAGCCGAGGAACACGCCGTGGTTCCAGCTGAGGGACTGGTGAACCAGAGGAATGGTGGACGGACGACGGCCACCGAAGAGGATAGCGTCGATAGGCACGCCAGCAGGATCTTCCCATTCCTTGGCGATGCAGGGGCACTGCTTGGCCGGAGCGGTGAAGCGAGCGTTCGGGTGAGCCATTTCTTCGCCCTTAGGAGCCTTGTCCTTCGGGAGAGCGTCACGGGTCTTGCCCTTCCAGTCAACGAGCTTGCCCT
>CADCBQ010000037.1 GCA_902799745.1 Fibrobacter succinogenes | reverse complement strand
CGACAAAGCCCTTGCGTTGTAGCAGAGAGCGATAATTTGAAGGTCAACAATCTTGTGCCTTGAACCAACCCTGATTGGGTTCTCCTTGTTTTGCTTCAGACATGTATTTTCCCAGTGGGCTATTGGGTAGCTTGCCTCTCTTGGCAAGTTTTTTCTATCAACGATTTCCTTGAGAATCCTTGGTGCTGAAATCAGGATAAAGGGGGCCTCAGAACGCAATTTCCGTTTACGAAACCATGTTTTATAGTCTGCTTTATCTTGCCGCTGCTTACTACGAGCTGGTGTGAACTCTTCGGTCATGCAGGGGAGACAGGAAAGGTCTAGCCCCGTGTCTGCTATATCTTGCTGCTGCTTACTACGAGCTGGTGTTGACTCTCCATTCTTGCAGGGGGAAGAGGACTTTGGGAATTGGAGAAGTGGCTCAACGGTTACGTATTCAGCGAACCCCTTGAAGATAGAAGGGAAGTCGTTTAATGTGTACACAACCCCAATTTCACTTTCAGCCTTGTATGAACGGTGAAATAGTTTTGGATGTTCCGCAAGAAGGTCTGGGTTAAGGACAGAAAATGTTTTCTGCGATGTGCGGGCGGCTTTGTAGTCCCAGGCGGTTTCAAGGGCGTATTCATCATCGAATGTTAGGGGGAGACCCTCCTTCAGTTTCTTTCTTGCTTCTTTGGCTGTGTTTATATCGTGGTCAAATATGTTGCTTATCTCTTCGATGAATTTTTGTTTCAAGGTTTCGTTGTCGTAGTCGAACGGTTCTGTTTTTAGGAAAACATGGAACTTAGTCTTGCCGCTGATGTTATCTGCAACAAAACGCCCGATGTTGTCGCCATATTCTTCGATATACTCCTCTTCATAATAAAAAACAGTTTCATTAGAGGATGATTCAATGACCAAACATGTCTTCACATGCTCACAATCGTATCGCACGAGTGCTGCGCCCGATTGAATACTCAAATCATCGAAATCTACAAGAATAAAGTTTGATGGGTGGTAGTTTTCGCCAGTTTTCTCGTTTCTATACCACCAACTGTTCCTCATCCAGGTCAGTCCATAATCTGAAAGGAGTATCATTAGCTCCGAGAAACGAAAAAAGTTCCCCTTGAAATGAACTTTATACATTTTTGAGGAGCCGTTCTTCTTTACCCCAGGAGTATGAGAAAGGTATCTGTTTACGTATTTGTGGAACTTGCCATCCTCGCCTTTGTACTCCTTCTGAAATTTCGTAAGCTTGCAGGTTGGACAAGCATTGAAAACGATGAACTCTTCCTCGAAAACGGGGAGGGGAGGAGGTGGTGGTGGACAGTAGTTAAGGTCTAGGTGTTGGGTCGTATTCATAGTAAACATCCTTCCGAAAAGCATTCGGAGTTATATTCCCCCCCCATGGGAGTTCCCGACTTCCATGAGGGGGGATTGTTTTTCTCAATAAAAATACGCTTTTCAAAGGCTACTCTAACATTTTTTTTAAAAGCCCTGTTTTGATGCAAAAAAGTTGCCGTAAAGGCTCTTAAACCCCTGTTTTCGACCACCAAAAGAAGAAAAAGGGAAGGCCCTAGGCCTCCCCTTGATTCTGTTTCAAGGCGCCTCCCCATATATAGTTGATAGCCTTTTCAGCCTTGGCGGCTGCACTTATAACCAGTTGAGAGTTTCCCTTTATGTGGTCAAGCCAATTCTTGATATATGCAGCGTTACTGTTATGCGTTGTTTTTGTGTCTAGCCCTAGTTGGGCAAGTGCGAATGATGCAACCATTTCTGCAACAAGCTCTTCTTTCGAGTATGAAGCACTCCCGAACGGCTCAGGAGCGTCTGTGAATCGATTGAGCCTGTTTGGAGTTCCTGTGCTATGCCCTAGTTCGTGGAATAGGGTTTCGTAATAGGAATTGCTCGACTTGAACATGTTAATGGGCGGTAGTTGAACCATGTTTTTGCTGGGTGAGAAAAAAGCGATGTCATCCGCTTTATGAATTAGGTTTATTTTCTCCCTGTTTGTATAATCCAAGACAATTTTTTCCGCTTCTTCGTTCCTTCCATTCTCAGATTCCTGTTTTTGTTCCCTTTGCCAGCGGGGTTCCAAATCGGTGCTGCTGATGTGGAAAACGCAATAAGCCTTGAAAATGAAAGTTATTTTTTCCTCCTTCGTAATAACGCCATCTTTCTCCACCTCCAATTCCTTGACAAGGGGCTTGCAGAAGTAGATTCTGCTCGCCTTGGCGCCTTTACGGATGCGTCCTCCAGCCTTTTGAACTTCCAAAAAACTTGCGTACTCCCCAGGCTCTGCCAAAAGCATCCTGTTGAGTAAACTATACTGCTTGCCAGTTGCATAGCTGAGAATTTGACCGTTGCAGACCCATGGCTTACACCAAGGGACAATACCTTGTTCAAGCTGGTTTATGATTGCGTTGGTGACTTGTTCGTAAATGCTATTCATGTTGCTACCCCTTGTTATGCTTGGATGTGTTTTTTGTTTGGTATAGATTGACGAGGCCCATTTTGTGGGCTGTCTTTATAGCCTTAATCCGCTGTTGCTTTGTCATTGCCATATTGCCTTCCTTTTTTTGTTGGAGTGTTGTTTGGTGCAGTATCTCAGCGCCTCTACCAAAACCATATAGGGTGGTAGGCTCTTCTTGATATAGGGGGGGATGTCAGAGACCTCTTCTTTGACGCTTTCTAATATGGGGAGGTATCATGGTCGCCCCAAAAGGTCGCCAAAACAAGGCCAAGGAGGGCAAAATAAGGCGAGGCAAATGCAAAGCAAGGCAAGGACAAATAAAGCCTATGCAAAGCAAGGCAAGGGGGTATTTTTGGGGAGGCGCCCTTAAGGGGTGTATGGGGGGCGGCGAAGTAAAAAAGTATAAGCCCCAGGGGCAATCCAAATTCCTATTGGGAGTGCGAACTTTATTGAGAGGGGAGGGGTAAAAAAGAGAGTGTAAAGTTTGTCAAGAAAAACAGAAATTAACTAACTACTTGAACACTCGATTCCGAAAAAAATCTGATATAGGGGGGGCTGAAAAATTTTTCAGGGGGGGGGCGCCTGATTCAGCTATCTTCAGGGTTTCCGCCTATCTAGGTTGCCCCTGTGGAGCGAAATTGGCTCTATGCCCTTTAAAAATGCGAAGTGCTGCTAAAGTCAAGCTCTTCTTTGGGGCAAACTTTAATTAAGTTTAAGATGTTAAGAAAGCCAAGACTTTTTTGGCTGTTTCAAGGGTATACTTTATGGCTGACAACAAGAAAGAGTTGGAACGGAACGAACTCCACCGTGCGATTTGGGCGCTTGCCGATGAAATGCGTGGGGCGGTTGATGGCTGGGATTTCAAGCAGTATGTGCTAGGGATGCTCTTCTACCGTTACATCTCCGAGAATATAACCAACTACATCAATGCCACGGAAGCCAAGGGTTTTGACTATGCGAAGCTTTCCGACAAGGAAGCGAAGCAGGCCAAGGATGATTTGGTAAAGGAAAAGGGTTTCTTCATCTTGCCGAGCCAGCTTTTCTGCAATGTCTTGGCCAAGGCGGACAAGGACGAGAACCTGAATGAAACCTTGGAAAGTGTCTTCAAGGGGATTGAAGCCTCTGCGAAGGGAACGCCCTCTGAACCTGACCTTGACGGACTGTTTGACGATTTTGATGTGAACTCCACCAAGTTAGGCAAGACCGTTGCCGACAAGTGCAAGATGCTCCGTAAGCTGATGCATGGCATAGCCGACATGAAGTTGGGCGATTACAAGGACAATACGATTGATGCCTTTGGTGACGCTTACGAATACTTGATGGCTATGTATGCGAGTAATGCGGGCAAGAGCGGTGGCGAGTTCTTCACTCCTCAAGAAGTATCTGAACTGTTGGTTCGCATTATCACCATCGGTAAGAAGTATTTGAACAAGGCTTATGACCCCGCTGTGGGTTCTGCTTCGTTGCTGTTGAAGTTTCGCAAGGTGCTTGGCAAGGACGGTGTGCGTAAGGGCTTCTTCGGCCAAGAGAAAAACTTGACTACCTACAACCTTGCAAGAATCAATATGTTCTTGCACGATGTGAACTACAACAAGTTCAACATTGCTCATGGAGATACCCTTACTGACCCGCAGCATTGGGATGATGAACCGTTTGACGGAATCGTGTCAAATCCCCCGTATTCAATCAAGTGGGACGGGGATGACAACCCGCTGTTAATCAATGACCCACGATTTGCCCCAGCTGGTGTTCTTGCTCCGAAATCCAAGGCGGACTTGGCTTTTGTGATGCACATTCTTTCGTGGCTTTCTACGGACGGAACGGCTGCAGTGGTGTGTTTCCCTGGCATTATGTATCGTGGTGGTTCGGAAAAGAAGATTAGGCAATACCTCGTAGATAACAACTATGTGGATGCCATCATTCAGATGCCTGACAATTTGTTCTTCGGCACGAGCATAGCCACTTGCATTATGGTCTTGAAGAAATCCAAGAAGGATAACAAGATTCTGTTTGTAGATGCAAGCAAGGAATGTGTCAAGGTCACGAATGCCAACAAGCTCTCGGACGAGAATATCGAGAACATCATCAATCGCTTGGTGGAACGCAAGAACAAGAAATACGAAGCGAAGCTAGTCTCCATTGACGAAGTTGCCGAACAGGACTTCAATCTTTCCGTCTCTACATACGTGGAGCAGAAGGACACAAGGGAGAAGGTGGACATTGACAAGCTCAATAAAGACATCGAAGAAATGGTCAAGCGTGAAAATGAATTGCGCAAGGCAATCGACAAAATCATCGCTGACTTAAAAGGATAATCAAAAGTAGGTATGACGATTTTCACATCTAAAGGTAGTGTATGACAAACAAGAAGAAAACTGAAGGTAAGGGCGTTGTATATATCCTTACTAATCCAAGTTTCCCTGAATATGTGAAAATTGGATATGCGGATGATTTACAGAAACGCCTAAAGGAACTCAATCGCAGTGAATGCATACCCTATGCATTCAGAGTGTTTGCAATCTATGAGGTTAATGAACGCCTTCAGGATTTGGCACTGCATAATATGATAGACAGCATCAATCCGACTCTCCGAGCTATTGAAACATTTGATGGCAAAAAGAGAAAGAAAGAGTTTTATGCAATGACTCCTGATGATGCTTACGCCATTCTTCAGACGATTGCAACCGTAAGTGGAACGGTTGGCAGATTGCACAAACTTTCGCCCGAAGGCCACGAAATTATTGATGAAAAGACCGCTGAAGATGTTGAAAAAACAGTGACATATACCGAGGATAGTTTACTTGCTAAAGGTGATAAGGAAACAGTTCAGCTCTACAAAGAATTGAAAAAAGAGATTGAGAAACTCGGCAACGTAATTGTTGAACCAAAGAAACTTTACATCGCATTTAAGTCCCCGAAGAATTTCGCTGATGTTGAAATTCAAAAGCATAACTTGAAGATTTTCATTAACATGTCAAAAGGCTCCCTGGTTGACCCCGATGGAATAGCACAGGATGTTTCAGATATTGGTCATTGGGGTAATGGTGATTATAGAGTATATCTTTCGGAAGAATCAAAGATTGCGGAAATTATGAAGCTTATAACGCAGTCTTATCATGTAAACGGAAGTAAGGAAAATGAGTAAGATAGACAACATGATTGCGAAATTATGCCCAAATGGGGTTGAATATAAAGCCCTTGGGGATGTGTCAAAAATCAATCGCGGCGTTCGCGTAACGCGTGATATGTTGGCTATAGATGGGAAAATTCCTGTTTATCAGAATGCGTTGACTCCGCTTGGGTATTTTGATAAGTCAAATCGTAAGGCGTATTCTGTCTATTTGATTGGGGCTGGAGCCGCAGGAAAAATTGGTTTTTCCGACATTGAATTTTGGGCCGCTGACGATTGCTACACGTTTGATGACTTGAATCAGATTGATGATAAATTCTTGTATTATTTCCTACAAACGCAGCAAAACTATATTGATACAAGAGTAAGAAAAGGGAGTATCCCAAGAATAAGTAGAGATGTTTTTGAAAAAATTAAGGTTCCTGTACCTCCTTTGGAGGTGCAGCGTGAAATAGTCCAGGTACTGGACAGTTTCACGATGCTCACAGCGGAGCTTTCAGCGGAGCTTTCAGCGGAGCTTTCAGCTCGCAAAAAGCAGTATGAGTATTACCGAGACCAGTTGCTGTCCTTCAATAATGTTAGGGGGGGGCTAACTTTTGCAAACCCCGAATCTGTAAGGTGGATGACCTTGGGCGAGATTGGAACTTTTGAAAGAGGACGTAGATTTGTTCACGCCGATGATAGGGATGAAGGAATACCTTGCATTCACTACGGGGAACTTTATACTCATTATGGTATATGGGCTGATAAAGTAAAAACTCATATTAATCCTGACATTACTACAAAACTTCGATATGCGGAAAAAGGCGATGTTGTTATTGTCGCTGCGGGAGAAAATAATACAGATATAGGAGTTGGTGTCGCTTGGCTTGGAAATGAAAAGGTTGCTGTTCACGATGCGTGCTTTATTTTTAGACATAAACAGAATCCTAAGTATATTTCCTACTTATTAAGAACGAATGGCTATCATCAAGAGATAAAGAAACATGTTTCTGAAGGGAAAATTTGTTCTATCTCAGCCGAAGGACTTGCAAAGGCGAAATTCCCCGTTCCGCCTATTGAAATTCAAAACCGCATTGTCAAGGTGTTGGATAACTTTGATTCCATTTGTTCTGACCTTCAAATCGGCTTGCCAGCGGAGATTGATGCCCGTAAAAAACAGTACGAATACTACCGTGATTTGTTGTTGAGTTTCGAGCCGATTGGCACAGTTCTTGCTAAGCAAGCAAGCAAGCAAGCAAGCAAGCAAGCAAGCAAGCAATAATTAGTCTCTATCAGTATGTTTATGGTTATGTAGAAATCATGTTAGGTGAAGTGGCAACAATAAGTCGTGGCGGAAATTTTCAGAAGAAGGACTTTGCCGAAAGCGGAGTCCCCTGCATCCATTATGGGCAGATTTATACCCGCTACGGACTGTATGCCGACAAGACCATATCCAGTATTAGCAACGAAGCCGCTCAGAAACAGAAGTTCGCACAGCCTAACGACATCGTAATGGCTGTGACAAGTGAAAATGTGGAAGATGTCTGTAAGTGTGTTGCCTGGGTAGGCAATGAACCCATTGCGGTCAGTGGCCACTCTGCTATAATCCATCATAATCAAAACGCAAAGTTCTTGACCTATTACTTCCATACATCAATGTTCCTTGAACAAAAACGAAAGCTAGCTCATGGAACAAAGGTGATAGAAGTGACTCCAGACAAGTTGAACGGCGTTAAAATCCCGCTCCCATCCCTTGCCGAACAAGAGCGAATTGTGGCTGTCCTTGACAAGTTTGATGCATTGGTGAATGATTTGAGCGAAGGTCTGCCAGCCGAAATAGAAGCCCGCAAACGGCAATACGAATATTACCGAGACAAACTGCTATCTTTTAAGAAGATTGCGTAGTTAAAGGGAAAAGGTTTATGATATACTCCACTATAGCCGAAAGCAACGAAACGACCGTGGTTGCAGAATACACCCCGACCAAGTCCAAGTCTTCTGCGTACCAGAGCGAAGCCGACTTGGAGAAAGAGTTTATTCGCCTGCTTTCTAATCAAGGCTACGAGTATATCCAAATCCATTCCCAAGACGATTTAATCGCCAATCTTCGCACACAGATAGAAAAGCTGAACGCCTTTAAGTTCACTGATAATGAATGGGAACGGTTCTTCAACGAGTTCCTGGCAAACAAGAATGAAGGTATTGTTGAAAAGACCAGGACAATCCAAGAAGATTACGTCAAGACCCTTATAACGGACAAGAAGAAGTCCAAGAACATAAAGCTGATTGACAAGGATAACATCCACAATAATTCGCTCCAAGTTCTCAATCAGTATGAAGAGGAAGATGGCTCGCACAAGACGAGATACGATGTCACCATTCTTGTCAATGGATTGCCGTTAGTTCATGTGGAACTGAAAAGGCGTGGTGTCGCCATCCGTGAAGCATTCAACCAAATCAACCGTTATCAAAGGGATAGCTTTTGGGCGGGGTGCGGACTGTTCCAGTATGTTCAAATCTTTGTTATCAGCAATGGAACGCACACCAAGTATTACTCCAATACCACCCGTGGCGCCCATATCAAGGAACTGGGCTCTAGCAAGAGCGGTAAACTCAAAACGAGCAATAGCTTCGAGTTTACGAGCTTTTGGGCAGATGCCAACAATAAGAACATCTTTGACTTGGTGGACTTTACCAAGACATTCTTCGCCAAGCACACCATACTGAACATCCTGACCAAGTATTGCGTGTTCACTTCGGAAGACCTGCTCTTGGTGATGCGCCCATACCAAATCACTGCTACCGAGAAAATCTTAAACCGCATCGTCATTGCCAACAACTACAAGAAGATGGGCACTGTGGGGGCGGGCGGTTACATTTGGCACACAACGGGTTCGGGCAAAACCTTGACCTCGTTCAAAACCGCTGTATTGGCGAGCAAGCTGGATTATGTGGACAAGGTGCTATTTGTGGTTGACCGCCAAGACCTTGACTACCAAACGATGAAGGAATATGACCGCTTCGAGAAGGGGGCGGCAAATGGCAACAAGTCCACAAAGATTCTTCAAGACCAGCTGGAAAATAAGACCGCAAAGGGCGCCTTCAAGGACTACCGCATTATCGTCACCACGATTCAAAAGCTCGGCTGTTTCATTGCCAAGAACAAGACCCACGAAATTTACAACAAGCACATCGTTTTTGTGTTTGACGAGTGCCACCGCAGCCACTTTGGGGAACTCCACCAAAAGATAACCAAGGCTTTCAAGAACTATCACTTGTTCGGCTTTACGGGGACTCCCATATTCCCGCAGAACGCAGGGAGCAGCAAGAATCCGCTGCTGAAGACAACCGAACAAGCCTTTGGCGATAGATTGCACCATTACACGATTGTTAATGCCATCAAGGATGGAAATGTCCTTCCGTTCCGCATTGATTACATCAATACCGTCAAGAAAAAGAACGGTGTGGCGGACAAGAAAGTTTCTGCCATTGATACAGAAGAAGCCCTTGGCGACCCGAAGAGAATCGCAGAGGTGGTCAAGTATGTGCTGGAACACTTTGACCAAAAGACCAAGCGGAATGCCTACTATCAGTTGGCGGATAAAAGGCTTGCGGGCTTCAATTCCATCTTTGCCACATCGTCTATCCCGATGGCGAAGAAGTATTACTACGAGTTCAAAAAGCAAATTGAGGAAAAGCCGTTCCCCTTGAAGATTGCGACCATATTCAGCTTTGCACAGAACGAAGAGGAAAATGGCGGTATTCTGACCGAAGAAGACTTTGATACAGGCGCCTTGGATGCGACATCCCGTGACTTCTTGGACAAGGCAATTGCCGATTACAACAAGATGTTCAAAACCAACTTTGATACATCGGGCGATAAGTTCTTGAACTACTACAAGGATATTTCGCTCCGTATGAAGAATCGGGAGATTGACTTGCTGATAGTGGTCAATATGTTCCTGACGGGTTTTGATGCCACCACCCTGAATACCTTATGGGTGGACAAGAACCTTAAACAGCACGGACTGTTGCAAGCCTATTCACGCACCAACCGTATTCTAAATTCGGTCAAGACCTTCGGCAATATCGTTTGTTTCCGCTCTTTGCAGCAAGAGACGGATGATGCCATCGCCTTGTTTGGTGACAAGGATGCGGGTGGTATCGTCATTCTTCGCACATTTGAAGAATACTACAACGGCTTCAAGGATGAAAAGGGCAAGAAACAACCTGGCTACCAGCAACTCTTGGACGAATTGCAGACCCTTTACCCGTTGGGCGAAGAAATCATAGGCGAGAAGAAAAAGAAGGACTTTGTAGCCCTATTTGGAGCGATTCTACGCCTCCGCAACATCTTGACTTCCTTTGACCAGTTTAAGGACGATGAAATCGCTGAAAGGGATTTGCAAGACTATCAGTCCATGTATATTGACATCCACGATGAGCTGAAAGGTCATAGGGACGGAACAAAGGAATCCATCAAGGATGATGTAGAGTTTGAACTGGAACTTATCAAGCAAGTTGACATCACCATTGATTACATTCTCGCCTTGGTTGCCCAATACCACGATGGTCATTGCAAAGACAAGACCATTCTCACGAAGATTACCAAGGCGGTCAACAGTAGCCTGGAACTCCGAAGCAAGAAGGACTTGATTGAAGCCTTTGTCGCACGGGTCAATACCAAGACCGATGTGGATAAGGATTGGAAAAAGTTTGTTTCGGAAGAACGGGAAAAGGACTTGGTAGAAATCATTTCCGAAGAACGGCTCAAGGAACCCGAAACAAGGGCTTTTGTCGCCAATGCTTTCCACGATGGCGAACTGGATGAGAACGGCACGGAAATCGCCAACATACTGCCCCCGATGTCTCGGTTTGGCGGTGGCAACCGTTCGGAAAAGAAAGCCACGGTCATTGAAAAGTTGCAGCACTTCTTTGAAAAGTATTTCGGTTTGGGCGATTTTGAAGAAACCGAAACGGTCGATTCTGACAATGTAGATAGGGCAAGGAACATCTACAAGTTGCCGCAAGCAGAGAACCCAACCCGTTACGGTATGGTAGCTGAAAAGCCTGTTCCTTTTTCTGCCAAGAAAGATAAGTAAGAACCCATAAAAGATTCACCCTATAAACTAAATGTGAAATATGGGTGAGCGATTATGGATTTCAAAAATATAGTGTTTGAATACGAACTGGACGGTTGCATGCGAATGCTTCGTCTTCAACAGATGTTGGAACAAAATGGCGTGGTTAGTGTCCTTGATTCCAAAAAGGCGCTTATAACGGTTTATGTGGAAGAGAGGGACAAGGAAATAAACAATCCGTCTTTTTATGTCCTTTATGGTTATAACGATATTGGACTCCCATTTCTTGATATTAAGGCGCTTAATAGGGTTCCGATGTGGGAGGTGTTGCATCTTCTATGGCGAGAATCAACGCTTGATTTTAAGGCGAAGATGATTAAACACATCATTGATGATGTCCGAATAGAGACTGCTACTTAATCGCTCATACTCAAAAAAGGGGTGGGTCATTTGTGACCCATCCCTTTTAGAGATTATCGACTTGTAAAACCTATATCAGGTTTAAAGTTTTCAGATAGCCCTCGGTTATTGATATGCCGCTGTGGTTTAGTAATTGTTTCAGGATATATATGTCCCCTTTATGGGAGTTTTCGAAGTCACCACGATACTGTGATACTGCAAAGAAATGTCTGAAGTCGTGGCATGAGTATTTGTTTGCGATTGAACCCGCTTTGAACAGTTTTCCTAGCCAGTACGAAACCTGCGTCTTGATTTGGGGCGCCGTCATCCCATAGAAAGGCTTCTTTTTCCCTTGAAAGACCGTAAGGAACTTTGCTAGGGGAAGGAGTGTTTCTTTTTCATCGAAATGGCCGTTGTATGGTTTTCCCTTAGAAAAGGCGGTAAAGGAACTGTTATAGTCGATGGTCAATGTAGGCAAGGCGCCTACACGAATGCCTCTATATGCCATTATTGCTATAGCAGCCCTCAATGGCTTTGGGATTTCCTTAGAGGAGAGGATTGTTGCGACTTCTTCCTTGGAGGGAACAGACAGTTCTCTTTGTGCCTTCAATTTCGGGGTTGCCCGAGTTCCTCGAAAAGGATTCCCAAATTCGTTGTTGCTGATGCGCTGAACGAATGCGTAGAAAGCACTCAAACAGCTTGAATCCCTACGAATGGAGGCAGACGCTCTTGCTGGGGCCGATGTGTTAAGGGAATCCTTTATCAAGGGCTTAGTCAGAAAGTCGCTTTGAATCAGTTTGTCAGCGTCCAGCGTGCTTACTTCCGCAAAGGACTTGCCTTGGAAGGACAGATACATTTCGAGGCGCCTTAAAGCCAGGGAGTATGCTTCTTTGGTATGGCTGGATTTCGTATTGTTCAGAAACGTGGCCTTAATGTCTTCGTAATTGAGCTTTGCGATTTTGGCCTTGTATTGTAGGCTTCGTTTGTATTCGTCAGCGGCGGCAATCTTAAGGATTTGGTTTCTAGCTTCCTCGGACAGATTGTCAAAGGACGGCATGCTGTTAAGAATCTCGATGGCCTTGGCCTCGGTGATGGAGGGGAGGTTCGGAATAATGGGCTGGATTGCCTGGGAGAACGAGTTCATAGTTTTGCCCCTTTTTCGTGTATGTCAGAAGAGAATGTTATGACAGGTTTCGTTTTTTACCAAATATACATTTGAGCACATGTCAAAAGGTGACATTTGGGGGTCTGACCTAAAACGGAGGTCGGGGCAGGCGCCTGGGAGGGCGCCTGTATGAACGCGTTCAAGATGTGTAAAAAACTTTTAGGATGACAACATCGGTTGCAAAACCTATCTATGTAAACAGCTTATTTGTCACCTTTTTTGTCACCACTGATTTCGATGGCCCGTTTGAACTGGTTCAAAACCGCTTTTTTGAAACAAAAACGCCCTCCGAAGGAAGGGCGTTGTTTGAGTGGACGGTACTGGATTTGAACCAGTGACCTCTGCCGTGTGAAAGCAGCGCTCTAAACCAACTGAGCTAACCGTCCGAGGTGCGAGCAATTATAGAAAACTTTTTCTAAGCTGTCAAGGGGCGGTTACAGGTATTTGTCTTCGGCGGCGCGGAGGATCGTCAGGAATTCGTTCGGGTCCTTGGAGGCGATCAGGTCCTTGCGGACGCCACCGTCGGCCAAAAGGCGACTTACGGAGGAGAGTGCCTTGAGGTGCGGGCCAACAGTGTTGCCGGGGCTTACGATCAAGATAATCAGGTATACCGGTTCTCCGTCGAACGAGGCGAAGTCGAGTCCGCCTTCAATCGTGGCGGCGGCCATGCACATGCGGTCCACGCAGTCAATCTTGGCGTGCGGAACGGCGAGTCCACAACCGATGCCGGTGGAACGGCTCTGTTCGCGAGTCCATACGGCATCAAAGATTTCGTTGCGGTGATCCAATTTGTAGGCACTGCAAAGCGTATCCACGAGTTCGTTCAGGATTTCTTCCTTGGACGTGCTCTTGGAGTTAATCAGAATGCAATTGTCGACAAACCTTTCGGAAAGGCGCATGGTTACTTCCTTTTATAGTTTTCAATACGGATATTTAGCAAAAAAATGCGCCGTTTGGACAAAAATATGCCCTTTGAAACGAAAAAATATCAAAATTGACTAAAATTGATTCAAAAATGCCAAAATTTCCATCTGGGAGTGCAAATTTTCTCCTTGATCGAGCACTCGGCGCATGGTGGAAACTTCGATTTGCCCGGGAGCCTCGGAATGTCCGATGGAACCGTAGGTGAGGTTCGCCCCTTCGTTCAGGGACCAAAGGCGGCTGACCTTGCCCGTTTCGCCCATGCCGAACGCGGCAAACATCTGGAATTTCTTGCCGTATTTTTTTGCGAACTTGTACAGGCGGTCGCAGTCACTTTCGGAATTGCTCATGGCGGCAATTTTTAAACCCTGGGCATCGACGCGCTTGATGTCGCTTGCAAAGGTTTCAAGTTCCATGTCGCTTGGGATGCGTTCGAAGTTGTGTTCCGAAATAAGGAGGCTCACGCCTATAGGATAGGCCATGTCGTTCAAGGCCTTAAAATCGCTGAGGCAATCGCGCTCGAGGTCGAGCCATTCGGGCACTTGCCTTGCCGAAAGAATTTGCTTCCAAAGTTCCAGGCGTTCTACGGCGCGGGCGTCGGGAAACTTGCCGCCGTCGCGCTTTAAGCGGATGGTTCCAATCTGGATCTTGTTTGCGATAATGTTCCGGACTCTTTCGGAAAGGGTGGGCCACTCTGATTCGTCAAAGAAATCGTAGCGGATTTCGATGGCGTCGCAGCAGTCGAGGTCGAGGCGTACCGGATGGAATAAGTCCTTTTCGGCCGCTTCGAGAACGTCGGGGCCCACAAGTCCTACAAGGTATTTGCGAGAGTCGGAAATCATGGCGCAAATATAAAAATTATGCGAGTTTCCAGTCGAGTTCCTGGCCGGCAGCGAGCGGGACGACTCCGTTCACGATTGAAGGCACGGTCCATTTTTCGCGGACGACTTCAATCTGCTTGGTCGTGCGCGGAAGGCCGTAAAAGTCGGCGCCGAATCCGGCGATGAAGTTCGGGAGCTTGTCAAGGTGGCCAGCCCTTTCGAATTCTTGAACCAGAAGTGGGATGGCGACCGGTGCGCTGTAGACGCCTGCTGCGCCGCAGGGGCATTCCTTTTTGCCGAGCTGGTGCGGCGCAGAGTCCGTGCCGAGGAAGAACTTGGGAGAACCGCTGAAGGCGGCTTCGCGAATGGCGGCACGGTCTTCCGGCCGCTTCGGCAGCGGCTTGCAGAAGTGGTGCGGCCGTAAGGCGTCTCCGACGATATCGTCGAGCGTCATCATCAAGTGGTGCACCGTGAAGGTGGCGGCCACGTTCGCGGGAAGTCTCTTGACGGCCTCGACCGACTTCGCCGAACTCAAGTGCTCAAAGACGATTTTAAGCTTCGGGAATTTTGCGGCCAAGGTTTCGACGCGCTTGATAAAGGCGGGCTCGCGGTCCAGACAGAATTCACCCGGTTCTTCGCCGTGCACGCACAGCACAAGGCCAAGATGCTCCATCATGGCGACTACGGGGAAGATGCCTTCGAAATCGCTGATGCCGTCGGCGCTGTTGGTGGTTACACCTGCAGGGTAATACTTGCCTGCCACAACGCCGACCGCCATCATGTCCTTCAAATCCTGTTCCGTATAATTCGGGTTCAGCTTGAATGTCATGAGCGGAACAAAATCCGGGCGCACGGCCTTTGCTGCTTCTAAGATCTGCGCCTTGTATTCGGCAATCGCCTTTGCAGATGTCATTGCGGGAACGGTGTTCGGCATAATGATGGCGCGGCCAAATTGCTGTACCAAGTCGCGCACGTAACCGGGCATCAATTCGCCCTGGCGCAAGTGTGCATGAAAGTCGTCAGGTAAAGGAAGGAACATTTATTTCTCGTTTAAAAAGGTTAGCCGCTGTTGCGGAGGTCGCGGAACAATTCTCTAGAAATTTCGCTGTCGGTGTTGAGCCAGTATTCAAAGGGTTTGGGGTCTGTGAGAGTCTTGCGGTGCAAGAAACAAATGTTGCAGTCCAGTTCCTTTGAAATCATAAGGTCATGCGTCACGATAATGATTGTCGTTTTGAACAATGTACGCATGTTGTCGATCAGCGGCAGCAAGTTACGGCGGTTGTAGTTGTCAAGTCCTGCCGTTGGTTCGTCCATCAGCAAAAGCTTCGGGTCCATAGCCCAGCTACGGGCGATGGCAACACGTTTTTGCATGCCGACACTGAGCATGTGCGGGAACATGTCGGCTTCGTCGCGTACACGCATCAAGTCCATGGCCATGTTGATTTTTTCATCAATTTCGGCCGGAGAACCCATTTTGTGATAACGGAGCGGAAGACCGATATTGTCGCGTACACGCAGGTTTGAAATCAGAGCCCCGTTCTGGAACACCATTCCCACTTGGCGCTTGGCGACTTCCAATGCCGTTAGCTTTTCGGGCGGAATGAATTCACCGAAGTAGTAAATGTTTCCGCGGGTGGGGCGGGTAAGCCCTGCGATAATTCGCAAAAGAGCACTCTTGCCTTGACCGGAAGGACCGCCGATGCAAATGGTTTCGCCTCGTTTGACGGAAAGGTTCACGTTGGAAATCAACTCTTTTTGCGGGTCCATTTCAACGCCTCTGAAATACCCCAACATCCTTGGCTTAGAGAACATCGCTCCCACGAGATCCCTATACGCAAGGTGAATATCTTCCATTCTTAAGGCTTCGTCAAACATTAGATCAGCTGCTTGAGGTTTTTCATGTAATCCACAAAATAGAATGTCGAAATAACCATGTCGGCAACAACAACGTACAGGAATGATTTGATCACGGAACGTGAAACCGCTTTGGGAACCTGACGCACATCTCGCTGAATGTTCAATGCCTGGTAGCAAGCGTTCGTGGTGATAATCGCGCCAAAGACGAGTGGCTTTACAATAATAAAGATAAAGTCGGAAAGATCAATGGCGTTCAAGATTTCGGTGCTCAGGTAAGACCAGGTGAGCTGTATGTTTGTCATGTCGGCGCTCACGCCGGTAATGCCAGCGAGATAGATTGCGCTTTTGGTCACAAGGAATCCTGCGCAAATGGCACTAGCACTAAAGAAAATGTTCATGATGAGCATGGCGATGCATCCGCCAATCAAGCTCGGCATCACCAGGAATCGGATGGGGTTTACACCCATGGTGGCTAGGGCGTCGACCTCGTAGTTGATCACCATGCTTCCAATATAGGTGGTCAGCGAAGATCCGCTTCGACCTGCAATCAAGAACGCTGTGAGAATGGGACCCAGGTCTCGGATGGTAACGATCACGATCATGCTTCCCACGAAGTCGGAAAAGCCCATTCTGCCCATCATCGACATGGCTTCAATAATGGTAATGGCACCAAACAAGGTGGCCACCACAAAAAGAACCGGAAAAACTTCGACGCCCGTAAAAAACGTCTGCATAATAATGTTACGGGAGTCCGTCTTCAAGCTACGGTTTCTAGAAAATATGCTCGCGATCGCCCTGCAGAACAAGGCTATTTGCTGGCCGAAAGTACGGCGCAACAGGAACAGTCCCAGCAAGTGAAACGCCTTTGCGGGGAGTGTGAACTTTTGCCAGTTTCTACGAGCCGTTACTCTCATCGGTTTGTTCTATCGCTTCCAAAATGTTGTGCCACAAGTCGCCGAGGCCGAACTTCTTTAAGGAACTCACGCTCAAGGGATTCTGGTCGAGACCGAATTTTTCCTTGATGCTGCGGAGACCTTTTGCAAGTTCCGACTGGTTAGCCTTGTCGCGTTTGCTTGCAACAATCAGAACGGGACAACCGGTAGCCCGGATAGCTTCGACCGTCTCGATATCGATAGCGTGGCCACCGTGGCGCACGTCTACCAGGTAAATGAGTCCTTTCAGGTCCTTACACTTTTCCACATATTCGCGGATAAAGTCTGCCATCTGGTCGCGTTTGCTGTTGCTGACTTTTGCAAAGCCTACACCTGGTAAATCTACTAGAAAAAACTTCCCGTTGACTTTGAAAAAATTCAATTCGCGGGTTTTTCCGGGGGTTCTGCCCACTTTTACCAGGTCTTTACGGCCCATCAGGGCGTTCATGAGCGAAGATTTGCCCACATTGGAGCGTCCGAGGAAGGCTATTTGCGGTAAGCGTTCTTCGGGAAGGTGCTTGATGCTGGTGGCACCTTTGACAAATTCGGCGGAAATAATTTTATAGTCGCCAACGGTTACGGGAGCGTGATGAGTGGTTTTAGGCGGAAGGTTTGCCTTTATTCCTTTCGGCTTGTTTTCCATCATAGACTGACTCTCCCTTCGAAAGCGCGGAGCATGGTGACTTCGTCGACAAATTCCAGGTCCGAACCCATCGGGATGCCGCGGGCGAGGCGTGTGCGCTTGACATTGACGCCTGCAAGCATGTGATCGAGCATGAGTGCCGTGCTGTCGGCTTCGGGGCTAGAACCTAATGCAAATATAAGTTCTTCGATGCCTTCGTCTTTGATGCGCTTCACCAGTTCGGGCAGGTGCAGGTGTTCGGGGCCAATGCCGTCGAGTGGCGAGATGACTCCGCCCAGTACAAAGTAGGTTCCCTTGTAAATGCCCGAGCGTTCAAACGGAACGATGTCGGAACTCTTTTCGACGACGCAAATGCACTTGGAGTCGGGCCTTGTCTTGCAAACGGGGCAAAGGTCTTCGTCGGTGAATGCGTAGCAGCGCGGGCAGGGGTGAACGTTCTTTTTGGCGTTCAGAAGGTTTGCCGAGAAGCGTTCTACATCACCTTCGTTTTTAGAAAGAATATGATACGCAAGTCTTCGGGCGGTCTTCTGCCCGATTCCGGGGAGCGATGAAAATTCCCCGATTAACGCTTCAAGACTTTGCGGCTCAATGTTCATTGGCAAAACTGTAGGATTCGTTGATGCAGAGTTTCAGTTGGGCAAAGTGGATGCCTTCTTCCTTGAGGCATGCCTGGATGGAATCGCGGTCGTCGAGTTCCACGGCATCGGCCAAGCGGAGCAACGTGCCGAGTCGGCCGCTGCGGTTCAAGAGGGCGTCCTGCATTTCATCGTCGGTGGGAGCGTCCGGCAAGATGGTTTCGAGCGGGGCGCGTACCAAAGCGTCCATACGGCTGATGAGGCCCACCATGAAAGCCTTTGCGCAGAAGTCGTCGTTGTTTTCGTCGATGCAACGGGCGAGGCTTTCCATGAACTTCGCGCGGTGGCTTGCGTTCTGGAACAGGGGCGAAGCCTGCGGGCTCATGCCGAGTTCCGGGCGAGCGTAAAGCATGAGCATGAGCCATTCCTGGATGCGGCGCATGCCGATCCAGACGATAGCGTCCTTGACATTGTCTATGCGGCTGTGCTTGGTCTCGGAGTCGGAGTTCACGAAGCGCAGCAGGTTCTGTGCGATGTCTTCGTGCTTGGTAATGCTTTCGACCATGTCTTCGAGGCTGGGTCTCGACTTGATGCGGAGCAGTAGCTGCAAGAGCGTTGCCGAGGTCGCGTCGATTTTACGGCCGGTCACCAGTTCGGGCTTTGCAAAGAAGAACCCTTGGAAGTAGTCGTAGCCCGCTTCTTCGCAGCGCTTGAAGGTGGATTCATCTTCGACCTTTTCGGCCAGGAGCTTGATTCCCATGGTCTTGAAGAAGATGGCGGCCGCGTTCATGGACTCTTGCGAGTTGTCGACCACGTCCATCTTTACGTAGCTTATGTACGGGAACAACGGCTTGAAGCGCGTGATGAATTCGTCGTTGAAGATGAAGTCGTCGAGCGCGAGCTCAAACCCTAGGGCCCTGTAGCGCTGGACGGCTTTGACGATTGCCTCGTCGACTTCGACATCTTCGAGAACCTCGAGTACGAAGTACTTGGGGTTCAAAAGCCCGAACAGGTTATCGAGCAACATGTTGCGGCTGCAGTTTACGAACGCCTTGTTCTTGCCGATCAGGCGTTCGATGCCGATGTTGTTCAGCACGTTTTCGAGCACTTGCGCCGTGGCGAGCACATCGCTTGCGATGATCGCGATGTCGCTTTCGGGCGAATCGCGAAACAGTAGCTCATACGCGTAAATCTTACCCTCGCGGTCGAGGATAGGCTGGCGTGCTAAGTAAGCAAGTGTTTGCATGTCTTAGATACGAGCGCTCTTGATACCGAACAGGAGAATGCTGCGTGCTCCGACGTCCCAAAGCTTGTCCATGATGGCGTTTGCTTCTTCTTGCGGGACCATGGCCTTCACTGCGTACCATTCGCGGCCGTGCAGCTTGGTCACCGTCGGGGCATCGAGGCCCGGCGTGAGTTCGCATGCCTTCTGGAGAATTTCAGCCGGGCAGTCGTACTCAATCATCATGTATGTTTGAGCGACGAGCTTACCCTGGATGCGGCGGATCAGCGTGTTGACTTCTTCGAGTTCGGTCTTCTGCGGGTTGCAGAAGAGGGCGGCATTGCTACGGAAGAGCGGTTCGCCCACGATACGCAGTCCTGCCTGCTTGAGCGTGGTGCCGGTTTCGACCACGTCGACAATGGCATCTGCCACGCCGAGGCTTACCGAGATTTCGACGGCGCCTTCGAGCACCACGAAATTCATGTCCTTCTTGTAGTAGCCTTCGACAATGTGCGGGAAGCTGGTGGCAATCGTTGCGTTCTTGAGTTCATCAAGGGACTGCACCGGGCTTTCGTTCGGCACAGCGGCGCACATCTTGGAGGCGCCATAGGGCAGGTCGAGAACCTTGACTGCCGGGCTCTTGGCTTCGGCGTTAAAGTCGATACCCGTGATGCCGGCATCGATAATGCCGCGGCCCACGTACATCGGAATGTCGCTCGGGCGCAAGAAGAAGAATTCGATTCCGTTCTTGGAGTCGAGCTGGGTCAAAGTCTTGTAGGGCTTGGATGCCTTGTAACCGCAGGCCTTCAAAAGTTCCTGGGTGGGTTCAAAGAGCATGCCCTTGTTCGGGAGAGCTACCTTAATCATAGTTTAGCGTACACTTCTTCGAGGGTGAGACCTTTTTCGGCCATCATTACGGCCACATAGTAGAGCACCTGGGAAAGTTCGAGGCACTGGGCGTCGCGGCTTTCGAAGCGGGCGGCCATCCAGCTTTCGGCGGCTTCTTCGACAAGCTTCTTGCCGATGCCGTGCGGACCCTTCTTGAACAGTTCCGTGGTACCTTTGCCTTCGGGCATTTCTTTTTTGCGCTGGCAAGCCAGTGCGAACATTTCTTCAAATGTCATAATGGACCTCTTTAATTTTTTCAGAGGTAAAGATAGAAAAACTCTAGTTTTCCACCATGTTGCGAATTTGGTTCTTGCCTTGCATTTTAGCAGAAACCACGAGTTCGTCTACTCGGAACAGCAACTGCTTGGTGTCAACGATCGTCTTCACGTTGCAGGGGAGGAGTCCTCCGCTAATCGTAAGCTGCAGTTCCGGGTGATCTTCGAAGTGAACCTGACGAACGGCCTTGCGAATGGATTCGACCTTGGAGTAGGCTTCTACTTCGGAACCGGCGTTGATCAGGTAGATGAATTTTTCGCAGCCGAAACGGGTGACGATTTCGCCTGCCGTTTCGTCTTCGCTCTTTTGGATAAGCTTTCCTACGGTGCAAATGACTTCGTCGCCGAAGCTGTGTCCGTACTTGCCGTTAACTTGTTTGAAATTATCCAAGTCGAACATGGCGATAAAGTATTCGTTGCGGTGCTTCCAGACGGTTTCGTCAAGGAACTTGAGCAAGTACCTGCGGTTGTAAAGGCCGGTGAGCGAATCCCTGACAGACAGATAGTCGAGCTGGGCTACGAGCTTTTCGCTTTTTTCGCGTTCCTGCACATAGGACATGAGCGAGAACGAGCCAACTGCAAAGAGCGTGATGCCGGTGAGGATGTGCGTCACCAGGATGTCGAGGAATGAACCGTCGCGGTCAAGGGTGGCAATGACCAGGTTCGGATTTTTCCAGGACATGTAGATGGTTGCCGCTTGAACTAGTAGCGAAACGATAAAGGCGATATTCTTGGCGCGACCACGGACTGCAAAGGCAATCAACGAAAGCGAGGTGATGCAGTATAAAGGCATGCCGCTTGTAATGCCGCCACAGAACAGGAACAGCATGGGCATCAAGAAACAGCTGAGCGCACAGCACATGACCAGGTAGCATTGGTTGTACAGCTCGGTCTTGACCGCGACAAAAGCAACAATGAAACAAAGGACCGCGCAACCGAGACTTGCGAGCGAGGCTGAAGCGTTGATCCCCTCGTAAACGGTAAACACGGCAGAACAGGTGGCCACCACAGTGACGACCACCAAAATGGACCAGAACATTTTACGTTCCAGTGTGTCCTGCACCCCCCAGAAGTGTTTTAAGGACTTAATCATATCTGCTCTTACTCAAATATAATTTGATTATTTAAAAATATGGTTACATAAATCGGCTTTTTATATCTTATTTTTTGGTGTCTTTGGCACCTCAGGCGGCAAGTTATTATATTTCTGTCAACGCCAAAAACGGCAAATACCCATTTTTTTGCAGGTTTTAGTATGGAACTTACACCACTGGATATCCGAAATCAGAGCTTCCACAAGAAAAATTTCAATGGAATTGATCCTGAAGAAGTCAAGGCATTTTTGGAAACCGCGGCCAACGCGTTCGAACAGATGTCCAGAGACAAGACCGACCTCACGGAACGCCTGAAGGTGGCCGAAGAGCGCGTCAATTACTACCGCCAGATTGAAAAGACGATCCAGGACGCCGTGGTGACCATGCAGAAGACTGTTGACGAAGTCAAGGCGACCGCCGAAAAGGAAGCCGAAATCATCGTTGCCGAAGCGAAAGCCAGAGCGGTCCGCGAGGTGGAGTCCACCAAGAAAGAGGCCGAAGAACTCCGTATGGAAATCGAACAGCTCAAGCAATTGCGTACAAACTATTTTATTCGCTGCCGTGCGCTTATCAAGGGCCAGGAAGACCTGCTCTCGGCTATGGAAAACGACCAGCGCATGCAAGAAGAATTGAGGGCTCGTCCGGTGGCTCAAGGGAACGTACTGGCCTAGCTGCTTATGAAAATAAACATCAAGGTGCATGCCCGGAGTAAGCGCGAAAGCGTGACGGAACTCCCGGATGGAAGCTATAAGGTAGAGGTCAAGGCCCCGCCAGTAGACGGAGCGGCGAATGCAGCCATCTGTGAACTCCTTGCAGACCACTTTGGGGTGCACAAACGAGATGTTTCGGTTGTTTCAGGCGCTACAAACAACAAAAAAATAGTGGAAATCATCAAGTAGGACTCTAAAGAGTCCTTTTTTTATTTATTTTAAGAGTATAAGAAGGATGTATTGGGCAAATGAAAGCTGCTCTTAAAAAATTACTTGATTTTCAAAACGGGTCTAGCTTAAAAAGCGTTCTGCTGCTGATTGCCGCAGGTCTGCTGTTGAATATCATTCCGGCAAAGATTGCGCTTGCGTTGCACTTGCCTCTCTTTTTGGACTGCTTGGGAACGATTCTGACCGCAATGCTCGGCGGAAACCTTCCGGCAGTCATAGTCGGTTTTACCTCGAATGCGATTAACGGTATTTCGGACCCCGTGACCATGTTCTACGGGGTGATCAGTATTTTTATTGCAGCCCTTGCAACATTCTTTTACCACCAGCGCTTTTTCAAGAACATTCCGCGCCTGTTTGTCGTGATCCTTTCGTTTGCCTTGATTGGCGGCGGAATCGGATCTGTATTTACCTATTTCCTGTACGGATTCAATTTTGGCGAAGGCTTTTCGGCTCCGTTCTCGATTGCATTCCACGAAGTCCTTGGCTGGAGCAAATTTACTTCGCAGCTTTGGGCCGACATTGTCCTCGACTTCTTTGACAAGGGCGTTGTCGTTATTTTTGCAGTGTTCCTTTTCCGCTTTATTCCCCGCTTCATCAAGAACCATCTGAACAAGGTGGTCCTGCGTGTCAATAGCAACGATGTCATGAAAAAGATGGTCCGCACTTCCTTGCTGCGCAAGGTGGTTTACATGGTGATTGCGGCTGAAGTTCTTTTGGGCGGCCTCGCCTGTACGATTGGCTTTTTCTTGTACCGCGAAAACTCCGTCAATAGCTTTATCGGTGTTGCAAATGGTGTGACCAAGGCGGCGTCTACGGCAATTAATCCTGAAAAGGTCGAAGATTATATAGCCCGCGGCTACGAGGTCGATGACTATGCGTTTGTGAGGAAGGTCCTGTACTCTATTAGAGAAAGCTTCCCCCAGACCAAGTACCTGTACGTGTACCAGATTCGGGAAGACGGTTGCCATGTGGTATTCGACTTGGATACCGAAGGTGAACCGGGAGGTTCTCCGGGCGACGTTGTGGAATTCGATCCTAGTTTTGAACCGTATTTGTCGACTCTTTTGGCCGGCGGCGAGATTGAACCGATTATCTCGGATGACAAGTACGGATGGTTGTTGACCGTATATCGACCGATCCGCAATTCGTCGAACAAGACGGTTGCCTATATTGCGGCTGATATCTCGATGGAAAATATCATTCGCGACGAAGCGATCTTCTTTATCAAGATGCTTTCGCTGTTCTTTGGTCTTTCGATTATCATCATGAGTATTGTGCTTGAACTGGTGAAGCGCGGCGTGGTGATTCCCATGAACCAGATGTCCTTGGCTGCCATGAAGATTGCCGCCAATACGACGCGTGCCAGCATGCTCGAAACCGAAAAGGTGGATCTTGAAAGCATTCGCGACAGCGTGGAACGCCTCGGAAAAATCGGGGTGCGCACGAACGACGAAATTGAGCACCTGTACGAATCCATGTACACCATGGCGAGCGATACCTACAACTTTATTCAGCGAGTGCAAGCGCAGAATGAACGAATCCAGCGCATGCAGGAAGTCATTATTATGGAATTCGCTGAAGTGGTTGAAGCGCGCGACAAGAGCACGGGTAACCACATTAAAAAGACTGCTGAATATGTGGAGGCGATTGCCCGTCAGCTCAAGGCCGAAGGCAAGTTTGTCGATGTGCTTACGGATGCCTACATCGAAAAGCTCAAGCGTGCTGCTCCGTTGCATGACATCGGTAAGATTGCCGTGTCTGACTTGATTCTGAATAAGCCGGGCAAGCTCACTGACGAAGAATTCACCATCATGAAGAGCCATACCACCGAAGGTTGGAAGATCCTGGTGAAGATGGTTGAAGATGCTGGCGATACCATTGATGCGGATTACTTGAACGAATCGATCGATATGGCGCATTACCACCACGAAAAGTGGGATGGTACGGGTTATCCGACGCGTATCAAGGGCGAAGATATTCCGCTGTCTGCAAGAATCATGGCCGTGGCTGACGTGTTCGATGCCCTTGTGGCTGAACGCGTGTACAAGAAACCGTTCACTTATGAAAAGGCCATGCAGATTATTACCGAAGGTGCGGGCAAGCATTTTGACCCAGATATCGTGGAAGCCTTTACGCATATTTCGGAAAGACTTTACGGCGCAAGAACTAAACTGCCGCCGCAGCCGGAAGAAGGCTCTAATGCGGATGCCGCTGCAACGAATGCTGCTACAAGTGGCACAAGCGGCGCTGCGCCGGAACAGGCTAAAAGCTAAATAGGAGAACACAATGTTCCATAATTTCAGATTGACTGTTGCTGCCATGTCTGTATTGGCGGCCTCGATGGTGTTTACCGCCTGCAACGAGAAGGAATCCAAACCGGAGCCCAAAGCGGAACCTGCCGAAGTGGTGGCGCCCGCTACCAAGTCGGTGGTGGTGTACTTTTCGCAGAACGGGGCAACCAAGAAACTCGCTGAAATTTTCCAGAAAGCAAAGAACGCCGATGCCGTGGAATTAAAGCTGGTGACTGCTTATCCTTCGACTTACGACAGCACCATTGCCGTGGTGAAGGCGCAGCGTGATAGCAAACAGTGGCCCGCCCTTGAAAATGCGAAGGTTGAATTGGACAAGTACGACACGGTTTACCTGGGCTACCCGATTATGTTTGGAACTTTTACTCCGCCCATTTACACCTTCCTTGATTCGAACGATTTGAGCGGCAAGGTGGTGGTTCCGTTCTGTACATATGGTAGCGGTGGCCGTAAGGCTTCTGCCGAAGAACTCAAGACGCTCGAACCGAATGCCAATGTGACACTTGCCTATGGAATTTCAAATAAGCGTATTACTGCTGAAAATGGCGCTGAAGTTGCCGCTAGCGAAGTCGAAGCTTTCTTTGGCAATCTGGAAACCGGCAAGACCGAAGAAATGCTGATGGGAGGTTTCTCGGAACAGCGCCCGCTCAATGCCGAAGATTCTGCTGTGTTTACCGCAGCGACCAAGGATTATGCTTACCTCGGACTCAAGCCGCTCAGCGTATCGACGCAGGTGGTGGCCGGCATGAATTACCTTTTCGTTTGCGAAATGAAGGCCTTTGGCGGTCCCGCGGTTCAGACGAACGTGAAAATATTCAAGCCGCTTCCGGATCGTGGCGAGCCTGAATTGATTGTGGTTGAAAAGTAATTCTCTCTTTAGATTTCTATAGATTCCTCGTCGCTTTGAATAAAGGCGGCGAGTCTTTCTATGGTGCGGTCAAAGTCGCTCTTGATGGAACATTCCCACACGGTGGCGACGCGATAACCCAGGAGCGAAAGATTCCAATTTGTCTTGATGTCGCGCACGATGTTGTTCGCGAATTTTTCGTTCCAGAATTCAGGGTTGCTTTTTGGGCGGCTTGTGAATTTGCAGCCATGTTGGTGCCAAAAACAGCCGTTAATGAATACGACCGCGTTGTACTTGAGAATGAACATGTCAGGCGATCCCGGCAAATCGCGCCGGTGTAACCTGTAGCGAAATCCCGCCTTGAACAGGGCGCGCCTCACGAGAACTTCTGGCTTTGTGTTCTCGGAATGGACCGCCTGCATCATTTGCGAGCGGTTCATAGGAGCGCGATGTTTACGAGAACGGGCCGTGGCTTATTCCTCGACTTCGAATCCTTTTTCTTCTTCAACGGGTTCAGCGGGAACTGTTTCTTGAATGGGCGTGGCGGCGAGCTTCTTTTCGTATTCTGCCTTGAGATCTATGTAGAACTTGGCTCTAGCCGTGCCATAGTAGGGGACAACCCATAAAGAGGCGATGCCGAGTGTGATGATGCAGAGGAAAAACCAGCCGATAAACGAAAGACCGAGAATGAATAGGCGCATGCGATGACCGTACATCATCTTTTTACTTTCAGTGATTGCCTGCAGGGGGCCGTATTCCGGATGGTCCAGGAGGATGAATTCGGTCATGGCGTAAGAATAATACTTGATGATGCCGGGAACAATAAGGAGAAGGTACCAGCAGATAAGGAATATAAACTGTAATACCTCTGTAATGACAAACTTGAAAAAGAATTTGAGACTGCGAAAACCTGTGAAAAGTCGTTTATAGGATAGGTGTGCTTTTCGAGCGATGTCGAGGAAACATGCCATGACGCCAAACCACATGCACCAACTAACGGCTGATGAAATAAAGCTCCAAATGTCGCCGAAAGTATTTCCGTCGTCTACGAGATATTCTGGCAGGGAAACGAGGGTGTTGATTAGCATCGCCAAGAGCCAGACGATGATACCATAACCCCACTTGCCGTTCAAGGCCTCGCGGGCGTAGGCTCTGATTTCTGCAGCGGATGCGGCCATTGCTTCTTCGCGGCCTTCGAAAACTTCTGCTTGGTTTTCTTCGACCTGAATCTCTTCTTTGTTTTCCATATAAAACCCTTTAAGTTGTATGCACTTAAAGGGAATATATAAAAATTATCGCAGAATGTAGTAGCCGGGGCTTGTGCGGGTGTGGGTTACGTTACGTCCTTTTGTATCGAAGCGGCTTGTTGCCCCGTATTTTGGTGCGGTTCGGATCGTGGTCTTGGGCTTGATGGCGTCAACGACTTTCGGGATGTCGGTGGTGAGCAAGATTGCGGTGATGGATTTGGCAGGTAGCGTCATCTTGAAACTGTTAATGCTGTAGCCAGCCGCAGAGGTGGTTCCGCCCTGCGGATTTGCATCTACCACGTTTTCTTTCAACGCGTTGCTTGTGTGTGAAATGAATGTTTCGCCCTGGAGATTTTGCAAGGTGAGTGTTTTGACTGTCCCGTCGGAGGCGAAGTTCGCAAGATCGAGGTCCACGTCTTGGGCGTCCTTTTCGGCGCGGTTCACGAAGATGATCGTGAGAGAATCGCCCTTGTTGCTGATGGAGCTGTATGCGGACATCAGCGAGTCATTGCTGGAGGTGGACTGCACGCGGTTCGGATGGCCGTAGCGGCTGAATAGGTGCACCGTTTCGTACATGCCGTCGCCCCATGTCCACGGGGTGAATATTTCGACGCCGTTGTCTTGCATGGTGCCGATGAACGAGGCGTAGGTGAGGGCTGTGACCATGGGGTCGTCTTCGTCGATGAGGCTTGTTTCGGTAATGCCGAGCGTGATGCCGTGATCCTTGCCGAAGTATTTGTCGAGCCAGTCGTTAATACGCTTGAAGATGTATTCCTTTTGGTTGTTGTTGTCCCAGCCGCCGTTTACCATCTTGATTCCGTTTGCGCCGGAGTAGTTGTAGGTGGTGTCGAACAGTACGCGGTGCCAGTTCATGCGCGATTCGTAATCCTTTTCGCTCGGGTACCAGTGAATATCTAGAACATCGAGCAGACGCACGCTCGATTTCTTTTGCTCTTCGGCGACCTTCATGATAAAGTATTCGAGCCAGCAGTAATTGCGATCGGGGCCTTTGGGGCGGTCCTGTTCGTTATACGAGGCGACGGAACACCATTGCCATTCGTTTGCGGCAACGGGGCCGGTGAGCTTGATATCTTTCCATTGCGTGCGAGCTTTCTTGGCGACATCGATATAGTGTTCTACAAGAAAATCTCCGGTGACAGGTAGATCCCGCGCCAGATTTCCATTTCGTTGTCCATGCTCCAGTATTTAAAGCGGCTCATGTCGAACTTGAGTTCGTCACGCCAGTACGGGATGATGGCGACGGTGGAGTCGGCGGGCCATTCCATATTGTAGAGTTTGTAGTCGCCAGCCTTTACGAGTGTCTTGCCGTCTTCATCTACTTCGCCGCCACCTGCAAGGTCGAGTGTCGAGGTCGCGTAGAATCCGTGCTCTTGTTTCCAGTTCCAGTCGCCAAAGTTGTAGTCGGTGGAGCTTGCGGCGAAACCGGTGAGCTGGAAGGCGTACATGGCGTCGATACCCGGCATTTTGTCAAGGACTTTTTGTGCGGTAATCGCCCAGTCGTGAGAGTAAACGTTGTTGTACCAGTCGGGGTGAACGGTCATTTTGTGACGCCAGTTGTAGCGCGTGGCGTTGTTGCCGTTGTTTGCACGCAGCATATGCACGCCCGCTTCGAGCATCTGGTTGATGAAAGCGGTTTCTTCTTCATTCACTTCGGGGTCGCCATCGCTGATTTTATCAATGTTGCGCCCGTACAGGTACTGTGAAATTTTCTTGATACCTTTTTGCGTGTCGACGGTGATGTCTATGGCGGCGGTAGATACGGTCGCGAAACCCGTGACGGTAATTGCGGCTAAAAGTTTTTTCATAAAACAACCCTTTTTAAACAACCTGCCTTTAAAATAATCTCTTTTTTGAAAAAGCGGCTGTGTCGCCGGGGGTGTTTGAGCTCATTTATGTTGAGAAATCCGCAACCGAGTGCGGATTGGATAAGGTAAAATGCGTATTTTTCTTACACCTTCACGTGGAAGTAGTCGATTTCGGGGTGGCTGATGTAGAGGCCGCTTACGGAGGCCTGCGGGTACATGGCGCCGTTTTCGGTGAGGCTGATGCCTACGCTGCTGAAGTCGATGAGTTTCGCGACGTTGAAAATTTCCTTGCTTCGGCCAGGCGGTCGGCGACAGTCTGCATCAAGAGAACGTCGTAGTCGCTGCCGCCCTGTTCGGCTTTCAGCTTTTCGAGGCGCTTGACGAAGGCGTCGCTTACGGTGACGGCGAAGGCGCCCACGATGTCGCGGAATACATCTTTACCGGCGGGAGCGGCGAAGACGCTTGCGGTGTTCGCATTAGCGGGGGCAACGTAGTCGCAGAGGGCGAGGCAAGTGCCTTCCGGGTTCTGCTGGCGTGCCGTGGCGACTTCGACAAGGTCGGAGTCGGTGCCGGTACGGCCCGTGTTAAAGATAACCGACTTTTCCGTACCGGCTGCAGGGTAGAACGCCTGCACGGCACGCAGTGCATACTCGGGCTTTGTGAGCGACTTGATGAGTGCTTCGGCATCGGCCTTGAGCTTCTTGGCTTCTTCCTCTTCGGGCTTGATTTTCCAAGTGAAGAAGAAGTATTCCCAGCTGATAAGCGGGATGACTTTTTCGAGCGGAATCGGCGGGAGCTTGCTTTCGCCCATGAACGGCGGTTCCACAGGCTGGTACTTGCTCCAGTCGCATTGATAGCGGCGTTCTTCGGGAGTCTTTTCGGCTGCGGCCATGGCGCTTGCGGCTTCGGTCTGGATGCCGTTTTGCTTGTCGCGGATGCGCTGCTGTTCTTCACGGTTTTCGCGAATCGTAGTCTCGCTAGTTGCCGGATCCAAAAGTTTCTGGGCGAGGCCCGGGTTGCTCGCGGCGTCGCGCACGTGGAATACGGGGCCGTCGTAGCACGGGGCAATCTTTACGGCTGTATGCGTGGGCGAGGTTGTTGCGCCGCCGACGATAATCGGAATGCGCTGTCCTGCATCCTGCATGGCCTTTGCCACAGTGCACATTTCTTCGAGCGACGGCGTAATCAGTCCGGAGAGGCTCAAGATGTCGGCCTTGTTTTCGATGACGGCCTTCACGATGACATCTTCGGGAACCATCACGCCGAGGTCCACCATCTCGTAGCCGTTACAGGCCATAATCACGGAGACGATGTTCTTGCCGATATCGTGCACGTCGCCTTTGACGGTGGCGATCACGATTTTGCCGCGGCTCGAAGCGTTCGCGTCTTTGCCCGCCTCGATGTAGGGCTGCAAAATTTCCACGGCCTTCTTCATGGTGCGAGCGGTTTTTACCACCTGCGGCAAGAACATCTTGCCTTCGCCAAAACGGCGGCCGACTTCGTTCATGCCGTCCATGAGCGGACCAGAAATAATTCCCACGGGGCTATCGCCACGGTTGATGAGTTCCATCAGGTCGGGCTGAAGTGATGTGGAAGTTCCTTTGAGGAGCGCTTCTTGCAAACGTTCTTCGGGTGTGGTGGGCTTGGCGTCAGCGGCGGCGTTGGCGCTGTCGTCAGAAGAGCTGCTTGCGCCCGTGCTCATGGCAAAAATCGCCTTCGGGTCGTACTTGGTGCCTGCTTCTTTTGCGGCAGCGGCGGCCGCAGTCATGCGGCTTGCAATTTCGATGAGCGCTTCGCTGGCGTCCGGTTCCGTGTTGTAGATGACTTCGGTAATCGCCATGCGGAGTTCCAGCGGAATCGTCTTGTATTCGATAATTGCGCTCGGGTTCATGATGGCCATGCCCATGCCGTTCGGAATCGCGTAATGCAGGAACGTGGTGTGCATCGCTTCGCGCAGGTAGTTATTGCCACGGAAAGCGAAAGAAAGGTTCGAAAGACCGCCTGAAATGCGCACGCCGGGCAGGTTGTCCATAATCCAGCGGACCGCGCGGATAAAGTCAATGGCGTAGGCATTGTGTTCTGCCATGCCCGTAGCGACTGTCAAAACGTTCGGATCGTAAATGATGTCGGAGGGGTCGAAGCCGAGCTTTTTGACCATGATGTCGTAAGCGCGGGCGGCAAGCTGTACGCGGCGCTCGTAGTTGGTAGCTTGACCTTCTTCGTCGAAGAGCATCACGATGACGGCGCCACCGAGGCGCTTGATAGTTAGCGCATGTTCGATAAATGCTTTTTCGCCCATCTTCAAGGAGATGGAGTTCACAATGCACTTGCCCTGGGCGCACTTGAGGCCCGCTTCAATCACTTCGAAACGGGAAGAGTCCACCATGATGGGCACGCGGCTGATAGCCGGGTCCGATGCGAGCAGGTTCAAGAAGGTCTGCATTTCGGCGGTTGCATCCAACAGGCCGTCGTCCATGTTCACGTCGATCACATCGGCGCCGTCTTCGACTTGCTTGCGCGCGATGTCGAGCGCTTCTTCGTAATTCTTTTCGTTGATGAGGCGGAGGAACTTCTTGGAGCCTGCCACGTTGCAGCGTTCGCCCACCTTCACAAAATCTTCGGCGTTGCAGCTATCAGCACCGTTACTCGGGCGCACCTGTTCCTTGAACAGCGGTTCCAAACCGGCGAGGCGAAGCAGCGGGCTCGTTGCATACTTAGGGGCGGGCTTGCGGCGTTCGTAATCGGCCGGCAGAGCGTCGAGCATCTTGCGCATGGCGGCGATGTGTTCCGGTGTGGTACCGCAGCAACCGCCAATCATGTTCACCAGCTTGTCGTCCAGGTAAACGCCCATGAGTCGCACCATGTCTTCGGGCGTGTCGTCGTAACCGCCGAACTGGTTCGGGAGACCCGCATTCGGGTGGCAGCTAATGTAGCAGGGCGCGACCTTGCCCATGCGGCGCAGGTACGGCACCATGCCGTCGGCACCGAGGCCGCAGTTCAAACCGATGGAAAGCGGGTGCATGTGCATCACGCTCACGGCGAATGCTTCGACTGTCTGGCCCGAAAGCGTACGACCCGAGGCGTCGCTCACCGTCATGGAGAACATGACTTCCACAGGCTTGAGGTCGGCAGCCTTGTCACCGGCTTTAGCGGCGCGCGCTTCCATCACCTTAGTGAATGCACTGGCGGCAGCCTTCGCGTTCAGCGTATCAAAAATCGTTTCAATCAGAATGGCATCGACGTCTTCTTCGATTAGCACCTGAATCTGTTCCAGGTAGGCGTCTCACCTGGCGACCGTACTTTTCCATGGCCTCTGCCGCGGCCTGCTTCGCAATTTTCACGGCGGCGCGGTTCATTTCGGCAATGCGGTGTTCCTGGTGGTATTCGTGCTGGCTGACGCGTTGGCTCGAGAACGTATTCGTCGTCAGACAGTCCACGCCCGCATCCACGTAACGGCGCTGGATATCAAGAATGATATCCGGCTTTTCGATGGAGAGCATGTCGTTGTTCGCGCCCTTGATGCCGTAAGTCTGAATGACAGAACCCATGCCGCCATCGAGCAGCATCATCTTGCTTTCAAAAGCTTCGCGTAGAGTCATTTTCTTATCCATGGCACGAACCGCCGTATTTTACGTTTTATGCATTTATTTAGTTTTATGCATAAATATAGAAAAAGAACCTGTGGCTAGTCAAGGCATTTTTCGAGTTCCTTTCGTATGAATTCCTTATTGTAACCCTTGCCTATGAAAACGACCTGGTTTTCGCGGTCTCCATAGCGGGAATCCCAGTTTTCTCTGACTTCGGGATTTTCGTCAAGGTACGCTTGCTTTTGGTCTTCGCGCAGGGCGTCTATCCAATAGGATACGGGCATGACCGATGAATTCCTGCCGGCCTGTTCGAACAGTTGTACATCTTTGCTCGCGTCCGAGAACCAGATGTAACCTTTGGAACGAATCAGTTCTGTGGGGAAGCTGTTGTTGACGAAATCCATGAAACGGGTTCTGTTGAATGGTTGCCTGGTTTCGAACACGAAGGATGATATTCCGTATTCGTCTACGCAGCTGTCGCGTCGGCGGCTGGATTGCAGCAAGCTTGCGGTGGCTTTTTGAATTGCCGAGGACGATTCGATTTGACCATAGTTAAAGGGCTTGGTCGTCATGATTTTATCAATGTCAATGTCGCCGTTTACCGAGTGGATAATCGGTGCGCGGGGCTGGAAATCGCGTACGATAGATTCAACTTCTTTGAGTTGGGCTTCGCTGAGCAAGTCACACTTGTTCAGAACGATAAAGTTGCAGAATTCAATCTGGTCTACAATCAGGGTGGAAATTTCTTCTTGCGAAAGATCGTATTGGTCGGCGAGAGAGTCGCGCTGTTCTTTTTTGTGTTTCAGGTCGCTGAGAAATTCGCGGTAGATGCGGTCGGCATCGACGACGGTCACGATGGAGGTCAGGTAGACATTTGTGTCGGGGTTGTCTTCTTCGTAGGCCAAGAAACTTGCGCTGACGGCGCCGGGGTCGCTGATGCCGGAGGCTTCGACGAATACGACTTCGATAGAATCTAACTTAGAAATCTTTTCGACTTGTTCAATAAATTCGTCGCGGAGGGTGCAACAGATGCAACCGTTTTGCAGTTCGAACATCGGACATTCGGCTACGTTCGACCCGTTCTTCTTGAGGATTTCGGCATCGACGTTGATGCTGCCCATATCGTTGACGATGAGGGCGACTTTTCGTTTCTCTTGCTTAAGAATATTGTTCAAGAGTGTCGTTTTGCCGGAGCCCAGGTATCCGGTAATGAGGATGACGGGTTTCTTGTTCTTTTTCATAGTTCTCCTTTGAGGTTTGATTGGTGTTACCATTCGATTTTGGCAAGTGCGCTAAAATTGCGGCCCTTTTCGGGCATCACAGATTTGAGGCGGGATAGGTGATTTCGTACGTCAGCGTCGAAAATGTTGTCGGCGCGGAAAACGAGCGTGTAACGGGCGAACTCAAGATTCCAATGAATTTCTGTGATGATACCGAAGGTAATGTAACCAGGGGTGCGTTCCTCGTATTTGTCCACTTTGTGTTGAGCGAGGGCGAAGTCGGTGTAGACGGCTGGTCGTATATGTTCCCAGATGTAGCCGACTTCTCCGTGAAACTTGAACGGTGGAATTTGCGGCATGTCACTCCAGTGGGAATCGTGGTAAACGCCGCGGACGTAGCTTGCAGAGGTGGCGGCACGGAAGCCCTGTTCCGCTGCGGTTTCGATGGAGGTGCTGGCGCCGTAGAGCAGGGCCTTGTCGCCTTGCACTTGGTAGATGGGGAGTAGTTGCGACCAGTTGGTGTCTCCGGTGGCGCGGGGCGCGAGGTAGTTCAAGAAATAGGTGGCGTGAGCGGTCGCGCGCCAGGTGAACAAATCGCCGTAAGAGCGGTATTCCAGTTCGCTGCCGTAGCTGCTTTCGGCGTCCAGCTTGTGGTTGCCACGCTCGTAGGTGTAAGCGGCTAGATGCGGCCCTTGGTTGTATAATTCTTCGATGGTGGGCGCCCGTGTGGTCCTGAATAAATCCAGCGTCAAGAATTTGCCCACACCGACGCGCTGCGAGAATTCTGCGTCAAACGCCCATAATGCAAAGTTGCGGTCTTCGATGGCGTCTTTGTCGGCGACGACGCTTTCATGGGGCCTAAAGAAAGCACCTCCCATTCTTGCTGCTGCTGTAATCTCCAACCCACGCCACCCACTCGTCGTTACAGAAGCAAATGTTGCCGCCCCGTAAGACTGAGTCGGTGGCGTGAATACGTAGCCGCCCATTTCAATCCAGCGGGTTTCCAGTTCCGCTCCTAGTTTCAGGCCGAAAAGGGGGCCGAGATTCGCCATTGTTTTTTCTATAAGGAGCATTCTTTGATTTACGGCGAATTCGGCACCTACGGTTCCTTTGCCTTCGAATTCTTTATGATGATACTGATTGATACGCAGCATTATATCTAAGGTGTCGCTTGAGGCTGATGCGGGCAAATAAAGTCCGCGTAGCGTCAAGTCGCGTTTCCACATTTCAATGTCTACGCCATTCGGGTGCCCGCCAATGAATCCGCCGGGAATCCCGTAGTCGCTATTGAACCAACGGTAAGAGGTTCCCAAGCGGAAACGCCCCAAGGCGTAAGATGCGCCAACGGCGCCGCTTCCGTTTTCAATATCCGTGTTTTTGAGCGTGCCGTCGGGAGTTTTCATATCGCCCATGCGGCGGGCCGAAAGTTCTCCCTTGAGCGATAATCCCATTACCGAAGTATTTGCCCCTACGGCTGTTGCGTAACCCGGCTGCGCACTTTCAATATAGTCCGTGATATAACCGTGAAAAAGAGAATCGCCAAAGGGAATGTCGTTGCGTTCCACTTGAACCACTCCGCCTGCGGCTGAAAAACTGTGCAATAAAATGTGGGGGCCTCGCAAAACGCGAAGTCGGTGTGCTGTTAAAACTTCGGATGCGACAGCGTGATCGGGCGAGGTGGCGCTCATGTCTCCGCAAAATGCACCGTCTTCGGTCAATTCGACATGACTCCCTGAAAGTCCCTTGATAACGGGGCGCGCGGCGGTAGGACCCATCGAACGGATGGCTACGTCGGGTTCGTTTTTGATGGTTTCGGCAATGGTTGTAGAAATGGCGCGATGCAGCTTTTTGTCTTTTAAATCGTCATCTTCACGGAGTCCTTCTAAAATTGCCTGCGAGGGCTTTTCTGCCTGTACGACTGAACTCCCTAAATCCTGTACAAATTCCTGGGCAAAAGAGAAGTGAAGGAAGCCTCCTAAAAGGAGGCTCCCCATGGCAGCCCTAAATAGGCTAATCTTCATGTTCGTGCTCGTGATCGTGGTGGTCATGATCATGGTCATCATCGTCGTCGTCATTATCATGGTGATGTTCATGGAACGGGCATTCATCTGCGTCCAAAGCCTTGTCTACGACAACGCGGATTGCCGGCGTGCGGGCGTCAGCATGGTCGTGGTGATTTACCTTGAGAATCAAAGTCGTTTCGCCTTCTTTGACGCCCTTCAGGTGGAAACCCCAGCTGCCGCAGGAATGTACATCCAGAATTTTTTCGTCTTCAATTTCCCAGGCGAGGGAATGTTCGTCGTCCGTCGGGGGCTCCACTTCTTTCTTGTTGTCGTCAAGAAATTTGACAGAGATATGCTCACTCATGCAGTTTGCATTCACGTGCATCACTTCGATAGAGGAATCGGCCTTGCCGCGGTAAACGCTGTAGGCGAGCTGCCAGTCACCCCAGTAAAGGTTCCAGCCTTCGGCTTCAAAATGTTCGTGCTGGTCAGTAGAGGTGCTGTTGCTGTCGCCGCAGGCGGCAAAGAATAGGCTAAGGATAATGCCCAAAAAGGCGAAGGAAAGGGTCTTAATAGATTTCATTTTTCTCTCGTTTGAATACAACGATCCTATCCGCGAAAAGATTTGCGGACAACAAGGCCAAAAACACCTAGCGATTTTTCGCGAGGCAAAAAGCAGGATGTTGCGATTGAAGTTTTAGAGGATTATATCGAGAGAATAGGTGGGGCGCGAGGCCTCGAAAAATGAAACCGCGGATTTGTCTTGAAAACGCGAATTTCGCTTATCAGTTCACAGATAACCACCAAAAATACGGCAACATCGGGGATGTCGCCATTAAAATCGAGACCGTTTTGTACTAGCGCACAGACTGGGCAGTCGCTATGATCGTCAAAGTCCTCGTGATGGTGTTGGGCAATAGAGAGTAGGCCCGCTACCACGAAAGCGACGATTATGGTCTTCAAGAACTTCACTAAAAAATCCAATAATTAAAATAACGAATTTATTTTTCGGTCTGCATTTCCGCATTGCGAATGATGGGGAATCCGCCGCCCCCTTCGTCGCTTTCAAAATCAAAGTCACCCGTAATCGTGATTACGGCACCTTCGGCAGGGTATTCCTTCGGAAACTCGCGCGGCTTTGCAAGTTCAAAAGCGAGTCCTTGCGAACAACAGGCGAGGGCGTCTTGAATCACGCAACCGTAAAAGCGTCGTTCTAGTTCTTCGTCGTAATAGCTCGAAAAGATACCCTTCATCTTGATGTGTTTTCCGAGGTACTTACTCGGGTACATGACCATTTGGTAAACTTGCCCGTAAACCATAGTCCCGCTCATGCGAGAAATGTCGATGTCGTATTTCTTTTTACCGTTAGACTCCTCTGCAAACAAGGCTGCAAAGGCAAGCAAAACGGCAAGAACTACTTTAGGCAACTTATACTCCTCTGCCTTGAATCAGGCTAATCGAATAGAAGAGACCGAAAGCCACAATATCTGCTGCCACGATGGTCGATCCCACGGGAGTGCCCGCGAGAATGGCGACGATGATTCCGATGAGCGAGCATACGACCGAGATGATGGCCGAAGCTACTGTCACTGCAAAGAAACTCTTGAATACGCGCATGGCTGAAAGCGACGGGAATACCACCAAGGCTGACACCAGGAGGGCTCCCACCAGGTTCATGGCAAGCACAATGATGACGGCCACGATGACTGCAATCAACAGGTTGAACAGGGTCGTGTTGACACCAGTCGCTTGTGCGAAATTCTCGTCGAAGGTGATGGCAAAAATTTTGTGGTAGAAAAGAATGAAAACGGCGAGGACGGCGATTGAAAGCGCAACGCACAAGTAGACTTCTTCTACACGGAGTGTCAAAATCGAGGTGGAGCCGAAAAGCGTTGTGCACACGTCGCCCGAGATATTCGCCGAAGTCGAGAATACGTTCATCAGCAAGTAACCGATGGCAAGCGCGCCGACCGAAACCATCGCGATGGCGGCATCGCCTTTGATGCGGGCGTTCTTTCCCGTGCATAGCAAGAGTACGGCTACTGCGACCGTTACCGGCAAGATGAGCAACATATTGTTCGTAATCTTGAGTACCGCCGCAATGGAGAGCGCACCGAAGGCTACATGTGAAAGGCCATCGCCGATGTAGGAGTAACGCTTGAGTACCAAGGTCACGCCCAACAGCGACGAACAAAGCGACACGAGTACACCAACGATAATCGCGTAGCGCACGAAAGGGAAATCCAAGTAGAACGAAAGTTTTTCAAGAAGTTCCGGCATGATTATTTCCCCTTCACCGAAATGGTGTTGAAGTCCAGTACGCGGGTTGCGTCGTCGAGAGCGGTATCCACATCATGAGTCACCATGACAACAGTCATTCCCTGCTGATGCAGGTTTTCGATAATGCGGTACATCGTTTCCGTAGATTCCGGGTCGAGGCCTGTTACCGGTTCGTCGAGAAGCAGCAGGCGCTCGGCGGCGCACAGGGCCCTCGCTAAAAGTACGCGCTGCTTTTGGCCCCCCGAAAGCTCGCGGAAGCAGGATTTCGCGAGGCTTTCGGTACGGGTTAGCGCCATGGATTCCATGGCGCGATCCCGGTGCGCCTTTCTGTAGAAGGGCAACAAACGGTGCTTTCCTTGGAATGCCGATAGCACGATTTCTTCGACTGATGCCGGGAAATCTTTTTGCACCACCGTCATTTGCGGCAGGTAGCCGATCTGGTTTCGAGAAAGACCATCGCAAAGTTCAATGACTCCCGATTTCGGCTTGAGTAGACCCGCGATCCCTCTCAAAAAAGTCGTCTTTCCGGAACCGTTGCGGCCCACGATGCACAGGTAGTCACCTGCGTTTACATCGTAGTCCAAATCGCGTACCAGATCCTTGTTCCCGTAACCGAGAGTCAGCTGGCGACACTTGAGCAACGAGGTATGGGCGGTGAGCTCGGTCGCCTGCGGCTCCCTTTGAGAATTTTGGCTTAGATTTTTTTTCTGTATATCTTCACTATTCATTATTCATTCTCAATTTTTAATTTTCATCGCTCACTACTCGTCATGCATTCCGCACTATTTAATCGCTTTCTTCAGCACTTCCAGGTTCAACTGCATTATGCTTATGTAGTCCATACCGGCTTGCATTTGGGCATCTGTCACCGACTGCATCGAATTCAGCGTAAGGACTTGCGCTGAATTCGACTTCTTGCTGGCATCGAGAATCGCGCGGGCGATCTTACCGTTGCTACCGTCGATCGTGAATATGGCAGGGAGCGCGAGCGAATCCATTTTGCCTGCCAAGAAGGCTACCGTCTCGAAACTCGCCTCGCTTTCGGCGGAGCAACCAACAAACGCGGCAAAATACTTAATACCGTAATCATCCACCAGATAACGAAACGGGAAACGGTCGCCGAAGAGGATTGTCTTGAAGGCGGCGCTGTCCGTTGTTGTGCGGTACTGGGCGTCCAATGCGCTGATTTTTGCAATGTAAAGGCCCGCGTTCATATGGTATTCCGTGGCGTGAGCCGTATCCACTTTTGAGATGGCGTCGGCAAGGTTCATTACCAATATTTCCGCGTTTTTCAGCGAGAGCCAGATGTGCTCATCATTTTCTGCTTCTTCTGCATGTTCATGATGTTCGTGCTCATGCTTTTCAGCATGCTCGTGATGCTCATGTTCTTCCGCTTCTTCGCCGTGTTCGTGGTGGTGTTCTTGTTCCTCTTCGGCTTGCATGCCTTCGACGATTTCTTCTTCCTTGACACGGTCACCCAGCGCCTGCATCAGGTTCACCTGTACGCGGCCTGCTTTCGGCGTGGCGCTCAAGGCCTTCTCAATCCATTCGTCCGATTCGCCGCCAACATACACGACCATGTCGGCGCTTGCAATGGCTGCGATATCTTGCGCCGAGGATTTGTAGCTGTGCAAATCCGTCCCGTTCTTGATGAGCAACTTCAGGTCCACCGCATCCTGGCGGTCTCCGAGAATGTTCTTCAACCAGTCATACTGCGGATAAATCGTTGCGACAATGGAAACTTTCTTTTGTGCAGGTGCTTTCTCGTTTGATTCTGCACTGCAGGCGACAAGCGTCAATGCTGCTGCCAAAATAAACATTGCAAATGCTGCAATTTTCTTCATTATAAGTCCTTTACCCTTTCGGGCTGTAAATTGAATTGATGATTAAAACCGGAAAGCGGCAAACATCAATTCAGTAAAAGGACTTTTTGCGATACAAGTGTTACTGGTCGCGAAACTGCGGCCCTAAAGCAAACTAATTTGAAATAGAAAAATCGGAGTGCAAGTTCAAATGGGGCTACCACCAGTTCCATGCAGACCGAAATCAGTTCCAGGCAACGGTGAATGTGATGGCAAACGTGACAGTGTTCGCCATGGCAGTGGTGCTTCAGGTGCTTCGCGACATAGAGCGAAGCTAACGTCACAAGCAACTTGTTGAATAAGGCGTTAACCATGACGCCTCCGTGAACAGCCGGAACAACGGCCGAGCAATACCGACTGCTGCTGGTCCAGTTCAAAACCGCTGCGCTGTACCGAAAGCTGCAACACCTTGAGGGCGGGCCCTTCTAAATGGAAGAACTTGCCGCATTCCTTGCACACGAGGTGCATCTTTTCTTCGCAACGACCGGGACCTGTATAGCGGTACTGTAATTCATTATTCTCGGCGGCACCGACAATCTGGATCATTCCTGCTTTTTCGAGCCTGGAAAGGTTCCTGTAAATGGTACTCAGTGAAACTTCAGACAGGTTTTGGGCTAATTCAGAGGCCTTGAAAATCCGGTCGGGGTTTTCAGCCATGTAGTCCATGATCATCTGACGAGTTTGAGTTTTATATTCCATTTTCTTTAAAAAATCGAATTTGCGAACGATTCGCAAATATAGTAAAATTGAGAATGATTTGCAATTTTGTGGCCCGGTTTTGGATAGATTGCCTTTTTTTGACTGTTTTCGAGGATTTTACTTGATTTGTGATAGCTGTCATAAGACTTTTGGACAAAACGTCCACGGCAATTTTAGTACGAGTATATGTTTTTTTACCTGCAAAGTCTATTTTATTATTGTAAATATACGGGTAAAAAATTATGGTTACGTTTTCTGACATATCGGATTACCGCGACTTCTTGAAGGAGTACTACGATCGCAGGAAGGCTGAAATGCCTTTCTACTCGTACCGTATGATGGGGGATAAGCTGGGTTTGGATTCCAGCTACCTTTACCGCGTGTTGCAGAAAAAGCAGCACCTTCCGGCTCATGCACTCCCTGCCGCGAAAGAAATCCTGGATCTGTCCGGTCGTGAGGCCGAATACTTTGACTTGCTGTTCTCCGCAGCAGTAACCAAGGACAAGTCCAAGCGCGAAGAACTCATGGCGAAAGCGCTCGATCTTCGTGATGTGGACCGCCACTGCCTGCAGGCAGCTGAACTCAAGCTGCTTGAGAACTGGTGGATTCCTGCCGTGCGTGCCTATTTAGAACTGAATGGTGGTATTGTAAATGTTAAGCAGATTTCCCGCGACATTTGCCCCCCGATTACCGAGGCACAAGCACAAGAAGCTATTGATACATTGCTCGAAGTGGGCTTGGTCAAGAAGATGGCTTCTGGTAAATTGGCTCTGACAGACGCCCACCTGACTGTAGGTGGCCCCGAAAAGAAGCAGGCTGTCCGCCATTTCCAGAAAGAAGTGCTTTCTTTAGCCAGCAATGCGCTTGACAATATTCCCGTTGATGAAAGAAATATTTCTACTCTTACATTGTCTGTTGACCAGTCATGCTTCGATGATTTAGGTGATATGCTTAGAGAATTTAGGCGCCTGGTCCAGAAGAGGGTGGACAGTGCCAAAAATTCTGACCGGGTGATGCAGCTTTCGATGGCTTTTTATCCGATCGCACGCAAGGGCGGTGTCCGTACCGTAGATTCTGTGGAGGGCGACAAAAGGGAGTCCAAATGAAGAACTGGGTGTGGCATATAGGTTTGACGGCTGCGATGGGGGCACTCATTGCGGCGTGCTCTGCCGGTACGGAAACGGCGGGATCTTCGCTTGAAACGGAGAACTCTGTCGCTGTCGTGCTCAAAGTGCAGAAAGACGATGGTTCGCCTGCGGCTCGTACCAAGGTTTTTGTGCGTCCGGCTGATTTCTTGGCTGGTGCAAACAATATGGCATTAAGCAAGGATTCTGCCGGACTGGAATCGCCGGTGGTGGAATCCGATTCCTCTGTCGGTGTCCTGAATATGGAAACCGACGACCAGGGCCGGTTGAACCTCCCGAGACTTAAGGCCGGTTCTTATACTATTGAAGCTCGTCAGGAAGAATCCAAGGCGCTTGTACGCGTCGTGGTGACTGACAGCTCTCGCGATTCTGTTTCGATCAAGGTTAAAGGTACTGGTGCAATTTCTGGCCAGGTGTACCTGCCCGAGAACATGTCTACTGTGACGGTGGGTATCAAGGGTCTTGATTACTTTGTTGAGACTGACACTGCCGGTAACTTCAAGTTCAAGAACGTTCCGGAAGGCTTGCTCAATGTGGTGGGCTTTGTGTTCCGCACCTACAAGACGCTTGACATGGACGGCAAGCCGTCGGCAATCAGCAACTTGATGACTGTCGGTTCCAGCAACACGAAGGTGGAAGCTGGAAAGACGTCGGAAAACGTGAAGATTGGCCAGAAGGTTGTGCCTGCTCCAGATACGACTGTTAAGGAAGATGTTTATCCGGTATTTGAATTTGCTGATTTCGAAGACAGCACCTATGGCTGGTATACATCGGTATCGAAGTATGCAACGGCAGAGCTGAATGCAGAAAAGGATGTCGATGGTCGCGAGGGATTGTCTGCACACTTCGTGTACACCAACGATTCTAATGCCAACTGGGCCTTGATGGGACGTGCCTTGAACGAAATGACGGATATGAGCGAGCTCGACTCCGTGGTATTCTGGGCTCGTGCAGGCCTCAGTGATTCTTCCCAGTGGATCAGCGTCTCGTTCGATGTGCTTCTCGATTCTATCGCTCTCGATAGTACCGGCTACGAAAACGGTAAGGCTTGGGTGCACTTGGAACTTGATACGGCCTGGCAGCGTTTCGTGGTGACTCCGAAGGACTTGATTGAACCCGACGAACACCATATCGGAGGCAACATCGGTTGGGACGAAGTCAAGAAACATGTGACGAACCTGAACTTCTTCGGCGGTGGCGTGACCGAAGGCACCCCCTATGAGATGTGGATCGACGACGTGACGATCTATGGCGTCAAGGAACTGCTGGAATAGTTTTCATCTAAAAATGTTGCACTTGGTGCAATGACGAGCATTATGGCGGGCTTCAGCCCGCCATTTCTGCTTTATGCTTATGGACAATGTGTCAATGGAAATAGGCTTTCGGGGCGGTTTTTTTGTGCTTTTTTAGGGTAATTTTTGGATTAAGAAGGTTTGGTTGTGTTTTTTGCCTTCGAAGGAGTCCTCATGGATTACAGAAATGTATGGGAATTGAAAAGCCTGAAAAAGGCTGCGTGCTTAGTTGCCGGACTTGCCGCGTTTGGCTTGGCCGACAACCCGATTTCAAGTTATCACTACCTCGCCGACCCGGGCGCTGCCGCCGATGACACCTATTTCTACGTCATCACCGACTCCGACGACCCGGCTGCGTACAATGCCAACGGCTACAACATCAAAGCCCTCTACGGTTTCCGCACCAAGGACATGAAAAACTGGACCGACTTCGGTATCATTTACGATGCCCGCAAGGTTGACGGTATCGGCGATATCTGGGCATCCGGCATTGCGGTGAACCCCAACGATCACAGGCTTTACATCGTGTTCCCCGATGGCGGTGGTGGCGGCATTGGCCTCATCGGCGCCGACAGCATTGCCGGCCCCTGGACGAACCCCGTTTCGGGCAACAAGAAGCTCATCAACAACTGGGGTGGCGGTATTTCGGACTGCGACGGCATCGGCTGGTGCTTTGACCCGGCAATCTTCTTTGATGACGACGGTACGGGCTACTTCACGTTCGGTGGCGGTAGCAGCGATAGCCGCCCGGCGAACAACAACAATAACGACATTTTTAACATCTACAAGCTCAACAAGGACATGAAGGGCTTTGACGTGAGTACCAAGACTCACCTGAAGATTGGCGGCCCGAAGGCGATGGAAGCTTCTTACATCCATAAGTACAAGGGCAACTATTACCTGTCTTACAGTACGGCTGACTTGCGTATTGCCTACGGCATGTCCAAGAACCCGATGGGCCCCTACGAATACAAGGGAATCTTCATGGGGAACCCGAACATTGGTGGCCAGAACATTAACGCGAATAACAACAACCATCATGGCATTGCCGAATTCAAGGGCCACTGGTACGTTGCCTACCATGACCGCCGTATCGCGAACGGTTACGATGGCCTGGAAAAGATTCCTGCCGACGACGGCAAGGCGAATCCGGCGCCCGCATACCACCGCAGCGTAAGCGTCGATGAATTCTATTACAATGGCGATGGCACCATGAAGGAACTGACCTTCACGAAGGAAGGTCCGAAGCAGATTGAAAACTTTGATCCGTACGACTGGTATCCGGCACTCACGAGCTCCAAGCAGAAGGGCATCCGTAGCCGTTCCAACTGGAGCTTGGGCAAGGTGGCTGAACATCTCCTCCTCCCGCTTTCTACGAAGGAATCCTGGATCCGCGTGAGTGGCGTTGACTTCGGTACGGCAGCCACTGGCTTTACCGTGCAGGCAGCAAGTACTGCCGACGGCAACAAGATTGAAATCCATACCGGTTCTGCAAGCGGTACCTTGGCGGGCACATGTACGCTCAAGAATACCGGCAACAAGTCTACCTTTGCTGAAACCAAGTGCGAAGTAGAAGGCCTGAAGGGTGTCGTGGAATCCTTGTTCCTCGTGTTCAAGGGCTCGCAGGATTCGACCATGGCAATCAAGGCTTGGGGCTTCGAAGGAAGCGGCTCTACTCCGCCGACTCCTCAGACTCCTTATGGCGACAAGGCTGTGACGATTCCGGCCAAGATCGAAGCCGAAAACTATGACGTTCCGGGCACGGGCCGCGGTGAAGAAGCGCAATCCTATAGCGACAACGAGTCCGAAAACCAGGGCGATGCCGAATTCCGTACCGACTTGGGCGTTGACATTGTGGCTGGCGGTACCGGCAAGGCTATCGGTTACACCGCTTCTGGCGAATGGCTGGAATACTCGATCGTGGTTCCTGCAGACGGCGACTATGTTCTTAAGGCTTCTGCTTCTACCGGTATGGAAAACGGCGCAAGCTTCTGCCTGCTCGTCGATGGCAAGGCTGTGGGCGATACCGTGAAGGTTCCGCAGACTGGCGAAGACTGGAGCGTTTACGAAGAATTCGATGCTGGCACGGCAACCCTGACCAAGGGTGAACACATTGTCCGCTTGGAAATTCTCAGCGACAACGTGAATGTGGACTGGTTCTCGATTGGTGATGTGACCACGGGTATCCATCAGGATGCCAAGCTGAATGTGTCCTCTGTCTCGACTTACGACGTGTTTGACCTGAGCGGCAAGAAGATTGCAAGCTTTAAGGCCCGCAACATGATCGAAGCTTCCCAGATGTGGCGCGACGGTTCCGTGAAGGGTTCTGAAAAGGCCCGCGGCGTAAGCCTGATTCGCAACCGTACCAGCGGCATGGTGACCAAAATTCGCGCCGCGAAGTAAAGATTTGTAAACAAACCATTGACAAAAAGTCAAAGAAAAGTGTCCTCCGGGGCACTTTTTTTTGTGCTTATGAAGATAATTTTAAAGATGGAAGGTGTGGTGTTTTACCTTCAGAGGAGTCCTTTATGGATGTTTGGAATGTGAAAGGCCTGAAGAAGGCCGCGTGTTTGGTCATGGGCTTGGCGGCTTTCGGCCTTGCCGACAACCCGATTTCTACTTACCATTACCTGGCAGACCCGGGTGCTGCCGCTGACGATGAGTACTTCTATATCATCACGGACTCCGATGACCCGGCTCCGTACAATTCTAACGGTTACAAGATTTACGCCCTCTATGCATTCCGCAGCAAGGATATGCAGAACTGGACTGACTACGGCATTATTTACGATGCCCGTAAGGTGAACGGCATTAACGACATTTGGGCATCCGGTATTGCGGTGCATAACGGCACGTTCTACATCGTGTTCCCTGATGGCGGTGGCGGCGGCATTGGCTACATCAAGGCGCCTGCAATCGACGGCCCGTGGACAAACGCCGTGGGTAACGGCAAGGACAAGCTGGTCGGTGGCCGCGGCATTATCGGCTGCGATGGCGTTTCGTGGTGCTTTGACCCGGGTATCTTTATCGATGACGACGGTACGACCTACGTGACGTGGGGTGGTGGCGAAAGCAACAGCCGCCCGAATACCGATAACTTCGATATCGTCAAGTTGAACGACGCGAAGAATGCTCCGGTGGGTAACGGCAGCCACGTGAAGGTGAACAACCTGCCGACCCGCAAGATGCTCGAAGCGTCTTACATCCACAAACACAAGGGTACTTACTACTTCTCTTACAGTACTGGCTGGCAGCAGGGTGCGCCTACCATTGACTACGGCATGTCCAACAATGTGATGGGCCCGTACACCTGGAAGGGCACGATTCTCGGCGACCCGAGCATGAATGGTCGTAGCATTAACGGCAACAACAACCACCATGGGATTGCCGAATTCAAGGGCCATTCTTACGTTGTCTATCATGACCGCCGTATTGCCAAGGGCCATAACGGACTTGAAATTATTCCGGCCGATGACGGCAAGCCGAAACCGAACGAAGGTTACCACCGCAGCGTTTCTGTAGACGAAATGTTCTACAATGCTGATGGTACGATTCAGACGGTGAAGGTGACGGACGAAGGCCCGAAGCAGATTGAAAACTTCGATCCGTACGACTGGTATCCGGCTCTCACGAGCTCCAAGCAGAAGGGCATTCGCAGCCGCTCCAACTTTGTCGTGGGCAAGAGGGCTGAACATGTGCTGATTCCGCTTTCGAGCAAGGAATCCTGGATTCGCGTTTCTGGCGTGGATTTCGGTACTGCGGCAACGGGCTTTACGGTCGAGGCTTCGAGTGCTGCCGACGGCAACAAGATTGAAATCCGCACGGGTTCTGCATCGGGTACGCTCGCAGGCACTTGTACCTTGAAGAATACCGGCAGCAAGAACACTTACGCCGAAAACAAGTGCGAAGTTTCTGGCCTCAAGGGCATTGTGAACCAGCTGTTCCTCGTGTTCAAGGGCAATCAGGATTCGACCATGTACGTGAAGGCTTGGGGCTTCGAAGGCAGCGGCACGACACCGCCGGAACCGCAGAAACCCTTTGGCGGCAAGGCTTGGGAAATTCCGGGCAAGATCGAAATGGAAAACTTTGACGAACCGGGTACAGGCCGCGGCGCGGGTGTCGATTCCTATAGCGACAGCGATTCCGACGACCACGGCGCCGAAAGCAATGGCGGCAAGAGCTATCGCGAAGGCACTGGTGTCGATATCTACAAGAAGGCGACTGGCTATGTCGTGGGCTACAACCAGGCCGGCGAATGGCTTGAATACACCGTGAACGTGAAGGAAGCAGGTGATTACACCATGTATGCCGCCGTGGCGTCTGCCAATGCGACCTCCGGATTCCAGCTTTCGATCGATGACAAGAACATCACCGAAGAAATTGCTGTGCCTAAGAATGACGGCGAAGAAAACTACGATGACTACAACAAGGTCAAGGCGAACGTAACGCTCCCGGCGGGCGAACATATCCTCCGCTTTACCGTCACCGGCGACTGGATGGATATCGATTACATCAACTTTGTTGCAGGCAAGGATGCCGCTGATTCCGACCCGCTCGAAGGTATGACGGCAATCAAGGGCGTGAAACTTGCAAGCGCTTCTACCGCAAGCTTTGACGTGTTCGATTTGACGGGCAAGAAGGTGGCAAGCTTTATGGCCCGCAACATGACTGAAGCGTCTAAGATGTGGCAGAACGGTTCCATTAAGGGTAGCGAAAAGGCTCAGGGAATATGCCTGATTCGTAATCGCGCAAACGGCATGATTGCAAAGGTGCGTACTACCAAATAGTTTCCCATAAACACATCCAACCAGGAGGACACCCCCGAACGGGGGTGCCTTTCCTCTGGGAAAAAAGGTCTTGATTTTAGAATTGCAGGAATGTATTTTAATATCGGGAGTGTGTTAAAAAGGAGTATAAGATGACAATCAAAAAAATTGCAAAGAGTGTGGGTTTTGCCTTTGGAATGGCAGGACTTTGGAGCATGGCTTTTGCTTCGACTGTCAATGTCGACGTGACCGAAGAACACCAGGTCATTCGTGGCTTTGGCGGTATGGTGCATAACCAGTGGCAGGGCGGTGGCGGCCTTTCTGAAGCCGACGCCAAGATTGCCTTTGGTACGGGCGATGGCACGATTGGCTTGAATACGTTGCGTATTCCGGTGTATGCAAACTCAAATGACTTCAATAAAGAAGTGCAAGCGGCTAAGTATGCCAAGAAGTACGCCGGCGATGACTTTATCTTGTATGCAACCCCGTGGACTTCTCCGTATGCGGGTGCAAACCAGCACATGAGTTCTTCGAACTACCAGAAGTACGTGGATCACCTGAACAACTTTAACGATTACATGAAGAATCAGGGCGTTCCTCTGTACGCTATTTCCATTAGTAACGAACCGGACTGGTGCGGTGAATGGGCCTGCTGGAGTGCCGACGAAATCTACAACTTCACCAAGGGCTATGCCGACAAAATGCGCAAGAATGGTGCCAAGGTGATTTCGACGGAATCGTTCCGCTACGACAAGAACCTTTACAACAAGGTGCTGAACGATGCCAGTGCCCTCAAGAACTGGGACATTCTCGGTGCGCACTTCTATGCAAGTGACAGAAGGACCGGGGACAACTTCTTCCAGTATTCTTTGGCTGACCAGAAGGGCGTGGAACGCTGGATGACGGAACACTACACCGAAAGCCAGGGCAGCGGTAACTACTGGCGCACGGTTACGAACACGGGCGACCAGGCAAATGCCAACAAGCGCGATACCGTGAACGCCATGGATGTGGCTTACGAAATCCACCGCGCCATGGTTGTGGGCAACTTCAATCAGTACACCTGGTGGTACATCCGTCGTTGCTATGGCCTGATCATGGAAAAGGACTTTGGCAACAAGCTCCAGATTCCGAGCAACGAAATCGGCAAGATTTCTAAGCGCGGTTACGTGATGAGCCAGTTCGCCCGATTCATCCGCCCGGGTGCCGTGCGCGTGGGTGCTACGGCAAATCCCGAGAAGGAAGTTTTTGCCAGTGCTTACAAGAGTTCCGAAGGCGACTCCGTGATTGTGGTGCTCGTGAACCGCGACTACAAGAATAGCAAGACCGTGACAGTGAACGTGAAGGGTGCCGATGTGGAATCGTTCCATGTGTACACCACGAGCGAAGCAAAGAATGCCAAGTACGAAGGCGAAGTTGAAGCCAAGAATGGTTCTGTAACCATAACCATGGATGCCGGTAACTCTGGCAACAAGGACTGCATTGTGACGCTCGTGGGCGTTGGCACTCCGGCAGAACCTGTACCGCGCGAACCGTTCGGCGGCAAGGCTGTGGAAATTCCGGGCAAGATTGAAGCCGAAAACTTTGACGTTCCGGGTACCGGCAAGGAAAACAAGACCTATTACGACTCCGATTCCGAAAACCATGCCTGCACCGACGAAGACAAGACTGCTGAATGTTCCAAGGTTCGTGAAGATACGGGCGTCGACATTTACAAGAAGTCTTCTGGCGCTGTCGTGGTGGGCCACAACCAGGCTGGCGAATGGCTTGAATACACCGTGAACGTGAAGGAAGCCGGCGAATACACCATGACCGCTTCTGTTGCGACGGGCAATTCGGACCCGGGCTTTACGCTCTCTCTCGATGGAAAGGCCCTTGCCGAGGTTCCGGTTTCTGGTTCCAGCTGGGATGAATTCAAGGACGTGACCGCCAAGGTGACGCTCCCGGCAGGCGAACACATTCTGCGCCTCGAGGTGACGACCTCTTGGTTCGATATCGATTACCTCAAGTTCGAAAAGCCGTGCGAAAACTGCAATACGGGTATTGCCGATGCTCGCCTGAACATGCCGACCGAAACCGAAAGCTACCGCATCTTCGATATGAACGGAAGCTATCTCGGTGTGGTTTCTGCAACGGGCATGCCGGAACTCCGTGCCAATGCGGCTAGCCTCGTGAAGCGCGGTGGCGCCTACCTGGCCAAGTCCATGAATGGCCGCACCAAACTCATTCAGGTGACGAAATAGGCTAAAATCTTAAAGAAACTTGCTGAAAGCCCCGGAATGTTTCCGGGGTTTTTCATTGGTTGATTATTTATCCATGGAATATTCGCCTTTTATGCGAAAAAAGCTGTTTTTGAGGGTAATTTTAGAGTATTGCATAAGGAGTGTAAAATGGATATCAAGAAGATTTCCGAGTTTTTAAACCCGTCCCTGTTGCTCGTAGGCGGCCTTTTGATGCTTGCGACATTTGCCAATGCGGCACCGGACCCGAACTTCCACATTTACATTGCGTATGGCCAGTCCAACATGGAAGGCAACGCGACGAACTTCGACAAGAATGTCGATGGCAAGGAACATCCTCGCGTGAAGATGTTCGCGACCACGTCTTGTAGCAATCTTGGCCGCCCGACGGTGGGCGAGATGTACCCGGCGGTACCTCCGATGTTCAAGTGCAACCAGGGCCTTTCTCCGGCAGACTGGTTTGGCCGCCACATGGCAGACTCCTTGCCCGATGTGACAATCGGTATTATTCCGGTGGCGCAGGGTGGCACGAGTATCCGCTTGTTCGACCCCGATGACTACAAGGCCTATATTGCATCTGCTGCCGATTGGCTCCAGAGCGGCGTGAAGGCTTACGGTAACGACGGTAACGCCATGGGCCGAATCATCGAAGTCGCGAAGAAGGCCCAGGAAAAGGGCGTGATCAAGGGTATCATTTTCCACCAGGGCGAAACCGATGGCGGCATGAGCAACTGGGAACAGATTGTCAAGAAGACTTACGAATACATGCTCGCGCAGCTTGGCCTTAAAGCAGAAGAAACCCCGTTTGTCGCCGGCGAAATGGTGGATGGCGGTTCTTGCGCGGGCTTTAACAGCCGCGTGCACAATCTTTCCAAGTACATCGTCAACTTTGGCGTGGCAAGCTCCAAGGGCTACGGAAGTAAGGGCGACGGCCTCCACTTTACGGTAGAAGGCTACCGCGGCATGGGTCAGCGTTACGCTCAGGAAATGCTCAAGCTCATTAACGTAGCGCCAGTGGATCCTGAACCGCAGACTCCGTTCAAGGGAGAAGCTCTTGCGATTCCGGGCAAGATTGAGGTCGAAGATTTCGATATTCCGGGTAAGGGCCGGAACGAAGACGGTACCACCAACGATTCTTACAGCGACGATAGCGAAAACCACGGCGATTCCGACTACCGCAAGGATACCGGCGTAGACCTTTACAAGAAGGCTACAGGAATTGCCGCCGGTTACAACACTACCGGCGACTGGCTCGAATGGACTGTCAATGTTGCCGAAGCAGGCGATTACACCGCTGCAGCTTCTGTTGCTACCGACGGTACGGGTTCCTTTACGCTCTCTATCGATGGCAAGTCCGTTGGCGAATTCACGGTCACGGGCTCTAGCTACGATGATTTCACCGAAGTGAAGCAGAAGGTGACTCTCCCGGCCGGTAAGCATATTCTGCGCATGGATGTGACGCAGCAATACTTTGATATCGACTACATCAGCTTCTCGACGGAGCAGGATCCTTGCGATGGTTGCGAAGCACCTTGTGCCGATTGCAACACAAAGATTGCCGACGTGCGTCTGAACATGCCGACCGAAGCCGAAAACTTCCGCATTTTCGATATGAACGGCACCTATCTTGGCGTGGTCCGTGCAACGGGCAAGGCGGAACTCCGCGTGAATGCCGCAAGCCTGGTCAAGCGCGGTGGTACCTACCTGGCCAAGTCTGCAAAGGGCCGTACGAACCTGATTCAGGTAGCCAAATAGGCATTTTGGACGATTTTAAGAATTGAATGCTGAGACCCGCCTAAAAAGGCGGGTTTCTTGTTTATTTTTCATTACCTTTTGTTGACTATTTATCCATGAGTTTTGGCGTTTTTAGCGTGATTTTGACGTTTTTTGAGGATAATTTTAGGGTATTGCAAAAGGAGTGTGCTATGGATTTCAAAAAAGTTTCTGAGTTTTTGACTCCGACATTGTGGCTTGTGGGCGGGCTTTTGATGCTTGCAACGCTTGCCAATGCGGCGCCGAACCCGAATTTCCACATTTATATCGCCTACGGCCAGTCCAACATGGCTGGTAACGGCGATATCGTCCCTTCCGAAGACCAGGACAAGTACAAGGAAAAGTTCCTGATGCTCGCCTCGCATAACGCAAACGCGAGCCAGCGCAGCGGCAAGACGAATCAGTCTATCAAGACGGGCGAATGGTACACCGCGATTCCCCCGATGTTCCACCCCTTTGAAAACCTTTCTCCGGCAGACTACTTCGGCCGCGCTATGGTGGATTCCCTGCCGGGCGTTACCGTGGGTATTATTCCGGTCGCTATCGGTGCGGTGAGCATCCGCGCCTTCGACAAGGACCAGTACGAAAGCTATTTCAAGGGCGACGGCAAGGACATCATGAGCTGGGGCTGGCCCAAGGATTACGACAACAATCCTCCGGGACGCATTCTGGAACTCGCCAAGAAGGCTAAGGAAGTGGGCGTCATCAAGGGCTTCATCTTCCACCAGGGCGAAAGTGACGGCACTGATGCTAACTGGCGCAAGACCGTTTACAAGACCTACAAGGACGTGATTGATGCGCTTGGCTTGGACGAAAATGAAGTGCCGTTTGTGGCGGGCGAACTGCTGCAGGAAGGCAACAACTGCTGCTCTAGCAAGAACAGCGGCATTGCGCAACTCAAGCAGAATTTTAAGAAGTTCGGGCTTGCCTCTTCCAAGGGCTTGCAGGGTAACGGCAAGGACCCGTACCACTTTGGGCGCGCAGGCGTGATTGAACTCGGCAAGCGCTACTGCTCAGAGATGCTCAAACTTATTGACAAGACGATTGATCCGGATGCTCCGCCGGTAAACCTGGTGGACCCGAGCCAGTCTACGGTTCCTGACGAACCGCCAGAGGAATATGGCCCCTACACCGACCCGATTGAAATCCCGGGCAAGGTGCAGGCTGAGAACTACAACAAGGGCGGTGCCGACAAGGCTTATTACGATTTGAGCAAGGGCAACGAAGGCGGCAAGCTTCGTAAGGACGATGTGGATATTTATCAGCCGAACATGGGCATTGTCGTGGGCCACTGCCAGAAGGGCGAATGGCTCAAGTACACCGTGAACGTGGCCGCCGACGGCGAATACGAGATTTCTGCCAACGTGGCGGGCGAGAACGGAACCGGTAGCTTGACGCTTTATATGGATGACCAGCCTATCGGTACCGAGATGGCCAATGCCGGAAACGGCTTTGATTCGTTCGAAGTTGTAAGCGGCGGCAAGGCTAGCCTGAAGGCGGGCGAACACGAACTGAAACTCGAAATCACGAACGACTGGATAGACATTGACTATGTTGAATTCAAGGCCGCCAAGAATGACGAACCTCCGAGCAAGATTGGTGCAATTCACTTGAACATGACCGAAGCCGAAAGCAATTTTAACCTGTTCGATATGCACGGTAAGCGCGTGGCAAGTTTCACGGCCGCCGGTATGGATGCCGCTGTCAAGATGGTCAAGGCAGGTGCTGTGGCAGACCTGAAGCAGGGAATTTACTATGTGCGCACCAAGGGCCATCAGGGCGCCGTCAAACAAAAGGTGGTGACTTATGAAAAGTAATGAAATTTCAATTATCAAGCAGATCGCGTTCTTCTCGGTAGTCGCAGTCGTGCTCGGATTCCTTTACGGTTAGGACTTAAACTCTCTCTCTTTTGAATTACCCCTGATTGCAAAATCAGGGGTTTTTGTTTTGGAGCCTATTTTGACGCCTATCTTTGACAATTTGTCAAAGGATAATGTGTGCGGGAATGGTAAAAAGGGCCTTTTTTAGGGTAATTTTACTATGAAGAAATTTGCATGGGCGGTGGTGCGCCCGCAAAAGGAGTATTAACATGGGATGGTTTAAAAGTTTGGGCATTGCCCTCGCTAGTTCTTGTGCAGTTTACGCTGTAACAGTCAACAATCCGATTATGTATGTCGACAGCCCGGACCCCTCTATTGTCCGCGTTGACGACGCCTATTACATGGTGACGACGACCATGCATTTTGCCCCGGGCGTGCCCGTTTTCAAGAGCACGGATTTGGCCCAGTGGCGCACGGTGGGGTATGCTTACCAGACGCTCACCAACAATGACCAGCAAAATTTGAATGGCGGCAAGGACGCCTACGGTAAGGGCTCGTGGGCATCGAGCATTCGTTATCACAAGGGATTTTTCTACGTGCTGACACCGTCTTACACGACAGGCAAGACTCACCTGTACAAGACCGCCGACGTGGAAAGCGGCCAGTGGAGCGAAGTGCAGCTTCCGTTCTACCATGACCCTTCTCTGTTCTTCGATGACGACGGAACCGTGTGGGTGTTCTACGGCAGCGGCGACCAGATTAGCTACGTGCAGTTGAACGACGACGCTAGCGGCGTGAAGGCTGGCGGCAAGAGCGGCAAGCTCGGCGGCGTGAGCGTGAACCAGGCAACCGGTAAGAGCGGCTATATTGTGCAGCAGGAAGGCTCGCACATGGAAAAGGTGAACGGCGAATACTACCTGTTCACGATTTCCTGGCCGAATGGCTCCTGCCGTACCGAAGTGGTTTACCGTTCCAAGAGCCTGCTTTCGGGCTATACCGGCAGGGTGTTCTTGGCCGATAACGGCGTTGCGCAGGGTGGCATTTTTGACACTCCCGAGGGCAAGTGGTATGCACTTTTGTTCCGCGATTCCGGTCCGGTTGGCCGTATGTCGCACCTGGTCCCGATGGAATGGAAAGACGGTTGGCCCGTACCCACGAGCGGTTCCAAGGCTCCTTCCACGATTGACTTGCCGGAATCTCCGCTACCGGGCTACGGCATGGTGACTTCTGATGACTTTGAATCTAGCGAACTTGCTCTCGAATGGCAGTTCAACCATAACCCCGATAACAAGAACTGGAGCCTCTCCGCAAATCCGGGCTTCTACCGCATTACTACGAGTCGCACCGATAGCCGCGTGGTGACTGCGAAGAACACCTTGACACAGCGTTCCTTTGGCCCCAAGAGCTCCGGCAGGACTCTTGTCGATGGCACCGGCATGAAGGATGGCGATATGGCCGGCCTCGTTGCCCTGCAGGACGACAAGGGTTTTGTGGCGCTCGCTAAAGATGGCGGTAGCTACAAGGTGGTGATGTACACCGGAAACAAGAATGGTGAAAGCCTGAAGGATAGCAAGGCGATTTCTGGTTCCAAGGTTTACCTGCGAATTGATTTTGACTTGCCGATTGACCGCGGCACCGCCTACTTCTACTACAGTACCGATGGCAATACTTGGTCAAAAATCGGTAGCGACGTGAAGCTCAATTACGACCTCCACATGTTCGTGGGCGTCCGTTGGGGCCTCTTCAACTTTGCGACCAAGCAGGCCGGTGGTTACGCAGACTTTGATTGGTTCAAGGTCGGTACCGACGTGAACGATGAAATTTATCTCGATGGCGCTGGCTCTGAACCTGTTCCGCAGACTCCGTTCTGCGCTGCTGGTGAAAATTGCCCTGCCGTTGCGCTCCCGGGCAAGATTGAAGCAGAAAACTTCGACGTTCCGGGCAAGGGTAAAGATGGCACCTCTTACTATGACGCCGATTCCGAAAACCACGGCGATAGCGATTACCGCAAGGGCACGGGCGTTGACCTTTACAAGAAGGCAACCGGTGTTATCGTGGGCTACAACAGCGAAGGCGACTGGCTCGAATACACCGTGAACGTAAAGGATGCAGGTGATTACACCATGTTCGCGGCTGTTGCTGCGGCTGGCTCTACCTCGAGCTTCAAGCTCTCCTTGGATGGCAAGGACATTACCGAAGAAATCGCAGTGCCTGCGGCAAGTTCCGGCGAAGAGAATTACGACGATTACAACAAGGTGAAGGCCAATGTAACGCTCCCTGCTGGCGAACATGTGCTCCGCTTTACGGTTACTGGCGCCTGGCTCGATATTGACTACTTCACATTCGTGAAGGGCGCAAACGCTACGGACCCGGAACCGATTGATCCGACGGGTATCGCAAATGCAGTGCGCTACGATGTGCAGGCTGAACAGGTTTACCGCGTGTATGGCCTGAACGGAAACTTTGTGGGCTCCGTGTTTGCGACAAGTGCAAGCGAGGCTCAGTCTAAGGTGCGCGCCATGGTTTCGGAAAAGGGCGTGTACCTGATTAGAGCGAAGAATGGGATGGTTCGTCGCTTTACGGTAACGAAGTAAGGACCCATAAAAAAGGAGCGAAGGATGTTTGGTTTCAAAAATTTGGGCAAGGTGGTGCTTGCCTTCGCAAGTGTTGCGCTGCTTACGGGTCATGCTGTTGCTGACAACATCACAGTTGACGGAAAATCCCGCAGCATGCTCGTGTATGCTCCGTCGGGAATCGAAAAGAATCGCCCGCTCATCATTCAGATGCACGGCATGAATCAAGATGCCCCCTACCAGAAGAATGCGGCGAAGTGGGAATCCATTGCCGATACCGCGCGCTTTGTGGTGGTGTTCCCCAACGGCGAAAATAAGGCCTGGGACATCGGTGGCAATAAAGACATCAATTTTATCAAGGCCATCATCAACGAGATGTACAACAAGTACGGCATTGATAAAAACCGTGTGTACGTTTCGGGATTTTCGATGGGTGGCATGATGAGTTACCATGTGGCAAACAAGATGGGCGACCAGATTGCGGCCATCGCGCCTGTTTCGGGTGGCGGTGGCGTGAATTCGCCCAAGCGCGCCATGCCGATTATGCATACGCACGGTACCACCGACGACGTGGTGAATTATAACAGCACCGTGAATACCCTGAAGGGCTGGGTCAATGCGCAAAAATGCTCCAGCAATTCGCAGAAGATCAAGCCGTATCCGTCGACCAAGCCGGGCTCTGCCGCATCGCTTGAAATCTGGAGCGGCTGCACCGATGGTGTCGAAGTGCGCTTGCTGACTATTGATGGCAAGGGCCACTGGTATTCCATGGACGAAGCCGTGAGCGTGAACACGAGCGTGGAAATCTGGAATTTTGTGAAGAACTATTCGCTGGACGGTTCTAGCATTACGCCGCCGGCCCCTGCGATTGTCGTTCCCACGAACCGCGAAGAAGTCTTTAACGGCGGCTTTGATTCGAGCGCCGTGGCCTGGGACTTGCAGACGCATGGTGACGCTCAGGCTACCGGCGATGCAAAAGATGGCAAGTACAAACTCGATATTTCGGCAATCGGCACACAGAATTACCAGGTGCAGCTGATCCAGCACGACTTGCGCCTTGTAAAGGACCAGTGGTACGAAATCAGTTTTGATGCCAGTGCAAGTGCAGCCCGCACGCTCGAAGTGAACGTAGAACAGCATACCGATCCGTGGGCTAGCTACCTCAAGGAAAAGCAGAACTTCGAAATCGGTACAGATATCAAAAATTTCAAGTTCAATTTCCAGATGACAGCCGCTACCGATACCAACAGCCGCTTGAGCTTTAATGCGGGCGCTGCGACGGGCTCGCTCACCTTGGATAATGTGGTGCTTAAAAAGATCGATGCCCCGACGGATCCGGAATTGACTGGCATTGCACCGAAAATGGGCTCGGTTGTCGCTGCTACCGCCGAATATGCGGTATATAGCCTCTCCGGCAAACGCCTCGGAACGGTAAAAATTCGCCATGCGACGGAAACGGAGACTTTGTTGAAGGCCAAATTCGGGAAGGGCGTCTACATGCTCCGTAGCGAGAACGGCAAAAAGACCTTGTTCCATGTTAAATAAAAACGGTCGCTTTTATCGGTAAAAATTGCTGAAATTCGCTTAAATTCAGAAATAATATGACAAACGGCATTGACAAATAGTCAACGCCGTTTTGCTTTTCTGGGTGAGTTTTCCCTTTTTTTAAGAATATTTTTTTAGGTGTAAATATCATCATGGAGTGATGAAGATGTTTGGCTTAAAAAAATACTCGTTCGGCGGGGCTATCGCCCTTGCTTTTTGTGGTTTGGCCTCTCAGGCTTTTGCGCATCCGGATAGTTTGGTGCTTACGCCCCCGCTGGGGTGGAACAGCTGGAACGTGTTCCACGAAAACATCAATGAAAAGCAGATTCAGGAAATCGCCGACGCGATGGTCAATTCCGGGTTGAAGGATGCGGGCTATATTTACCTGAACCTCGACGACAACTGGATGGACACCAAGCGCGATGCGCAAGGCAACCTCCAGAATAATCCGAAAACCTTCCCGAGCGGCATGAAGGCCATTGCCGATTACGTGCATGCGAAGGGCCTTAAGTTCGGCCTTTACGGCGACCGCGGCAAACGCACCTGCCACCATTACAACAGCAAATGGGATAGCCAGAGCGGTTCCAACGGTCACGAAGAACAGGATGCCAAGAAACTCGCCGAATGGGGTGTTGACTACTGGAAGTACGACAACTGCGATTCTGACCCGAATACCCAGGAAAAAGATTACACCGCCATGTCCAAGGCCCTCCGCAATTCCGGACGCGACATCGTGTTCAGCATTTGCATGTGGGAATACAAGGA
>CADCBQ010000036.1 GCA_902799745.1 Fibrobacter succinogenes | reverse complement strand
GGAGAGGAGCTTGTGGATGCGTTCTTCGGTCTGCTTCTTGCAGTCTTCGAACGCGGCATCGGATTCGGAAACCTTCTCGAGCTTGGTGCCCGCGAAGTAGCCGCCGATAGTGAACGGAATGACGAAGTAACCGTCGGAGAGGCCCTGCATCAAAGCAGAAGCGCCGAGGCGGTTTGCACCGTGGTCGGAGAAGTTGGCTTCACCGAGAACGAAGCAGCCCGGAATCGTGGACATCAGATCGTAGTCCACCCAGAGGCCGCCCATGGTATAGTGGATGGCCGGGAAGATACGCATCGGGACCTTGTACGGGTCTTCGTCGGTAATCTTTTCGTACATCTGGAAGAGGTTGCCGTACTTGGCAGAGACACCGGCAACGCCCATGCGCTGGATAGCGTCGGCGAAGTCGAGGTACACGGCCTGCTTGGTGTTACCCACGCCGAGACCTGCGTCGCAGACCTGCTTGGCGTTACGGGATGCCACGTCACGAGGCACCAGGTTACCGAAGCTCGGGTACTTTTCTTCGAGGTAGTAGTAACGGTCTTCTTCGGGGATCTGGTCCGGAGAACGGGTGTCGCCAGCCTTGCGCGGAACCCAAATACGACCGTCGTTACGGAGAGATTCGCTCATCAGAGTGAGCTTCGACTGCAGGTCGCCGTGGCGAGGAATGCAAGTCGGGTGAATCTGCGTGTAGCAGGGGTTAGCAAACAGGGCGCCGCGCTTGTAAGCACGGAAAGCAGCCGTCACGTTGGAACCCTGAGCGTTGGTAGAAAGGTAATAGACGTTACCGTAACCACCGGTGCAAAGGCAAACTGCATCGGCCACGTGGCTTTCGAGTTCGCCAGTGATGAGGTTACGCACGATGATACCGCGAGCCTTGCCGTCAATCACGACGAGGTCCATCATTTCGCGACGCGGGAACATCTTGACCTTACCGGCGGCAACCTGGCGCATGAGAGCCTGGTAGGCACCGAGCAAGAGCTGCTGACCCGTCTGACCGCGAGCGTAGCGACGCACTGGTCGATGATGAGGTTGGAGTTTTCGGCCAAGCGGTGCACGTTGGCTTCGCGAGCGCGGAAGTCACCGCCCTTCACGGTATCGTAGAACAGACGGTAAACGGAGTCGCCGTCGTTCTTGTAGTTCTTGGCTGCGTTGATACCACCCTGGGCGGCAATGGAGTGTGCGCGACGGGGGCTATCCTGGATGCAGAAAGACTTGACATTGTAACCAAGTTCGGCGAGGGATGCAGCGGCAGAAGCACCGGCAAGGCCAGTACCCACCACAATCACGGTGAACTTACGCTTGTTGGCGGGGTTCACGAGCTTGAGTTCGAACTTGTGCTTGGTCCACTTTTCTTCGATGGAACCACCGGGGATTTTAGAATCAAGAATCATTAGTGGGCTCCTTAAAATTAAGCGTTAAAAGAAACTTCGACGGTGCCAACAGAAGGAATCACGAAAGAAGTCTTGGCGGCTTCCTTTCCCTTCTTCATCTGTTCGTACTGCGGCTGGAGGCTGCGGGACTTTTCGATGAGGGCCTGGGTACCCGGCTGGTTAGCGAGGTAGAAGGCTGCAACGGCGGTGATACCGAAACCGAGGGCAACGATAATGCTGTAAGCGATACCGGCGATGTCGATAATCGGGGTCCACTTCTGGTGAGCAATGCCCATGGTCTGGAAAGCAGAAGAAATAGCGTGGAAGAGGTGCATACCGATCACGAACATGCTGACCACGTAGAATGCAGCCCAAGCCGGGTTAGCAAACATCTGGATGGTGGTGAGCCACATGTCGCGGACGATTTCGCCTTCGGCATTCACGTAGAGGTAGTGTTCGCCGAACTTGAGCATCATGAGGTGCTGCACGAGGAAGCCGAGAATGAAGAGACCGGACCAGATCATGGTGAAGGTTGCGAAAGTCTTCTTGCCCTTGCGAGCGTTGACTTCGTAGTCGATGCCACCGCGAGCCTTCTTGTTCTCGATCTTCAGCTTGATAGCAAGGAAGATGTGGAGAGCGAAAGCAGCCACCAGCACCAGTTCAACGAGATAAATCATCTTGATCGGGAAGTGGAGCGGGTTGAATCCGGTCAGGAATTCGGTGTAGGCATTGTAAGATGCCTGAGCCGCGGCCTGATCGAAATTCAGAAGCTGGAAGTTACCACACATGTGGCCGAAGATGAACAGGGCGAGGAACGCGCCTGTGCATCCCATGATCTGCTTCTTACCGATGGAAGAGGTAAGATACTTGACGATCCATTGCATTGAGTTGTGTCTCCTTGAGGGGGGTTATTTTTGAAACTTAGAGGACGCAGCAGGCCTTGAGGCTCGGCATTTCGTAAGCGTAGCGTTCGTCTTCCTTGAACCAGAAGTCCAGTTCGCGCTTGGCGGATTCGGGGCTGTCGGAGCTGTGCACGACGTTTTCGGTCATGGAAGGGGCAAAGTCGTAGCGGAGGGTACCGGGTTCCGCCTTAGCCGGATTGGTAGCACCGTTGATAGCGCGGACCTTGGCAATGGCATTTTCGCCGCCGAGGGCGAGCATCACGGACGGGCCCTTGGTCATGTAGGCTTCGAGTTCCGGGAAGAACGGCTTTTCTACGTGTTCAGCGTAGAAACCGCGAGCATCAGCAGAAGTCATCTGGTGCATCTTCACGGCGCAGACAGAGAGGCCTGCAGCGATGTAACGGTCGATAATGCGGCCCATAAGACCGGATTTCACGGCATTGGGCTTGATCATTGCAAATGTCATTTCCATAGTTGGTACCTTTTATTTGAAAGTATGTGAAATATAGATTTTTTACTCTTCGGCTTCGATCTTTTTCATCAAATCATCGGCAAGTTTGCCGTCACTCTTGATGTTGTCGACGAGCCACTGGGCGGATTCCTTCAGTTCGCTGTTCGGATACTTTTGGAGGAATGCTTCAAGCACTTCGAGAGCCTTGTCGTTCCAGCTTAAATTTTCGTTGAGCATAAAGCCGCGGCTAAACATGGCCTTTTCGGCATTCACGCTGTTCGGCCACATCGTGTAGAAGGCGTAGTATTCCCCTTCTGCATCCATGAATTCTTCGTTTTCGCCCTGAACTTGAGCCATTTCATAAGCGACACGCTCAAACAGGCTGTCATTTTCGGGATAGGCATACATCACGTCGCGATAGGCGTAATAAGCATCGGATTTTTTACCGGCCTGGTAAAGGGAATCCGCACGCGCAATCAGCTTATCAGCAGTCTTGTAAGGCTTGAATTCCGCAATACCCGTATCATACAAATGCACATCAGCCTTTTCGTAAGCCTCCGTTGCGAATCTTTCAGTCTTTGCAACCGTGTAATCGCTAACATTTCTGTTATAGATTTCCGAAATACTTTGTTCATAAGTCTTGCCAGCATAAATCAAGCGATAGCACATGAAGTAATCATGCTTGTACAAGTTTTCGGGGAACAAGGCAATCTTGCGCACCAGGTTCTTGGACTGTTCATAGGAATAGCCCGACTGAATGGCATTACGGACATATTCATAGAACACTTTCAAAGTATCTTCCGGAACATCCTGTTCGAACAATTTCTTTTCGACATAACGGTTCGACAGATATTCCAAACGGTTGTAGCGGTACAAAGCCCTGTATTCCCAGGAATGATTCAGCTTCAGTTCTTTTGCAATTTCGGCATAAGCAAAGGCTTCAGCCACCATTTCCACCATTCTCTGATGAACACGGAGATTCAGTCTTTGACGGAAATAAAGTTCGTTGTAGCGCAACAGATCCGCTTCGGTAAATACCGGTTTGCCAGACAGCGTTATCAGCACCGTAGAAGAATCGATATCAAAATACATTCCGTCCTTGACACCGTTCTGGATAGCCGATTCAACGCGGTCATAGGGTTTCAGCTTGGCAGGATCCTGAGCCGCAAGGTAAAAACGGTGGAAGTTGTTGCCTGCACGAAGGACTTCTGTCACAAAGCCAGGCTGTTTACCTTCCAGAGTCGAAGCCAGGGCTTCGACCATGCCGATTCCATAGGGCAATGCAAAGTTCTGCTTGACATGGCCAACATAACCGCTATCCTTTGCGGTTTTCGAGTTGGTACTGTTTGCATACGCAGCCGCCTTGAACTGATCAAGCGTCGGAGTTTCAGCAAATAAGGAAGCGAGTTTTGCCGAATCGCCCTGCACATGATACAGTTCATAACCAGGAACGGTCATGAATTCATCTTGATGCTTGTTGTAATAGGTTTTTGCATCGACAGACGGAATTTCCTGAATTCCAATATGGGCTTTTTCAAGAATATGGTCCGAAAGAGTACCGCGCAATTCACGACGGTACGCATCGGCGAAGGACTTCTTTTGCTTCAAGATTTCTTCTTCCGAAGGGTCTTTCAACTTAAGCGTATCCTTCACATATGCGTCGAATCGTTCCTGGTTCTTTGAAACATAATAGTAGCTTGCGACATCGCCGCGCGCCATCAAGAAATCACCCGTAGAATCAGCCGGGAACAGGTTGCGGTTGGCATCGTAGAATTGACGCAGTTCCGCATCGCTATACATCAAGCATTCCATGACGTAATAACGCTGGTACACCATCATCAAGACGCGGGCATCCAAATCCGCATAATGGGTTTTCCATTCCTCAGCCAATTCAGGATATTCAGCAAGAGCCCTCGTTACCAGCGCAGCCTTTGAATAGAGTTTGTCATACAGGAACTGACCTTTAGTCGTCTTGTACGTTTCTCCATTTTTCATTAGCAACGCGTAGTCTTCTTGATAGACCTTTTCTTTATCGATACGAGCAAGGATTGTATCCTTGTCGCCGATACCGTTACAGCCGTTCAATACAAACAGCGATGCCAATGAAACAAGAGCCAGGAGTTTTGCCTTCATAATTCCTCTGGTTGAAATTTCAAAACAGCAATTTTCGACACTAAGCTACAAAAATTAGCCTACGAAGATACGACCGTTGCGGAACAACTGCATCCACGGACCGTCTTCGCCCCATTCAGCCGGGTGCCAGGAATACTGGCAGGTACGGAACACGCGTTCCGGGTGCGGCATCATGACGAGCGCGCGACCGTCTTCGGAGCAGAGGCCGTTGATACCGAAGGGAGAGCCGTTCGGGTTCAGCGGGTAGCGTTCGGTGTATTCGTGCTTGCCGTCCACATAGCGGAGCGCCACGAGACCGGTCTTGAGGCATGCTTCGGCGGCTTCGCGGCTAGCGAATTCTGCACGGCCTTCGCCGTGTGCGACCGCAATCGGGAGCACGGAGCCAGCCATGCCCTTGAGGAGCACAGCCGGAGTATCTTCGACCTTCAAAGAGCAGTAACGGGCTTCGAAGCGTTCGGAGAGGTTCTGAACGAAACGCGGCCAGTGCTTGGCACCCGGAATCAAATCCTTGAGATTAGAAACCATCTGGCAGCCGTTGCAAACGCCGAGCGTGAAGGTGTCTTTGCGGTTGAAGTAAGCTTCGAATTCAGCGCGAGCCTTCGGGTTGAAGAGAATGCTCTTGGCCCAGCCTTCACCGGCACCGAGAACGTCACCGTAGCTAAAGCCACCGCAAGCGACGAGACCGTTGAAGTCCTTGAGACTTACGCGGCCTTCGAGAATGTCGGTCATGTGAACATCGATCGATTCGAAACCAGCCTTCTGGAAGGCGGCAGCCATTTCGAGTTCGCCGTTGACGCCCTGTTCGCGGAGGATTGCCATCTTCGGACGGCTTGCGAAGTCCTTCACAATCTTGGCAGATGCCGCCACGTCGAAGGTGACCTTCGGCGTGATACCCGGATCGTCCTGTTCCAACTTGAGCTTGTATTCGCTTTCGGCACAATCCGGGTTATCGCGGAGAGCCGCGATGCGGCGGGTCGTGTCGCTCCAGATGGCGCGGAGATCCGAGAGGCCTTCAGCGTAGTCGCCGATGATTAAGTTGTAAGTATCGTTGAGCGAACCGATTTCAGAAACGGTATCGCCGAGGCCGACTGCAGCAAATGCTTCGAACACAGCCTTCAAATCAGCCTTCTTGACCTGGAGTACGGCACCGAGTTCTTCGTTGAACAGGGCATCGATCAGGTTACCCTTGAGGGCACCGGCATTGAGCGTTACACCCACGTGGCCGGCGAATGCCATTTCGGCAACCGTCGTGTAGAGACCGCCATCGCTCTTGTCGTGGTAGGCCATAATCTTGCCGGCGGCATTGAGTTTCTGGATGGTTTCAAAGAAGGCGCGGAGTTCCTGAGCGGAATCGACATCCGGAGCCTTGTCGCCGAGGTTGTTGTAAACCTGTGCGGCGATGGAGGCGCCCATGCGGTTCTGACCGCGGGCCAAGTCAACGAGCACGAGCGTCGAATCCTTATCCTGCAACAGCTGCGGGGTAAGCGTCTTGCGCACGTCGGCACACGGAGCAAAGGCACTGATGACGAGTGAAATCGGAGCGGTCACGCGGTGGCTACCCTTGTCGTCCTGCCACACGGTACTCATGCTCATGGAGTCCTTACCCACCGGAATCGTGATGCCGAGATCCGGGCAGAGTTCCATACCGATGGACTTCACGGCTTCGTAAAGGTCGGCACCGTCGCCTTCGTAGTTCGGCGTAGCCATCCAGTTTGCGGACAAGTTCACGCGGCCCATATCAGGCACGCAAGCGGCAGCCATGTTGGTGAGGGATTCAGCCACCGTCATACGAGCGGCAGCGGCCGGAGAAATCAAGGCAATCGGAGCGCGTTCGCCCATGCTCATGACTTCACCTTCGTAAGTGTCGAGCGTTGCAGAAGTCACGGCGCAGTCAGCAACCGGAACCTGCCACGGGCCAACCATCTGGTCGCGGCAAATCATACCCGTCACAGAACGGTCACCGATAGAAATCAAGAACGTCTTGTCAGCGACGGTCGGGTTTGCAAGCACGCGGTGTGCCACATCCTTGATGGAGGCATCAGCCGGAACCACCGTGGAAGAAAGCGGGCGCTTCTGGCTCTTTTCGTTACGGATCATGCGAGGCGGCTTGCCGAGGAGCACGCCGAGCGGCATGTCAATCGGAGTCGTACCGAAGTGCTTGTCAGTCAGAGTCAAGTGCTTTTCAGGAATAGCCTCACCCACCACAGCGTACGGGCAGCGTTCACGCTTACAGATGGCGTCGAACACATCGAGCTTGTCGCCTGCAATAGCGATCACATAACGTTCCTGGGATTCGTTACTCCAGATTTCGAACGGGCTCATACCCGGTTCGTCGTTCGGCACATTGCGCAGTTCAAACTTACCACCGAGACCGCCATCGTTCACGAGTTCCGGGAAGGCGTTAGAAAGTCCACCTGCTCCCACGTCGTGAATGAAGGTAATCGGGTTTTCTTCGTTCATCGCCCAGCAGCGGTCGATGACTTCCTGGCAGCGACGTTCCATTTCGGGGTTTTCACGCTGCACAGAGGCAAAGTCGAGAGATTCATTACCGGCACCGTTAGCCACGGAACTTGCTGCACCGCCACCGAGACCAATGAGCATGGCCGGACCGCCGAGCACAATCAGGTGGTCACCCGGATCGATGTGGCCCTTTTCGATATGTTCATGCTTGATGTTACCGAGACCACCAGCCAGCATAATCGGCTTGTGGTAGCCGCGGACTTCCTTGCCGTTCTGGGCATCGACTTCCTGTTCAAAAGTACGGAAGTAACCGAGGATGTTCGGACGGCCGTATTCGTTGTTGAATGCAGCGCCACCGAGCGGGCCTTCGATCATAATGTCGAGGGCAGAAGCAATGCGGGACGGGCTACCAAAATCCTTTTCCCAAGGTTGGACTGCACCCGGCAGTTTCAAGTTCGAAACGCTAAAGCCCGTGAGGCCTGCCTTCGGCTTGGAACCCTTACCCGTGGCACCTTCGTCACGAATTTCGCCACCACTACCGGTAGCAGCACCCGGGAACGGAGAAATAGCCGTCGGGTGGTTATGGGTTTCGACCTTCATCAAGATGTCGACTTCTTCGTGGTGGAAGTCGTACTTGTTGTTGCGCGGGTCAGCGTAGTAGCGGCCAGCGACAGCGCCCTTCATCACGGCGGCGTTGTCCTTGTAGGCGCTAAAGATGTTAGAGTTGTGGAGCTGATAGGTGTTCTTGATCATCTGGAACAGGGACTTGTCCTGCTTGACACCATCAATGGTCCATTCGGCACCGAACACCTTATGGCGGCAGTGTTCCGAGTTGGCCTGTGCGAACATGTAGAGTTCCACGTCGGTCGGATTGCGCTTGAGTTCGGTGAAGTTCTTGACCAAGTAATCGATTTCGTCGGAGCTCAGAGCGAGGCCCATTTCCTTGTCTGCCTTCACGAGGGCGTCGCGGCCTTCGGTAAGCACCGGAATCACATTCAGCGGACGCGGTTCTTCCTTGCTGAAGAGGACTTCGAGCGAGGCGGTGTCGGCGAAAACGGCCTGGGTCATGCGGTCGTGAATCTTGGCCGAAATCTTTTCGCGGGCACCGGCCGGAACAGCACCTTCAAACTTCACGTAGTAAGCGATAGCGCGTTCGATGCGCTTGATAGCCGGGAGGCCGCAGATGTGAGCGATATCAGTAGCCTTGGAGCTCCACGGGCTGATGGTACCCGGACGCGGGCAAACCACAAAAAGTTCGCCTTCGAGAGCCTTGGGTTCGCGGGCCGGACCGTAATGCAGCACCTTCTTCAAAGTTTCGGTTTTTCAGCGTAAACGGAAGCGACAGAAAGGCCTGCGCTCTTGAAATCGGAAGAAAGTTTCTGGAGACGGAAATCCGACAGAGCCGGCGTACCACGAAGAATGAGCATTATATAACCTCAGTTTAAATTTTTACGCCGTAAATTTAGAAAAATGGCCGCGCTTTTTTACCCCGAAAAGCACAGGCAAAGACAATAAAAAACGGCCCGCAAAGCGGACCGTTTCTTACAATTTTCTAACTCGTTGAGAGTCAAGCGATTAGCGCTTTTTGCCCTTCTTGCCTTTTTTGCCCTTGGCAGCCTTGGCGGGCTTTGCAGCCTTCTTCGGAGCCGGAGCTTCTTCGACAGCTTCTTCAGCCCCTTCTTCGCCTTCTTCCTCTTCGGCGATTTCTTCGCCCGGATTACCGACGAGAGCGTTCACGTTCACAGAGACGAGGCCAGCAAGAGACTTGACTTCGGTCTTCTTGTCGACTTCAACCTTCGAGAACTTCGAAATGATGTAGTAGGCACCCGTAGCTTCGAAGCGGCGAGTCATGTTCGCAATGCTCATGGAGCCCTTAGTAGACGGGAAATACTTGGATTCAAGACGAGCCTGATCCTGAGAAGTCTTTACAGTCTGCACGGCTTCGCAAGCCAAGGACCACACGCCCTTGTTCACATCGATAGAGTTGTTCACGTATTCGATGATCTTGGAGGCGCCCTTGTAAGAGTTCGTCGTAGTCTTGGTGTAGTGTTCCGTAGCCTGAGAAACGTAGCTACCCTTCTGCATCAAAAGCGTTGCAAGGAGAGCGATAACCAGAACGGTGAGTGCAATCGAAATATTCTTTACGTTCATTGGTACAACTCCTTATTCAAAGTGGTAAGCCGCCGGGGCTTCGAGCTTAAAGTTATCGGCCATGTTGTAGTTGACAAGAGCCTTGTAGTCGCTAGACTTGAGCTTACCCTTGGCAAAGGTGAAAGAAATCACACAGTTCTTACCGCAAGCGACTTCCTTAACGCCACCTTCGTTCTTCAAGAGGAACTTGTCGGCAAGGCCAGCCTTTTCATAAATGGAATTCTGGGCCTGGGCCGGAATGCCGGCGGCTTCGTACATGTAAGAAAGTTGCTTAAAACGAGCATCCTTGTCGCCTTCGATTGCCTTGACCGCGGCATCAAAAGCAGCTTCGGTCTTAGCATTGGTCAAAGAGGCATAAACCAAGCGCCATGCCATGCCGTACTGGTCGACAGACTTCCACTGGTCCTGAACAGCACCGTTGGAAAGTTCAAGGTAAGCATCCACCTGTTCCTTCACAGTCTTCTGTGCCTGGTCGTTGTACTGGCCCTTCAGAACCATCATCAAGGCAAACAAGCCGATAATGAGCACAATATCGACAATCATCAAAATTTTGAATTTCTTTTTGTCCATAAGTATCCTTTTGCAAGTTTTTTGCATATAGAATTTACTTCCAAAATAAAAAAAAACAAGCAAACTTTCCAAAATTTAAGGCTTTTTTACAGAAAACACCCCCTTTTTTAGTATATTGCAGGCCATGAGCGAACAAGAAAACAAAGAAATGCTCCCGTCGCAGGTCATTTTTGAAAACCTGAAGGAACTTATCAGGGCTAAAAACACGGCCCACGAATCCATGTTCAAATTCCACTGGAAAAAGATGTGGCCGTTCAGCCTGTTCTGGCCGCAAGTGGATTTCGAACGAATTGTTCGACTCATGAGTGAAATCCGCAAGAACGCCATCAACCAGAAGAACCTGGTCTTACAGGCAAAGTCCAAGGCAAAGCCATTCGAAAAGACTTTCCTTGACGCTATCCCCGCCTACCTGGACGCTCTCGATGTTTCTTGTCAAAAGCTCTCTGCCGCTGCCCAGTGGAAACAGGACATGCTCCTAAAGCGCATCCACAAAGATGTCAAGTTCCGCCGCGATGTATCTGAATGGAGTCAAATCCTGAAAGAATACGAAGATGCGCAAGGCAACTTGGTTCGCGCCGGTGCCATTGTGCAAATGGGCTGGGGCGAAGTCGTTCAAGCCATCAAATAAGGACCTTCATCAAATTCACACGCCATTTAATCTTTTGCAGCACGCCTGCGGGAGAGTTCCCGATATGCGTTGCATTGGCATGATGTTGGCGGTATTCCACCAGCGGTTCATCGATAGACTTTACCTTGAAATATTTCTCGGCTATAATACCAAGCCATTGATCGTGCATGGGGAGGTTCTTGGGGAATGGAAGTGCCTTATCCAGGACTTTCCGACGGAATGCCATGCAGCAACCCGTAAAGGTATTTTTCCACCAGTTAGCGACTACCCCGCTCTTGTAGGCGCGAATATCGCTCAATTTGCCGGAGCGAGCCCAAGAAGATTCCGACGGGCGAAGCATCCACGCATCGTGAGTCACGAGATCTGATTCTTTGAGCGCCTCCAAAACCTTCGTCACCTTACCCGGAAGCCAGATATCATCTTGGTCTGCTAGGAAAATGAATTCGCCTTTAGACGCTTGCAATGCGCGTTCATAGTTGTATATAACACCCAAATGTTTTTCGGCAGGCAGCACACGAATACGCTGTTCTTTCAAAGATTCAACCACCTGCAAGGTATCGTCGGTAGAACCGTCATCGGCGATGACAATTTCGGCATCAGGCGGCAACTGCGAAAGAATGCTTTCGAGCTGTTCGCGGATAAACTTGCCGCCATTATATGTCGCCATGCAGACAGAAATCATCTTCACCTTTAATACTTTAAGAACATTCTCGGGATGAACAACTTGGGCAACCGTTTGAAGAAAGCCGCGCTAAATGTCGCAAGTTGCGGCAAGCGCTTTAAGGCCTCGCCTTTTTGCGCATAGGCTAGAGCCGAGAACCAGTTTGCTTTCCAGTTCTTGACCGCCTGCGAGTAAAGCTTATGGTCTTTATACAATTCAATAATGCGCAAGAACTCGGCATACATGCGATTGTGATTGGCATGCATATTATTACCATGATCACGGTAATGGCAGCACACGATATCGGGCAATACCGGCTGCGGGCCATATTCATAAAGCACCTTCAGGTACAGCGGATAGTCCTCGAAAAAGAACCGTGTATCGTAGCCACCCAAGCGACGGACTTTCTCGGTCACGAACATTTCAGCGCAACCGTGCAGCGGTTTTAAGCCTAAGAAAAATTCTTCAAATCTAATTTCAGGAACAGACTTCAAAAATACCGGATCCAGATTTTCCGAAACAATTCCATTTTCGCTCATCGGCTTCACCTGCCCAAAGCAGCCTGCCGCTTCCGGGTGAGATACTAGATAATCGGACTGTTTCCTTAAACGATCCGGCGGCATGATGTCGTCAGAAGAAAAAGTACAGAAATACTTGCCGCGCGCAAGTTCAAGCATTTCGTTCAACGTGGCGACAACGCCCTTATTTTCGCGATGAATGTAACGGAACTTGAGCTCTGCTGAAAGCTTTTCCAAGATCTCAGGAGACTTGTCTTTACTGCCATCGTCAAGGACAATCAACTCGAAAGCGACACCCTTCTGTTCCATGACGGAACGAACAGCCGCTTCGATATACTTTTCATGGTTGTAACTCGCCAAGAGCACCGACACCATCGGCGGAAGTTCCCGCTGTTCCATTTCTTCGCCCTCGGCAAAAGCCTTCACGTAAACATTTTCGGTCATCTTTTGCGCAAACATGTTCGTTACGGAGTATTCCATTTAAGCCTCCATACCAAAATGTAGAGAACCACAAAATAACAGAAATTTTCAAAAGCGTATGCCGCCATCGGGCCGTTAAATTCGAGGATTTTGATTCCGACAAACGTCCCTGCAGCCAACAAGATTTCAGAACCGATTTCAACCGAAAGAAAAGCCTTGGTCTCGGCACGGGCAATCAGCACAAGCGCAAGCGCAAAGCCACCCGCCCTAAAGAAATCGCCCACCAGCTGGAGCGGCAAATAATCGACGGCACCCATGTACGCCTGCGAAAACAGCACCTGCACCAAGATGCTACGGCCAAAGTACAGGGCCGCAACCATCGCGAGAGAAATTCCCATAATGCGAAGCAACAACGGATGAAACATCTTGAAAAATTCTACGCGGCTCATCTTGGACGAAACCCGCGGCAAGATAATGACCGTAAGGATAGCCGACATCGCCATAAACAAGAAGTCCGAAACCTTCCACACGCTCTGCCAAATTCCCGCTGCGTTATTGCCGTAATTCGAAGCAACCGTCATACGCATAATGGTCAGCACCAATGGCGAAAGAACCATCGGAATCAGTCCCATCAGCGCATAAGAAAGCCACGGGCCACGGGTATCGAGAGCTGTTTTCCAAATTTGTTTGATGCTAAAACCGGCTCGGCTAGCGATCTGGGCCGCGAAAATGCCTGCCACAACGGATTGGGTCGCTATAATAGACAGCACCGAAAGGCGCCCCGTGTAAAGGAAGAATGCCACCCACAGCACCTGCCATACCGAAGTTACAATGTTGATAAGCGCCCACTTGCGATTTTCACCAAGGCCATTCATGACCGCAGCAGAAATCGTGATAATGTTTGTCGCAAACACCCCCGGCAAGGCAAAAAGGATTGCCGCCTGCGCAAGGCGCGTCGGAACGCCCGGCAAGAGCGTTTCAAGGGGAGCCATAAAGCAGAACAGGAGTGCCACGATAAAGGTGAATAGGCTTGCAAAAGTCGTCAGGCGGAGGCCGCCACGCCAAATGCCGAGTAATTTTTCACGGTTATCCTTATTCTGCGCCGTTAAAGCAGTCCAACCGTTCTGCAACGCAAGCGAAGAGGTTGCCGAACCAATGCTCATGAAATTCAGGAACTGCCCCACGCATGCAAACGCCGCCGGTGGCAGGAATATAGCGAGCAACTTGTTGATTGCAAAAGCTCGAAGCGCATTGAACAGCGTGACCGCGCCGGAGCCCGCAAACAGCTTTGTGTAATTCTGGTTAGCGGGCATAGGCGTTGATCGATTCAATGACGTAAGAAACTTGATTGTCGGTCATGGACGGACCCATAGGAATGCTAAGTTCCGTCTTCGCGAGTCTTTCTGCGATCGGAAGCGGACCGTAGCGAAGTTCTCCACGAGAAAGCGCCCCGTCAAAAGCTTCTTGCAGGTGCGGCGGAATCGGATAATGGATCAGCGTTTCCACGCCACGATTTTTCAGGAACTTTTGCAAATCGTCACGGGTTTCGCAGAAAACCGGAAAAACATGCCACACATGCGACTTCGGATTCGCAGGAACAGGCGTTACACGCACCAGCGGATTCTTGATTTCGGCACAGTAACGGGCCGCGATTTCTTGACGGCACTTGTTCCAAGAATCCAGATGCGGAAGTTTTGCTAGCAGAACCGCAGCCTGAACTTCATCGAGGCGGGAATTCACGCCCACATACTGGTTCACATATTTTTCGACGGAGCCGTAATTGCCTAGAGACCTTACCACTTGAGCAAGTTCCAAGTCATCGGTAACGACCGCACCCCCATCGCCCATGGCGCCGAGATTTTTCGTCGGGTAAAAGCTATAGGCCGCAGCATTAGACGAGGGACGAGAGACGAGAGACGAGAGATTATTCTCGTCAAAAACAGCTCCATGCGACTGAGCTGCATCTTCGAACACGAGCAAGCCTTTCGACCTCGCAAACTCACAAAGCGCAGGCATATCCGCCAGGCGACCATACAGATGCACCGTCAAAATGGCACGGGTCTTTGCAGAGCAAGCATCGGCCAATCGGGACATATCCAACACGCAAGTTTCAGGATCCGGTTCCACAAGCACCGGCACAAGTCCCGCCGCACGAACCGCCAAAACAGTCGCCACAAATGTATTCGCAGGAACAATGACTTCGTCGCCCTGAGCCATTCGGCCAAGAATAATCGAAGCCTTCAGCATCAGAGTCAACGCATCGAGTCCGTTACCGACTCCGACACAAGCCTTTTTACCACAATAGGCGGCAAAGGCTTCTTCAAACTCGCGGCAACGATTTCCGCGAATAAACCACTTTGAATCAAGAACATCAGAAAAAGATTCGCGCAGGGCATCGCCCAAGGCACGATTCACATAATCCAGCGAATAAAACGGGACATTCATCATTGTTTGTGAAAATAGCAAATTAACATTTTCTATTTTAAGGAACATGTACGAAATTTTGCCCTACAGCCCCGAACTAGACCAACGATTCGACCATTTTGTAATGCAAGAATCGGCAAACGGGACATTCCTGCAAACAAGGCGTTTTCTAAACTACCATCCGGCTGGACGTTTTAACGAAGCCAGTTTTGCGCTTCAAAAGAGCGGAACCATTGTCGCCTATTTTCCGGGAGTTGAAAAAGAGCAAACCTTCGTCTCCCATGCGGGTACTACTTTTGGCGGCCCCATTATCGCAAAGCCATACTATACCGGGGCTAGGCTTTTTGAAGTTCTTCAAGAAGCGGACCAATACCTGACCGCAAATTTCAAGCACAGCATTCTTAAGATCACGCCTGCACTTTTTGCAGAAGAATCGCCAGACATGCTTGAATATGTTCTTGAGCACCTGGGCTATACCCGTCACACGGAACTGAGCAGCCAGACGCCCCTATCTACAGGCGTCGACCCTCTAGAAAACTGCAACCGAAATCAAAAAAGACTTTGGGTTGCGGCGAACAAATTTATTGAGGAATTGCCGGAAAAAGACCGTTGGGTATACAGGCCTTTGGAAACAGAAGAAGATATTGCCACCTTCCACAAGTTCCTGACCATTTCAAAAGAAAAACACCACGTAAAGCCCATTCACACGCTCGAAGATTTACTTGATTTGAAAAAGAGGATTCCTGAAAATCTTCGTTTCAGAGGGTTATTCTTTGGCGGTCGATACGTATGCGGGATGCTTCAATTTGTTTTTGGAAAGACAAAAGTCCTGCACGACCAGAACATTTCGCCCGACGAAAGCTTTACTGAATTCCACCACACGACGCCCATGAACCTTTTCGCCTTGCGCGAAGCGGTCCAGGAAGGATTCAGGCATTTCTCTTGGGGCATTTCTACCGAAAACGGTGGAAACTTTTTGAACGAAAACTTATTCCACTACAAGGAATCGTTCGGGGCGCTCCCCTGCGTGAACGTTAGATACGAGAAGTAACTTCTTTCTTGAAGTCTTCGTAATCGTAGATGTAGTCGGATTCATCGTAATGTTCCGACGCAAGCACCATACACACCGCCCCCGACGAGAAGTTTTCGATTTCACGCCAGTGCATGGTCGGAATGTAGAGGCCGTGATAAGAACGGTTCAAAGAATACTTGGAACGTTTCTTGCCATCATCCAAAATCACGTCAAAACTGCCGCTTGCGGCAATAATCAGCTGACGCAAGTTACGATGAGCGTGCCCACCACGGGTCGTTCCACCGGGAACGTCATACAGGTAATACACGCGTTTGATATCAAAGGGGACCAGTTCACCCCCCTCCACGACGCTCAGGTTACCCCGCTGGTCGTGGGCAATAGGGATATCAATCAAACGCGGTTCTTTTAGTTGATTTTCGTTCCAATCCATGGCCCTAATATAATAAAGTGGCGACCTAAAGGGGTGGTTCGGGCTGTTTTTGGGGTGATTCAGTTGAAAATCGGCAGATTTATTTCTATATATGTCGCACCAATGAGTGCATGTCGCGCCAAGCTCTGCCAACATGCATGTTAACCAAAGAGCTTCCTTTAACGAGGTAAAAATGTCCTCTTTCCGTGGACCAAAAGGTAAGGTAGCCCGTTCTCTCGGACTCGCCGTCTCTCAGAAGACTCAGAAGGCTCTCGATCGCCGTAACTTTGCACCCGGCCAGCATGGCCAGACCCGCAAGAAGTCTTCTTCCGTGTACAAGCAGCAGCTCGTCGAAAAGCAGCGTCTGCGTTTCACCTACAACATTTCCGAAGCTCAGTTGGCCAAGGCTTATGACGAAGCCAACCGTCGCGCCGGTTCTGCTGGTGACAACCTGATGATCTTGCTCGAAACCCGTCTTGACGCCCTTGTCTACCGCATGGGTTTTGCTCGCACGATTTTTGCAGCTCGCCAGTATGTCGCTCACGGTCACTTCACCGTGAACGGTGTCCGCAGCTACTCTCCGTCTCGCCAGATCAAGGCCGGTGACGTGATTGCAGTTCGCGAAGGCTCTAAGGAACACGTGCAGATCAAGGAAGCCATTGCTAACGCTCCGGCTGTCCCTGAATACGTGACTGTCGACGCCGGCAAGATGGAAGGCACGCTCGTGAAGCTCCCGCTCCGCGAACAGATTCCGGTCAAGCTGGAAGAACAGCTCGTCGTGGAATACTACTCCAGGTAGTAACCACTCAAACGAAACGTTTGGGAAGCTCGGCTCTGCCGGGCTTCTTTTTTTTGTATCTTGTGGATATGAAATCAATTGCTCTTAAAGTATTCGATTATCTCAAAAGTTATTTAAAATCCCTGAACTGGATTGTCCTTTTGGGGATTGCCGCATTCTGCATTGCGCTTGCCGTAATCAACAACATTCGCGTTGAAGATTCCAAGTCGGTCGACTGGATCGGCAGCCAGGAAATTCTTGCCAAGCCGGACGAGGTGCTGTAATGAAGAATACGATTATTTCTGCAGTACTGCTCGTTGTCGCCTCGATTCTGGTAGCCATCGGCGTCGCCGAGATTTCATTCCCGGAATCGTTCCTGACATTCACCGACCAAGATTGGCTCATGGATATTTGGCCGAAGGCTTACCGCTACAACATTCAGGTAGGCCTTGGCGCGATTGCGATTGCGACAGCCATTTGCGTTCCGGCTTACCGTCTGCAAAAGGACTTTGCCATCCGAGCCCTCGAAACGCTGTTCCGCGTGGGCATTGGCGGCATGTTCATTTTCGCGAGCATTTACAAGATTCAGGACCCGCACCAGTTCGCCGTCCTTGTAGCGCAGTACCAGTTCTTCCCCGCCTTGCACTTGGAAAGCGTGAACAACTTCTTTGCACTGGTGTACCCGCAGTTTGAATTCTGGTTCGGGCTTGCGATGATTGTAACGCCGTTCGTGCGTGAATCGGCATTCGCGATTTTCTGGATGTTCGTAAGCTTTATCATCGCCCTCACTTGGGCACTCGGTAACGACCTCGGAATCACTTGCGGTTGCTTTGAGCTTGAAGACGGCGACGCCCACGACAAGGCCGAAGCCTGGACAAGCCTAATCCGCGACATCATTCTAATTTGGCCGACGCTCTGGCTTGCAACCAGAAAGAATCACAGCCTGATTAAGGTTTGGCGCCGGAAATAGAATTAAAAAAGTCGACAACTCGTTTGCTAAAAGACTCCATGGAACAATGTTCCAGGAGTTTTTTTGCATTAGATTCATCAATGACGTTTTCGCCGGAAAGCACGCGATCGATCACGCGGGCGTATGCCTCGGCATCCGTCGGCGGATTGATCAGCGGGCAAACGCCTTCAAGGTTTTCCTTGACAGCCGAGGTGGCGGCGCAGAGCGCAGGCGTTCCGCAGGCAATCGCTTCAATGGGCGGAAGGCCGAAGCCTTCTAAAAGTGACGGATACACCATGAGGTCTGCGTGGCGATAAAAGTCGCGCAGTTCATGCGCCTTGAATTCACTAAAATGATAGACGTTATAAAGCTTCTTTTCGTTCACGATGGCGCGAAGGCGATCCGAGAACTTGCCCACTCGCACAAAGGCCACATGCGGTCTGATGCTTGCCATTTCAAAGAAAGTCTCGATATTTTTGCGAGGTTCGTCGAGGCTTACGTTCAGGCACATGCCATCAAAATTCTTAATGCCGTACTTGCGGAGAAAAGACTTCTTTTCTTCAAAAGTCGGTTTCGTTTCGGGCTTGTTGAACAGGGCACTATCGATGGGGCAACCGATTACGGTTCCGGGCTTCGACGACATTTCTACGCCAAAGTGGTCCGCCGCTTGGCCGCGAGTCCAATTGGAATTGTACACGAAAAAGTCCGCCTTGACAGTCGGGCGAATGTAGAACAGGTTCAGCAGTTTGAACTTCGTGCTGTTCGGGTACAAGGTTTCGGCAAAGGTATCATGCACAAACATGACCGTCTTGGCACGCCCCTTCACCACCGGCACCAAGAAACCGAGTTCCGGCCGGATAAAGAAAACGATTTCGGGCTGGATTTTTTTGACCAGCTTTTTAAGCGGCACACGGAAACTCAAATATCCCGTGTAGAGCGACTTCGCCCATACTTCGTGAGATACATAGTTCGAATCTTGCGAAGTCGCCGCTTTCTTATCGGCTTCACCAAAGAACTTGGGAGTCTTGAGCCAAAGCACATGGGCATCGAATTTTCCCGACACCGCCTTGACCAGATTCAGCGTCAATCGCCCGAAACTGGTACACTCGTTTTTATCGCAAACAAAAAGGACTTTCGCAAGGCTCATAGTACATCCCTCAAACATCAAAATAATAGCAAAAACAAGATTCAAAACCGCCCAAAACACCCTTAAAAAAGGCGTTTTTGCTATATTCAGAGTATGGCTAAAATCGGCATAGTCCTTGCGACCTACAATGGCGAAAAGTATCTGGCACAGATGCTCGATTCGCTTGTGGCGCAAACTAGGCAAGCCGACTTTATTGTCGCCGTCGATGACGGCTCAAAAGACAATACGCCCGCGATTTTAAAAAGCTATGAAAACCGCTTACCGCTGCAAGTGACAATTCTCGAAAAGAATTCCGGGCACCGCGCCGCGTTTTCAAAGGCTTTGGAACTTGCGCAGCCGCAATTAAGCGATAACGATCTGATTGCGCTTGCCGACCAAGACGATATTTGGCTCCCGCAAAAGTTGGATTTACTTGAAAAAGAAATTCAGGACAAGGCTCTCGTTTTCGGAGATGCCCAAGTGGTTGACGCCAACGGAAAAATCACGGCCGATTCTTGGCGCTGCTATTCGAAGATTGAAAAGAAAATTTCGATGGAGCAGCAGATTGCTGGCATCAACAATGTGACGGGTTGCCTTTCGCTTTTCCGCGCCGCATTGCTGAAGACGATTCTCCCGATTCCCGAGGGCGTGACCGTTCATGACCGCTGGATAGCGATGATTGCCGACAGGCAAGGCGGAATAGCAGCCATTGACACGCCTGTTGTGCAATACCGCATTCACGGCAACAATGCCGTAGGTGGAGTGGCAGCGCCTTCGATGAGCAAGACGCTTGAAACCCAGATTCAATGGATTCAAACGATTCTTGATAACGCGGGCAAACTCTTGCTCACAAAAAAAGAGATTCGCTTTGCCAAAAAACTTTTAGGCCTTGCCAAGGCGCGACTCACGCGCGCCATTTCGCCGCTCCGTTTGCTGTGGATTGCTAAGCACCGTAAACAACTTTTCTTGAAAGATTCCGCCGCTGTTACCATGAAGCGCATTCTGTTTACCGCCGTCGGCCTGCCGCTTGCACGCAAGATTTGGAAAAAAAGCTAATGCGTATCGGAATCGACATCAAGTGTTTGCGTTACAACAATAGCGGCATCGGTCGCTATCTTTGTAGTCTGCTGGACGCACTCCAGCAAATTGACAACGAAAACGAATACTTCTTGTTTTCGCCGCACGCAATCGAATACCCGATTACAAACAAGAATTTCAAGCTTTGCCCCTATTCTGGGAAATTTGCATTCCAAAAGAAAATTCCGGGCATTCTCTGGCAGCAACTGACGCTGCCACGCCTGCTCAAGCAATACCAGATTGATGTATTCTGGGGACCGGAGCAAACGCTGCCCTTGGGCAAGTCCGACTGCAAGAAGGTTCTGACGGTTCATGATTTCGTTTACAAGCGTTATCCCGAAACCATGCGCAAATCGGTTCGCTGGATCAACAACCATATCGGCGAAAAATCCATTCTAGAAGCCGACGTTGTCGCGGTCAATTCTGATTTTACGAAAAGCGAACTTCTGCATTTTCACCCGAGCATGGGGCAGGACAAACTTGAAGTAGTCCCTTGTGGGATCAATTGCGCTGTCACGCCTTTGTGTGCGAACCCACAAAGAAAAGGATTGCTCTTTGTCGGAAGCCTGGAGCCGCGAAAGAATTTTGCCAATCTGGTGAAGGCGCTTGAAATTCTTGACAAAAAGGGCATTCAGGTGACGCTTACCATGACGGGTCCCAAGGGTTGGAAAAACAGTTCCGAAAACAGCCTGTTGCAAAATTCGCCGATAGCAAAGAACATTCAGCATTTAGGGTTCGTGAGTGACGACGAACTGCGGAACTTGTACGCCAACAGCACCGCAGTCATATTCCCTTCTGTGTACGAGGGTTTCGGACTCCCGGTATTGGAAGCGCTGAACTACAAGACGCCGGTGTTAACCACCAAAGGCTCCGTGATGGAAGAAATCGCGGAAGATTGCGGCATCTATTTCGACGCCAAGAATCCAGAATCAATCGCGCAAACGATTGAAGCCTTTTTAAACGGGCAGCAAGATTTCTTGAGCGATAAAGAATACAAACGCAAAGCCATTCTCGAAAAATACCAGTGGAAAAATTCGGCGAAGCAGTTAGTGGAAATTTTTGAACGACTGGGCCGTTCTCGCGGAGGTGCCGCATGAGAACCGCCGTCATTCTAGTGACTTTCAACGGGTGGGAAATGACCCGAAACTGCCTGAGTGACTTGGCGGTGCAAATCACCGACAGCATGCATTTCGTAGTTGCCATCGCCGACAACGCGAGTTCCGACGGCACGGTAGAACATTTGCGCAAGGAATTCCCGACAGTTCATGTTTACCCGAGCGACAAGAATCTTGGATTCGGAGCCGCCAATAATTTGGCCATCAAGGGATTGCTAGGCGACGGAGAATCATTCGATTCGATTTGCCTGCTGAACAACGACACGCGATTCTTGCCGAACATGCTCCCCCGCTTGCAAAAAGCATGGGAAAAGGCAGAAGCATTCGCTCGCGAAAGCGGAAATGCTTACGCCGTTATAGCGCCAAGCACAAAGAACAAAGACGGCAGCGACCAGCCGAATTACTTTGCGGGCCTTGGCCCCGAAGGAATCGGAAGTCTAAAGTTCTTCACGAACGCGCTCCGTAACGAAGAAGGCGCCGCCGAAATTTTGCAAGGTAAGCCGAGCAAGACCGCGCAAGAAAACCTTTTGGAAACGAATTGGCTCAGCGGCGTATGCTGGATGTTCGGCAAAGAGCTTTACAACGCCTTAACAAGCGAAGGCGGCTTCTTTGACGAAAAGATTTTCATGTATTACGAAGATGCCGACCTCGCCCTGCGCGCCCGCAAGTTAGGAACTAGATTCTTTATTTGCAAAGATATCGAGCTTACGCACTTGGGCGGAGGCTCTGCGCAAAGCAACACGAGCCGCGCCTTGCAGCACGACCGCGCCCAGCAATACGTATTTAAAAAGCATTTTGGCATGCACGGACTTTTGCTTTCAAAGGCATTCCGCATTTTGCGCAGTTCTGTACGAATTGCGTCGGCTATTCCGCACATCGGTTCTAGCGAAAAGAGAAAGTACCTTGTGCACCACTTGGCCTTGTTGAAGGCTGCTTTATGGTAAGGATTATGAAGAGTTCTTGTAAATTAACGGTTTTAGCGACACTTGCAACGGTTGCTGTTGCATGGGCTAATCCACATATCACGTTCAGCGATTCCGCGCGCCACCACGAGGTGAATATTACGGCGCAATTGGCAGATTCACTTGCGATTACGAACCTGACGAACGCCCCGACGCATTACGACAATTCCGCTTCGGTTCGCCTGTTCTTGAACGGGCACTTTACCGAACGATTCTTGTTCAACGCCCGCGTCAAGGTGAGCACGGACCACACGAACAAAGATATTTACGATAACTTTTACAACCCGAGCGAAGGAATTCCCTACAATAAGCAGAGCGACAACAAGCGCACTTGGGACCTTTTCGCGGCTAACGCCAGCTACGATTTGAACGCCGTGAAACTCCTTGCCGGATTCGATTACCTGAGCATGGGCCCCGCTCGCCGCAACCATGTGATTTTGCGCGGCGAACAGAACAATTACCGCCCGTGGCAAGATTCCACAAGCCGCATTTACGAGCCCGCTCCTACGCCGTATTTTGGCTACCAGTTTGAATTAGGCCCGATTGTTTACACTCAGTACGCCATGAAACTTTTCGAGAAGAAAAACTTTGGCAAGTACATGCACGTTCACCGTTTGGACTTGAACCTGCCCAAGAACATTACGTTCGGTCTTTCGGAAACGGCGCTTTACGGGAGCACCACCGAAGAATTCCCGAACCCGAACGAAGATGCCGACAGCACCGGTCGCGAATTTGAATGGGCCTACGTGATTCCGTTCATCCCTTACGTTTTCCAGGAGCACCTGCAGGGCGACCAGGACAACATTTCGCTCGCATTCGATTTGAGCGTGAAGACGATTCCGCATTGGGAATTTTACGGCGAACTTTTGTGGGACGACATGAAGTCGCCTACGAGCATGTTCGATGACGGCTGGTGGGGCAACAAGTGGGCCACCTCAGTCGGCGTTGCCCGCGATAGCCTCAAACTCGGTAGAACGCTTTGGAACTGGTACTTGGAATACACCCGCGTAGAACCGTGGGTGTACACGCACCACAAAGGCGGCGGATACACGTACCGCAGTTATTCACAGAGCCTCGGCACCGATCTCGGCCCGAACAGTCGCGAAGTTTACAGCGAAGTCAGCGGACTTTACAAGGTTGAAAGCGGCATGCTGAAAGACGCCTTGTTCAAAGGAACTCTGCATGCAAGCGCCGTCGCCAAAGACACCGCCTTCGGCGGCAACATTACCGACATGCACACGCCCGAAAGCGCCACCGACAAGAAGTTCTTGAACGACAAGACCACCTTGCACTATGTAGAAGTTGGCGGTAAAATCGAAATCAAGCCGTGGGAATGGATGACATTCCGCGCGGGCTATGACCGTTACTTTGGCGATTACGAAGGCTTCCGCGCTATGGTTGGCGGAAGCGTGCAATACTAATTAAGCAAAGCTTTATTCCTCGAACAGGGCGTTCAGCTGTTCGGGGGTTTTTGCATCCAGAGCTTGAGCTCGCCACTGCGGATTCAGCAGTTTACGCGCAATGTTGGCGATAAACTGCGTATGGCACGTTGCAGACTCTGCCGGAGAAAGCAGCAGGCAAATGTACTGAGGAACCTGGCCTTCTTTCACGGCAATGTCAGTAAAGCCCTTCGGGCAAACTGCAAAAGCAAACAGAGGCTGCGGAAGTCCCGGCACGCGAGTATGCGGCAAGAGCAAGCCCTCTCCCATATAGATTCCCTGGGACACGCGTTCCGACAAAGACTTCCATGTCGCCATGGGGTCGAACTTGACCGGGCCATGCACCAGGGCATCGTAAGCAAAGCCCAATGCCCTAGCAAAGGACTCGGGTTCTGCATAATGTTTTACGTAAATCGGTTGCATTTATACCAACGCGTTGTCCATGAAGTCAAAGACCTTCGGCGATGTAGCCTTGGCAATCTTCTTGAATTCATCAAAGACAACACGCAGCTGACGCTTACCCGGTTCAATGTACTGTTCAAACTTCTGGATTCCCTTGACCTTACTCAAGAAGCAGTAGGCGCCCATGGCCTGCATCACGCGTTGCAAGCTGGCGTGAATAAAGGCTTCCCAAGCATCATCCTTGGTGTAGGTCTTGGTTTCGCGATAAGAAACGCGCCAGTATTCAAAGAAATCCTTGATTTCGGTCAGAGAAAGTTCTACGTACGGGTCCCACAAGAGAGAGGCCAAGTCATAGAACATGGCACCGCGGCGAGCGCCCTGGAAATCCACGAAAGCGATTTCGGAATTCGGTTTGACCATGATGTTCTGGCTCTGGAAATCGCGATGCATCAAAACCTTGTGCTGGGCTTCCACAGAAACAGCAATCAAAGAATAGAACTGACGCACATATTCAGGAATTTCAGCAATGCCCTTGAAATTCTTCAGGTAGTTTTCAGTAAAGTAGTCCGTTTCCCACTTGAGGGCGGCAAAATCAAAGCGACGCAGCCAAAGGTCAGAGCGAGAACTGAAAAGCGAGCGGGAAATGTTCTGCCACTTAATCAAGGAATCGATGACTTCGGGGTAAAGAATGCGAACGTTGCCCGTCTTCTTTTCGGAACCCGGCGAAACAATGTTATCAAGCAAGTTGTGGGCACCCAAGTCTTCTTGAAGCACGGAGCAAGAGGCTTCGTCTACGCAATAAATCTTAGGAACCGGAAGACCAAACGAATTAAAAGCATCCGCATAATCCACAAAACGCTTAAAATCTTCATCTACCGAGGCCGAAACCTGCAACACGGCGCTCTGCTTACCCGAGGCAATTCGGTAATACTTACGGCCCGAACCGGCACCGGCAATAGGAGTGATTTCGTAATCGGCATAGCCGCGGGACTTCAAATACTTTTCAATAACAGGCGAAACAATTTCATTACTCATGGTCTGTAATATAAAAAAGACGAGAGACGAGAGACGAAAGACGAGAGAAAAATCACGCCTTAAAGCTACGAGAATTTGATGCGCGGGTCTACGAGCGTGTAGAGGATATCGCTGAACAAGCGGCCAATCATCGCCATCAAGCTGCTGAGGAAGATGACGCCCATGACCACGTTATAGTCGCGGTTCACCATGGAGTTGTAATAAAGCAGGCCCATGCCGTCGATATCGAAGACCTTTTCAATGAGGAGCGCACCCGCAAACATCAGGGTGCAGATTTCGGAAAGGCGTGTGGCGATCGGGATGAGGGCGTTACGGAGAGCGTGGCGAACGAGCGCCTGGTTAAAGCTCATGCCCTTCGCAAGAGCCGTACGCATGTAGTCCTTGCCAAGTTCCTCCAGCGCGGAATTCTTCATGAGGAACGTGAGGAACGCGAATTCGCTAATCATGTAGCAGAAAATCGGCAGAATCAAATGATGTCCGAGGTCCACAATCTTTTCGAAGAAGGTAAAGTCCTCGAAGTCGTCGCTCGTGAGGCCCCCTAGCGGGAAAATGTCCAGGTACGAACCTCCCGCCAAGAAGATAATGAGCAAAATACCGAGAGCATAGCCCGGCATCACGTAGCCCGAGAAAATCACGCCCGAAGAAAGGGAATCCAACTTGCTTCCGTGATGAACCGCCTTCCAGAGGCCAAGCGGAATGCAGACCAAGTAGCTCAAGAGAAACGAAGTAATTCCAAAGAACAGCGAAATCGGGAAACGGCTCGTAATCACGTCCCACACGGGGAGGCCATAGGTATAGCTAGAGCCCAAGTCCAAGTGCAGAACGTTCCAGAGCCAAGTCAGGTAACGTTTCCAGGCGGGTTGGTCAAAACCGAAGTACGCCTGGATTTGCGCAATCTGATCGGGCGAGAGCGCCTTGGAAGCATCTACCCCGCCCTTCATGGCCGCAGCCTGCTGCGCTCGTGAAATCATTTCCTCCACAGGTCCACCCGGCAACAGCTGGATAAGGATAAAGCATACCAGTGAAATCCCGATGAGAGTCGGGATCATCAAAAGTAGGCGGCGGAGGATATAAGAACGCATGAGCTTACAATGCGATTAGCGCATCTTACCGGAGCGGAGAACGTCCATCATGTTGAAGGGTCTTGCCGTTCCGTTTGCAATGTGGCAAGCGAGGAAGTTCACAGCGTCCACGGTACCTTCGGCGTAAATCTTGCGGCCGCAAACATTGTGCTGGAATTCAAAGTGAACCGTACCGTCAGCGCTGTCGAGGCTGTAGGTGTGGAAAGCGTGACCGCCGAGGTATTCTTCGGGCACGTGCATGCGTTCCATCTGTTCCTTCTCGTCGCGGACCTTTTCGATATCGTCAACGGTGAAATCAAAACCCATCTTCTGGAAGTCACCCACCACGGCGCGGGCGGTACCGCTCGTATCGGCCTTGGTCTTCTGGTGGCTTTCCACCACGGAGAGCTTGTAGCCGCTGAATGCTGTCGGGAATTCCTTAGCCAAGAATTCAATCATCGTCTGGAAAGCGACAATCTGCTTTGCCATATTCGGAGCAATCACGCTCGGGTGATTTGCATCGGCAACGAGCTTGGTGAGAGCATCGCGGTCACCGCCAGTGGTACCCATCACGAACGGAATCTTGTGCTTGACATAGAAGGTGGCGTTGTCGTTCACGGCCGTCGGATGCGTGTAATCGATGCAAATGACGTTCGGGTACTTTTCGAGAACTTCTGCGATGCGGGCTTCGCGATTGCTCGGCTTCAAAAGCTGGATGGTCTTGCCGGCGACTTCGGCTTCGTTTTCCACAATAATTTCACCCGTCAAAGAATACGGGACGAGTTCGAGGCCGCGAGCCACGCAGGTTTCGGCCACAATACGGCCCATGTTACCCGGAATACCATTAACCATCACTTGTACAGACATAATAACTCCTAGTTTTTGGGAGGAAAGATAGAAAAACAGTAGAAAGTAGGAAGTAGACAGTAGACAGTAATTAATGTTTCCAGCGCTGTTCCTCGTACTCATCGAGGGTGTGCAAGGCCTGGCGAGCCTTCTGGATTTTTTTGAGATGGATTTGGTTCTCGGCGAAGTGTGAAAGCGCAATCCGGCAGCGTTCTGCAAATTTGCCGACAGTTTCGCCGGGTTCACGGCGGAGTCCCACGCGGGTCAAATCCCGCTCAGCGCGGTCAAGTTTTTTAGTCCATTCCAGAGACCGCGCCGAGACATACGCGCGGTTCTTGAAACTTAATTTATACGCAATATAAATCTTGCGGCCAGCAAAGCCTACAATTAGAATCGCGAGCACCGTATACAGAATCGGACTTTCCAAGAGGGCGGTCGATTGATTTTGCCAGCTATCAACAACGCGTCGCCACTCGCCTTCTTTAAGAGCATGCATCACGCGGGCGAAACGCCCGCGCACGCCCTCCCATTTGACGCTCCACCAGCTGGGCGCATCCGCAAACTGCGGCAAAATGGGAGGCGTCGGGTCGAAGATAACCCAGCGACCATCCACATACGCTTCGACCCATGCATGCGAATGCTTGCGCCGGAAAATGCTATAAGGCAAGCCTTCGACAATTTCAGGATTTGCAAAGCCCGTCACATACCGCGCCGGAATCCCCAAGCGGCGAAGCACCAACGCCGAAAGCGTCGCATAATATTCGCAGAAGCCCTGCTTTTCGCGCCAAAAAACAGCCAAAGGTTCATTCTTCGCGCCACCCCAACGCGTAATTCCCGGCACCGTAAGCGAATAAGTGAAGTTCGTGAGGTAATAGGCAAGCATTTTTTGCAACACCAACGAATCCGCAGTCACAGAATCGGACACAGCCGTATCACGCAAGTCCATCGCCGCAATCACGGAGTCAATCAGCAGCAAATACCGCTCGCCGACCATCAAGTCGCCTTCACTCGGAGCCATCAGAGAATCCGGCAACGAGCAAGCCTCCGGCGCATTCTCCGCGGAGAGAGGTTTGCACTTGAAATAATGCCAGTCGGAGCGTTTTCCGTTTCCGTCCAAACCCTGCACCATTCCGCCGGCATAATAAGTCAGCGAATCCACGTCTTTCGCCGCAAAGCCCACGACACCATAGGGCGCAAACACAAAGCCAAAGTTATTCAGCGTTGACTGCACCCAGATTTGTTCCACTTCGCGCAGGGAATCGGCCTTCGTCAGCGAATCCGCCACCTCAAGCACAGCATAGTCCACCTGATAATAAGCGGGGTAAAGCTTTTTCGCATACGACGTCGGCAATTTCCAAATACCCGCCACGTATTTTTCGTAGCTAGCCGCCTTAAAGTACCTCGAGGGTTGTTTATCCCACACACGCAAAACGACTTGGCTATTGTAACGGGAATTGTAATTGCTCCCGAAACTACCCAAAACCGCGACCGGATCGAACCCCATCATGCGTTCGCGCTGGTAATAGTTTTCGGCCATTTGCGCCCCATAGCGATAACGCTGCGATTTCCAATGTTGCCAGCCACCGTAAGATATCGCGCCGAGAGCCGCAATCACCAGCAAAAAAAGTCCATATTTGTAAGGAGCCGTTCCGCGGCGGCTGTAGGCGCAAAGCGCAAGCAAGAATCCAACGAGTCCGACAAAGCCCCAGCCATGCGGCTCCATATACATTCCAAAGAGCAAAGCGCCCACACCATCGAAGGCGACAAAAACCTCAAAGCCGCCATTTCCGCGACTCCGTTCCTGCAACGCCGCCAAATACAGCAAGTAAATTCCCGGCAAGAAAATCAAATAAGGCGACACGCCGTTTTCAACGGACGGCGTCATCACCCAGAAAAGTGCGAGCGGTACGATCGCGCCGTAAGCTAAAATCTTGTTGTAGCGCGGGCGCTTGGCAAATTCGCGCCGCCGCGTTGCATTCAGCACACCGATGACCACAAAGTAGATTGCAAATAAAATCCCGAGCCACAAGAAGTCAAACGTATGGCCCAGATTCACCGAGGCAAGGCAAAGGAACAACACCTTGAAGGCGTAGCGAATGTCTACTTTCTCGCTCGCCATCATAATGTTACCCTTTCGCCGTCGCAATCTTCAGGCGAAATCACCAGCAGTTTGTCTTCGGTCGAGGCCGGCGGCGTTCCGACCACGATATGCTTGTTCACAAGCGGTTCATCGTTTTCGTAAAGCCCGATGCGAAGCACCGGATCCATCGGGCGCGCCGCAGGGGCCCAAGGTGCGGGCTGTTTTGCGTGCGCAAGCGATGCGGGCGGAATTCTCGCCAGGGCATCCAACAAATTCTTGCGGCTTTCGCTACCGCCATCCAGGGCAATTTCTTCGCTATCGATAAAGAATCGTCCGAGAATTTCGCGGTCCAAGAGCCACTCGCCCACCGCCGCCGTCATACGAATCGCATGTTCCAAGTACTGGCGCGACTTGAAATTCGGAGTAGCTGTGTCCAAGAGCAAAATCACGCCTGCACCGCGCTCGACTTCAAATTCTTTCGTGAAAGGCTTTCCGTAGCGGGCAAAAGCTTTATGGTGCAAATCACGCAAGGAATCGCCTTCGCGGTAAGGCCGCACGCCGATAAAATTCATGCCGCGAGTAAGACTTGGCATCAAGAAGGGAGCAAAAGCCATGCCCGAAGCTCCCTGCGTAAGGAATGGAAATTCCAGCACCTTGAGCGCCCGCGGGTAAACCAGCAATTCTACCGAGCCGTTAAAGCCATAAGGCCAACGCAAAAGCCCCATAATTTCAGGCACATTCGCCGAGACCTTATTCAGCATAAAGGAGCCGCGGCGCGTCGTACGCACTTGGCATTCCATCTTGCGCGGCGGCTCACCCTTCTTAATCTTCTCGCGGTCCGATTCAAAGCCTGTAAGCGAGGGCGGCAAACGGTTCGCGCCCAAAGTCACGCAGTCAATCGTCGAGCGCACTGCCACATACGCCGTTACCGTAGCCGTTTCGCCTTCGCGCACACGATTCACCGAGACGCTTTCGACCCAAATCTTGCTCCGCTTCGCTGTCACAAATAGACTAAAGACAAGCCCCAAGAAAAGCAGGAAATCAATGCCCGCAAAAATCCAGGCCGCCCAAAATCCAGGCACCGCGCCAGCAAACATCGCAAGCAAAAACAAAGAGGCAAACGCGCGACCCGCCGGAGTAAAGTAATCCAGCCACCAAAAGTAAACAGCCATCAAAATCCCCGACTTTTTCGGGGCCCGCGGAATCGCGTTCAACAGCCATTTAACTAAAGTAAGCATTAGATTTTATTCAGTTTATAGAGTTTTTCATACAACGAACTGAAAAACCGTAAGTCTTTTTGTGTGTATATAAGAAAGCGTCCCAATAATAGTCATAGGTCAAGCCCATGAAGCGAGCATAATCTTCTGTATACTCCGAGGCGCTCCAAAAATACGCAATAAGGCCATCGTAATCAAAGTAATCATCAACAAATTTTCTGCCAGCAGGCAAGGCGCAAAATCCAGTAGAATCAGTTCCAGCTCCTTGATAAAGCCATCCACTTTGGGATTTAAGCACTCTACCCGCAACAGTCCTTCCACCCAAGGCATCGAACAAAGCATACCATTCTTCTTCCTTTGGCAAATGCCATCCCGGCGGACAAATTCCATAAACAGTGTCCGGCATCAAGCATGTCTTACCATAGCCGCAATCTAACGCTTCGTTTTCAGCCAATCCGACAGAATCAATAGCAGCAGCCCAAGTATAATAACGGCCAACCACATCACAGTTCATGGTATCATTATGATAGCACCAATTATTACCTTTCAAGCTTTCCGTTTTAACGCTATCTGCATAATCCAAATTTTCAGCCATCCATGTTTGAAAAGCGATTTTCACCGTCTTATAAACCTTACCATCACGAGAATCCACTAAAGTATCATAGCTTATTTCGGGATTAAATCGAGATTCCCTAGAGACATTCCGAATCCACGAATCCAATTCAGATTCATGGCCATCCAATTCTTGCAATTCATCACCGTTAAGATTACTTACCGAATCATTTTTTCTTTCTTCAGCATCACCATCTAACGGCAAATACATTATAGAGTCATTACTGCTACTAGACACAAGGAATGGCTCAGACACTTCATTCAACGAATCTATTAAGCTTTCACTGCTAGAACTTACAACAAGTTCAAACCATTCATTTTCATCACTGACACTCGTATCTTGCACAGCCTTATCGGCAGCTTCAAAAGGAGAATCTTCTAAAGCCTCATAATCAGCATTACTACAAGCAATAAATAAACCTACCAAGAACGGCAATACAAATTTCATAAAGTATCCATTATCAAACGAATTCTTTGCAATATTACTTAGGAATCGCAACCTGTTTCAGAATTCCCTGCAAAATCTTCTTGCTGGCGTCAGGGTCACCGCTATCCTTGGCGAACACGCGGTGTTCCATCACTGGGAAGAACACACGCTGAATGTCATCAGGATTCACAAAATCGCGGCCATTCACATACGCACTCGCCTGCGCCATGCGCACCAGGTTCATGCCCGCTCGCGGACTTGCCGCCAGACGCACCCCACCATCGTTACGCGTCGCCTGCACCAGGCTCACAATGTAGCGTTCCAGCGATTCATCAATATGAATCCGCTGCACTTGGCCGCGTGCCGTCAAGACTTCGCCAGGAACCGTCACCGCACGCACAGAATCAATCGGACGACTGCTGCGGTGCGCCCGCAAAATATCAAGCTCCGTTTCTGCCGTCGGATACCCCACCGAAATACGAACCATAAAGCGATCCATCTGCGCTTCGGGCAGCGGGAACACGCCGTGGAATTCCACCGGGTTTTCTGTTGCAAGCACCATAAAGAGTTCCGGCAACTTGTAGCGTTCCCCTTCCAACGAAACTTGGCGTTCTTCCATAGCCTCAAGCAAAGCACTCTGCGTACGCGGAGAGGCACGATTGATTTCATCCGCCAAGAGCACCTGCGTAAAAACAGGGCCCTTCTTGATTTCAAACTCACCCGTATTCGCCTTGAATACGGCACCGCCCGTCACATCGGCGGGCAACAGATCCGGCGTAAACTGGATTCGTGCAAAGTCAGCTCCAATCGCTGCCGCAAGCGCCTTCGAAAGCGTCGTCTTGCCCGTGCCGGGGACATCTTCCACCAGCACATGACCATCGGCCACCAGCGCCATGACCAAAAGTTCAACCGTCTCGGGCTTCCCGAGCAGCACCCCATTTAAAGCATGAATTAAGTCTTTTACCATGCTTTAAATATATATCTTTTATTTTGAGCGTTCACGCATCAAGGCGATTTCTTTAGCGTAGCCGGGCAATTCATTCGGAGTTTCCAAATAAAACGGCAAATTCTTCAGCGCCGCATGGTTTACCACCCGCGTGAGCGCATCCAAGCCAATATAACCCGCCCCTAAGACCTCGTGACGGTCCTTGTGGCTACCCATCGGGTTCTTGCTATCGTTCAAGTGAATTGCCTTCAAACGCTTCAGGCCAATCACCTTGTCAAATTGCTCAAGAACACCATCCAGGTCGTCAATAATGTTATAGCCGCCATCAAAAACATGGCACGTATCCAGGCAGACACCCAGCTTATCGCTCAATTCAACGCGGTCAATAATCGCACGCAATTCTTCAAAAGTACGGCCCACCTCGGAGCCCTTGCCCGCCATCGTTTCAAGCAGCACGAGTGTCCTTTGTTCCGGATTCAAAATCTGATTCAACGCACGGGATATCAAGTCCACGCCCACTTCAACGCCTTGCTTTACATGGCTTCCGGGGTGGAAATTGTACATGGCCCCCGGAAAATGGTCCATACGCCAGATGTCATCCTTCATGACATCGACTGCATATTGACGCAAGCCTTCATCAGCGGCGCAAGCGTTCAATGTATAAGGAGCATGTGCCAGAATCGGGGCGAAATGATTGTCATCCAGCAACTTGACAAGCGACTGAGCATCAGCGGTATCAAAAGGCTTGGCCGCACCACCGCGAGGGTTTCGCGTAAAGAACTGAAAGGTATCAGCGCCTATCGAAAGCGCCGTTTGTCCCATGGCCAAAAAGCCAGCCGAAGATGATAAATGACAACCGATATGCATAGGTATCAAATCCTATTTAAGCTCCGAAGCGACGGAAAACTTGACGCAAGACGCGCAGACCGTAGGTAACCACATTCAAGTTCGACTTTTCACCGGCGTAACGGGTCGGAATCGGAAGTTCCGCCAGTTTATACCCCAGAGAATCGGCAATCGAAATAATTTCAAGATCGATATCGAACGAGGTGCTCAATTTATTCAACTCAAGCGTCCTCAAGAATTCCGTGGAATAAACGATAAAGCCACTGTGACGGTCCGTCAACTTCTGGTAGAACGCCAAATTTTCGACAAGCGTCAAGAAGGCACCGCCAATGCGCTTATGCAGAGGCATTTTCCCCGCTTTTGCGCCGCCGCGAGTCAAATGACGCGAGCCTTGCACCAGGGCATACTTCCTTTCATCCGTCTCATCGACATTGTTGACCGTCTTGAGATAATCAAAAAATTCATCCAGTTGTTCAGCCGGATATTGTCCATCACCATGCAAGCAAGCGACAAACTCCGCCCCGGAACGGAGCCCCTCGGCAAGCCCCTTCTTGACAACCGCCCCGTAACCCGCATTCTGTTCAAAGCGCATATAACGCAGGCGCGACTTTTTATCGTTATCGAGCGTCGCTACAAAATTTTCGTAAGCACCGTGAGTATCATCCGACGATCCGTCGTCAATCACCAAAACGATTGAACGGGTCCAAACTTCATCGGAGATTTTTTGCAAAACCGGGACGAGTGTTTCCGCCACATTATAGGCGGGTATGAAAATAAAATAGTCGTTAGCCATCATTGCTCCCATAATGATTAGCAAACCAAGTTAAAGATTCTTCAAGAGCATCTTTAAGCGAGATTTTCGCCTTAAAACCGAGCAAGCGTTCCGCCTTTTCTACAGAAGGCAAACGCCGCAAGGAATCATCGTAGCCCTTGCCGTAATAATCTTCGCCCGAAACCGTTTCGACTCCAGGTACATCACTTTCGGAAACTCCCTTGACCTCAGCGTACACCGAGCGCATCAGTTGTGCAAGTTCTGCAATAGACACTTCGTTTGCGGCATTGCCTACATTAAACGCCTGCGAAAGCGCTCTTTCGCCAGCCGCAAACACGCTAAACATAAAGTCAACGGCATCGTGCACCGAGGTAAAACAACGCTTTGCCACACCACCGTTTACAAGCTTCAGGGTTTCGCCACGGACAAGCGCTGTCGAAAAATTCGCAAGCACTCGCGGAATTCCTTCGCCATCGACCCCCGGCATAAAGTCCATGTAAGGGCCCACAAAATTAAACGGGCGGACCACCGTCCAATTCAAGCCAACAAGCCCAGCCAAGTAGCGTTCCGTCAAGAGTTTTGCAGTCGCATAGCTCCAGCGACTCGCCGAAACAGGCCCCAGCACAATCTCGGATTCGTCTTCGAGAAGTGCCCCCGAATCGGCCGCCGTCTTTCCGTAAATTTCAGAAGTCGAAAAATGAATCAGCCAGCTACCGCTCTTGGCACAAGCATCGGCCAAAGCACGCGGGTGGTCATAATTGCTGCGAATCACCTCGGCAGCCTCGGCCATGTAGCGACCGGGCGTACAGATGGCGGCCAAGTTCACCACCACCGGGAACTGCGCAATGCGCGCTACCACCTCGGGGTCCGCAAGGTCTGCGCTCAAGAATTCAAAACGCGGATTAGCCAAGTATTCCTGAATTCGATACGAATCCAAGTCTACGCCAAAAACGCGCCAACTTGTGCGTTCGAAAATGGCGCGCAAAAGGTGACTACCAATAAAACCACCGCAACCCACAAGGGCTACGGTGATTGGGGTGTCTTCAAATTTGAGAGTCGCGTTCAAGACTATTCAGTCACCTTGAAGGTGCCAGAATTTGCAGCCTTGGCGGTCTTTTCGTACGGAACAACGCGAATGATTGCAGTTTCCGACGGTTCGGCGTTCTGATCATCGCCATCACCAATAAAGGTGACCTTCGTTTCATAGCAAGTCTTGCCATCCGGACTTTCGGGGCCAGCGGATTCAGGAAGCATGTCCACACCGGCATCTTCTTCAGAAGTCTTGAACAAGAAACGATAGCCAGAGCCCTGGACATCAGAACCATAAATCACCGTGATGGTTTCACCCATCTTGAACGATTCACCGCCCTTCGGATAAACAACCTTCACTCCGTCTTTCACGGTGCAATCGTAAGAGACCTTGCCACCATCAGAAGATGCAGACGAAGAATCGTCGCAAGCGGTAAACATAAATGCGGCAAAAGCAGCACACACAGACAATTTAAAAAGCTTCATAAAGCCTCCGTTTTTCCTTTAATATACAAAAGGTTGCTGCAAAAAGAGTCGCCCATTTAGCGAAATTCTTGCAAAATAGCGACCTTTTGCAAGGTTTTCTCCATCAGAAAGCAGAGAAATCGCACCCGGAGCTACATTTCGGACTTCACGCTTCAAGGTTTTGCCCATGGCATCCATCAATTGGAATTCCATCAAGCCACCCGGTGTCGTCACGCTTAGATTTTTAACATCAAACGAGGCTCCCATGGCAACCGGATTCACAAAAGAAGTCGTGCTGCTAGAAGATTCCACATCGTTTTCAACCTTAGCAGGCTTACAACCCGTGCGGTACACTCCCTTCATATCAAAGGCAATCATATCGATATTCGGGCCGCCGTCACTTGTCGTCGAGGCAATCTTCATCTTAAAGTCAAGAGCATCCACCCAGACATCTTCGATATAAGCGGTATCCCACTTGTCCCAACTGCCCGTCGAGGGGAAAGCCACATCGTAAGTTCCGTTATCGATCGTGAATTTCATATCGCGGTTAGAATTGCCTTGGAACGAATAGCGGATCATGACGCGGGCATTAGATGCAGACTGGTCAGAAGTCAGCTTGTAAGTCGCAGCACTGTAAGCGCTATTTTCAATATTGAAGAAGCCCTGGCCCGTATATCCTTCGTGGTTCGATTCCGTCAAACCATCCGCAATTTCGGGGCTAGCCATGTCAATCGGAGAAGGCCAAGCTGCATCGGCTGTACCGTCAAAGCAAAGTTTCGGATCAATGGAACTAGACGATTCCGGTCCCTCGGAGCTAGAAGAAGTCGGATTGACTCCGCCCTCATCTTCGTTATCATGAGCAATCTTCTTGCATTCAGAACCGCCCTTGAACATCGCCGTATAGGTAATGTTGCGAGCCTTCGTCTTGAAGCCGTAATAAATCTGCTTGGTAGAAAGTTCATTACAGTCGTCATCCACCCACTTTTCAAAGGTCTGGCCGTTCGGAGTCACGCGGAGTGTCATCGGGGAACCCGCCGGGAAATACTGGGTCTGCGTAATGAGGCCGTTGTAATTCGAAAGGTTGGTCTGCACCTTAATGGAATAACGCTTCTTGATGGCGGAAACAAGCGTCGTGAGCGCAGCTTTGGCATCGGCAGAGAGATTCGAATTGTTCTTGAGGTTATCTTCAAGTTCTTCGCAAATCATCTGGGCATGTCCCATAGAGCCCATTTCCTGGAAGTGAGTCGTACCATCGTTCACACCATCAGGGTAATTCGGGTATTCGCCCTTCTCCAGTTTCTTGTACAGATAACGTGTCACGTAATCCGGCATGTTCTTGTAAGTCGTATTGTAGGTGTTGTACGACTTCATGTTCAAATCGACAAACGGAACCTTGTTGTTCTTTGCCACCGTCTGCATCATGCCGCGAGCATCGTAGTTCTTGTCGCCGGTAGAGAACACGTTACGGCTACCGTTCAAGTTCATCGGCGAAATCAAGATCGCGTTGGCGCCCTTTGCCTTAGCGGCATCCACATACTTCTGGATATATCCCGGGAAATCTGCGGGCGGAACATAGCGAGCTTCCTTGCTGTAGTCGCGATCGTTATGACCGAACTGCACGAAAAGGTAATCTCCCTTCTGGAGTTTGCCCTTGACTTCGTCCAAGCGACCTTCTTCAATGAATGTTCTAGAGCTGCGACCTCCGATGGCGTAATTGTTCACCTTCACTCGAGACGCATCGAAGAAATAGCCAAGGACCTGTCCCCAACCCGTTTGCGGATAAGCGTTATCCTTGTAAGTGCAAACCGTAGAATCACCCACCACATAGATAGCGAAGCTCGTGGAATCGCTCACAGCAACGCCGGTAAAAATGGCCGCTGCAACAAAGAATTTCAAAAGCCCTTTCATACTTACTTCACCTTTGCCCATGTGGTTGCATACTTGGCGCTGCCTTGGCGAACAATAACGCGATACAGGCCATTTGCCTTCACCAAGTTCGACAAGTCAACTTCACCACCCGCAATCTTGCGAGCCATCAAGCGACCGCGCATATCAAACACATCGATACGAACATTGCCCGTGCCATTGACTTTCAAGGTATTGCCATTCAACTGGGCCAACGCCGTGGGCATCGAAGTCTTTGCAACAACCGTCGTTGAAGTATCGGTCGTATCCGTCTCGGGGCAACCTTCGCTTACGCGGCACACGCCATCAATGCTAAAGCCGAAAGCATCGATATTCGGAGCGCCATCGCTTGTAAGCGACATAATCTTGAGTTCGGCTTCACCTTGCGGGGCATCCATCACCACGTAGGCGGTATCCCACTTGTCCCAACCTCCCGTCGGCGGTGCACTCACGAGGTAGTCATGGTCCAAATAGGCATTGAACATACGGTCCGACGATCCGCCGTTTGCATAGCGCACCGCAAGCGTCACGTAGCCTGCGCCTGGGAACTTGACCTTATATGCGGCAAACGAGGCATTCGTATTATCCAGATTGTAATAGCCTTCGCCCGTAAAGCCAGTCCATTCGTTCTGAGTCCAGCCGATTCAAAGAATTTCTTGATATCCTTGTCAATTTTCACCGTATCCTGCGTGCTGCCTTCAATCGGGGTAAACGGAACAAAGGTCACATCGTCAAGGCTCTTCGGAGTCGTGGTCGGGAACGCAGTTAACGCGGCACCATCGCCGGTATATTTCTGCGCCGTTCCGCCCTCGTAAACCGCCGTGAACTGCGTCGAGGCACTACCCATCACGAACGTATGAATGTAAGGAGACTTCACGTTCGAACGGCTCGGGGCACCCACTTTGTTGCCGTTGCCATCGTACCAGCCCAAGAACTTCTTGCCGCTCTTCGGAATAGTCTTGAGCATCACGGTCATACCCTTCGGGTAATAGGCGTTGATCGAAGTCGCTTCGGCTGCACCTTCGGGGCTCACCTTCACACTCACCTGGTACATCGGCGCCATATAGTCACCGAGTTTTTTCACAATCGGGTCACTGTGGCCGAAAGCGTTCGCACCATTCATCTGCAAATGCACGGCGTCTGTCTGGTCGCTTCCCAAGTTGCTGTATTCAGACTTGGTCGCATAATTGAAGACATACTGTTCCGCGTAGCGTTCACCTACAGAAATCATGTAGTTCGCGACCATTTCGCTCATGTCGATAAACGGCACGTTGAGTTCTTCGGAAAGACTCTTGTTCAGCGCCGGGTAGCCGCGGTAGCTGTTATGAATCTGTGTCGGAGAATCGTAATACTTACGACGAATCGGGCTCATAATAATCGGGTAAGCGCCCTTCGCGCGGACATCGCTCACCATCTTTTTCATGTTCGAAGCAAAGAAATCTTCGGTACTGTAGTTCACGTCATTAATACCGAACTGGATCACGACGTAGTCGCCCGCCTTGAGTTTTTCAGCGATGCAGTTGCCATTGGAGCAGCCCTTCTTGAAGAACATGTCGTAATAGCCGACAGCGGTATTACCCTTCTTGTCAAGACCGCCGCCACCGAGCGACATGCCACCCTGGCCGCGGTTCACGACCGTAGCCTTGGTCGGATCAAACCAAAAATGGAAATCCTGGCCCTGCCCCTGCTTGGGGTAGTAACCCTCGGCCCAGTCCTGCATGGTAGAGTCACCACACATGTAAATCGTTACCTGCGCAAGCGCAATAGGCGCAGCAATCATCGACGCAACAACCGTGCTCTGCCAAAGTTTACTAAACATCTTCATAACCAAAACCAAAATAGCCTAGCCCCAATCAATCACTCGAAAGACCAGGGCTAGGCAGTGAGGTGTTTATTGCTTCGAGAATTTCTTCGTCGAAACAGCCTTTCCGTTAAGCATTACCTTAACGAGATACGTTCCCTTCGGGAGCACATTGCGGTCAAGCGCAAGCACGCTCGTTCCTGCAGCCACATTCTGCGACACACCCATGCGCATAGCACCGGACATATCGAAGAAGTAAACTTCCGCAAAGCCAGCCTTCGGGGTAAACAGTACGCCATTTGCAGGATTGAACATTACGCCACTCTTGAACGGAATAACCGGCAAGGCTGTCGTCGAAGTATCAATCTTCTGCGTACCATCATAAAGTTCCACACCATCGATACCAAAGGTGAACATGTCTACATTCGGGCCACCGTCACTCGTCATCGACGTAAGCTTCAACGTATTCACACCCTGCACCAATTTCACATCAATTGTCGCTTCGCTATACTTCGTCCAATCGCCCGAAGCTGGGAAACTTACCGTGCCAGCAGACTTGCCATTCACGCTGACAGACATGCCGCGATCAGAAGATCCACCGTTTGCAAAGCGAATGGTGAGCGTTGTCTTAGCTTCCTTCTGCGAGAATATTTCCCAAGTGGCGTAGCTAGCTAGATTGTTTTCAAAATTGTAATAGCCCTTTTCCTGGAAGCCTGCATTCGTCGTTTCACTCCAGCCAGCGCCTTCCTTAGGCGTAGAGGCATCAAACGTAGACTTGCCATCGTTTACCACCGGAGTCGTATCGGCCGGAGCGAGTTCTTCACCCGCCATAAAGACTGCAGGCTGTTTGAGCGACTTGACCATATCGGGCAGGTAATAGCCCAAATGCGGCGGCTGATTGTAGGCAGTATTTTCAGAAGCCACGGCCGTACGGTAGGTTGCATCATGCATCAGCGTATAGACGCGAAGTTTGCTTTCCACCGGAGTCGAAACAATATACATCGTGGTCGGATCCTTTTCAGAACGCACGACCAGTTCTTCGCGCCAGTCACCGAATAAATCGGCAACAAGGCTCGGGGTATTTTTGGTACCATTGCAACCCGCCGCGCCAAGAGCCGACGGGCCATCGAAATAGACATTCGACTTTTTATTCTTAGAATCAAACTTGGTTACGTAAGCTCCGTCCAAAAGTTCATCGTATTCATCACCGTCAAAATAAATACGGAAATTCTGAGACACGGCAGGCGTACCAATGAGCTTACCCTTGGCGGTTTTCATTCCACCGCCCTTCGCAGACCACATTTCATAGCCACGATATTCAGAATCAACGTCCGCCGCCATACCGCGGCCATTATCAACACCTTCGGCAGAAGGCTGCGGAGTGCCCCAAATAATCTTGCCATCGTTGGCACGCATTTCTTCGGTGTACTGGGCATCCTTGTGTTCGTGCACGTCCCAGGATTCAAGACCCGGACGGTCCGGATCCAGATCACCGATGTGATGGGCATCGCCATGACCGAGGCCCGTGCGGTAACGCAGCGTTCCATCGTGATTCAAGGCCGCAGCCCCGAAGAAGATTTCGTCGTAGCCGTCACCGTCAAGGTCCACCGCCTGGAGGCTGTGGTTTCCTTCGCCATACAGGCCCTGGCCCGGATATTCGGATTTATGGAGCCAGCGGAGCTTCAAGTCCTTGCCGTCAAAGTCGTACGCTGCCACGTAAGCCGAGCTGTAGTAACCGCGCACAAAAATAGCACTCGGATGCACGCCATCCAAGTAGCCCGTCGCCGCCAGGTAGCGTTCGCAACGGTTGCCGTAGTTGTCGCCCCAGTAACCATGGCCTTCCTTGCCCTTTACATGCTGGTTAATATCACGGCTCGGTTCGTATGTAATCGTCGCAATCGCGGCACCGTCAACGCCGCGGAAAACCGTCAGGTATTCCGGACCTTTAAGAATCGTACCACTCGCGTCGCGGTAATCCTTCGACTTGTCGCCAATCGCCTTGCCCGTACCGTCAATCGTACCGTCGGCAGTCTTCACGATCATCTCGGCCTTGCCGTCGCCATCGTAATCAAACACCTGGAACTGCGTGTAGTGTGCGCCCGCGCGAATATTCTTACCGAGGTCAATACGCCACAGACGCGTGCCATTAAGCTTGTAGGCATCGATAAACACGGTGCCCGTGTAACCCGTCTGCGAGTTATCGTGAGCGTTAGACGGATCCCATTTCAAAATCAATTCGTATTCGCCATCACCGTCGAGGTCGGCCGTGCTCATGTCGTTCGGAGTATAGGTGCAGGTTTCACCATTCGGCATCGTCTGCGCCGCAGGAACTTCAAGCTTCAGAGTCTTGTACGGGAATGACTGATTGCTGTTCGAAACGGACTTGTCAAGCACCACCGAAACACCTTCGGCTTTCTGCTCTTTGCCATCCACCACCGCAGCAACCGTATACTTGGAAGTTGTCTTGCCGCTCTTGTCGAGATAGTTGGTGCCATCCGTTTTTCCGATGGACGCAATTTTTGTACCGTCGCGATACAGGTTGAATTCGGTATTCGGAGAATCCGTACCGAGCAAACGCCAGCTCACCAAAACTCCCGAGCCAACATTCGAAACCAAAACGCCACGCGTCAGACGTTCCATCTGACGGTCCACGGCAGAAGCCTGCGACAAACCAAAAGCGAGTACCATCCCCGCAGCAATCGTCGTCGATTTCAATCCAAATCCCATATGCACTCCGTATTGCGCTCCGACCAAGGAGCAGTTTCAAACATCCTACAAGTAATCTAATTCGGAATACTCCAAAATGCACCCTATAAATTACTTACCTTAAATATAATCAAAAATTCTATAAAAAGTCTACATTATTTTTTAAATTTTGCAGACATTAAAGGCATTTTCAGAATTGTAATAAAAATAAAAAGTCTACATTTAGATTCAATTTCAACCAAATGTGGACAAGTTCCCAAACAAACAGAAAAAGTTTGTTTTTCAGGCGTCCCGGTATTTCATTTTGAAACAACCTTTTCAAGCCACCCCGACGCGTTTCAAAAAGATACAGAAAGTTCCTAGAAAACGCCCAAATTCAGCGAAAAAAGCCATTTTTCAAGCAAATAGTGGTTTGGCACAGAAATTGCTTACTCTAGGGCGAAACAAAAAAAATAGTCCAGCGTGGACTAAAAAGTTCAATCAGGGCGCAAAAGCCCACAAAAAAGGAAAAGTGAAAATGATTAAGCCTCTTGCAGATCGAATCGTCGTCAAGCCGGCAGAAGCCGAACAGAAGACCTCTTCGGGTCTCTTTATCCCGGATAACGCTAAGGAAAAGCCGATGCAGGGTAAGGTCGTGGCCGTGGGCCCGGGTCGCAAGAACGAAAAGGGCGATCTCGTTGCCATGGAAGTCAAGGTCGGCGACGTGGTTCTCTACGGCAAGTACAGCGGCACCGAAGTGACCGTTGATGGTGAAAACTACCTCATCGTGAAGGAATCCGACGTCATCGCTACTCTGTAATAGCGCAACAAAAGGTTTTAAATAAAAAAGGAAAAACAAAATGGCAAAGCAACTTAAGTTTGATGTAGCAGCTCGCGAATCCCTGATGAAGGGTGTGGACAAACTCGCCAACGCAGTGAAGGTCACCCTCGGTCCTAAGGGCCGTAACGTGATGATAGCAAAGGCCTTCGGCGCCCCGAACGTCACCAAGGACGGCGTGTCTGTCGCTAAGGAAGTGGAACTCGAAGACGCTTACGAAAACCTCGGCGCCCAGATGGCCAAGGAAGTCGCCAACAAGACGAGCGACGCTGCAGGTGATGGTACCACCACCGCTACCGTGCTCGCTCAGGCTATCACTCGCGAAGGCCTCAAAAACGTTGCCGCCGGCGCAAACCCGATGGACATCAAGCGCGGTATGGACGCTGCCGTCGAAGCCGTGATTAAGGAAATCGGCAAGATGGCCGTGAAGATCAACGGCAAGGAACACATTGCCCAGGTCGCAACGATTTCTGCCAACAACGACCCCGAAATTGGCGAACTCCTCGCCAACGCTATGGAAAAGGTCGGTAACGACGGTGTGATCACCATCGAAGAATCCAAGACTGCTGAAACCATCCTCGACGTTGTCGAAGGTATGCAGTTCGACCGCGGCTACCTCTCTCCGTACTTCGTCACTAACACCGACAGCATGGAAGTGGCCCTCGAAAATCCGTACATCCTGTTGTACGACAAGAAGATTTCCACCATGAAGGATTTGCTGCCGATGCTCGAACACGTTGCCAAGCAGGGCAAGTCTCTCCTCATCATCGCCGAAGACGTCGATGGCGAAGCTCTCGCAACGCTCGTTGTGAACAAGATGCGTGGCACCCTGAAGGTTGCCGCTGTCAAGGCTCCGGGCTTCGGCGACCGTCGTAAGGCCATGCTCGAAGACATCGCTATCCTCACTGGCGGTATGCTCGTTTCCGAAGACACAGGCGCTAAGCTCGAAGACGCTCCGGTGACCGTGCTCGGCCAGGCCAAGTCTATCACTATCACGAAGGACAACACCACGATCGTCGAAGGTGCTGGCGACGCCGCTTCTATCAAGGGCCGTATCGCCCAGATCAAGAAGCAGATCGAAGCTACCACCAGCGACTACGACCGCGAAAAGCTCCAGGAACGTTTGGCCAAGCTCGCTGGCGGCGTTGCCGTGATCAAGGTCGGTGCCGCTACCGAAGTCGAAATGAAGGAAAAGAAGGACCGCGTCGACGACGCTATGCACGCAACCCGCGCCGCCGTCGAAGAAGGTATCGTTCCGGGTGGTGGCGTTGCCCTCATCCGCGCCGAAAAGGCCATCGATTCCCTCAAGTTCGATAACGCCGACCAGAAGACTGGTGCAGCCATCATCCGCCGCGCTATCGAAGAACCTCTCCGCCAGATTGTCCAGAACGCTGGCCTCGAAGGCTCCGTTGTGGTGAACAAGGTGAAGGAAGGCAAGGACAGCTTCGGTTACAACGCCAAGACTGACACCTACGAAGACCTCATCAAGGCTGGCGTGATTGACCCGGCTAAGGTGACCCGTACAGCCCTCAAGAACGCCGCTTCTATCGCTTCTATGATCCTCACGACTGACTGCGTGATCGCAGAAAAGAAGGAACCGAAGCCGGCAGCTCCTGCCATGGACCCGTCCATGGGCATGGGCGGCATGATGTAATCGGCTAGCCGCTAGATTCTACTCCTTATGGAACGTCCGGTTCGAGAATTCGATCCGGGCGTTTTTTTTGAATAAAACACATCGAGCAAACACGTTTGTTTGACGAAAACCTTGGCTTTTTGCTATATTTGCTTTCCACAAACGCTCGCGTAGAACTTTCTCCAGACCCCCTTGCCTGGCTAGAAAGTCCGTCGTTACTGGGCTGAGCTTCATCGATATACTGTAGATTTTTGCAAGACAGTCTGTAGACTCCGCATCAAAAAGTGCTGTTTCTGTGCCTTCCAAGCCAAACAATAGGAGGCCAAAATGGCTACAAAATACTCAATAAGACAGATCAATAAGTCCAGAGGCAATAAGACTTGGTATGGGTGCACCCTTCGCGACGGTGGCCCAACGGAACAGATTTCGTTGCATACGACCAACAAGCAGGTTGCCTTGACATGGCTGCATACGATGCAGTCGCAGGCCTTGCTGCCCCCAGTGATCCAGAAGTCTCTAAAGGATGTAGATATAAGTAAGGCTTGCGAGGATTATAAGCTGTACCTTCATGCGTCCGTAAAACATATTACATATGTGACGTATACGGGTCGCCTTAAACCTTGCTGGAAGTTCTTTGCCGTGCAGAACGTGAATACGCTTAGGGAGATTACGCCTAATGTGCTGCTGACCTTGGTAAACTCGTTCCCTCAGGATAGACGGAAGACGCTAAGGGAACGATACAAGGCGTTGAAGGCATGGCTGGTCTGGTGTCGAGGAAACTATGACTTGGCCGACTTCGAGCCGTGGGCTAAGGTCAAGGTCAAGACTCCGCCGCCGGAACCGGAAAAGGAATTCTGGACTATGGAGCAGCTGGAGAAAATCTTGGCGGCGAGTCCGACTGATTTGCATAGGCTTTTTTTGGGACTGATGGTCTATGCTGGGCTGCGATATCGCGAAGCGCTGGGTTTAAGATGGGAAGACTTCGACGCTGATTTGAGGGAATTCCAGCTGGTGGGCAAGATGGATCGATTTGACAAGCTGCCCGTCGCCGAAAAACTCAAGGCGTTGCTGCTCAAGGTCAAGACGGATTCGTCCGAAGGTCGTCTCTTCCCGCCAGATAAATTTCCGCAAGCAAGTTACGAATTGATTGCATTGCTTCGCTCTGTAGTAAGGCTTGCTGGTCTTTCGGATCCGGGCAAGATTGGGCATCACAAGATCCGCCATAGCTATGCCACCAATTTATTACGTCAGTCGGTCGACATCAAGACGGTCTCGCGAGCCATGAGACATGCTCGAATGACTACGACTATGGATGTGTATTGCCATACCACTGATGAGTCGGTCGAGAAAGCTGTAAATCTGTTGTGAGAGATATGGTGCCCCCTTAGGGGCACCTTTACTATGCGCTGAGGTTGACGACATTAGATTGGTCGTCAGAAAGATACACCATGTGGATTCCTTCGCTTTTGACCTCAGCCCACAAATCGTTCCAGAATTGGTTGACTGCGTTGAAATTGCGCTTGTTATGGTAGTACGTCTCTGTTGTACGGTCGTTGATCGCATGGCCGAGCTGTCGGCCGCCAAGACCGGGAATTTGGTCGTCGATGCAGTCGCATCCCGAACGCCGAAGGCAGTTGCTTCCATAATCTTTACCGACGGCACCGACGGCGGCACGAAGAAATGACTTGATCTTTCTGTTTCTGGAATCGTATGACGACTGCGAGAAGACGTAATCATTAGGGAATAGTCGCTCTGTACGATGATGCTGTATGTCGCTAAAGGCTTCTTGCATAATTTGGGGAAATTGCGCGTAGCGGGGTATACCGCCCTTGGCTGCCATGACTTTAATGTAGCCTCCGTCAGCGTCTAGGTCTTTCCAGCGGAGACCTTGAATTTCTGCGTCGCGTAATCCTCCGACCAGATGGGCGATGATTATGGCGCGAAGTTCGATGTCGACGATTTTGGTGGCTAGAATATCCTTGCACTGATCTCTGGTTAGGGATGGTTTGAGCTTGGGCTGCTTATAACCGAGTTTTTTGCCATAATGCGAGTACGCGTTGATAAAATCGCGGTTGACAAGAGGCGTGTCTTGCTTGAAGTCATACCAATGCAAGAACGCCTTTGTTGTCTTTACGATTGCTTTGGCGGTGTCGATACCGGCGACGGTCTCTTGCAAGTATTCTAGGTATTTACCGACGTTGTCACGGCGATATAGTTCACGTATGTCGCGGATGCGGTAGTGCTTGCAAAAAGGCAATAGGTGTGCCTTAAGTCGGCTGGCATTGGTCTTTTCGGTTTTGATACGAGACTGATACAGTCGCTCGTAATCTTTCTTGCCTTGGCAGCATTCGGCCATCCGTAATTTATGGAGGATGTACTTCTCGATGTTTACTTCGGGATCGACGGAATCCAATGTCGTGAGAAGGTCGCTGTATACACTGCGTGCGACTTTTTCGTCTGATGTTCCGAGTGATTTTTGGGCAATACGAGCTTTGACGCCGTACTTACAAGCTTCTATGGCGTAATAGCGGCTTGGCTTGATGATTCTAAGGTAGTCTGCGCCTTTAGACTTCGCAGACATCCACCATTCGCGAGCGTTATCAGTTACTATGTCTTTCATAGGATTACTCCTTTATTTTAGTAACTGCATAGCTGCGCCTCCTATTGTGACGGAATGGTTAAAATCGTGTATATCTACGATGTCGTAGTGTATTTAAGGGAAATATAGCAAAGACGGCGTTTCTTGGCAACATTTGGCCGATTGGCAAAAAATGGAGACTATAAACTGCTGGAAGGTATAGATAATGTCGAATTCCAATGAAAGACCAACTAACACAGAATGACGAATACATCAAATCCTTGCCGCCTATCGTTCAAGAACGGATTATAGAGGCGCGAGAGCGTGATTTGGACGACGGCGGCGATATCGTGCTTCTGCACGGATATGAAGCTGCTATGATCGGTACAGCAAGTCGCCAAGGACGGACCGTCGCCGTGTACTCAGAAACGCTCTGTGTGCGGCTAATCATGGATGAAATGCGTAAGGACTATCCGTCGGCGCCTCCGAGCGAAATCTATGCCGATGCCGTCAATTATTGGGATGATTCAGTCATTCGTGGCCTACCTTATATGGGTGAGCGTGCACCTATTATAGTCGAGGGCTTCGAAGTCGATAGTGACAAGTGGACGGCGCTGTTAGGATCAGCTAGTGACACGTGTGAGGCTAGTTTGATATAACGCCGCGTAGCGGCATGTAGTCAAGGGTTTCTCGGTCAGAGTCATTCTTCGATGTCGGTTAAGCGACTGGACCGCTATGCGGTCTTGTCCTTCGACTTCGTCATAAGCGACATTGTAGTCATTCTACTTCTTTATAAGCGACATATAGTCCTTCTATATCATTATAAGCCACAAAGAAGTATTTCTGATTCATTATAAGCAAGATTTAGTTGAATATGGTTATGTACACTTAAAGAGTACTAATCAAGAGTGATAAGGTACAGCGTAGCTGTACCAGTATCAAGGATGATATAGCGGTATTCTGGTAAGATGGGTTTAATCAAGGTAGGTTTACTTCGACTACGGTGAATAAACCCTTTATCCCCTTTAAGCGTAGCGCCGATTTGGGTTGGTCGAGCGAAGCGAGACCCCAAATCCCTTGAATGGTATTCCTTGAATAAATAATCCTTGTATTCATTATTCCTTGTATGTTATTCCTTGTATATTGTCACGAAAGAATCCCGACACATGCACGAAGGTTTCTTGACACATCGCACGAAGCATAACCGACACGCACACGAATGATTATTGACACATGCGAAGAAAAACTGACACGCTCACGAAGATATCTTGACACGCTATTTGGGTTAGCCAGTGTATAACAAAAAGCCACCGGAATGATCCGGTGGCGAGTCTACCTAGAAGGTGGCAACCATGTCTCTGAATATTCTCCATTGTACCATCCATGCTTGTGCTGCTGGAGTAGCCGCCTTCGACGCTGGTCTAGGAACGGATACCTTCTGGTGATTATTCTTGGTTATGTGTGCCGTCGTCGTTCTTTTCATGGGAGTCCCCTTTTTTGATTCGTCTGGCTTTCATGAACTGTCTTGCGGTCAGGTTGGATATTCCCATCTTCATGAGTTCTCGATGGGATGCGGTCTTTAGCTCTGATTCGGAATCCATTCTTGCCAGTAGCTCAGCTACCGCATCTTGGGTCTTGCCCTTACGGAATTTGGTCTTGTTGTCTTTGCATTTAAGGTTGACGAACTTGTCGAAATACCATTGTCGGCCCTTTTCGACTTCGGTTCCGTCTCGTTTGATGTTGGTGGCGTATAGGTTGTATAGTTCGATAATTGGTCTCGACGCGTCGTTATCGTGTGCGTATTTATCCCATGTTTCTATGGCCCTTTTGCATTTCCCAGTGACCATACAATAATTCAAAGCCTTCAATGCTAGTGGACCTTCTGTGAACCAGCCGAATTTCTTTGCAAGCAATACGTTTGGTATAATCACCTTCATAAGGTATAGCTTAGCCAACGTTATGATGTACGAGTCCGCTGGGGATTGATGGCGGTTGGACTCGAACTTGAAATCCGGTCCGTCGTAGTATAGCTTGCCACCGATGGCTTTTAATAGCTTGCGCGTACTGGTAAGAGCCTTGAAGTCGGTAATAGAGCCTGAATTACGATCGACTTGCTTGTCGCAGTCGGTTGCTCGCTCATCAGTTCCGTTTAGGTAATCTTGTAGTTGTGTCGCAGTGCAAACTTCCAGTTTGTTGGATCCGATGTCGTATATTGCGCCGAATGCGCCATCGTACCTTTGATTAAAGTAAGCGTCTCGCATGTAGCGTACACATTTGTTTATTCTGTTTACAAGGCCATTTACGTCGCTGAGTAGATTTGTGTTGTTGCTGTCGCTAACCGCCATCGGCGATAGTCCGTCTTCAAATATGGGTTTCCCCAGTCGGCTGCCGATATGTTCCGTAATTGCGTTCTTTACGACTTCGGTATCGCTACTAAACGTCTTTCCGTCAACCAGAGCGTCGATATCTTTGGGCAGAATCTTGAACGGCATCGGTTTGAAGAAATTCCCGCTTGCGTCCTTTACTGATACTACAATCATAGATTGTCCTTTTTTGAGGGTGCATCCAGCACCCGATTGAATGCCCAAAATTTAACAGGAAACAATTTGAATTGCAAATCGAGCGAATTTAGCCGATTTCGGCTTGTTTTTGTACCAGAACTGATAAACTATATATGTCCTAAATGGGGTACTCTATGATAGTGTACATGTACAATGACGACTGTGAACCGATAAACGATAAGGTGATTCGAGAGAGATTCCTACTGGAAGAGGAAGCGAATCGAGTCAAGACGTTTGTTGACGACATCTATCGCGAGTTCGGTATCGAAGTCGATGGCGTCAATAACCAGCTTGATATCGCCGTCAAGATGCTTCGAAGTCGGTTGGCGAGTGAACCGGACAATGCGTCTACGATATGCCGATATCTGAATCGTGCAGCGGCTATCGGCTGGGATTTCAACTGGCATTGCTGCTATATTCAGAAGTATAAGCTGCCCATAGACCCTTATATTTATTTGCCGTAGCGAACTGGTACTGTGCTATATGGCGATGCCCAGCGTGTAATGCGCTGGGCGTTTCTGTCACTTGCTGGTTATGTCGTCGCAATTAGTTCCATCGAATACTATATTATACTAGTACGTAGTGGTGAGGTGCTATATGAATGTGAGGCTGGCTCAAGAGTTAAATGTAAAGGATTTGCAGAAGGAATTTCGTCGATTCCTTGAACTTGAAAACTTTACTGCCAGCACCATAAACACAGTGTGCTACGATTCGTTCTATCTGTGGAGGCAGGGTGGACGTACGCTGTTTTGGTCTGTTGTAACCTCATCTGACTTCACTAAACGAGCTAAGAAGGAGCTTAGAAGGTTGCTTGAACAGCATTCCAAGGGTGATGTTGAACGTAATGTGAACGGTTATGTGAAGAATCTTCGACGGTTTCGCGAGTTCGTGTTTGACATTCCTAGACCTAATGGCGATGAACTTGAACGCTACATTGAACAATGGAAGGGTATGGATGACTACCAGAACCAGGAAGACGCACTTGACAAACTGTTTGATCTTTGTCCTCATAACACAGATATAAAGGATGTTCTGCTTAAGTCAACCGTATTGAATGATTTCTATAGCACTAGGATAATTGACATTAACCCAGTTGCCGAAAAGATTCTTGGTTTGGATGTAGACCGACGATTGGATGACGGCGACTTGACCCTTGTAGATGATATGGGCACAGTTAAGCGTGCTGATGATAAAGAAGTAAGTGTCTATTCTTTTGCTAGTAAGTATTGCAGCCACCATAAGCCGGATCTCTATCCAATTTATGACAGCTTTGTGGAGAAGATGCTTTGCTTCTTCCAGCAACGTGATGAGTTCTATTCTTTTAAGCGAAATGAGTTGCGCCAATACCCTAGATTCCATGAGGTCATGGTTGCGTTCCGTGAGTATTATGGCCTTACCAAGTACAGCTTTAAGCTGGTAGACAAGTTCTTATGGCTGTTAGGCAAGGATTACTTTCCTAAGAAGTACAAGTCTGATCCCGATGAACGATGAGGTTTAGTGATGCCTATTACCGCTAAAGAAGTCTATTCTGTACTGGGTGAACTACTGCACCTCTGCCAACGCATTGAGTGGTGTATGAAGTATCTGGTGGAACAAGCTTACCGCGAAGTGGAGTTCCATTCGCCGGATGACCTCAAGAATCCACCCAAGATAGAATCAAAGTGGGAATCCAATACAGACACTCTAGGTAAGGTCATCAAGGTTTATCTAAAAGGATTCTATGGCGAGAAGACGGAGGATGATGCCGACGGTACAGATTGTGTCAAATTACAGCTAAAATACAGCTTTAACGATGATGCTGACGCAACCGTCCGTGAAGAGATTCGTCGACATCGTGAGGCTGAACTGGCTGAACTCTTGTCTATTCGCAATTATCTAGCGCATCAGTTTGGGCTGAAATTCACTTTGCATGATGAGGCCAACTGTACGGCAGCGATGGTGTACTTGGATGATGCCAAAGTTAAGCTGCGTAGACAAGTTGAATTATTGAAGTCGGAAATACAGATGTTTGATTCAATCCGTCAACTGGCTGCATCCCTAATGACGTCGCCGAGTATGCCGGTAATCTTAGAACGTATTCGCCGTACCAGTGAATTGAATGGTAAAGTAGGTCGGCTCAAGTCGTATGAGTTCTCCGATATGGCCTCTCGGACGATATATGACTACACTGACCAGCAAGAGGTGCTGGATGCAATCTTGTATGGTTGTGACCATGTTACGTTAGAGTCGTACAAGGCTCTCCCTTTGGTGGTTCGTCTAGCGCATCTTCAATGCTTGGCGGATATGTCTGGCAACCCTAATTTCAAGGCTGCTGTTAAGAAACAGCAGCACAAAATAGGCGTTTTTATTCCCGACTAGCGGCTTATTGATGCCCTTTGGACGGTGAGGTCCCTCTAGCGCCATTAATTTTCGTTCAATTTTGACACTTTGTGACATCCTAACAGTGTTATATTTTATGATATGACATGGCAAAGATTTGCAAAGGATAGAACTGGCTGTATAGTAGACGTGTACAATGTCTCTGATGCCTATGTACAAGAACATGGGAACGACTCGTTTACGTGCCTCGAATGCGGCAATCCGATGCTGACGAAGCGAGGTAAGATCAAGGAATGGCATTTCGCGCACGTCGGTGGCAAGAATGTAGTCTGTTCGTATGAGTCCTACCTACACAAGCTGGGTATAATCAAGTTCATAGAGACATATAAGGCACGGATGGACGCAAATGAACCTTTCCTTTTGGAAATCGCCAAGGGAAAGATTTGCCACTATGGGGAATGCCTTTATGGAAAGAAGAAGCCTTGTGGCGACGTCTTGGGCTATGAAGTCGTGTCGTTATTGCCGGATTTTAAGAAGATTGAGCGTGAGGTTAGGGATGGCGATTTTATCCCAGATATACTGTTGACGGCTGATGATGGCCGAAAAGTGTACATCGAAATCGTCGTTAGCCACTTCTCGGAACCGCGCAAAAGAGATTCCGGTATACCTATTGTTGAAATTGAACTTAAAACGGAGTCGGATTTTTCGCTATTCATAGAAGATGGCTTGACAGAACGGAATGAATCTGTTAGGATGTTCAACTTTGACCAGTGCAAGACCAAGGTCGACTATCGCTGTGAAACACGTCTTCAAGAGGCGAAGAACCAGTTCGTCAGTATGTATCGCGCGTGTGCACGTGGTGGATATCCGTTGAATTTGGAGTTCTTCTATGAAATCCTCTGTAGCCGTGAGGACTGTCCGTATATAGAAGGTCATCGTTGTATGGATCGAGATAGCGGATACTACGATATAGCAAGACTATGCAAGGAAGTGCCATCTGACAACTCAACGGATACGTTTTTACCCGACTTCTTCATTGAAACCAAGAAGGAAGGTGAAAAGATAAGGTTTAATTTCTGCTTTAAGCTGTCTACGAAGGCAGATGGATTTGGTGATGTACGTACTGTGCAGTTCGCCTTGGATAACGAGTATAATTCGAAACCTTGGGAGTCTAGAAATATATGGGATGATGACGAAGAGGTTCGCTACTTTAATTTTGCTAAGCATCAGCATAAGGATTTGTGTAGTGGTGGGCTACGGTACTTTGAACTTATAATACTAGATAAGAGTGGTGAGGTGAAATGCCCCGGTATAGGACGCATAGACCAGATTCATCAAGCAATGTCTGCCATCTGGGATAAGGTCGAAGACTATATCTTGATTCCGATTTCGTATGGTCAGAGAGGTCCTTCTTATGACCAAAAGTTTGCCAAGATGCTCTTTGAAAAGAGCTGCAACGCATGTCTTCATTGTTTGGATAAGAGGCGGGTCGGTTTCGCTGAACATATATTGACATGTCAGTTACGTAAACGAGGCTGTGATAATACCGATGCTCTAGATTGCCCATACTTCAAGCGTAATTTGAAAGTCCGGCACAGCAAAATGGCTGATTATGCCTATAGCTATAAGTATCGAGGTCATGAGTATGTTATCTCTGCGTGGCAACGGTATCGGCTAAAGATGTAGTGTTCGGCAAATCTATACCCATATATATAGTACAACAACGTATCGTGGATGCGTTTTTATTATCTTGATATCGAAACCAAGGATTATTGTATGGCCAAAAAGAAGAGTATTACAGCGGCGGATGCCGCCAAGTTGCGCGACATCGACACGTATACCCACGACGACAAGAAGCGTAAGAATATCCCGCCGGTAGGCATGGCCATTAGGGATAATACTCCAGAATCGGTAAAAACGTATAAGTACGACCCTCATATTGACCCCGCCTTGCAGTGGGCTGGCAAAGAAGAAGGTAACGAAATACGAGTACAGACGTCGTCCATCCACGTACACGAATCCATCAAGCCTCATAAGATTATCAAGTCGGTACAGACCATCGGTGACGATACCGTGCCGGATCAGATTGACTTGTTTGAGTCGCCGATAGACCGTATGAAGCGTCGTTCTGAGGCCATCGAGTTCTATAAGCATGGCGTCAACTGGACTAACCGTATGATTGCTGGTGATAGCAAGGTGATTATGAACTCCTTGCTAGAAAAGGAAGGTATGGCTGGCCAGGTTCAGATGATATACTTTGATCCGCCGTATGGCATCAAGTACGGTAGTAACTTTCAGCCATTCGTGAATAAACGTGATGTGAAAGATAAGAAGGATGAAGACCTATCTCAAGAACCAGAAATGATTAAGGCTTTTCGAGATACTTGGGAACTGGGAATCCATTCATATTTAACCTATATACGTGATCGGTTGATGCTGGCAAGAGAATTGCTTGCCGATTCAGGTAGTGTTTTTGTTCAGATTAGCGATGAGAATGTGCATCATGTCAGAGAAATATGTGATGAAATTTTTGGAGCCAATAATTTTGTAGGCATGGTGATTTATACAAAGACATCTGGTGCGACATCCAAAACTATTGGATCCGTAACGGATTTTATTCTTTGGTATGCACGCGATATCGGCAATGTGAAAGTTCGAAAGCTTTTTAAGCCGTTATCATTTGATGAATCATGTAACCAATATCGGTATATTGAATTGCATGACGGTCGAAGACTTCCTATATCTGATTGGGAACGAGAAACCGGAGTTCCGTTTAATTATCTAAAACGTCCGCAAGGCTCAAAGGTTTATCGAAAAAGTGATTTGACCTCTCAAACTGGGTCTGATTCAATTAGATTTCCAATCACATTTGAAGGGAAAACTTATCAGTGTCCCGGAACTAGGGGTTGGCGGACAAGCGTAGAGGGAATGGATCGATTAATAAGTTTGAATCGAATTACGACTGCGACAAATTCGTTACGCTTTGTTAATTACTTTGATGATTTTCCGTATACGGAAATGAATACATTGTGGACTGATACTACCACGGGTAGCTTTTTGGATGACAAAGTTTATGTCGTCCAAACAGCTACAAAAACAATTCAACGCTGTATGTTGATGACGACTGATCCCGGTGATTTGGTGTTGGATATTACATGTGGCTCTGGAACAACAGCGTATGTTGCTGAACAGTGGGGACGTCGTTGGATTACGTGCGATACGTCGCGTGTGGCTCTAGCTCTAGCTAAGAAGCGTCTGATGACGGCGACGTTTGATTATTACAAATTGGCTCACCCAGAGCAAGGTGTTGCCAGTGGCTTTGTCTATAAGACTGTGCCGCATATTACACTTAAGTCTATAGCCCAGAATGAAATCCCTGAGTCAGAAATCCTTTATGACCAGCCGGAAATTGAAAAGAACAAGATTCGTATTACGGGTCCGTTTACGGTTGAGGCGCTCCCAGCCCCAGTGGTTAAACCTATTGACGAATTAGCCGTAGTCGAAGAAGACCATACGGCTAAGTTCTCGAACTGGATGGAACAGCTAAAGGTTACTGGCATCTTGGGCCGTAATGGCAATCGAATCGAGTTTAGCTCTGTGGAAGCCGCCCAAGGAACGACCTTCATCCAAGCCTATGCGGAAACGAAGGGTGATGCTCCCATGAAGGCGGTGGTCGCCTTCTGTCCAGAAACCAAGGTGATGGACGGTCGTCTAGTGTACAATGCTATCGATGAGGCTATGTCCATGATGCCGCGCCCCAAGCTTGTTATTTGTGCCGCATTCCAGTTTGGTCCGAATGTGGGTAACATTATCGAGTCCGTAAAGGACCCGGATATGACTATCCTTAAGGTCCAAATGAATACGGACCTTATGACCGAAGACCTAAAGAAGAACAAGTCCAGTGACCAGTCCTTCTGGCTAGTCGGTCAGCCGGATGTGGAGCTTATTCACGACAAGCGTACCAAGGATAGGTATAAGGTCAAGGTCAATGGCTTTGACTACTACGATGTAAAATCCGGCGAAATCAAGTCCGGCAAGGCAACGAATATCGCCATGTGGATGCTTGATACCGATTACGACGGCATGTGCGTTGAACCCAAGCAAGTGTTCTTCCCGATGGATGGTAAAGCTGAAGGGTGGAACAAGCTTGCAAAGACGTTAAAAGCCGAAATCGACCCAGAGCTTATAGAAGCATACCAAGGAACGGAATCCTTGGAGTTCAAGGTTCAGCCTAATTCGCAGATTGCGGTCAAGATTATTGACGATCGCGGAATTGAATCGCTCAAGGTATTCAAGGTTGGTGAATAATGGCTATAGATAAGCTCATCATCAACTCAGCGTTCCGTGAACCAGAATATCACTGGAAGAATGACCGCAATTCGCAGTCGTTCGTGAAGGAACCGGGCCGTCGACCCGCTGGGTACTTTATCGCTGGTCAAGGAAGCAACCAGTATAACGACATCGGAGAATTTGTCGAGTTGCCTCTTGTAAACCGAATTCGCCCCAGAGTCAAGGCTTGGCGCGAGCACGGCTATCCGGGTGTAACTGGAATTACCAAGAAGTTGCTATCGCACTGGAATAACAACAGTGTGCGTCAGTATCCCTTTTTCTGGTGCCAACTGGACGCCATTGAAACACTTATCTGGCTCGTCGAGGCTCCGGCAAATGACAAGGTCGGTATAGACATCCCTTCTGATGGGGGAGCCTTTAAGCGAATCTGTACCAAACTGTGTACTGGTGGCGGCAAGACTACGGTGATGGCCATGCTTATTGCTTGGATGGTCTGTAACAAGGTTACGTATCCGACGGATAAGCGTTTTACCAAGTATGTCTTCGTGGTTGCCCCTGGCCTTACAGTTCGTTCGAGACTACAGGTCTTGCAGACTGGAGGAACGGATAATTATTATAACCAATTCAACATCGTGCCAGTCACTTTGATGGATAAGTTGCATCAAGGCGTGGTTGAGATTACCAACTGGCAGACACTGGCTTGGGAAACCGAAGAAGAGATTAAGAAGCGTAAGTCTGTCGACAAGCGAGGCGCGAAGAGTGACGAGGCTTATGCTAGGGAAGTTCTTGGTCGACTGAAACAAGTCCACAACATCCTTGTTATCAATGATGAAGCTCATCATGCGTGGCGCAAGAACCCTGATGCAGTGACTAGGCTGAGCAAGGAAGAAAAGGAAGCTGAACAAGAGGCGACCGTATGGATTGGTGGACTGGACCGAATAAATAGGGTTCGGCAAATCTTGACCGTCTATGACTTTTCGGCGACTCCGTTTGCTCCGTCTGGCAAGAAAAATGACGAAGAAGCACTCTTTGGTTGGATTGTGTCTGATTTCGGACTCAATGACGGCATAGAATCTGGTCTTGTGAAGACGCCTCGCGTAGTCGTGCGTGATGAAGGTGTCCCTAATATCGACACGTATAAGTCAAGGTTGTATCACATCTACGCGGATTCCGAAGTCAGGAACGATATCGTTCGTGCTGCCAAGCCAGAGGAACCGTTGCCGGATTTGGTCAATATGGCTTACTATCTGCTTGGTAAGGACTGGCTGGAACTGTATAAGAGCTGGAAGGATCAAGGCGTTGTTGTGCCGCCAGTGATGATTACTGTTGCTAATCGTACCGAAACAGCCGCTAGAATCAAGTATGCGTTCGATAAAGGCCGTGTTGGTATTGATGAACTCTGCGATCCCGATAAGACGCTTCAAATTGATAGCAAGGTGTTGGCTGACCTTGAAGGCGATTGGAAATCTAAGAAAGATGCAGCCCAAGGCATTCGCGAAATCGTAGATACCGTTGGCCAAAAAGGTAAGCCGGGTGAACAGATTCGTAATGTGATTTCTGTAGGTATGTTGTCCGAAGGTTGGGACGCTAAGACCGTAACGCATATTATGGGCCTTCGAGCGTTCTCTTCGCAGTTGTTGTGCGAACAGGTGGTTGGACGTGGACTGAGACGTACCAGCTACGACTTGGAAGAAGGTTCTGACATGTTCACGCCGGAATACGTCAATATCTTTGGTATTCCGTTTACGTTCTTGCCGCACGAATCCGATGAGCAAGGGTGTGCTCCAAAGGTTAAGCCCAAGACGCAAGTCGAAGTCGTATCGGAAAAATGTGAGTATGAACTGTCGTGGCCCAATATCGTCCGCTTGGATACGGTCTATAAACAGAAATTGTCTATCAATGTGGATGAAATCCCAGAGCTGGTTCTGGACACGAAGAATATCACGCTGAGTGCAGAGTTGGCTCCGATTCTTGATGGTGAAACAGACCTTAGCAAGGTATCTGAAATTAACCTACGCAACCTTGACCAGACGCTGCGAATGCAGACGATTGTCTTCAAGGCTTCTGCTGAGGTGTATGACCAAATGGTGCAGAGCACTGAATGGCAACAACAGACAACGAAATTTGCCGTGCTCGGTCAAGTGTTCGGAATCGTTACTGATTACATAGAACGTGGCCGAATCAAATCGAATCCGCCGTCGTATATCGACGACCCGATGCGTAAGCGTATTCTTTTCATGCTGTCCATGTCAAAGATTGTGAATCACCTCTGGTCGTATATTAAACGTCAAGAGACCGAATCGCTGGTTCCTATCTATGACGTGAACCGTAGAGTTCTGTCTACTGGAGATATGGCTACATGGTACACCACGAAGCCGTGCTTCATCACTAAGAAATGCCACATTAGCCACTGTGTATGTGATTCGGCATGGGAAGCGTCAGAAGAATACCAGATTGAACATCATCCGCATGTCATCGCGTGGGTGAAAAATGACCATATCGGTTTCGAGGTGTCGTATTCGTTCGAGGGTACATTCCACCAGTATCGACCCGATTTCTTGATTAAACTGGATAACGGCAAGACGCTTGTACTTGAAGTTAAGGGTCAAGAACGCGAAAAGGACAAGGCCAAATGGCAAGCTATGGATGACTGGATTGAAGCCGTCAATGCTGAGAATGAGTTTGGTACTTGGTGCCGTGATGTGTCGTTCGACGTCGGTGATTTAGCCGCAATACTGGATAAGCATTCGAAATAATTGTACTCTGTGGGGTAAAATACGATGGGTGCAGAGGTGTCAAATTTCTTTAGTTTTACGTCCTATCTTACTGGCCTAGCATTCTTGATAATGGCTTGGGTTAATGTTGACTATAAATACCGTCTTCGACTGTATCTGTCATGGTTGTCCAGAACAAAGCTGTTTGTTGCCGTTGCCGTGCTGGGTGTTCTTGTCTTGATAAGTGACTTTGTTATCGCGCAGAATTATCCGATTCCGTGTACACCATGTGTTCAGCATTTCTGGCAGCTGATGCTTGCTAGCGGTTTCTTGATTATTATGCTGTGGTGGCTTTGCTCTAGCTTTATCTTTCCGCCGCGATTTAATCGTCGCAACTGTCGTAAATTTGAAAATGAGTTAGTAATAGCGTTGGAATATGGACGTGATGACGTTATAGAAGGTGTAATTGATTTCTTGGCTCGATCCATAAAGGATATCGTTGAAAATGCTCCGGTTACTATAGACAAGGGGCAGAAATTATCAGACATTCAAGAAAGTGCGCTGAATGTGCTTCATCTAATGGATAATGATTATTTCTGTAAGGTGGTCGTCAAGTATCATCCCGGTGTTGTGGTTGAATTGTTCCGTGAGATTATTCGACAACGGAAGCATCATCTTGGACTAAACACGTTTGCTGGGAACTTCATAACTCAAGCATTGCAAGAAGAAAATTCCTTCATCTATCGTGAAACGAAGATGCTGAATGGAGCGCTAAGCTGGGACAAACCGTACTTGTCGAACATATATTCTAATGTCGGATTGATTTACGACATCCCAGATTTATTGGAACCCCATTATGAGTTGACGAATTCTTGGAACCATAAGCAAGTTCATGCTTATTCTGAGGTCTTACTGGTTACTTTAGGTGCTGTATTGAAGGAAGGTTGTCCTAATCCATTCCAATTCCAACGGTATTTTGAAATTCTCCAGTGGTCTGCTAGGCGTATTTATCGTGTGAATGGTATGGGTGATGAATATTATTATGACGAAAATCACCTGGTCTATGAATCTGTTGTTCGGTTCTATGAACAGTTGGTTCAGACTATTGCCGTGACGGATAAGATTGTTGATATTCATCCTCGGTATGAAACCAAAATTTCGGCCAAGGATATTATAGATGTTGTTGCTGATTCCATAGTGGAATTAATGTACGCGACATCGTCGTTGAAAACCCCACAAGAAACAAGTCGTTCGGTTCGTGAAATTGGATTCTGCCTACAAGTATTAGAAAGTAAAACGGAATCGGCGAATTATGAACTGTTGATTAAGAAGGTGTGCCGGTCACTGTATAAAACATTTAGTGATAATGGCGGCATAAAGGGTGTAAACGTACTGGTATTCTGCCTTGATAGCTATGGACTTGTACGCGTTGATTATTCGTCAAAGTATATTCGATTGATTAATCGGTTTGTCATCTTCTATGCACGTCATCACTTGCTTGAAATGTATGGTGAGGCTAAAAAGCTAAAAGCGTTAAAATTACCAGATGGTATTACTATTGATGAAGAACGGAAACAAATAAGAAAAGTGTCCGTTGAAGATGCCTATGGCAAGACCCATGAGTATGTACTCGATTTGTTAGGCTAGTTATGGAAAGTGTAGAACATGATGATTTAGCAGATGTCGAGGACGTTGCCGCTGGTCGCATTGTCGACATCGAGCATGCGCGCCTGATGAAACCATTGACCGAAGCGTGTGCAGACCTCGAAAACGAATTAGATGAGTTCTACACGACTTCGGTGCGTGACGCCGTCATCAATAAGATGTCGGTGGAGGAATTGCAAACTTTGATAGAATCACTGAAGTCTACGACGGAATTCATTAGAAGGTTGAAATCCGCAGTAGACTAATAAATTTATTGTTTTGCCATCTTGTAGAAAGTACATCTTGTTAGATTGGTGCGTTTCATGGCCTCAACCGCAGTAATGTTTCCGGCTTTCCAATCAGAATAGACTTCCTTCCAGTTATCAGGTCGCTGTACTACTGGTCTTCCGAATTTGACTCCGCGAGCATGAGCGCTTGCAATTCCAGATTTCTGTCTAGCTAGAATGTTCTCTCGCTCACGCTGGGCTACATAGCTTAAAATCTGTAGGCACAAGGAACTTATGAATTTGCCATCAAGATTGTTTGTTGTGTTTTTAGTACATAATAGAGGCATGTCCAAAATTTGGATATCTACTTTGAGTGTTTCGGTCAAATACTTCCACTGGGTGAGAATTTCATCGAATGAGCGTCCCAAGCGATCTAAGCTACAAAACACAACGCAATCCCGTTCTCTGAGAATTGGTGCTGTGGTTTCAGTTCCGACAAGGCTAAGGTAGGCTTTGCGGTTAAAGTCCTTGCCACTAGCCTTGTCACAAAAAATATGTCGGTCGTCTTTTACATATTGACGAAGTTGGTCAATTTGGCGACTGAGATTTTGGTCATGGGCAGACACACGGGCATACGCATACGTTTCACTCATTATTTTACCTCGTTTTACTCTGAAAATGTGGTGGTTGATTGTTAGATATGTCTGTACCCGAAATGGACTTTTTTAGAGGCTTGTTTCGGGCAAAAAAGGTTCATAAAATAATTCTATAAAAGTACGCTTTTGTAGAGTGTAATAAGGGTGCTGAATAGGGGTCTAGTTTGTATGGGGTTTGTATATATGTGAGAACGAGTAGGTGAAAATTGTAATGATACAGTGGCATATATCTATATATAGGCGGCGGAGGTTCGCATACGATAGTTAAGTGGGCAATCATCCTTAGTGTGCTTACGACGTCGCGATGGGGTAGCGTCGTCGGAATAAATTTTTTGTGGGCGTATAAACTATGGGTAGCTCGCTAAGATAATGTCGTAGTCGTCTTGGTTAGCTAATATGCACTCACAAAAAAGCGTGTGGACGAACCTTTGAACAGTTGATTCATAAAATTCCTTGGGATTCGTCCGCACGTTTTTATTATTCCTCGGTAGTATTGGCGGTGTCCTCACTTAAGATGAACTGTACGGCTCGCTCAGACTTGCCAGCCGCTACGGGTATCAACTTCGAATCGTTGCGTAGCGAGGTTATCCAAGATTTGATATAGGCGGCGCTCTGTTCAATGGATCGCTTGCTGTCGATGTTAAATTTTTTTAGTAGGAATGCAGCTCCGATTTCAGCCACCAGTTCCTCGCGAGCATATGCAACGCTACCAAAGGAACCGCTTGTGTCGCGATTCAATCTTTTTTCGGCGGATGTGCTGTGAACGACTTCGTGAAGCATTGTTGCGTAATAATCTTCTGCGGAGTGTTTGAAATTGGCAAGTGGCGGGATGTTGATGTAATCGTATTTCTTTGAGTAATAGGCTTCGCATTCGTTGCGATGTCTAAGTTCGATATGCTCTCGAATAAGATATTTGTTGACCGCATCTTCTACTTGTTGTATAGGTGTAAGATTCGTATTTGGTTTTTGGTGGTGCCAGCGCTTGACGATGCCGTCGCAGTCATTCGCGTTGAAAACCGTGTATGAACGCAAGTATGGTACGGTCTTTATGATGATTTCGCCTTTGTCGTTGCGCTCTTGCTTTTCGAATGTACGGTAGAAATAAACACGTTTGCCTTTTGAGCCACGGCGAAGATGACCGCCGTTTAGTTGTATTTGGTTCCATGTTAAGAACTCGCCAGACTCTTGTATAAGCATTTGGTTTAACCAGCTATATGGACGACCCGTGTTAAAACTTATCGCACCTTTAGACCCAAACCACGGTTGCTCCCACGGTATTGTTCCTTGCTCCAAAAGCGTAATAATCGTATTCTGAATTTCGGTGTATGCTTGGTTCATTGTTTAATCTCCGTTTCATTGATATTGACCTAATAGTAGTCGAGGGCAGACCCGCCGTCGCTCTGCCAGTCTGGAACGGCGTACAAACAAAAAAAGACCCACGCTCCTACGTGGGTCTAGTTGATGTTGTGAGGAATTTATGCATATCCGGCGACACGCTTTTTTGTTGGCCGATAAATGCGTCGAGGTGGTTTAGCCATTGGTTATCTCCTTTTAGTTATATGGATTTATACGACCATTGTGTAGGCATCCTCAGCCCATCCCTCAATGTAGCGTGGATAGTCTGCGAATGCGCCGTAGAAGAAGACGATGCCAGCGGCATCTTGGTTGTCGGCTATGATGTCCTTGCAGTGTGCCATGAGATAGGCTCGGTCTTTTGCCGTGGCTATTCTCCATTCGGCGTCACACCCTTCTTCGTTAGCGGTCCATTTGGCATGACCGTACAGACGTTCGCCAGCTAGACGGACAGCGTTGATAGCGTCGGCTCTTACGGTCAAGTCTAGCTTGTACTTGTTGGCGGCATCATGTACATACTGGGCAAGTTCATCGCCGTCGCCACATCCCCAGTTCTGATACAAATATGCTAGAGTCTCATCGTTGTGCTTGACTTGGAATATGATACGATTGCTCATCTTTATGTCCTTGGATTGCATGTCAAGTCATACTGAGTGAAGGCAGTCCCGCCGACGTCGTGCCAGTCCGAGCGTGTGCGCCGTCGATCGGATGTTATGGGGTCAAAATCGCCGTATGGGAGTATTGGATGTATCAACTTTGCCGCCGTTCACGCATGGGCGTAATGTACAAGTGACCGAATGAATTTGCAAAAAGTGGATTCTTTTTAGGGGTACCGTATTTTCTCTAAAAAGGATTCTCCATAATGAAGAAAGCGCCTCCGAAACTGAGCGAAAAAAATATCGACCACCTTTGGTAGTATACCCCAAAAGTGTGTGATGGTCGATGATGTGTTTTGCCAAAATTTTTGGGGTGGGGTGATTGACGTACCCCGCTTTTTTGTTTATATTTGTGCCACCTTGAACGAGGTCTCGCCGTCGTAGCTCAGTTGGATAGAGCAATTGCCTTCTAAGCAATGGGTCGTGGGTTCGACTCCCGCCGACGGTAGGTAAGTACTGGAACGATCGCTCATTAGCGGTCGTTCCTTTTTTTTGTCGATCTACATTTGTAATTGAATCGTTACGCATGCTTTTGGCATGCTATGATTTGTAGCATGCCGAATTGGCGTGAGGCTAGCGGTGATGTGGTGTTGTGCCTATTTGATGTCTTATAAAACATGCTTGACAATTTTCAAAAAACATGCTATTATCGTGTCGTTGGATTGAGCGGCTTTGTATTGCAATGAGCACGTTTAAGTCGCAGGAATCCGCTAAAACACTAGGATTAACGAGCTTTGAAGGAGCATGGAAATAGCACGCATTCGCTGTAGAGAGGTCTGTAGACACGTCTGTAGAGATAATTAGCCTAAATGATGCAAAAATGCGGATTTTGAAGCGTTTAGGCCGAATTCGCCAGCACGTTTGTGGCTCTATCCAATAGTACGCGTAGCTCAGTTGGATAGAGCAACTGCCTTCTAAGCAGTGGGTCGTGGGTTCGAATCCCGCCGTGAGTATAAATCGCTCGGACACCTAGGTGCCCGAGCGATTTATTTATAGACGGACCAAATCCAGATGTCCAACAAATTTATTCTTGTATGCAGCGGACGGGCATGAACTGGCCATTTTCCCGCATGTCTATATAGTCATCAAAATAGATGACACTGTCCGTAAAACGTATGTACGACCGGCCTTCTACCCAGAAAACACCATATCCAGAAGTTTCATCCCATCCGTACGGATCAACCGTAATCGTTGACAAAACAGACAGGCCAAAATCATCGGACGCCTTACGCACCCCCGACAGTTTAGAAAAGAGCTTCGGCAAGAATTTTTGACGTTCTGTATATTCAATATCTATCCACTTTTGCAATTCTTCCTTTTTGGGCAAGCGCCAGCCTTCGGGGCACGCCTTCAGCGCAGCTTCCACATTGTAAAAGCGACCGTAATCGCACTTGATACTTTGCGAACACTTGCTGTAATTCTTGATCGTCGGGTCGTCTTCGGTGTAATAGTCGATATTTTCGGCCATCCATGTTTTACCATCGTACACAATCGTCTTGTAGACCTTATCATCTCTAGGATCTTTCATTGTACCATATTCAATCTCTTCGTTAAAGAAATATTCCTTCGGCAATTTACCGATCAGATTTTCATTGGACTTAAACCACTTTCCTTCGTAACAGATATATTCCATGCCCGGTATAGAATCGCTTGGCACGCGGGTATTATTCACTTTGCATTCGTGACCGCGGGTTTCATAATCTTGTGTCGTCGGGAGATTCCAACCCGCTTCCGTGCAGATATATTCCCTATTTTGGTAGCCGCAATCGGGGAATTCCGCCCCGCAATCGTATTTTTTCAACTCACCTCTATTCGACTCATCGCAGTTTTCAAGGCCACCGCAGAATCGCCATAGTTTTGCGATGATTACAGACGTCGTACCACGAATGGTGTTGTCGCTATAAAAAGGCACTCTAATTCTCATTGGAGAATTCACCACCGGGCCGCACTTATCTGATTTACTGAAATCTTTACCATTAGCGAGGTCATTTATGAATTTCACCCTCATCGTGGTATCGCCATTATCCACCAGGAACAAGGTACTTATGGCATAGCCAACGGCCGATTCATACAAACTATCGTTCTTTGGGGCAACGTCAATTTCTAAAAAATCATACAGTTTCTGCATTGCCGTAGCCTTAGCCTCTTCTACGGCAACCCCCCGATTCACCATGTTTTCGACCAATCCCAAAATGCTTTGCTTGACGACACACAAGGGTTCTTCGAAACTCGAAAAATAAGTTCCTACCAAGGAATCTTGGTAAATCTGAAAACAACCGTCTGCCTTGGAGGGGTCCAGCGGTTTAAACTTCGTGGAGTCATAATGCCAGTATGGCGTAAAGCCTCCGGCACCGGCAGCACCACTCCCCCAAAACAAATCACCAGAGCTAGACAATAAAAACGAACTTGAAGACAGACCCGAGCTAGAAGAATTGCTAGAATCGGCAGGTTCTCGCGCACTAGAAGCCGCATCAGTAGTTACGTTTGTGTCGACAGGAGCGCTCGAACTGGATATTAGGGTGGAATCGTACAGCAGCAACGAACTGGATGACATCGGCTTTAGCGAAGCCGACGACTTGTCCGTCATCTCATCGCTGGAGCTGACTTGCGAAACATCGTCATTTGCGGCTGAAGCGGAATCACCACCACATCCCATAAACATGGATGCAAGTATTAAGGTTCCAAGCAGATTTGTTCTCTTGATCATATTCAACCCTCCATTATAAAGATACATTCCTTCACATAGAAGTTGGCCAAATTTCCCTATTTTGCAGCTTTATCCCGCCTCTTTTTTACGTTTTATTGTTTTAGGGGATTTCGGTTTACATATTATGAAAGCCTACTAAAAAAAATGTTTGGCAATTTCAGTCCTGAACCTTGTGGTCAACCCCCTTTTTTACTACATTAGGAGTCCGATGAAAACATCGGAATCCATCGAGGCACACATGAGCACAGCCGTTGCAGGAATCTCGCAACGAAACCAGGCGACTCTCTCTGGATTTCACAAAATTTTTCTCATTTCTGTTTTTTATCGTCTTTATCGTTTGGCAAAAGCTTTTGGCTTTTGCCTTTATTTTTATCCGGATTTTAACTACACAACGAGTACATTATGACTGATAAATTCAACTGGAAAGCGAAACGCGAAAAGAAGGCGTTTCTGGCACTGGCAGACGGAACTGTTTTTAGGGGCTACGCCTTTGGCGCTACCACCGATTCCGTCGGCGAAGCCGTGTTCAACACCGGCATGGCCGGTTACAAGCAGATTTTGACAGACCCCTCTTACGCGGGCCAGTTCGTAGTATTCACCACCGCCGAAGTCGGCGCCTATGCAGCAAACCTTGAAAAATCGGAATCGCGCGACGTGTTCCTGAACGGAATTGTCGTGAACTCGTTGGACGAAGTGAGCAAGGAACTGAAGGAAGAAAGCCTGCACGACTACATGCTCAAGCACAAGAAGCCGGGCATCGCCGGCGTCGACACTCGCGCACTCACCATTCACCTGCGCAACAACGGTGCCCAGAAGGCCTACTTGCATGTAGACGGCACCGACATGAGCGAAGAAGAAGCTATCAAGAAAGCCCAGCAGTGGGAAGGCTTGGACGGTCAGGACTACGCAAGTAAGGTGTCCGACCCGAACGGCTATGTACTCAGCACCGAAGGCGATCTGCATGTGGTCGCACTCGATTTCGGTATCAAGACGAACATCCTGAGAAACCTTGTGAACCAGGGCATGAAGGTCACGGTGCTCCCGATTACCGCCACCTACGAACATATTATGGCTAAGAATCCGGACGGCGTGTTCCTTTCGAACGGTCCTGCCGACCCGAACTCCTTGCCGCAAGTGGCAGCAGTCGTAAAGCAGCTTTTGGGCAAGATTCCGCTGATGGGCATTTGCCTTGGTAACCAGCTCCTGGGCCTCGCTCTCGGTGCAAAGGTTTCCAAGCTCAAGTTCGGCCACCACGGTTGCAACCACCCGGTCAAGAACGTGAAGACCGGCGCAGTTGAAATCACGAGCCAGAACCACAACTACGCTATCGATGCTCTTACGCTCCCCGAAGAAGTAGAAGTCACGCATGTCAACCTGAACGACAACACGGTCGAAGGCATCCGCCACACGCAGCTGCCGGCATTCAGCGTGCAGTATCACCCGGAATCTGCTCCGGGCCCGAACGATTCTCTCTACTTGTTTAGTGAATTCAGACAAATGATCGAAGAATTCAAAGCAAAACAAGTCAGCACCCCCAAGCCCGCTGAAGTCCCCAAAGAGGTAAAAAATGTCCTCCTCTAAAGCTGCCGCAAAAAAACAGACCAAGTACATTTTCATTACCGGCGGCGTGGTCAGTTCGCTCGGTAAAGGCATCACCTCCGCTTCGCTCGCTCTCCTCCTCAAGAGCCGCGGCTACAAGGTGTTCATGCAGAAGCTCGACCCGTATCTGAACGTAGACCCGGGTACCATGAGCCCCTACCAGCACGGCGAAGTTTTCGTGACCGACGACGGCTACGAAACTGACCTTGATTTGGGCCACTACGAACGCTTCGCAGGCGTGCAGTGCTCCAAGGCTTCCAGCTACACCTCTGGCCGCATTTATTCCTCTGTGCTTGCCAAGGAACGCGCCGGAAAGTACCTGGGCGGTACCGTGCAGGTCATTCCGCACATCACCAACGAAATCAAGGACGCATTCCGTTCTGCAGCCGAAAGCGGCGCAGACATCGTGCTCTGCGAAATCGGTGGTGTCGCAGGCGACATTGAATCGCTTCCGTTCTTGGAAGCCGCAAGACAGTTCCGCTTCGAAGTCGGCGTCGAAAACACTTGCTTTGTCCACCTGGTTCTCGTGCCTTACCTGAAGGCCGCAGGCGAACTCAAGAGCCGCAGGCGAACTCAAGACAAAGCCCTCGCAGCACTCGGTTGCCGAGCTCCGCAACATCGGTATCTTCCCGGACATTCTCGTGTGCCGTACCGAAATGACGATCCCGCAGGATCACCTGGACAAGCTTGCGCTCTTCTGCAACGTAAAACCCGAATGCGTGATCGAAGAAAAGGACGTGAAGGACTCCGTTTACGCCGTACCTCGCGAACTTTCCAAGCAGGAACTCGACCTCCGCGTGCTTGAACAGCTCCATCTGAGCGTGCACCCGATTATCCACTCCGAATGGGACAAACTCGTCAAGAAGGCCACCCAGCCCAAGTATGAATGCACCATCGCGCTGGTGGGCAAGTACATCGCCATCCGCGACGCCTACAAGTCCGTGCATGAAGCCTTGCAGCACGCCGGCATGGAACACAACGCCAAGGTAAAGGTGGAATGCATCGAGGCCGAAGAGCTTGAAAAGAATCCGAACATGATCAAGAATGCAGACGGCATCCTGATTCCGGGCGGTTTCGGTAGTCGCGGCGTGAACGGAAAGTGCGTTGCCATCAAGTACGCCCGCGAGCACAAGGTTCCGCTGCTGGGCATCTGCCTCGGCATGCAGTGCTGCGTGATTGAATTCGCCCGCAACGTGCTCGGCTGGAAAGACGCCAACTCTACGGAATTCGACGAAAAGACGGCCCACCCGGTCATCGACCTGATGGACGAACAGAAAAACGTCACCGACAAGGGCGGCACCATGCGCCTCGGCGCTTACCCGTGCAAGCTTATGAAGGATTCCAACGCGGCAAAGCTCTACAAGAGCGAAAAGATTAGCGAACGCCATCGTCACCGCTACGAATTCAACTACAACAGCGAATTCCGCAAGGAACTCGAAAAGGCCGGTCTGAAAATCGCCGGTACATCGCCCGACGGCAAGCTCGTAGAAATGGTGGAAATCAAGAACCACCCCTACTTCGAAGCCTGCCAGTTCCACCCGGAATTCAAGAGCCGTCCTACGGCACCGCACCCGCTGTTCAGCGGACTTGTAAAAGCCGCTCTTGCACAGAAAAATGGCAAAACAAAAACCGCGACCGCAAAAGCCGCGCAGAAGAATGTGAATGGAGGCAAAAAGAATGCCTAAGCGTACAGACATCAAGAAGATTATGCTCATTGGTTCTGGCCCGATCGTGATTGGCCAGGGCTGCGAATTCGACTACTCCGGCGTGCAGGCCTGCAAGGTGCTGCGCCGCGAAGGTTACGAAGTGGTGCTCGTGAACTCCAACCCGGCCACCATTATGACCGACCCCGAAATGGCCGACCGCACCTACATCGAACCTCTCAGCGTCGACATTCTGCACGAAATCATCCGTCGCGAACGCCCCGATGCATTGCTCCCGACTCTCGGTGGCCAGACCGCTTTGAACCTCGCCATGGAACTGAACGAACGCGGCATTTTGGACCGCTACCAGGTGGAACTCATCGGTGCTAAGGCCGAATCCATCCAGCGCGCCGAAGACCGTCACCTGTTCAAAGAAGCCATGCTCAAGATCGGGCTTGACCTTCCGCGTTCCGGTTCCGCTCACTCCATGAGCGAAGCTACCGCTATCGCTAACACCATCGGCAGCTGGCCGCTGATTATCCGTCCCGGCTTTACGCTTGGCGGTACGGGTGGCGGTATCGCCCACAACCCTGAAGAATTCGAAACCATCGTGAACCGCGGTTTGGACGCCTCGCTCAACAACGAAGTGCTTATCGAAGAATCGCTGCTTGGCTGGAAAGAATTCGAAATGGAAGTCATGCGCGATAAGAAGGGTAACGCCGTTATCGTGTGCTCCATCGAAAACCTGGACCCCATGGGCGTGCACACCGGCGACTCCATCACGGTTGCTCCTATCCAGAGCCTTGATGACCGCGCTTACCAGGCCATGCGTGACGACTCCCTGAAGGTTATGGAAGCCATCGGCGTGGAAACCGGCGGATCCAACGTGCAGTGGGCTATCGAACCCAAGACTGGTCGCCGCATCATCATCGAAATGAACCCCCGCGTATCCCGTTCTTCTGCACTTGCTTCTAAGGCAACGGGCTTCCCCATCGCAAAGATTGCAGCGCTCCTTGCCGTGGGCTACACGCTCGACGAACTCCGCAACGACATTACGCAAACGACCCCGAGTTGCTTTGAACCGGCACTCGACTATGTTGTCGTGAAAGTCCCGCGCTTCACCTTCGAAAAATTCCCGAAGGCCGATTCTACACTCGGCACCCAGATGAAGTCTGTGGGAGAAGCAATGGCTATCGGCTCCAACTTCAAACAGGCCATGCAAAAGGCGCTGCGCTCGCTCGAAACAGGTTACGGTGGATTCGGTTCTTGCGCCAAGTGCGAAAAGTTCAAGGAATACGACAACGAAACGCTCACCAAGGAAGTCGCCCGCCCGAGCGCCGAACGCATCTTCGTGCTGTACGAAGCCTTCCGTCGCGGCTGGAGCATTGAAAAACTTTACGAACTCACCAAGATTGACCGCTATTTCTTGCGTCACTTGGAAGAACTCGCCTACTTCGAAGACGAAATCAAGGCCGCCAAGTCTCTCGCCGGCCTCGCCAAGAACATTCCGCTGTTCCGCCAGGCCAAGGAATTCGGCTTTAGCGATATCCAGATTGCCTACATGTTCCACAAGCGCCCCGAAGACGTCATGGAAGTGCGTAAGCAGATTGGCCTCAAGCCGAGCTACTACTCCGTAGACACTTGCGCCGGCGAATTCGAAGCCATTACGCCATATTATTACAGCTGCTGGGCCGAAAATTCCGAACCGGTCCGCACGATTATCGGCAACCGCGGCAAAAAACGTATCATGGTGCTCGGCGGCGGTCCGAACCGAATCGGTCAGGGTATTGAATTTGACTACTGCTGCTGCCACGCCGCCTTTACGCTGCGTCGTGAAGGCTACGAAGTCATCATGGTGAACTCGAACCCCGAAACGGTTTCCACCGACTACGACACCTCCGACAAGCTTTACTTTGAACCGCTCACGCTCGAAGACGTGATGGGCATTTACGAACGCGAAAACTGCGCGGGCGTGATTGTGCAATTCGGTGGTCAGACTCCGCTGAACCTCGCCATGCGTCTCAAGAAGGCCGGCGCAAACGTCGTAGGTACAAGTCCCGAAGACATCGACCTCGCCGAAGACCGCGACTTCTTCAAGCAGCTGGTCGACAAGGTCGGTATCAAGCAGGCCGCATCCGGCATCGCCCACAACGTGGAAGAAGCCTTGGCTATTGTCGACCGCATTGGCTACCCCGTGCTTGTGCGCCCGAGCTTCGTTCTCGGCGGCCGCGGCATGGTGATTGTCTATAAGGAAAAATACCTCCGCAAGTTCGTAGAAGAAGCTGCCGCCATTGGCGAAGGCAAGCCGATTCTTATCGACCGCTTCTTGGAAGACGCCACCGAACTCGACGTGGACTGCATCAGCGACGGTAAGCACACCGTGGTGGGCGCCATCATGGAACACGTGGAACCCGCAGGCATCCACTCCGGCGACTCCGCAAGCGTCATCCCGCCCATGACGCTTTCCAAGGAAATCCAGGACAAGGTTCGTCAATACGCGAAGGACTTTGCAAGGGAACTCCACGTGGTCGGCCTAATGAACATGCAGCTCGCCGTGAAGGACGGCGAACTCTACATGATCGAAGTAAACCCGCGCGCATCCCGCACCGTTCCGTTCGTGTCCAAGTCCATCGGCGTTCCGCTCGCAAGTTACGCAAGCCGCTGCATGCTCGGCGAATCCCTCGAACAAATCGGCTTTACCGAAGAAGTCCACGTGCCTTACGTGAGCGTCAAGGAAGCCGTGTTCCCGTTCGTCAAGTTCCCGGGTGTGGACATCACGCTTTCTCCGGAAATGAAATCCACCGGCGAAGTCATGAGCCTCGATCGCGACCGCGGCCTTGCCTACCTCAAGAGCCAGCTCGCTGCAGGCAACAAGGTGCCGAGCGAAGGCAACATTTTCGTCTCGCTCAAGGACGAAGACAAGCAGAAGGCCGTTCCGCTCATCAAACGCCTCGTAGACATGGGCTACCAGATTTACGCCACCCGCGGCACCTCGACGATGCTTTACAACGAAGGCATCAAGACCCGCGCCGTGTTCCGCATCTCCCGTGGCCGCCCGAACCTGCTGGACCTCATCCACGACAAGGAAGTTCAGTGGATCGTGAACACCACCGAAAATGGCGCCGAAGCCATGGTCGATGAAATCCAGATGCGCTCCAAGGCCGTGGTCTCCGGCATTCCTATCACCACGACGATTGCCGCCCTCACCTCTACCGTGGAAGGCCTCATGGACAAGCACGACTTCGGCCGCTTCGAAGTCTGCAGCCTCCAAGAGTACCATAGACACGTGAAGAAGTAAGCGACATGTCATCCTGGCCACCGAACCGGAATTTCCTATAAACTTTAAACGCAGACTCATCCGAGCCTGCGTTTTTTACTTTAACTAACCCTATATCTTGAATTGGGCTATTTCAAAATCATATGTTGCGTTTTCGCATTGCCGCATTTGACCATATACACGCCGCGGCTTAAGCCCGCGTTTGTCATGGCATTGCGGAGATTGCCGATATGTCCGGCTTGGAATTCGCCGATGAACGCGCCGAGCGGGCTAAATACTTTATATGTACTTTGAAGGCTTTGGGGCGCAGCATGCGTCCCGAAGGCAATTGCATCGGTAGAGTCTGAAGGCGGTTCAACCTTTGGCTCCTGCCACAGAACGAATTCGATGGTCGTTGCACTGCGGGCCGGAACGCTGAAACTGCACTTTGTATCGTCAACCTGGACTTCTTCACCTTCCTTGAGGTTATTGTTGTCGTCGGTAACGTAGGGCTTGAAGCTTCCAATTTTCGTGTTTCCGAAGTCAAAGTCCGCCTTGAATTCCTCGTTCTTGGAATTGAGAATGACGACTGCGATTTTCGTCTTGAGGGAATCGCGGTAGGCGGTGACCTTTACGTTTGCTTCCGGATTCTTGGTGGCGTCGATTCTCCAGGAGCCGGGTCGCGCGAAACGGCTGAAGTTCCCCATGACCCAGAGTCGCTTGGTAGGCTCCACATTGTCGGGGTTGCCTTGTCCTTGCGGCCAGAGGGCTCCGTTGCCGCAGCTGGCTTCGCTGCAGGAATAAATCCACCAGAAATGCCAGGCGTTCATGTTCGCAATAGTCAAAGCGTCATGGATTACGCCTGCAACGCGGAGTGCGCTTCCCATGCCAACATCTTCCTTGTTGCTTCCGAGATCGTAGACTTCGGTTTCCCAGAATTCCTTGCCGGCTTCGTGAATTTCGGGGTAAGCGGCCGGGTCTCCGCCATATTCGTGCGTTCCAAAAATGTCCGTGTATTTCAAGGCGGCAGGGTTGTTGAAGAAAGCTTTTTTGTAATTGGGAAATCCATACCAGTTGATGGCTTCGGTACCGATGATTTTGATGCCCGTGGTATCAAGGGTGGGGCCAAGGTAGTCGCCGACCCAACGCGCCAATTCATCGGGTTCATAGTGATTGTCGCCAGTGCCGTCCGGCTCGTTCTGCGAAGAAATTGCGTATAAGTTAACACCAGCCTTTCGCATGTCTTGCGTAAACTTCAAGATGGTATTGGCCCAATCTTGGGCATGATTGAAATCCAGATGCTTTTTGTCACCGTCGTAATTTACGGTGTATTTGGATGTCCATGGGGCAGCCCAAACTTTGACGCCGTATTCACTTGCCTTTTTTGCGATACTTGTTTCGGAGGTGGTGCCGTCCGGAGCGATACGGATGCGGTGCAGCGTAAGCCCGGCGCCACTGGTAGAGTCCCAAAGGAAGGCGGCGTTCTTGTCGGTGATGGAGCCAGCCCATGCCGAAGCGGCTCCAAAGCCACTGATGCGCTGGTATTCTTTGTCCATGTCAACGTTTATCGTTGCAGCACTGGCAAGAGTGACCCAAAATGCGATGGACCCCGCAAAAAGAGAAAATCCCTTTATTGAAACCGTCATAAAACCTCCCAATTGAACTTTACTTACTATAAAATAAGTTGAAAAATTCGCTTTATTTACGGCTAAAATTGAATTAGCTTTGATAAAATGACAATAGAATGTTGTATCTTTCAAAGGGAATATCAAGCACACCGGAGTTTATCATGAAAGTCGTCTTATTTAACGGCAGCCGCCGCGAAAAGGGCTGCACCTACACCGCCCTGAACATCGTCGCAGGCGAACTCAACGCCGCGGGCATCGAAACCGAAATCTTCTTTGTCGGGGGCCGCGTGCTCAAGGGCGAAACGGACGCCGTCGTCCACGAAGCCAAGGAAATCTTGAAGTCCGCCGACGCAGTCGTCTACGGTTCGCCGGTCTACTACGCCTCCCCCAGCGGCGAAATGCTGATGTTCCTCGACAGGCTCTACGGCCTCGCCGAAGCGGAACTGCTCTTTAAGCCTGCCGCCACGATCGCATCGGCACGCCGCGCAGGCACCAGTGCCACTCTTGATGCGCTGAACAAGTACCCCACATTCGCGCAGCAGCCCCTCGTAACCTCGCGCTACTGGAACATGGTTCATGGTTCAAGCCCCGAAGACGTGCTCAAGGACGAAGAAGGCGTGCAGATCATGCGCGAACTTGGCCGCAACATGGCTTGGCTCCTCAAGAGCATCGAAGCCGGCAAGCAGGCGGGCATTGCGCAGCCTGTTGCCGAAAAGAAAATTTATACGAACTTCATCCGCTAAGAGTTTTCACATGAACGAAACGGAAAACCGCCAAAAGGTTATTGTCCGGACAAGTATTATCGGCATCGCGGCAAATATCGTGCTATCGGCATTCAAGGCATTCGTAGGCTTTGCCACCAACTCCATCGCCGTGACACTCGATGCGGTGAACAACCTTTCCGACGCACTGTCTTCGGTCATTACGATTGTAGGCGCAAAACTTTCGAATAAACTACCCGACAAAAAACACCCGCTCGGTTACGGTCGAATCGAATACCTGAGCGCAATGGTAGTTGCGGCAATCGTGCTTTACGCCGGCGGCACCTCGGCGGTGGAATCCGTCAAGAAAATCATCCACCCCGAAACAGCGGACTACTCCACGGCTTCGTTGGTGATTATCGCCTCGGCGGTGGTGGTAAAACTCGTGCTCGGCAAATTCGTGAAACGCCAAGGCGAACGCGTAAACTCAGGCGCACTCGTGGCATCGGGTGCAGACGCCCTGTTCGACGCCATTCTCTCCCTTTCGGTGCTGGCTTCGGCCATCGTCTTCATTCTCACAGGCATTTCGCTTGAAGCCTACGTAGGCCTCGTGATTTCAGGATTCATCATCAAGTCGGGCATCGGCATGCTGATCGAAACCCTGGACGACATTCTGGGCAAGCGCGCCGATGGCGACCTGGTCAAGAAAATCAAGGCGCTGCTCACCGAAGAACCGCAAGTCCGTGGCGCTTACGACGTCATTCTCAACAATTACGGTCCAGACAAGTTTCTCGGTTCCGTGCACTTGGAACTCCCCGACACCATGACCGTCGAAGAAGTCGACGTACTGACACGCAGGGTACAGGCACGCGTACTCAAAGAAACCGGCGTGATTCTCACGGGCGTAGGCGTGTATTCACACAACACCAAGAATGACGAAGCTGCCAAAATTCGCAGCAACGTGTTGAAGTTGGTAAAGGAGCACCCTTGGGCATTGCAACTCCACGGCTTTTATGTGAACCTCGAAGACCGCACCATGCGTTTTGACGTGGTCATGAACTTCGAAATCAAGCCTCAAGAAGGTCTGGACATCCTGCACAAGGAAATCAGCGAAGCCTACCCCGACTACGACCTGCATATCGCCGCCGATATTGACGCATCGTAGCGACCTCCGCGAAGTTCCTTTATTTTTTTAAAACGGTTGCACACCTAGATCTGTGTCGCCGTTTTTTACTTTTGCAAGGATTTCAAGCCCCGTCAGGTCTTGCATCATGCGGATGTTGTCGTCTTCCATTTCGAGGTTGCCGCTACAGCCGTAGCGGTTCACGATGAGCCCGCGGACATCGAGGCCGCGGCTGCGAGCGTATTCTACCGTAAGCACGCAGGCGTTAATGGAGCCGAGGGCCGCTGTCGTAACAATAAGCAGCGGAAGGTCCAACATTTTCATAATATCGACGAGGAATACTTTCTGGTCATCGTAGCGGATGGGGCAAATGATTCCGCCGCTGCCTTCCGCAAAAACAAATTCGTGGCGAGCATAAGCCGCTTTAAAATCAGCCTGGACTTTCGCAATTTCTACGGGGTTGCCTTCTTTGCGGGCAGCGAGATGCGGCGAGACCGCTTCTTTATAGACATAACTCACGAGTTGTTCTTGCGTATCGGGAAGATTTGCGATGCGTTTCACGTAATCGGCATCACCTGCAACCCATTTGCCGTCGCGGAGTTCTGCGCCGCTGAGGGCCGCCTTGTAGTAGCCAGCGTCAATGCCGGAATCGCGCCATTTTTTTACGAGAAGGGCGGTAATGAATGTTTTGCCGACATCGGTTCCGGTGGCTGTAACGAAATAACCCTTAGGTTTAGACGAAAGACGAGAGACGAGAGACGAAAGATTTTTTTGAAGCATATGAACCTTTACTTTGTCATCCTGAGTGAAGCAACGATGTTGCAGAATCGAAAAATCTATTTTGTTGATTTTATAATTTGGGATATGACGCTAGCGGCGGCATGAAGTTGTTCATGCGTGTGTGTGGCCATCAAGCTTGCACGGAGGCGGGCTTGCCCCTTGGCGACTGTCGGATAGCGAATCGCGGGGATGAGTATTCCCGCATTTTGAAGCGCGGCGGATATTTCAAGCGCGCGTGCTTCGTCACCGATGACTATCGGAACTATTGCAGACGGAGACTGGTCAACATTCACTCCTTCGCGTTGCAAGGCATCGCAGAAAAATTTCACGTTATCGCGTAAGTTCTGCACGCGTTCTGGATGCGCATCGATGTAGTGCAAGTTGTTGCAGGCTGCAGCGGCAACGGCAGGCGCCATCGCCGTCGTAAAGATAAAACTGCGGGCCTTGTTGCGCAAAAAATCAATCAGTTGTTGCTTGCCCGCCACGAAGCCGCCCTCGGCGGCGACGGCTTTGCTCAAAGTCCCAACAGTAACATCGGCGTGAGCACAGCCGTAGTGTTCGGCAAGCCCGCGCCCGGTCTTGCCGAGCACGCCCGTAGCGTGCGCTTCATCAATCATCAAGAGGCAATCATTTTCTTTTGCAATCCGCAGAAGTTCCGGCAAATCCGCAAGGTCGCCATCCATGCTGAAAACAGCGTCGGTCACGATAAGCCCACGGAAAGCCGAAACGGCACCGAGTTCCGCGGGCATTTCACGTATGTTAAATTCAGCCTTGGCCGCCGAAATCACGCGTGCCAAATCCGCCATATCGTTATGCTTATAGACAAAGCATTTGGCTCGCGACAACCTGATTCCGTCAATAATGCTCGCGTGGTTCAATTCATCGCTAAAGATAAAGTCGTTCTTGCCACACAATGCCGAAATCGTACCGACATTCGCCATGTAGCCCGTATTGAACGTGATAGCGGATTCTTCGCATTTGAATTTTGCGATAAATTCTTCCAATTCCTGATGCGGAGACTTGTTGCCCGTCGTAAGGCGAGCCCCGCCGCTACCTGTACCCCATTCCAAAACCGCCTGGGCCATTGCCTGCTTGAGTTCGTCGACGTTCGCCAAGTCCAGGTAAGAATTGGAAGCCAGCAGGATCTGTTCCTGCGAAGCGCCATTGGGCGTGCGAATTTTCACGCACGACGATTCCGGCGTTTCCATCAAGCGCATCGAGCGGTAAGTATTATTCGCACGAGCCGTTTCCAAAGCGTCTTTCGTAAAAATGTCAAGAATGCGACTCATGCCCCGACATCCACCAAAACTTTCTTCTTCTGCAAGTATTCGATACATTCTTCGGCAGATGCCTTGCGCGAATCAAACAAGAAAATGCGGCCTCCGTTTTCATCACCCATTTCCTTCATCTTCATGATGCGCACGTAACCGAGTTCCTTGCTCGCGACATAGCCCGTCACGTAATTCGGGTCATCGCTCACGCAAAATTCCGCAACCATTCCGGGGGCATTCGCCACCTTAGTCGCAAGCACAATCGCTTCGTTAAAATGATTCTTGCAGCCATCCACTTCGCTTGAATGAAGCGCATCCATGTATGTCGCCCGCACACCGCGTTCGTGGTCCGGTTCTAGGCGGTTTCCCGTCGCGATATCGTAGAGCATCGCCCCACGCATCGGGAACGTTTCGCGCAGGAGTTCCGGAAGTTTTTCGCGAACGCCGGCAGCAGCATCACCAATCAGTCCAAAAGCCTTCTCCAGCCCTTCCTGCCATGTATCCACATCAACACGCGTCACCGGCAAGGCCTTTAAAATCTGGATATCGCTTTCATGAACCTTTTCAATTTTCACATTGATAAAATCCGGGTCGCCCTTGGAATGCGTCATGGCACGTTTGACCATTGCGGAACAAACCGCTTCGACACTGTCGCGCCCCACAATGCGTTCTGCACCAGAAATATGCTGTTCGTGTTTCTGTTCACCTTCACCCACTTGCTGCGAGGCACGCATTTTCAAACTATAATATTCCATATCACTCATGAAATTCGTCTTCGCCTTCCACAATCGGCGCGGGTTCACATTCGCCAATCATCTTGATGGCTTCGCAGATGCGGTCGATTTCGGCATCGGTCGTAATGAACGGCGGCATCGTATAGACGTAATTGCAGAACGGCCTGAGCCACACGCCAGTTTCACGAATCACTTTCAAAATATCTTCGGCACTCGGCTTTGCCTTGAGTTCCAAGACGCCAACTGCGCCAAGTACACGCACATCCGCTGCATTTTCAAGCGAACGGAGCGGTTCCAAGTTGGCACGGAGGCGACCTTCGATTCGCGCGACTTCACCCGCATAATCGCGACTTTCGAACAGCGAAAGCGAAGCGATTCCCGCGGCACAGGCCAACGGGTTCGCCATGTAGGTAGGGCCGTGCATAAACGCAGGAATCTTGCTGTTCGTAATCGTTTCGGCAACTTTCTCGGACGCAACGCAGGCCGCCATCGTAATGCTTCCGCCCGTGAGCGCCTTGCCAATGCACATGATGTCCGGTGTTATCCCCGCATGCATCATTGCAAAGCGCGGCCCCGTTCGGTAAAAGCCAGCGGCAATTTCATCTAGAATCAACAAGATACCGTAACGGTCGCAAAGTTCGCGGAGTGATTTCAGGTAACCCGCATTGTAAAGCCACATGCCGTTTCCGCCCTGAAACACGGGCTCGCAAATCACAGCGGCAATTTCACCCTTATATTCTTCGACAACGCGTTCCATCGAAGCGAAATCCGTCGGATTCCACGCCTCGTCATAGCGGCAGTTCGGACGTTCCGCAAAATAATGATGCGGCATGATTCCGCGGAAAAGCGTATGCATTCCGTCTGGATCGCTAAGCGCCATCGCGCCTGCGGTATCGCCGTGATAGCCGCCCTTCAACGCGACCAACTTGCAACGCTCCGGATGTCCAAGGGAATACTGGTACTGCACCGCCATCTTGGCGCTGCATTCCACGGCAATGCTTCCCGAATCCGCAAAGAAAATCTTGTTCAATCCTTCGGGCAAAAACTTCACAAGCTTTTCGCCCAACTCAATCGCGGGCTCGTGCGTAAAACCGCCGAACATCACGTGGCACATCTTTTCACTCTGCTTCTGAATCGCCTCGACGATTTCAGGGGCGTTATGCCCATGCGCCATGCACCACCAGCTAGACACGGCGTCAATCAGTTTCAAGCCGTCTGCCGTTTCTATCGTTGTTCCGTGAGCTGTCTTGGCAAGAAATCTTGCGGGAGTATTTTTCAGCGCCGCATACGGATGCCACAAATGTGCGCTATCAAAATCTAAAAGGTTTTTCATTTGCGGCCAAATATAGAAAAATGCTACATCGCCATCGATGCACTAACTTTGGTAATGCAATTTACTCCAGGTACACGACTTCGCCCATTTGCGGCATAAGCACGGGCTTGCCCGATTCCTGAGCGGCCCGTTTCGCATTTTCGAGCGGTTCGAAGTAAGTATGGTAAGCTAAGCAGAACTTAGAATGATGAACCGTCATGTAGCGGTTTGCATTCAGGTCCAGCATTTCTTTGCTGAGCTGTTCGGGCAAGGCATGAATTTGGTTCCAATCTTCATTGTACTGCCCGTTTTCCAAAATAGCCAGATCGACATCCGCAAATTTTTCACCAATTTTCTTAAAATGTTTACCATAGCCGCTATCTCCGCCAATCCAAACGGAACGCTTTGGCGTTTTGAATACAAACGAAGACCACAACGTTTTATTCGACCTTATCCCACGACCCGAAAAATGCCTTGCCGGAGTCGACGTCACGTTAAAGCCTTCGCCCAAGTCGAAAGAATCCCACCAATCGAGTTCCACAAGTTTCTCGACGGGGTAACCCCAGTATTCAAAATGTTCACCCACACCAAGCCCCGTCACCACACACTTTACGCGTGGTTCAAGTTCCTTCACGGCCTGATAATCCAAATGATCCCAGTGATCGTGTGAAATCACCAGGTAATCGATATCCGGCATGTCAACAGGCTTGTAAACGTCGGTTCCCTTGAACATCTTGTTCACAAAGCTTACTGGCGAACCCTGATAAAACACGGGATCCACAAGAATCTTCTTCCCAGATAAGTTCATCAAATACGAAGAGTGTCCGAACCATACAATCCAATCGCGGTCCTGTGGCAGCGATTTCAAGTCCGTTTTGACGACCGTCAGCGCTGTATCGGGAACGGTTTGCGACCTTTTGCCGAACAAGAATTTAAGCGTCGTTTCAAACAAGTTCTTATCGCCCGTCATTGTGACAGTCTTTTCGTCATTCACGAACTTTTGACCATCGTAATGCGGTGACTGTTTGATGCGTTCAAGGCGTTTGCCTTGCGGAATACGCCCAAATTTTGCCTGGTTCAGGAACAGCACGCCAACGGTTCCCAGAATAAAAAGGGTCGAAAGTGCGATAATCATAATTTTCATTTTCTTCGTTAGTTTTTTCACGTTTGGTCCGTTACCATACCTAAAGTTAGCTCTAAGTCAAAATAAAAAAAATCCATTCTCCCAAAGATAATGCTCTCCCGGATTACCCGAGAGAGCGTTGTTTTGACGTTAAGGCTTGGAGAAAGAACTTGCTAACAGAGCATTCGCTCTAGCGTGTAAACGTAATATTCTTTAGGTTTTTGATAAACTAGCGGTAAAGGGAAGCCGCAATGGATGCAAATAGTTGACCGCGCGATTTTAGTCGCAAACGGTGTAACCTGTTTGGACGTTGTCGAACTGCGCGTAAGCAGTGTTGCATCAGCTGTTGATTCTCAAGTCAGGTATAACGGATTATCGGCAAAATCGTGAGCAGCGAAAACTTTATCGCTCTCTGCAACCTGACCAAGTTCAGCGCCGTAATCGTAAACAAAAGAGCCCTCGACAATAGCAGAAAGAATCGCGAATAACGCGACTGCAATCATCGACAGAATATTTTGTTTAATACGCTTCATTGTACTAATAATGTACAAATCTACGCCTTCATGAGTTTCGCCACATAATGCACCGCGACGGCAAACAGCACGACGATGGCGATATAGTCCGCGAAAAAGAGGGCGTAGCCGCGTTCCGCGTCAAAGAAGAAAAACGGCTGCTGCAGGAACATGTATTTCCAAAGCCCGCGAATGGCGAAGGCGTAAATTCCGTAACCCGCCACGAGAGCGGCAATCACGCGGGTTGCGATTAGGGCCGTTTTTGACTTGAACGCACCCGCAAGCCCCAAGCGGTTTGCAATCAGGCTCACATGCAACCCGATGTGGAGCGACATGAACACGTAATACCAGTGGCTTGCAAGCAGATGCGCCGTGCGGGCAAAATTTGCGCCCGATTCAATCCCGAGCCAGGCGAACACGTGGTTCGAAAGCATGATTCCGCTCACCATCAAGAAAATCGCGCACAAAAGGATCCCGCAATTCACGACCGCCTGCAAGATGCGGAATGCGTTGTAGCGTCCCTTGAACAGCGAAAGGAAGAATCGCCGGTTCAGCGTGATGTGCACCGCCCACAAAGCGAGCAACACCACGCCCAGAATCTCGTGAACGGCAGTCGATTCGAAGAAGTAATTGCCGCCCATCAGCACGAGCGTCGCGACAGTCATTGCGATATCAAGCGGCATACGGATTTTGGCGGAAATAGGCATATCAAGGAATATACATTATTTCGTCTTCACGCCGTTTTTCTCGAGCCACTTGGCCACATCTTTCGAGAGGCTCGAACCG
>CADCBQ010000035.1 GCA_902799745.1 Fibrobacter succinogenes | reverse complement strand
CTGCGGAGACTGCGGGAGGGCGTAGAACTTGCCCGGGTTCACGCGGGACGGCACGAGGTAGTCACGTGCGCCTTCCGGAGTGGACTTGCAAAGGCACGGAGTTTCGATGTTTTCAAAACCATTGGCATAGAAGAAGTCGTACACGGCCTTGAGGAAGCGGCTCTTGAGGAGGAGCTTCTTCTGGATCCACGGACGGCGGAGGTCCAGGTAGCGGTACTGCAAACGGAGGTCGTCGTTTTCCTTGCATTCTTCGTTCGGGTCGTTAATGGCGAGCGGAGAGGTGAGGGCGGCGTTCAAGATTTCGAGCTTGTCTGCCTTGACTTCGATTTCACCCGTAGCGAGCTTTTCGTTGGTGTTGCCTTCTTCGCGGGCGTAGACCTTACCAGTCACGTAAATAACGTATTCGTTACGGAGCTGTTCGGCGGTCTTCAACACGTCGGCGTTGTAGTCGGGGTTGAAAACGATCTGGGTCTTGCCATACTTGTCGCGGAGGTCAACGAAAATCACACCACCATGGTCACGGCGGCGATCCACCCAACCGGCGAGTGTTACGGTCTGGCCAACATCTTCCTTCCGGCGAGTGTTACGGTCTGGCCAACATCTTCCTTGCGAAGCTGGCCGCAGTTATGTGTACGTTTCATGGTTGTATCCTTGAAGATAATTTTTCGGGGCTAAAGATAGCAAAATTCGTGCCGAATGTGGGCTTATAAATTCGTGCCGAATGAGACTCTATGATATAAAATTGTACTTGTCAATTGTTTTGTTGAGGGTGTATCTATTCTATATACGCCAGAATGCCGAAATGTGGGGATTTTCACCCCTTCTGCCCTGCATTTGGATTTTACATAAAATGTAAAGTTAGTTTATTAGATTTACAGAAAATGTAATATTTCAAAATTTTGTTTTCCGTGAAATTTGGATAAAATTGGCGTTTTTAGCGTGATTTAACAATTTTTGTAAAGTTGGCACATTTTTTGCAAATGGGGGCGTGGAAAATTATAAAGAGAACTGAATTATGCCAATTAATTTTTCAAAATGGACCGGGTTGGGCAACGATTTCGTGTTGCTGGAACCGGGTCAGACTCCTGAATATGGTGCCGCTTTTACAGAGCGTGTCATTCAGCTTTGCGACCGTCGTTTCGGTATCGGTGCCGATGGCGTGGTGATTGTAACGCCGATGGATAAGGACGGTTGCCTGGTGCTCGGCGATACGGGTGTCGGTGCCAGCGTGGGGCCTGCTGCGAAATCCGTGCCGAACGGTGTCGATTTCGAAATGCGCATCTTTAATGCCGATGGCTCCGAAGCGGCCATGTGCGGTAACGCAACGCGCTGCGTGGCCAAGTACATTCGCAGCCGCGGTCTTGCAAAAGATGCCGATACTAAAGTGTTTACCCTGCATACCAAGAGCGGCTTGGTGAAGCCTGCGCTTTTAGACGATGGTCGCGTGTGCGTCGATATGGGACTCCCGAGGAATTTCTTGGGCTCCATCAAGCTCACGGCCGACAGCTTCGACTTTACTGCCGAGACGGTTTCCATGGGAAATCCGCACGCGGTGATTTTCGTGGATGACATCGAAAAGATTCAGCTGGAAAAGTGGGGAAGCATCTTGGAAGTCGACAAGCAGTTCCCCGATCGCTGCAACATTGAATTTGCACAGGTGGTGACGCCCACCCAAATCCGCATGCGGGTTTGGGAACGAGGTTGCGGCGTTACGATGGCTTGTGGTACGGGCAGTTGCGCAACCCTCGTTGCGGCCCAGCGCACGGGCCGCGTGGGCGTCGAAGCCGACATCATCTTGGATGGCGGCGTCCTCCACATTAAGCACGAAGAAGGTGGCCCCGTCTTAATGACCGGCCCCGCAGAAGAAATATTTATGGGAAAAATTGAGGTATGAGGACGCTCGTAAACTCGCTCTGAGGACGGGCTTCGCCCTTTGAGCAACGAAAATGAACACTCTCTAATCCTCACAACCTCACACCTCAAAGTGCCGAAGGCACGACCTCAAACCAAATTATGAATTCATCTATCATCAATACAAATTACGACTTGCTGCCCGGCAGCTACCTTTTCTCGACTATCGCCCAGAAAATCAAGGAATATCAGGCGAAGAAACCCGATGCTGACATTATCCGCCTGGGTATTGGCGATGTGACCACGCCTTTGATCCCGGAAGTCATCAAGGCCATGCACAAGGCCGTAGACGAAATGGCTGTGAAGGGAACTTTCCGCGGTTACGGCCCCGAACAGGGTTACGATTTCGTGCGCGAAGCAATCGTTCGTGGCGAATACACCGCTCGTGGCATCGAAATGGATCCGGACGACATCTTCGTGAGTGACGGTTCCAAGTGCGATGTGGCAAACATTCAAGAGCTTTTTACAGAAAATGTAAAGATTGCGATTCCGGACCCGGTTTACCCGGTCTATTTGGACTCCAACGTGATGGCTGGCCGTGCAGGCGTGTTGCAAAGTGACGGACATTTTTCTAAGGTGACCTACCTTGCTTCGACCGCTGAAAACAACTTCCAGCCGGATTTGCCCAAGGAACCGGTGCAGCTGATTTACCTTTGCAGCCCGAACAACCCGACCGGTACGGTGCTCAGCCGCGAAACTTTGCAGAAATTCGTCAACTACGCCAACGAAAATGGTGCATTGATCCTGTTCGACGGCGCCTACAACTGCTACATCCAGGACGAATCGCTGCCGCATTCCATCTTTGAAATTCCGGGTGCACGCACTTGCGCCATTGAATTCCGCAGCTTCAGTAAGACCGCCGGCTTTACGGGCGTGCGCTGCGCCTACACGGTGATCCCGCACGAACTTTCGAAACTCCGCTCTATGTGGAATCGTCGCCAGTGCACCAAGTTTAACGGCGTGAGCTACGTGACGCAGCGTGCCGCCGAGGCAATTTACAGCCCGATTGGTTGGCAGCAGACCAAGGAAGTCATTGCCGGTTACATGCGCACGGCTGGCGTTATCCGTAAGGAACTGACGGCCGCGGGTTACACGGTGTTCGGTGGCGAACATGCTCCGTACATCTGGTGGAAAATCGCGGATGGTGAAAAATCCTTTGATTTCTTTGACCGCTTGCTTGCTACCTGCGAAGTCGTGGGTACCCCGGGTAGCGGCTTTGGCCCTTGCGGCGAAGGTTATTTCCGCCTGACCGCCTTCGGTGACTACGAACGCACTCGTGAAGCCCTTAGGAGAATCAAAGAAAAGCTCTAACCTCAAACCTCTTTTACTATCTTATGTCCATGCCCTCTCCAATAGGTTCAGAAATTTCGGTCGTCCAGAAGATCAGTGTTGCGATCATTCACGAACGCAACGTTGAAAAGTTGCTCGAGAATGTGCTCGACATTCTGGAATCCGAACTCGGCATGCTTCGCGGAACTTTCGCGTTGCTCTTTGGCGATACGCTTAAGATTGAGGCGTCTCGCGGACTGGATGAATCCGAAAAACAGCGCGGTTTGTACCGCATGGGTGAAGGCATTACGGGCCACGTTGCTGAACGCGGCGTGAGCCATGTGATTCCTGACCTGCGCAAAGACTCCCGCTTCTTGAACCGTACGGGTAGCCGCCATTATGACTCCCAGGTGGCTTTTATTTGTGTGCCTTTGATTCACGACGGTCAGGTGATCGGAACGCTTTCGATTGACCGCCCAGTGGATGGCGCTACTGATTTAGACCGCGATGTGGCTTTGCTTGAAATCATTGCAAACATCACGGGTGATGCCGCAAACGAATGCATTGAACTGCATAACGAACACGAAGCCATGCTTGAAGAAAACCGCAAGCTTCGTGACATGCTTTCGAATAACCCCGGCGAACTGGTGGGTAACTGCCGCGAAATGCAGCAGATTTACGAACAGGTGCGCCAGGTGGCTCCCAGCGATGCGACGGTTCTGATTCGTGGTGGTAGCGGTACGGGTAAGGAAATGATTGCCCGTGCAATTGTGAATTTGTCTGAAAGAAAGGACAAACCTTTCATTACGCTGAACTGCGCGGCTCTGCCTGAAAACCTGGTAGAAAGCGAACTTTTCGGTCACGAAAAGGGTGCGTTTACGGGTGCGGTGAATCGCCGTATTGGTCGTGCCGAAGCTGCCGACGGGGGAACGCTCTTCCTCGACGAAATTGGCGACCTTACGATGCAGACCCAGGTGAAGCTCCTGCGGTTCTTGCAGGAACGTACCTTTAGCCGCGTGGGCAGTAACGAAGAACTCCATTCCGATGTGCGATTCCTGGCTGCTACGAGTCGTAACTTGGAAGAGCTGATTGCGCAGGGCAAGTTCCGCGAAGATTTGTTCTACCGCTTGAACATTTTCCCGATTACCATGCCCGACTTGGCAAAGCGCAAGTCCGACATTATCTTGTTGGCGGAGCACTTCATTGAAAAGATGAATCTGCGCTACAACAAGAAGGTGGCCCGCCTTTCGACGACGGCGATCAACTTGCTCATGAGCTACCACTGGCCGGGTAACGTGCGTGAACTGGAAAACTGCATGGAACGCGCGGTGCTTACCGCAAGCGACGACTGCATTCACAGCTACAACTTGCCGCCTTCACTGCAGACAAGCCTTAGCGTCGGGCCTTCTGGTGCCGTGACGACCAAGACCGCTCCGCTCGAAGTGATGATGAACAATTACGAACGTGAAATCATTACCGAGGCTATCAAGCGCAATAACGGTAACCTTTCTGCCGCGGGTCGCGACTTGGGCGTGTCTCCGCGCATGATGAATTACCGTATGAATAAACTCGGCATCAAGTCCGGACGCTCTTAATCTTGTGAATTACACCCCGCGTTTGTCGGGGTCCCAAATAACCTTGTGCAATTGCACTTGAAAACGTGCATTGTTTTCGGTCATGATTTTGCTTGAAAGCATCCAGTCTACGATTTTTTCGTAGTCAAGTGTCCCGAAAACCGGCGAAACATAGATGGACGGCATACCTGTTGCCTCTTGTGCGTCGGTGGCCTTGATTTGGGCGAGCCTAGCGACAACGCTTTCGGTTTCGCTTAGGTCTTCGTCGGAGCCGACGACGAATTTTAGCACGTCGTTGCTGTGGAGCGTGGCGAGGTTTTCAATGCGCATTTTGCCTGACATGCCACTGCTTTTGCATTTCCAGTCCATGGTGTAGAACAGGTTTGCATGTTGCCACTTGCAGGGAACAGTGCCGTTGGTTTCAATATTGATCTTGAAATCTTTTTCGCACAAGGTTTGCAGGAGCTCGTCGACACCTGCATGAAGCAAGGGCTCGCCGCCGGTGAGAGAAACGCATTGAACGCCGCTTTCGGTGCGATAGGCTTCTACTGCATCTACGACCTCGGCAACGCTCATTTGTTTGTAGTCGTTGCCTTCGACGGCGTACATGGAATCGCAATAGCTACAGCGCAAGTTGCAGCCGTGGAGTCGTACGAATACGGCGGCCTGGCCGGTGCGCAGACCTTCGCCTTCGATGCTTCTGAATATTTCGCAGACTTTCATGATGGCCTACGGGTCGATTTCGTATTCTACGAGATTGCCTTCGCTTTCCTGGATTTGCACCTTGTAGCAGTGGGGAACTTGTTCGCAAATCCAGCGGGCCATGTTTTCTGCGGTGGGGTTTGCATCCATCACATCGTTAAGGAATTGGTGATCCAGCCTGCCGTGAACGAGTTCCTTGATGCGAGAAAAGTCGACAACCATGCCGTTTTCGTCGAGCGTTTCGGACTGGCAGAACACCGTAATAATCCAGTTATGGCCATGCAGACCGCGGCATTTGCTTTCGTAGGGGAGCGAAAGCTTGTGTGCTCCCGAGATTTCCATGCGCTTGATGACTCTGTACATATTACGCTCCGTATTCCGTGGTGTCTTCAATGCCTGCTTCGGCGAGGGCTTCTTTTCGTTCGATGCAGGTGCCGCATTTGCCGCAATGAATTTTTCCGCCCTTGTAGCATGACCAGGTTTGGCTGTAATCGATGCCGAGGGCTTTACCCTTGCGCGCGATGTCTGCCTTGGATATATTGGTGTAAGGGGCGTCGATGGTAATGCCTGCGTAGGTGCCTGCTGCAATGGCCGCCGACATGTTCTTGACGAATTCTTCGCGGCAGTCGGGGTAAATGGCGTGGTCGCCAAAGTGGTTTGCCATCATGACCTTGGTGAGGTCGCGGCTTTCGGCAAGGCCCGCGGCTACGGAAAGCATGATTCCGTTACGGAACGGGACTACGGTCGACTTCATGTTTTCGCTGTCGTAACTCCCTTCGGGAATGGCGTCTGCACCCTCTAAAAGCGATGACTTGAAATAGTCATGCATGAATTTGAGGGGGATGGTCAGGTGCGGAATTCCGAGCTTTTCGCAGTGGTACTTGGCAAAGGGAATTTCCTGGTCGTTATGGTTGCTGCCATAATCGAAAGAAACGGCGAGCGCGATTTCGTCGGCGCGTTCGTAAAGCAGGGTGGTACTGTCCATTCCGCCGGAGAGTACCAGCAAGGCGTTTTTCATGGGGGGCTCCTAGTTTTGTTTATAGTCAGGATGGATTTCGAACTGACTGGCGCGCAAATATAGAAAATTAATGAAAAATGAAAAGCTATATTTAGGTTATGTTTGGATTTTACCGATTCGCATCTGTTTGCCCGACGCTGAAAGTCGCCGATACTGCCTACAATACGGCTGAAATTATCCGCTGTGCAACCGAGGCCATTGACGAGGGTGCAGCCTTTGTCGTGTTCCCGGAGCTTTGCATTACGGGGTATACCTGCAGCGACCTGTTCCATCAGGAACTGTTGCTCAAGAAGAGTGTGGAATCGCTTTCGAAGATTGCAGAAGCGTTTGCAAATAGCGATACGGTGATTGCGGTTGGCTTGCCGCTCCGTATGTTCGGTTGCCTTTACAACTGCGCCGCCTTTGTGCAGAAGGGTAAACTTGTGGCGGTGACGCCCAAGATTCATTTGCCGAACCAGCGCGAATTTTATGAAAAGCGCCATTTCTCGAGCGGTCGCGATTTATTGCGCGGCGGTGTTGCGGGAGCTGCGCCGGTTTGCGCGGTGGAAGGCTTTGGCGATGTGTCGGTGACGAACTTCTTTACGATTGCGGGGAAGTCTGGCACCGAGGTGCGCGTAGGCGTGGAACTTTGCGAAGACTTGTGGACAGCAGTGCCGCCGAGTGGCGAGCTTGCCCTGGCTGGTGCGAATGTGATTGTGAACCTGTCGGCAAGCGATGCCTTGGTGGGCAAGCGTGATTACCGCCGTAACTTGGTGATGAACCAGTCGGCACGCTGCATGGCTGCCTACGTTTATTCGTCGGCGGGCGTGCATGAATCTACGACGGACATGGTCTTTAGCGGTCACTTGATGATTGCCGAGAACGGCAGCATGATTGCCGAAAGCAAACCGTTTAGCCGCGAATCTGAAATTATTTACGCAGACGTGGATGTGGAACGCCTGAACATGCAACGCTTGAGCGAAGGCTCGTTCCAGGATTTCGACAGCCGCAGCTTCTATGCGCGCGCGGCGAGTTTCGATGGCCTGCGTTCGATTGATAGCCTCAAGTATCGCTTTGTGGCTCCGATGCCGTTTGTGCCGGGTAACATCGAAACTCGCGACAAGTCCTGCACCGAGATTTTCAATATTCAATGCGCAGGACTTGCGAAGCGACTCGAAGCGTCGCATTCTGCGCGCGCGGTGATTGGCCTTAGCGGCGGGCTTGATTCTACGCTTGCCTTGCTCGTTGTGGCCGAAACTTTCAAGCTCCTGAAACGCCCTGCTTCTGAAATCCTGGTGCTTACGATGCCCGGATTCGGTACGACCAAGCGCACCAAGAACAACGCCGTCACGATGGCGGAACTCTTGGGCGTAGAATTGCGCACGGTTGACATCCAGAAGGCTTGCCTGCAGCATTTTGCCGACATCGGTCACGACCCGAAAACGCTCAATGTGACTTACGAAAACGTGCAGGCCCGCGAACGTACGCAGATTCTGATGGATATTGCCAATAGCGTGGGCGGAATCGTTATCGGTACGGGTGACCTTTCTGAAATCGCCCTCGGCTGGAGCACTTATAACGCTGACCATATGTCCATGTATGCAGTGAACTGCGATATTCCGAAAACGCTCGTGCGCCATGTGGTGGGCTGGTATGCCGACCATGCCGAAAGCTTTACCGCCGACAAGGCGAAGGCCTCGGAACTTGCAAGCGTCCTTCGCGATATCTTGGATACGCCGGTGTCGCCGGAATTGTTGCCTGCCGATTCTAACGGCCAGATTGCGCAGAAGACCGAAAGTATCTTGGGCGCTTACGAAATCCACGACTTCTATCTGTACCACTTTGCAAAGTACGGCGCTGCTCCGCAAAAGCTCCTGTTCCTTGCGAAGTACGCCTTTGCGGGCAAGTTCAGCGACGAAGAATTGGAGAAGGCTTTAGCCGTATTCGTGCGCAGGTTCTTTACGCAACAGTTCAAGCGCAGCTGCATTCCTGACGGCCCGAAAGTCGGTACAATCTCCCTGTCGCCCCGCGCTGACTGGCGCATGCCCAGTGACTCAAGCTTCAGCGATTGGATGTAGGCTTCTTGGCGATAAGCTCGTCGAACGTTTTTTCGCGTTCTTCAGGCTTCTTTAGACCTAAAGCTTCGTCAAAGATATCGGAGGAATCACGATAATCTACGGGTTCATCGTTAAAATATTCGTCTATATAAAATGAATTACCCCTACCGGGAATGAATCCGAAAACTAAGCTGGTTATTGCGGAGATTGCGGTCATAATGATAAATAGAATGAACGCAAAATAATCGGCACTTATAAGAAAAAGAAATAGCGCGAGGACAAGGTAAAGTCCTGTAAAGACTAACCACGTATATAGCCTATTTTTCATCTTATCGGTCATGCCTTAAATATAAACTAATGAAAGCGTCGGCCAAGGATGGGGAGGGTGCAGGGAGGGGCCCGTGCGGCCTTCGCAACTCCGAGCTGGGACCCCTCCCGCATTATCAAGGGGTTTTAGGGGTGTACCCCTAGGCGAGAGGGTTACGAAAAACCCGGCTAGATCCTTCGACTTCGCCCAATGGGCTTCGCTCAGGATGACACAGCCGGGGTTGAAGTGAGGGGGAGGCGTCCCCCTTTTACTTAGTCAAACAGTTCCGGGTCGGATTCGTCAGAATCATCGTCGTCGTTAGACCCGTCATCGAAAGTGTCGGGCGGGGTGATTCGGGTGGCGCGCTTCACCTTCTTGGCGGTGAACTTGCTGCCCAAAGCCTTGTAGCCCTTGACTTCGGCGACTTCGGTGAGGTCCAACTCTTCCTTCTGGACTTCGCGGCCTACCTGGTATTCCATGAGTTCGCGGGCGTCTTCGGTGGCGAAGAATTCAATCATCTGCGTATCCTTGTGGTCGGACACGAGGCTGAATTCGGTGGTCATGGGGCAGCCTTCCAAGTTGAAACGCTTGACCATGTAGTTGAAGTTGCCGCCTTCGAAGTAGAGAATCGTAAAGACCTGTTCCGGGTCGAACTTGTGAACGTACTTGATGCCCGTACCCACGAGAATCGGGTCGGCCATATCGTGCACGCGGGCCGTACCGTTTTCCTTGACGATGAGAATCTTGTCCTTTTCGCCGAATTCGCCGATGCGGTCGCCCTTCTTCTGGGTGCTGATGATGCCGGCGAGGGCGTCAAAGTAGAGTACGCGTGCGCCCAAGGTGCTCACGCCCTTGCGGACGCGCTTGATGCTCTTGACCGGGTACTTGGTCACAATGTTACCCATGGCGCCGCGGCCCTTCACGTCGATGGTGCTGAAATCCACCTCGAAGTTGAGCTTGGTGCGCGGACGCGGCTTGAGCGTGACTTCTACGACTTCGGCTTCGCCGTTCAGGTTGCTCGACATGTACAGAATCTTGCTGCCGGGCTTGCCCTTACCCATAAAGTAATCCTTGTCGCGGGTAACGCCACCCACGTTGAATCGCTTGATATAGTAAGCGCCGTCCTTGCCGTCCTGGTGAATCACGTTGTAAATGTGGCGGTCGTCGTCCTTCTTGAACTTTTCGACGAGCAAGATATTCTTGCCCACAAAGTCCTTGTCGCTGACTTTGACGACCTTGAAGCTGCCGTCGGCCTTGAACACGATCAAGTCATCGTATTCGGACACGTCGAAGAGGTATTCTTCCTTCTTCATGCCGGTGCCCACAAAGCCTTCCTTGCGGTTCACATAGAGCTTCTGGTTGGCAAGAGCCACGTGCACGGCTTCGACCTTGCCGAATTCGGCAATCTGCGTGCGGCGTTCCTTGCCTTCGCCATACTTCTTCAAGATGTTCTTGAAGTGCTCGATGGTGTAGTCGGTAATGTGTTCCTGGTTGTACTTGCAGGTTGCGATGCTTTCTTCCAGTTCCTTCAGAAGCTGGTCGGCCTTTTCGCGGTCGTAATGGCTTATGCGGCGGATCGGAATTTCGATGAGTTTGCCGATTTCTTCGTCGGTGATGTCCTTGCGGTGCAGGCGCTTGAGGTAAGGCGTGAGTCCTTCGCGCACGAGGCTGATAATCTGTTCGCGGTCCTTGGCCTTCTTGATGACCTCGTAGACTTCCTTTTCGATAAAGATCTTTTCGAGGGTGGTCATGTGCCACTTGTCTTCGAGGTGCTTGAGTTCGTTGGCGAGTTCCCATTCCAAAAGCTTGACCGTGTGCTCCGTGTTCATGCGGAGAATATCGGAGACGCCGAGGAATTTCGGGTGCTTGTCGACAATCACGCAGGTGCAGGGAGAAATGGACTTTTCGCAGTCGGTAAAGGTGTAGAGGGCGTCGATGGCGACCTGCGGGTCGGTGCCCGGCTGCAGGTGCACGAGGATTTCGACTTCTTTACTCGTGTTGTCGTCGACGTGCTTGATCTTGATTTTACCCTTGTCGTTTGCCTTCACGATGCTTTCGATCAGGCTTACGGTGGTGGTGCCGTACGGGATTTCGCGGATGGCGAGCGTCTTGTTGTCGACCTTTTCAATCTTGGCGCGCACGCGGACCTTGCCGCCGCGCTGGCCGTCGTTGTAGTCGCTTACGTCGATGATGCCGCCGGTAAAGAAATCCGGGTACAGCGTAAACTTCTTGCCCTTGAGGATGGCGATACTTGCTTCGCAGAGTTCCCTGAAGTTGTGGGGGAGGATCGAGGTCGAAAGACCCACGGCAATACCGTCGACACCCTGTGCCAAAAGCAGCGGGAACTTGACCGGGAGAGTCACCGGTTCCTGGCTGCGGCCATCGTAGCTCGGGATCCATTCAGTGGTTTCGGGGTTGAATACGACATCGACTGCGAACGGCGTGAGGCGGCCTTCGATATAACGGGGGGCTGCAGCACGGTCGCCGGTGAAGGGGTTGCCCCAGTTACCCTGGGTGTCTATCAGCAAATTCTTCTGGCCGAGGCCAACGAGTGCGTCGCCAATGGAAGCGTCGCCGTGCGGGTGGTAGGCCATGGTTCGACCGACGATGGTGGCCACCTTCTGGTAGCGGCCGTCGTGGTTTTCGAAAAGGGAGTGCAAAATGCGGCGCTGTACCGGCTTAAGTCCGTCTTCGTAGTACGGAACGGCGCGATCCAAAATCACGTAGCTGGCGTAGTCCAGGAACCACCCGTCGTAGAGTTTTTCAAGGTGGTTAACGTTCGAAAGTCCAAGGGTCGAATCTTTAATTTCTTCGCTCATATTCAAAAAAATGCGTTTTAAGGCTTAAATTTCAACGTACGGACACAATATAAAAAAAAGTAGTGTCAAAAAATTGACACTACTGCACAAAGGTGCAAAAATGCTCGGTTAGAAGCTGAACTCGGCTTCAACACCGAACTTGAGGTTCAGATCTTCGCCGTAGTCTTCGGTAGAAACTTTGGCTGCGTGATCCACATCTTCCCAATCGTCACCCATGGGGAGTATGCCCATGGCGAAGGTGGTCACTTCGAGGCCGTCCACCGGAGTGAAGTAGATTCGTGTGCCGAAGTTCAAGGAACCGAGATCGGAGTCATCTTCAAGGGAGTTGGTATGCAGTTCTCCGAGAAGACCGATCGTAATGGCATCCGTTAACTTGATGTCGCCTTCACCGTAGGCAAACATATATTCCGGGATTTCTGTGCCGTGGAGGGTGGCGTTGCTCAGATTGTCATCAAGCAAGGCGTAGAAGAATCCGCCCTTGACGCTTACATTGGCCACCTTGAAGGAGGGCTCGGCCAAGAAGGTGTGGGTGGACTTCGGGGAACTTTCTGTCAGGTTGTTGGAATGCAAACCATAGACGGCATGGATAGCGAAGGGGCCGAATTCGAGAGCAGCTTCCAAACCGGCGTGCAGTTCGTTTTCCTTAGCGGTTTGCCAGCTCTGGTAATGTGCGAACGGACGGAGTGCCTGGCCTGCGATGTCTAACTGGTAAGCGACATGGGCGTCGTAGCTCTTGCATACCTTTTCTACAGGAATCGGGTTGCCGTTGTAGTCGTAGGCGGTGCTGCTGCAAGCTAAATCGGTGCCGTCTCGTGTAAAGCCGAGTCCGAGTTGCAGACCGTAGAGGTCGAGCTCGATGCCGCGAATGTTATGTTCGATCATGCCGGCTGCATTGATTGCCGGATCGTCGTAAGCGTAATAGTTGAATGCGCCTTCGGAGTATGTCAAGTCGCCAAACTTGACGCCGAAATTTTCACTCTTCTGGTATTGAACGAATGCTTCGTTATAGTGAACCGCTGGCTGAGTGAAAAGCCCATCGGCTTCGATTTCGACTTGTGCGGACCATTTGTCGTTGAACTTCACCTGGAAATCGACATCGACGGTCGATGCGAAACTGTGGTAAAGTTCTTTCTTGGAGTCGTTCTTCCAATTGGCGTAGGTGTCAAATTCTGCCTGGCCGGAAACCTTGAATTCCATCGCCTTTTTAGCTTCGGGCTCGGCGTCGGCCTTGGAGATGGTCAGTCGGTCGATGAAAGAGGACTCTTCGACATTCGGTTCTTCGACCTTGGCGACTTCTTCCTTCTTTTCTTCTACCTTAGGCTCTTCAGCTTTGGGTTCTTCAGCTTTGGGTTCTTCGGTCTTGGTTTCGGTCGCCACTTCAGTTTTCGGTTCTTCGGCCTTCGGAGCAGCTACAGCGGCGGAGTCGGTTGCGGGAGTTGCAGCCTGTTCTGCTGTGGCCTGTTCTGCGGCGGGCTGGGCTGCTTCGGTTTTAGCGGAGTCGGCGGGTTGTTCGACAGGGGCCGCTGCCGGGGCTGTCTGTGCAAATGCGCTTGCGGCGGCGAGGCCGAGCACGATAGCAGAGAGTTTCATGGATTTCATCGATTGCTCCTTTTGGCGAATAGTTTTTGCTATAAAGTTAGTTAGCAGATGAAATTTCTTGGAGGGCTTCTTGCATGAACTTGCCGAAAAGCTTGGAAATTGTTTCTGCAGTGGTTCTCGGTTCGCGGTTGTCCATGCTCATTTTTTCGTCGAAGCTCTTTTCCCAAAGTGCCTGTTCGCTTTCGGTCTTGCGGAAGGTCATCTGAACGGCAAGGCGGGCGTACTGCGAAGAACCTTCGTCTACTTCTTCGATTGCAACGATATTGCCCAAAAGCTCAAAGTCGGGCTTGCCGGTGGGCTTGGTTTCGACAGTCTTGAAAAGTCCGCTTTTGGCAACGTATTCGCTTGCGACCTGGGCGAGCATGTGCTCGGGGCGGCTAGCCCACAAATCTAGGTCGTAGAACATGAAGTCGTAGGCGGATTCGCGGTAAACGATGTTTGTACGCTGGTAGGCCGGTTCAATGGTGAACTTGCGTACTTGCAGGCGCTTGTCGGCATAGACCCCTGCGGCGGGGGATTGAATGTTTTCGACTGCAATCGTGTAATAGCGGGTGGGTTCGCTGGAACCACCGCCAAGGCATGCGGTCAAGGAAAGTGCGATTGCCGATAAGAGAATGAATTTCTTGAACATGGATCACTTCCTTCTAGACTTGTTTTCGGCGTGAATCAGCACCGACGGATTGTTCTTAATCTTCTGCGAGAATTCTTCGAGGTTTTCAAGCACGGCGTTGAGTTCCACCACGGCGTCGCCGACCTGGTCCTGGTTCTTGTAAACCATCTGGTCGAGGCGCTTGGAAAGCTGATTGATCGACTCCAGAGTCTGCGTGATGTTTTCGTTCATGCTCTTGGTGTCGATAGCGGCAATTTTTTCCTTGACAAGGTCCATGTTTTCGCTGGTCTTGGCCGCAATTTTTGCTTCTTCGATTTCGGCGAGGACGTTTCTCATGGAGGCTGCCGCATTCGAAATATTGTTGATGGGCTTGTTCAGGTTCTGTGTCATATTGTTCAGATTCCTGGAGGCCCCTTCAAAGTTCTTGATGGCGCTGCTGATGTTTTCGGCGTTTTCGGACGAGAAAATCTTGTTGATGTTGGCCAGGAGCGAATCGATGTGGCTAATAATGTCGGTGGCCTTGTTCGCCATTTCGTCAAAGGCCGTCTTTTCGGCCGGCACGTAGCCGCCTTCGGCTACATCGGGTTCGTCGAAGCGTCCGCCTGAAAGCACAATCTGCTTTTCGCCGGTGAGTGATATACCGTGAGTCATGCCTGCGCGGGTGCCAAGTTTGATGGGCGTTCCCTTGTTCACGCGGAAACGAACAATCACCTGGTTCAAGTTCGAAGAATCGATTGCAATTTCGGTGACGTTACCGACGTCGATACCGTTCAGCTTGACCTGGGCATCTTTATAAAGGCCGATGACCGATTCGCTGAATACGGTGTAATAGTTGTCGAATTCCTTATTCAAAAAACGAGAAAGCACATAGCCCAAGAACACGCAGATCATGACCCCGCAAAGGAGCATGAAGGCGCCAATCTTGATTCGTTCGGAGCGTGTGGTTTCCATAGTTACTCCAAATCAATCGATAAAGTTAAAATGGTAATATTCATTGTTGTCTTCTTCCTTCGGGCATTGCCTATTGAAGAAATGCTTGAGTATCGGGTCCTCGCTTTCAAGCCCTTGCTGCAAGGTGCCGTCCATAAGCACGTAGCCGTCTTTCAGGTAAATAAAGCGGTCGCAGACAATCTTGATGCTTTCGAGTTCGTGGCTCACAATCACCATCGAAACTCCGAGTGTGTCGCGGAGTTCAAGCAAAAGTTCATCGAGCGAGCGTGCGGTCACCGGGTCAAGACCCGTCGAGGGTTCGTCGCAAAAGAGCAGTTCCGGCTTGAGGGCGATGGCGCGGGCAAGTGCTGCGCGGCGTTTCATACCGCCCGAAAGTTCGGAGGGATACTTGTGGAAGGCATGCAACAGGTGCACCTTTTCAAGTCGGTCAGCCACGATCGCTTCCATCTGCTTTCGGGGCATGTAGGGCATGCTGCGGATGAGCGGGAGCATGGCGTTTTCGGCAACCGTCAAGTCAGAGAGAAGCGCTCCGTTCTGGAACAACACTCCCGTGCGCAAGCGGGTCTCGAAATCGAGGCCTTCCTTGGCTCCAAATTGCTTTCCGAAAAAGGTGATCGTTCCGCTTTCGGACTTGTAAAGCTTGAGGATGTTGTTCATCAGCGTCGACTTGCCGCAACCCGAACTGCCGAGAATCATGCGGATTTCGCCCTTCTTGACATCGAACGAAATGTCGTTCAATACGGTCTTTCCGTCGTAACCGGCTTTCAGGTGATCTACTTTGAGTGTAAAGTCATCCATGTTTACCTCTAGTAGAATATAAAGCTGAACGCGCAGTCCGCGACAATGATGGCAGAAATCGAAACCACGACGCTTGAGGTCGTTGCAAGGCCAACCGCTTCGGCGCCGCCTTCGGCGTTGAGGCCCTTGTTGCAAGAAATCAGCGTAACCAGCCAACCGAAAACGATGGATTTGACCGTGCTCTTGAGGAACAGAATCGGCGGAATCCCGTCGCGGATAGACTGGAAATAGTTCGCAAATGAAATGTCAAAGAAGAAGTATCCGATCAGGAAACCGGCGAGGCAGCCTGCGATACCTGCGCAAAAGGCTAGAATCGGCGTGCAGATGGTCATCGCGATAAAACGGGGGACCACCAGGTACTGCACCGGCGAAATCGCCATGGTCTTGATCGCCTTGATTTCTTCGCAGACGGACATGTTCGCAATTTCTGCGGCGATGGAGCTGCCGGAACGGCCCGCCAAGATAATGGTCGTTAAAAGGGGGCTGATTTCGGCGAAAATCAAGTAGCCGAGACCCGAGGCGAGGTAGGAACCGCCGCCAACGGCCTTGAGCATAAAGGAACTTTGGAGCGCCATGGTAAAGCAGATGAGGGCGACCATCAAGAAGCAGATTCCTGTGGCTTCGGTGCCGAGCATAAAGACCTGCTTGGCGGTGCCGCCGAACTTGCTGCGGCCCTTGTCGAATGGTCCGCAGATCATCCAGTAGATGCTCATGTTCAAGAGGATGAACACCTCAGCGACTTCCTTGGCGACGACAATGGTCTTTGCGCCGATAGCTTCGAGGAAGTTGTTGTAGCCGTGCTTGACTTTTTCGGGGATTTTCTCTTTCTTGAGAGCCCTGAGCTGTTCCTTGATTTCTTCGTTGAAGTGGGCGAGCGAAAGCTTGTTGCCGGTCTTTTCGCTTAAGTCGGCGAGGAGTGCAAAGAAGGCGTCTCCGCTGTAGTCCATTCGCGTAAGGGCGGAACCGTCGAGACAAAGCGGCTCGTTTCGGAGCGTACGCCGACACTCCCGCAACAGATTTTTGCTGTTTGCGGCCGTAAGAGCGGCTGGGAGTGTGATTGTTCTTCCTTCCATTGAGGCGAAATCTAGAAAATCGGTAAAATTTGTGATACGAATTTTGCCTTTTTACGACGAAAAGCCGTATAAACAAGATAATTCGCTGTATAGCTTATTCTTTCCAGGGGGATTCGGCGCGTTCTTTCTCTTTTTGTTGCTTGACTTCGCGTTTTTTGTGCCAGGCCGCAAGCTGTTCCTTGAAGGTTTCTTTAAGGCGTTCCATGCCGATATTTTCGCGGGCGCTCACCTGGATTGCCTCGGGGTAGTTTTCGCGGAGTTCGTTTCGGCGGGCTTCGTCGCAGACTTCGGCCTTGTTGAATACGCGAATACGCGGCGTTTCGGGGCTGATAATGCCTTCGAGCGTGCGGTGGGTGACTTCCAGGTGCTCGCGGTAATCGGGGGCGGAACCGTCGACCACCTCTAAAATGCAGTCGGCATGCGAGGCGACACCGAGTGTACTCTTGAAGGTTTCGATTAAGTTGTGCGGAAGTTTGCGGATAAAACCGACCGTGTCGGATAAAATAATGTTTTCGCCGTCCAAGAAGAGCTTTCGCGTGGTGCTGTCGAGGGTAGCGAACAGTTTGTCTTCTACGTACACGTCGGCGCCGGTTAAGCGGTTGGTGAGCGTGGACTTGCCGGCGTTGGTATAACCTACAATACCGATATGGAAAATATCGTTTCGGTTTTCGGCCTGGCTTTCGCGGGCATCCTCGATTTTTTCAAGCTTCTTTTTAAGTTCCTGAATGCGTTTGCGGATCATGCGGCGGTCGGTTTCGAGCTGTGTTTCGCCGGGGCCCTTGGTGCCGATACCTCCGTTGTGCTGACGGCAAAGGTGCGTCCATGCGCCGGTAAGGCGGGGCATCATGTATTGGAGCTGTGCCACTTCGACCATCAGGCGGCTTTCAGCTGTTACGGCATGCTTCGCAAAAATGTCCAAAATGAGGCCTGTACGGTCCAAAACTTTGATTCCGGGGAGTCGCTGTTCCAAGTTGCGAACCTGCGAACCCGAAAGATCGTCGTCGAATACGACCATCTTGGCGTCGTGTTCCGCGAGCGCGTGCTTGACTTCGTTTACCTTGCCTTCGCCAATCAGAGTTGCCGGGCTAAAATTCTGAACGCGTTGTAAAAAACTCTGCACGACTTCGGCCCCTGCCGTCTCGGCAAGTCTACCGAGTTCGGCTAGTTGCTCGCTAGCAAGCCAAGGGCGCACTTTAGGGGTCGATATCCCGACTAAAATGCAACGTTCCTTTTGCGGCTTGTGTTCTATGGTCAAATCTTTCATACGAGCTACATATTAGAAAAAGTTTTTTATTATAATTGCGACATATATTTTGATTGTCTATGAAAAAGATTAAGTTAAAACGTTGGATGCCTTTGAACCCTGCAATTATGGTTGTTGCAGCGGCTGTGGTGGTGCTTGTTTTCGTTTATGCCTTTTTGGCAAGGGAATCGTACTTTAAGCAAATCGAAGAAGGAATTGTACAAGATACCCGACGAGCATCGATTGAACTTACCAAGACCCTGAAATACGGAACGAGCAGCATTAAGAATGTGTCGCAAATGGTGTCGCAAAAGATGGATGGCCCCGAATTACGCCGCTCTGAATCGATATTTCTTTCGATGATGGACGATGTGCCTTTTTCGAGAATCGAATACATCCGTAAAGATGGCCTTAAGCTTTCGTATGACGAAGAACCGATTGATGTTTCGGAAAGTCCTTTTTTCCGGCAGGGTATTTTAGGCAAGTCGGGCATCTGGATTGATTACTCCTCTAAGAAGTTCGGTGAATCGAGAATCAATGTTTATACTCCGTTGTACTATGGAAAAAATATCATTGGTGTGATTACGGGAATTTTGGGGGGCAAAAACGACATAGCCCCGATGCTACGTAATACCGTGAAAGGCGAACCCGCGATTGGACTTTTGTGCGATGGGGAATTGAATATTATTTCGTCTAGCGTTGTTGATAACGATTTTGGAATGTCTTTTGAACAGCGTGCCCAGGATTTTTTCCCGTCGCAGATATTTGCCGAGTTCAAAAAGAACGCGATGGTAAAAACACCTAAGGCATTTAGAATTTCCTCTCCATTCGGAACATCAATTGCATGCATAATGCCGGTACATGAAGTGGGCTGGTTCGTGGTGGAAATGGTCCCGTACCATGTGCTTTCGAATGTGACTAAGTATGTCGTTATCAAGGCACTTTTGGCCTTGTTGCTTGTTTTCCTGTTCTTTATGATTTATTTCCATTCGATTTACCGCACCAATCGGCGCTTGCAGAACGAAATGGAAGGCAAACATTTGAATGTGATCAATGCTCTTACGGATTCCTACGGAAGCGCGTTTGTAATTGATTCAAGGACCGGACTGAGCGAAAGTTATAGTATTGACCCTAATGTATCCCATTTTATGCGTGAAGCCTTTGAAAAGGCTCCTCACTATGACCAGTTGACGTCGCTGTATGTGAACCGCATGGTGTTGCTCGATGACCGCCCGCTTTTTGACCGGGTCATCAATCTGGAACGCTTGAACCGTGAGTTTTTGAAACATGACCACTTTGAATTTATTTATCGAATTTCAAAGGGCGGAATGATTCATTACATGCAGATTCATTTTGTGAAGCCTTCTAAGGACCGTCCCGAATTTGTCATGGGCATCAAGGTAATCGATGAGTCCATGAATGCCGAACTTGAAAAGCGTAAGGAACTCAACGAACAGCGAGTGGCTCTTGTGAAGGCGCTGGATCGTGCTCAGCGTGCAGACAAGGCGAAGTCGAATTTCCTGTTCAATATCAGCCATGATATTCGAACTCCGATGAATGCCATTATGGGTTACGATGCGCTTGCCCAAAAATACCTGCAGAACCTGACATTGCCCGATGCAGAACTTTCGTTGCTGAATTACTATCTAGGCAATATCCAGTCGGCGGGAACGCTCCTGCTCGACATGATCAATTCCGTGTTGAGCATTACGTCGATTGAATCGGGATACGAAAAACTCGAAGAAAGCCCGGTACTTACGGCGGCTTTGAGTGAAGATTTGGTGACGACTTTTGAACAGTCTGCAAGACAGAAAAATATAATGCTGCAGATTTCTCGAAATGTCAAGGCCCGCTGCGTGTATGTCGACAAGGTGAAGTATCATCAGATCTTGATGAATGTCGTGAGCAATGCCATCAAGTACACTCGTAGTGGCGGACTTGTCCGTATTTCGATGCGTGATTTGCCGCATGAAAAGCCGGATATGTGCAATCTTGAAATGGTTGTCGAAGATACGGGTGTAGGTATTTCTGAAGAATTTATGCCGAGAGTGTTCGATGTCTTTGAACGTGAACAGTCGGCGCTTACCCGCGGAATCGACGGTACTGGGCTTGGACTGAGCATTGTGAAAAAGTTGGTCGACCTGATGCATGGTACAATCAACATTACAAGCCGCGTTGGCGAAGGTACTCGCGTGGTGGTGGTTACGCCGCACCGGCTTGCCGAAGAGGACCCTGTCGTGGATTCTGTCGACATTCAGTCGTACAAGGGACTCCTTGCGGGGAAGCAAATCCTGATGGCCGATGACGATCCGCAGGCATGCGAAATTGTATCGAAGTTGCTCCGTAGCACGGGCGCCGAGATTGTTTGCGTGGAAAACGGTAATGAATGCTACCGCAAACTCGATATGTCTCCTTCGGGATCTTTTGATGTGATTTTGATGGACTTGAAGATGCCGCGTAGAAACGGCTTCGAAACAACGTCGCTGATTCGTAAGATGGAAAATCCCCGCAAGGCGAAAACGCCGATTATTGCGATTTCGGCAAGTGCCTTCGAAGAAGAAAAGAAGAACGCCTTCGATGCGGGCGTGGATGGACATATTGCAAAACCGATTGATTTTACGGAATTGCTGAACTTAATCGTGAGTTTGCTGAAGTAGAAAAATTGGACATTTAATAAATTTACGGCATGAAAATTCGTCTGACTCAAGAAACATTAAACCGGCTCAAACGCTTTCGAAAGAATAAGCGCGCGTTCTGGTCTTTAGTGGTGCTTGTGGTGGCGTATCTGCTGTCGTTAACGAGTCCGTGGACGGTTAACGATGAACCTCTTTTTTTGAAGTATAACGGCAAGGCCTATTTCCCGGCATTCGTACGTTATAGCGACAAAGATTTTGGCGGTGAATACCAGACTGAAGCCGATTACAGCAAGCTGTTTGCTGCGGTTCGCGAATGTGAAGAGGATGCCGCAGAAGGCTTTACCCGTGCCGGTGGCTGCCCCGATGTATGGGCGATTATGCCTCCGATTGCTCATGACCCCTTGAAGGCGGACTTGAGCGAAGATGGTACGCCTCCGTTTGCGCCGAGTGCAAGGCATTGGCTCGGAACCGACAGCAACGGCCGCGATGTGCTGGCCCGCCTGATTCACGGTTTCCGCATCTGTATCAGCTTCAGTTTGCTTTTGACGGTGCTCGGAACTTTCCTCGGCATTGTAATTGGCGGTATTCAAGGCTACCTCGGCAAGTTCTGGGATACCGGTATGCAGCGTTTCATTGAAATCTGGTCGTCGCTCCCGATGCTTTACGTGGTGATTTTGATCGGTAGCATTTACGGCCGCAGTTTCTGGCTCTTGATTCTGATTATGGCCGCGTTCAACTGGATTTCGCTCAGCTACTACATGCGTGCGGAATTCTTGAAATTACGCGGCATGACTTATGTGCAGTCGGCCAAAGTCTTGGGTATGGGACACCGCCACATATTCTTCAAGGAAATCTTGCCGAATGCCATGACGCCTGTGGTGACGCTTTTCCCGTTTACGCTGATAGGCGGAATCGGAAGCTTGACGTCGCTAGACTTTTTGGGCTTTGGCTTGCAACCTCCTACACCTAGCTGGGGCGAACTCATGAGCCAGGGCCTCAACAACCTTTATGCTCCGTGGATTTCTGTCAGCACGGTAGCGGCTCTCTTTGTAACGCTCTTGTTGACCACATTCGTGGGCGAAGGCGTGCGAGATGCAATGGACCCCAAATCGGGAGATCGATATGTTTAGGGATTGTCATCCTGAGCGGAGTGCGCAGCACGTAGTCGAAGGATCTGGAAACGCAGTTTTGCAGGTTCAGAATCTCTCGGTGGCTTTCGGGTTTGACAAGAATGGCAAACCCCGCGAAGGAATGAAACCGTTGCAGGTGACGGACAAGGTTTCGTTCGAAATCAATCCGGGTGAATTCTTTGCGTTGGTGGGGGAATCCGGTTGCGGAAAGAGCGTGACCGCCATGAGCATTTTGCGCTTGCTGCCTCAACCGAGTGCACAAATTGTCGAAGGCTCGGTGCTTTACAAGGAAAGTTCTGACTCCGCTCCGATTGACTTGGCGAAGCTCCCTTTGGCGGACTTGCGCAAGGTTCGCGGTTCTGAAATCGCATGCATTTTTCAGGAACCCATGCAGGCCTTGAATCCGGTGGTGACCATCAAGAAGCAGCTGATGGAAGTGTTCAAGTTCTGCAAACGCTCCAAGGGCGGCTTCATGACGGTGATTCGTGAACAACTCGCTCTTGCTGGCTTCAAGGACATCGACCGTGTGCTGAATTCGTATCCGCATGAACTTTCTGGCGGCATGTTGCAGCGCGTGTGCATTGTGATGGCGCTGCTTTCTAAGCCGAAACTGATTATCGCCGATGAACCGACGACTGCCTTGGATGTCACGGTGCAGGCGCAGGTGCTTGCGGTACTCAAGGATATGGCAAACCGTACCGGAACGGCGGTGCTTTTGATTACGCACAATATGGGAATCGTGTCGCAGTATGCCGACCGAGTCGCCGTGATGTATGCGGGGCGCATTGTAGAAACAGGTGCTGTCCGTGATGTGATTGATGCGCCGATGCACCCGTACACGCAGGGATTGCTCGCCGCTATTCCCGAAAATCACAGTGACATGCGTACCATGAAGTCGATTCCTGGCTCCGTGCCGCATCCGCGTGATTTTGCGAAGGGTTGCCGCTTTGCGGACCGCTGCGAAAAATGCACCGAACAATGCCGCAGCGAAGTTGTTCCGCCAAAACAAAAAGCTTCGGGCTCATCGAACCACGAAGCTTGCTGTTTCTGCTTATAACAGAATTTCGCTGTTTTTAGCACTGTTTTAAAATTATAGAAAGGTATGGGTTGATATGTCAATTCTTGATGAAATTCTTCTTTGCTTTGCTAATAAATCAGAAGCTATTGTTGGAGGCGTTATTGGAGGGGTGTTTGTTTGTAGTGGTGTTTTGTTAGAAAACTTTCTTTCAAAAAAACGTGATAGATGGAAACGTCATCAACATTATGAAGATGTTGTTTCGATATGGGCTCTTACAGCTCGTCACTCAAGTTCGAATGGTGTGGAAAGTTCAAAATATGAAAAGTTTTGGTTTGAAGTTTATACAAAACCATTTGAATATCAAAAATTTTTAAAAGAAAACAATATAATAGACATATCAGATTTTGAACGGTTTCTTGTTAAACATAAATTTGGTACACTACGTCAAAAAGATGGCAAAATACCTTTATAATGTGCGTTGCAATATATTTGTTTGAACTGAATTTGAAAGTACTTTGAGAGAGTATTTGTCCAATAAGTAGTTTCTTCAGTGTACCGAGGATTTGTTATTCTGTTACATACCGCTCTTTCTTGCATTCTGTATTTGCGAGTTTGCATATGGACTCGCCAGTTAAATCGTTTTTGATACTAACTAATTTAAGCCAGTTTTCCGCATCCCTAATTTTATCATTGTCCGGGTTTTGTAAGCGAGCTTGATATTGAATGTAGCAACCAGCGTCATTTTGGCATGATTGATAGGTTTGCTCAATAATGGGGAGAATTGCATCCGTAGAGTTGTATTTAATAAGTTTATCCTCATCCGGGGGCATTAAAATAAAACTACTATGATGTTCGTTCTCTGCTACTTGAGTTTCTGTGAGAAGGGTGTCTTTGAGTGTGGTAGACGCCCAATATACGTTTTCTAAACGATTCATGAAATCTTTCATAGACCATGTTTCTTCAAGAAAATGGTTGAGAAATATTCCACTTAAGACAATGCTGTCATTTTCAAAATAGATTTTATTGTTTTTAACATGAATTTTTGAATCACATTCAAATGTGTAATTGCAACTTGTTGCTCCGTCGTTCGATGCGGATGTAGTACTGCTGTTGTCGGAACACGCAACGATGGATAGAATAGATAACGCTGCAAGTAATTTCTTCATTGTATTTTCCCCTTGATTTCTTAGTCAAAGAATGTGATTTTACGTTACTAAAATCTAGTCTGAATGACGATCTATAATAGCATTTTACTTTACTTAAAATTCTTGCACCACTTGGGTACAATGTCTGTTGCTTTGCCTTCTATGAATACGTCGGTGTATGGGTCGCTTGCCGGAACTTCCAGGTTCAAACAAGTCACCTTGGCGCCGAAGCTCTTGGCGAAACTCTTGAAACCGGCGGCGGGGTAGACTACGCTGCTCGTGCCGATGTACACGAATTCCTTGCAGTTCCTCAAGGCGTCCTGAATTTCTTCCATGTAAAGAGGCTGCTCGCCAAAGAATACGATGTCCGGGCGGCTCATGCCTCCGCAGAACGGGCAGCGTGTATCAAGAGTCTCTTCGCCGTTGAACACAAATTCGTGCTTCGGATTCTTTTCGCAAGTAAGGCGCATCAGGTCGCCGTGCATGTGCAACACGCGTTTGGAACCGGCGCGTTCATGCAGATTGTCTACATTCTGCGTGACCAGTAAAAAATCGTCTCCCAGACGCTGCTCCAGTTCGGCCAAGGCGAAATGGGCTGCGTTAGGTTCGTGGTCCTTGAGACCTTTTCTTAAAAAGTTGTAGAAATCCTTGACGCGTTTCTTGTCGCGATAGTAGCCTTCGGGGGTGCACACATCGTCGATGTTTTCGTGCTCCCACATGCCGTCGTTGCCGCGGAAGGTTCGCAGTCCCGATTCAGCACTGATTCCAGCACCGGTCAAGACAACGAGTCTTGGGAATTTGGTAGAATTCATTAGCAGATTCCTCCAAAGAAAAGGGTTTCAGCTACGATACCGTGTTCAAAGTCGGGTAGGTAAAGGCTTTCGTTTTCGCCGTGGGCATTGCATTCGGGGTCTTCGAGGCCGGTGAGCAGAATCGGAATATCGCCGAAGGTGTTGCGGAACAGTTCTGCACCGGGAATGCTTGCGCCGCAGCCGATAAACTTGGTTTCGGCGTTGTAGGCGGTTGCCATGGATTCACTCATCTTTTGGAAGAACGGATGGGCGGTATCGGTCACGAATGGATTTGCTCCATCTTCGGTCACGATGCTGCATTCAAGACCATAGGGGACTTGTGCCTGCAAAAATTCCACCAATTGCTGCGTGGCGACATCGGCGTCCATGCCGGGGGCGAGTCGAATGCCGATACGGGCGTAGGCACTGTTCTGCAGAACGTTTCCGGCGTTGGTGCGGCTGCCGACTTCCATTGCGGTTACCACAATCGAGGGCCTGCGCCACAGCGACAGGAGAATTTCGTCTTCGGGAACCTTGAGCTGAACGCGGTCCAAGACGCCACCGTCGTTACGGAAAATCTTTTCGGTCATGCCGAGGCTCTTGTAAGAGGCGAGCTCCGCTTCGGTCGGGGGCACGAGCGTGTCTTCGAAATTCGGAATCAAGATGTTGCCCTTGCCGTCGGTAAGGTTTGCGATCATGCGGCAAAGTACCTGGCCGGGGTCGGGAATCGGGCCTGACCAGCTGCCGGAATGGAGCGGGGCCTTGGTTGCCTTGAGTTCTACGGTCACGGCGCTCATGCCGCGGAGAGTCGTGGTAATCGAGGGGGTTCCCTTGGCGAAGTTTCCGAGGTCTGCCACAATCACGGCGTCACATTTTAAAAGTTCGGCATTCTTTTTCAGAATGGTTTCGAAACCGGCGCTTCCGGATTCTTCTTCGCCTTCAATCAAAAACTTGAGGTTCGGACCGTCGTTCTTTTTCCAGGCGCGCACTTGTTCAAGTGCTGCAAGATGCGTTACGATGCCAGCCTTGTCATCGGCGGTGCCGCGACCGTAGAGACGGTCTCCCTGGAGGCTCGCTTCGAAAGGCTTGGTATTCCACAGCGTTTCGCGCATGGGGGGCTGCACGTCATGGTGGGCGTACAAGAGTACGGTCGGCTTGTCGGGGCTGGTCAAGCTTTCGCCGTATACAGAGGGGCGTCCGCTGGGCGGCAACAAGAACTGCACATTGGTAAGGCCTGCGTCTATGAACAGTTGCTTTACGGCTTCGGCCGATTCCAGCACATATTTTTGGTCAAAATTGTCAAAGCTGATCGACGGAATGCTTACCAGGTCGCTCAGGGTCTTGATATAATCCGGCATTTTCGTGCGAATTGCCGAGATGATAGAATCAATCGTTTTCTGTTCCATTTTTAGCTCTCTTTTCGGTTAAACAAAATAGAAAACGATTTTGAAAATGGTCTTGTAAGGGGGATATTTTCTATTTTTTAGGGTATAAGTTTAGGCAAAAGGAATACCCATGTCTTTTAATTGTGTAAACCACGAGTATTACCTGAATTTCGGCGACCGTGTTTTGGCGTTTATTCGTCGCATTTTCCACAATAACCCGGAATTCCGTCACGATTCTTTGAAGCATGTTGCCCGGTTTGCCCCGTATATCCCGTTTTTGGGTGGGCGTCCTGACCTGAGCAAGACTCTCAAGCGCGTCATCACTTTCCCCGACCACAGCAATTCCCTGTATCTCGGTTGCCCCATCATTTTGGCGGCAGGTGCCAACAAGACTGCAAAGCGCATTTGCGACTACGCGAACATGGGCTTTGGCGGCATTTCTGTTGGAACGGCGACCCGTAAGTTCCGCGAAGGCAACACGCACCGTCCGCGTATCGGGTTCCTGGAAAATGACCGCGCCATTCACAACAGCATGGGCCTCAACAACGAAGGCATCGAAGTCATTGCCCGCCGTGCCGATGAACAGCTGACCAAGGCACACAAGGTCGGGCTTTGCGTGGGTGTCTCGGTGGCAGAAACTCCAGGCCTCACCGATGATGAAGAAAAGTTGAAGGACCTGCTTGAAAGTTTCGCCATCGCTTACAAGGCCGGCGACTTTATCGAAATTAACCTGAGCTGCCCCAATACCGGCGAATCCCGTGTAGATATGGACTTGTCGCTCACGGAACGCATTTTCGGTGAAATCATGAAATACCGCAATGCGCAGGCTCTTCGCAAGGCGGTGTATGCCAAGATTAGCCCGGACCTTTCGGAACGCCACTTGGTGAACGTCATGGACATGATCGTGCGTACAGGCGTGAACGGCGTGGTGGTCGGCAATACTTACCCGACCAAAAAGATGAGCGAACTTCCGGTAAATGCCAAGTTCGAAGATCTGACTCCGCTCCGTGCCGATGGCGACTGTGGCGGCATGTCGGGCAGACCGCTTTACGAAAACATGTTGTGGAATGTAACCTACATCCGCAAGCATTATCCCCAGATTAGCGTGATTGCTTGCGGCGGCATTGACCACGGCTTCAAGATTTTTGACTTGATCAAGCTTGGTGTCGATGCGGTGGAATGCTACTCGGTTGTCGCTTTCCGCTGGATGGCGGCTCACGCCATGCGTAAGGAACTCGAAGCGGCTCTCCGTGAAACGGGTTATACGACTCTTTCGGATTACGATGACCATAATCCGAAGCAAACTAAAGCTGTTTAATTATGCGTATTCGCTCTATTGCTCTTGCGCTTCTTGTTGCTACAGGCGCTGCCTTTGCAGTTCCCTGGCTCGGCGTTACTTTTAAAAAGTCCACATTTGAAAATCACCTTGCTTTAAATGTAATCGGCGTACATCCGGAATCGGGCTGCTTTACGGCGGGCATGGTGGCGGGTGACCAGATTATCGGCGTGCAGGGCCAGGCTCTTACGGACATGTCGCAGATCCAGTCTGCGGTTGCTGGCCACAAGGCGGGCCAGAAGATCAAGATTGAAATTGCACGCGAAGGCAAAAAGAAAACGCTGACGGTTGCCCTCACAGAACGCCCCGACGATATCAGTACTTTAACGGGTTCCGCCATCGGCAGTAAAATCGCAAAATTCGGAGAGAACTTCTACCAGAACGGTGAAAAGCGCAAGGATAAACCGAAGGCGACTCTCCTGGACTTCTGGGCTACCTGGTGCGGTCCTTGCCGCAAGACGCTCCCTGTGCTTGCAAACATCTATAAAAAGTACAGCTCCAAGGGTGTCGAAATCATCGGTATTGCCGATGAACCTGTCGAAACGCTGAACGATTTCTATGCGCACCAGCATGCGTCGCCGTATCCGCTTTACCGTGACGCTAAAAAAGAAATGTGGATGCGCTATGGCATCCACGCAGTTCCGACACTGATGTTACTCGATAAAGATGGCTACATCAAGCGGGTCTGGAGCGGCGCTCCGACCGAATATATGATTGAACAAATCCTGAAGGATGTTCTGGATTAATTATTCAACAGAAGCTTTTTTCTGAGAAGCGAAGATATCTTCGTATTCTTCTTTGCTGATGCGGGCGTAACCCGTGGTAATGCCGCCGAATTCATAGTAAGCGGAATCACCCTTCACGCTCATGCAGTAAGGCATGTCGAGCGAATTCTTGCCGCAGAGCTTGCCTTCTTGAATGGTGGCGGAGAGGTCGCCGTTTACGTTACGAATCGTGAAGTCCTTGTTGTTTTCGCTCAAGACTTCAAAAATCATATTAGCTTCGCCCTTCCAGCAACCGGTATAGTTGGCGCTGTCGCCGCAGCCGAAAAGGAACATCGAGGAAATAAGAGATGCGGAAATAAGAATAACTTTCTTCATGCTCTTAAAATAGTATTTTTGAATGCTGAAAAATGCAATTTTTTGTTAAACATTTGTATTTGTTGGCGCCCGTACTGGCAATTGCGGCCTTATTTGGGGTTTATCGCCTCATTAAGGCCAATGATCGCCCGATTCCGCATTACGAACCTAAACAGGTCGAAGATACTTGGTCTGCCGAAGAATACATGCGCCATTTGAACTTGAAACCTTTCAATCAGCGCGAAGTTCATCGCTTGTTACTTAAGCGCACCCGCCAAAAACCGGGAGTGTACCTCGAAAGTTTACTCCCTGCGATGGATACGATGGGAATCGAGGTGGTTCGCTGCTACCATAAGGTAATGGGCGACGACTACGTTCCCGTGATTACCAGCGGAAACGATTACCCATACCATAAGCAGAATTCAAAGCATTACAAGAATGCGGCTATGGATTTCCGCATCGTCGACATGCCCATGAACAAACGCCGCCAAGTTACTGAAATGGCCCAAGACAAGCTCGGGCCGCGTTTCAGGGTGCTCTGGGAAAAAGGCGAGATGGAGCACCTCCACGTTGAAATGGTGGATGTAGAATAATTATTAATGAACTCCGTTGCCGTCGGCGACGTCGCAGGTCACCGGCTTGCCGTTCACTTCGAGAGCGAGGGCATCGCAGAACACGGCGCCACCCTTCACGGAGAGCGCAATCTTCTCGAAGTCCTTCACCTTGAGTTCGCGCGGCTCGCTCGGAGCGACACCCTTGAAGAGGGCGCGGTCACCGGGCTTTGCATCTTCAGGTACGGAGACGAGGCGGCAGGAATGAGCTTCGGTGTCGAGGTCGCCCGCAAAGAGCATACCCTGGCTCATGATACCGCGGAGAGCGCTCGGCTTGAGGTTTGCGAACAACAGAATCTTGCGGTTCTGGAGTTCTTCGGCCTTGTAGCTGCTCTTGAGGCCGCTGCAGATGGTGCGGAGCTCGCCTTCGCCGGCATCCACCTTGAGCACGTAGAGGCTCGTGGCGTCCGGATGGTCGGCCACTTCCTTGATCTGGGCAACGCGCATGTCCATAGCGGCGGGCACGTCGGCGGCCATCAGCGGCTTGTTCTGCTTGGGCTTCTGCTGCGGTTCCTGCTTCTTGACTTCTTCTTCAATACGCGGGAAGAGCGGCTTGCCTTCGCCGAATGCTTCGCCACCCTTGAGGATACCCCAAGCGAGGTCGTCGGCACTCTGGAACTTGGAACCGATCATGGCGAGGCCTTCTTCGGACTTGCCCGGAATCACCGGCCACAGCAAGCAGAGGGAAAGGCGCACGGCTTCGGCGGACACGTAAAGAACTGTTGCGAGTTCGTCCTTGAGGGCGGGGTCCTTCGCGAGCTTCCACGGAGCCTTGACTTCGAGGTAGCGGTTGATGCTACGCACGAGCTGCATGATAGTTTCGATAGACTGCGAGAGGCGAGCCTGCGGCAGGCCTTCCTTGATTTCGGCAATCACCTTGTTGGCAAGATTGATAACTTCATTTTCGGCGTCGCCGATGGAGGTCGCAGCGGGGAGCTTGCCTTCGAAGTTTGTGATGACCAGGCGGTGCACGCGGTTCAGCACGTTACCGAGGTCGTTGGCGAGGTCGCTGTTGATGCGGCGCACGAAGGCGTCATGCGTGAAGTTCGCATCCTGGCCCACCACCATTTCGCGGGCGAGGAAGTAGCGGAACGCGTCGATGCCGTACTTTTCCATGTAGTCCATCGGGTTCACCACGTTGCCTGCGGACTTGCTCATCTTTTCGCCGCCGTTCACGAGCCACCAGCCGTGGGCCAGAATGTGCTGCGGAAGCGGAATGTCGAGTGCCATGAGCATGGTCGGCCAGTACACGCTGTGAGTCGTCAAAATGTCCTTACCGATGAGGTGGTAAGTGGCGGGCCAAATCGGCGTGCCGTCGGCATAAGTCTTGTGGAATGCGGTGGAGGCACTCACGTAGTTGAGCAAAGCGTCGAACCAAACGTAGGTCACGTAGTCGGTGTCGAACGGCAGCGGAATGCCCCAGCTAAGGCGTGCCTTCGGGCGGCTGATGCAGAGGTCGTTCAGCGGCTGGCGCAGGAATCCGCGGATTTCGTTCCAGCGGTAGTCCGGCACAATCCAGTCCTTGTGGCTTTCCAAGAAGTCGATTAACTTCTGCTGGTAAGAACCCATCTTGAAGAAGTAGTTCTTTTCCTTGAGCCATTCCACCGGGCGGTGGCTGATGGGGTCGCACTTGTTTTCGTCGAGTTC
>CADCBQ010000034.1 GCA_902799745.1 Fibrobacter succinogenes | reverse complement strand
TAAAAGTTTCTCTGCAAGGTATACGGTCGATAGACTAGTGCATTTTGAATGCTTTCCATCTCCGAAAGAGGCTATTGCTAGAGAAAAACAGTTGAAAACTTGGCATCGTGATTGGAAAATCAACTTGATTAAAAAGGATAATCCCTTATGGGAGGACTTGTCGAGTAAGATTGTGGATTAGTAGTCTACAACAATCATTTTCTTTTTAACGCATTAAGTTGCCATTCCACTCCTTTTCGCGATATTTCAAGGATCTCCGCTAATTGATCTGTCGTTATGCCGGGAGTCTCTCTAATAAACCTGATTATTTTCACCCTAGTTTTTAACAAACCACGCTGCCAATTTAAACGACTTTTATTTACAACCAAATACACAATAAAATGGTTGAAAAAGCAAGAAAAAATTCAAATTGTCTTCAGCAATTGCAAAAGACTCTTTTCCGTGGACTTGGTTTTTCTCGTTCCGAACTCAACAAAATGATTCTGCTCCATGGCTAGTGACAATAACTCATTTCCTGTAATTTAGCGAAATCGACAGCCGATTTTTTCAAGAAATTCTCGACATCCTTGTTCTGAGGACACTCAAAGTGACTGCGAAGACTAAACAAGTCTTCTTCCATATGAGTATCGTAGAGATACTCCATGATGTTCACGACAAAATAGGATTTAGAAGCCATGTTTCTTTCTAAGGAGAGCCAGTTTTTTCAAGCTGCAAACTCCGCTTAGAACTTCAGCCTTGACGCGGCTGACAGAAACAGGGGCTTTTAAAGAGCGATCTACGGCCTTAACGAAGGATTCCAGCTGTCTGGTCCCGACCACGTTAAAGTTCTTTTTTATGCTCGATGTAGCCATTGTTTATACCTTCTAGCGAAATATACATTAATCAAAGCAAAAACACAAGCCCGTTTGTGACTGCCAAGATAAAATCCTCGCCTTCACGAGCTGTTGAAATACAAATCTAGACACTACAAAAGAAAAACGTGCAATCTACTGGTTGCAAGGAATAAAAAAACTAAAGCCGGTGCGTCTTGTATTCATATGGGAATGCTGACCCTGAAACAAGTTCAGGGTGACTGTTCAAGGGCGTTCCGCGAGGTCGCAGCAGTACTCCTATGAGTCACCCTGAGGACACTCAGGGTCTGCATTTCACGCTGAGTAGTCCTTCGCAACTAGAACTGGAAGTAAATGAACGGGCAGGAGTCGGCGCTCATGAATTGGTAAATCACGAAGATGATGAACGCGGTGGAGGCGACCATGAGGGGGATCGGCTGCGAGGCGAACATGATGCGGTAGCGGCTCTTGACCTTCTTGGGAATCCAGTGGATGAGCATGCCCGCGATGAACACGAGGATGATGTTGATGTGTTCCCAGGCAATCGTGCTGAGCGTGCCCCATTTCCAGGCGCAACCCATTTGCTGCACCATGTTCTTGGCGGTGTTCCAGGCGACTTCGTTAGCTTCGGCCGGGTCCAGGTTCGAACCCGCGCGGAAGAACAGACGCGTGAACGTGATGAACACGAAGGTGAGCGACACGTTCCAGGCCACATACAGCCAGTGGTAAGTCTTGTCGCTGAACAGGCGGAACACCCATACCGCGTAAACGCCCGTGAAGAGCACGCCGAAGTAGGCCGCGGTAATCGCAAAAATGGCCGTATGCGTCTGCTTGAAGATAATCGCGCTCGAGGCGAACAAAATGAACGCGGCAATCGCGCGGAATTTGAGGCTGCGCTTGCACCAAATCTTGTTGAATACTTGGCCAAAACCGTTCAGGCCGCCCCAAATAATAAAGTTCCAGCTGGCACCGTGCCACCAACCGCCCACAATCTGCGTGGCCATGGCGTTCATGTTGGTGGTAATGAACTTGCGCGATTCAGGCCTAAAGTAGGCGACCACGGAAATGTAGGCGAACAAGAGCCCAAGCATAACGCCCACGAGCACGCTGCCCGAAAGCATAATCGCCACAAGGCTCAGGAATGCCATCCAGAAATACGTGCCAACGGTGGCGTTGCGGTTACCGCCCAGCGGAATGTACAGGTAGTCGCGCCACCAACTCGAAAGGCTAATGTGCCAACGACGCCAGAATTCGGTGGGGCTGAGTGCCTTGTAGGGGCTGTTGAAGTTTTGCGGCAGGCGAAAACCCATGAGGAGGGCGACGCCAATGGCGATGTCGGTATAGCCGGAGAAGTCGGCGTAAACCTGCAGCGAGTAAGCAAAGAGCGCAATCAGGTTTTCGAGGCCGGTAAAGAGCAGGGGAGTATCGAAGACGCGGTCTACAAAGTTGGTGGCCAGGTAGTCGCTCAAGATGATTTTTTTGGCGAGGCCGTTCAGAATCCAGAATACGGCGATACCGAAGGTACGGCGCGGCAAGAAATACTTGCGGTACAGCTGCGGCACGAACTTGTCGGCGCGCACAATCGGGCCAGCCACCAGCTGCGGGAAGAACGTGAGGTAAAAGCCGAAATTCAGAATGTTGTCGACAGCCTTGATTTTACCGCGGTAAATGTCAATGCAGTAGCTCATGGCCTGGAATGTGAAGAACGAGATGCCCACCGGCAGAATAATGGTGTCTACCAGCGAATGCGTGCCGAACATCTTGTTGCTTGCGGCGGCGAAGAAGTTGTACACATGCAGTTCGATGCCGGTAAAGTCGTAGAGGGCGTCCAAGAAGAAGTAGGAATATTTATAGTAGCACAGAACGAGCAGGTCGATGATGACCACGATGATCATCCAAAGCTTTTTTTTCCACTGTTCCTCGGCTTTTTCGATCCATTTGCCGATAAAGAAGTTCGCGACCACGCAGAAAATAAGGATGCAAACGTAGCTGCCGCTCGTTTTGTAGTAGAAGAACATGCTTGTCGCAAACAAGAAGGCGTTGCGCAGCAGAATGCGGTTCTTGATCAGGGTGAGCGCTGCAAACACGCAGGCGAAAAATCCCCAGAAATAGAACTGCGTAAACAGCAGCGGACTGTTCGGGTCAAACGAAAAAGTTCTAGTAAGATATGGAATTAAATAGTCAAGCATGTTTAGTAGACGGTAGGAAGTAGACAGTAGACGGTGGCTTGGTTATTCTTTCCTCTTTTCGGCAGGGAGGTTTGCGATGTGTTCCTGGTAGCTGTTGATGATAGCTTTATAGAACAGATCGCCAAGGAGGTTGTAGCCCGAAAGCTTGAAGTGCACTTTGTCGGCCTTGGCGAGGTCGGCCTTTTCCCACTTGGCCATGGAACCGAGGCCGCCCATAATCCCGAACTTGTCCCACACGCCGGCTTTGTATTTGTCGGCCAGCGCAAAGAATGCCTTGCGGGCCACGTCACCGTTGGGGTGCTGCACGTATTTCTTTTTCTTGACTTTGCGGAACATGTCGTTGTTCGTCTCGAAAATGATAGCCACATTCGGGTTCACTTTCTTGATTCGGGCAATAAGCTTGTCATAGTCGCCTTTGAATTGCTTGTCGTTAAAGCGTTCTACGTTGGCATCGTTAATGCCGATGGCGAAAATCACGAGGTCGGGCTTGTAGAAGGCGAGTTGCTTTTCCAAAAGCGGGCAGACTTCTTCAAAGTAGTCGTGCACCTTCGCGCCGTTAATGCCGACTCCGGTGTAGGTAATGCCCGGTGCATCGGTTTCGGTCAAAATGCCGGTGAGCGTAAAGCGCGGGCGAGCGTTCTTCTTCACGGAATCGGACTCGGCGGTTTGCTCGGCGATGCAATGTTCGTTCGCGTAGTTGGTCGAGTCAATTTCGCCCTCGGCGTAGTTGACTACAGGCTTGCCGAGTTTTTCGGCGCAGCTGCGGGACTTGCTCTTGGCTTCTTCGCGGCGGAGGCATGCGGTATCGAGCACGTCGCATTCACCCTGGAACATGGAGTCGCGTGCGACTTCGGGGAGCGCTACGTTGTTCGGAATCTTCGCCGGTTCGGGAACTTTCTTCTGGGCGGTGTCGCCGTTCGCCTTCTTGATCGAATCTTCCTTGGCGCGGGCAATAGAATCTTGCAGCAGTGAGTCGGTGATGAACTTGGCGATTTCTGCCTGCTTCAACGAATCGATCCAGCGGAAGGCGATTTGAATCGTGTCGATCGGGCGCGGGCTCGTGAACACGTAGCTTTGGCTTGCGCTGTCGAGCTTGCCGTAGATTTCGTTGGAGTCCACCTTGAGTACGGGCACTACGTCGCCGGCGTCGCTGTAGCCGAACAGGCGGAACTTGGTTTCGCCCCACATCGGCGTAGAATTGTACTTGTCCAAGAGCAAAGTGATTTCGGAGCGCGGGTCGCTGGTGCTTACGGCAATGCCCAAAAGGCCAAGTGGCTTTTTGATTTCGCGCTGCACGTTCTTGTTCATGTCCCAGATGCCCTTGTAGGCGCTGGCGTAGCTTGCAGGCGTGTTGGTGCGCGCGGCAGAATACGGGAACACGAATCCACGGCCAGCAGAGGCACCCGGATATTCCTTGATAAAGTGCTCGCGGATACGGCCTGAGATTACGTCGGCCTGCAGGTGCGAACCACCCACGTGCAGAATGCGCACTTGTCCGCGGTTTTCGAACACGAGCGTATCCAACTTGTTAAAGAAGGTGTTGAACGAGGCGTTACCCTTGGGGAACTTGATCACGTTCTGCGTGGTGTCGATAAAGTCGTAGCGCGAAAGGTCGAGGGAGTAGCCACCAGGAGCGGGCGGATTGTTCTTGTTCTTTGCGTCAGCCGCAAAGGTGTTCACGCTGAGTAATGCGATAAATGCTGAAAAAAGGAGTAGGCGTCTCATTTCTTTTTCGCTCCTTTCGTTTCAATTCTTTTAGCAGCGGGCTTCGCCGGTGCCGCAGCGGGTTTTGCCGCGGGCTTTGCAGCCGGGGCAGGCTTGGCGGCGGGCTTAGCAACAGGCTTCGGTGCGGGGGCTGCTTTTTTGACAGGCTTCGGAGCCAGCTTTGCAACGGGCTTCGGTTTTGCGACAGGCTTTACGGCTGGTTGGGGAGCCGGCTTGTTTTCGGCGGTCCACTGGTGCAGTTCCTTGAGCTTTTCGTCGGTAATGTGGTGACGGTCGCGGAACTTGAAGTAGTCGTAATGCATGCGGAGTGCGGCGCAGAACAAGTCGCCCATGTAAGCTGCGCCACGGCGCGTAAAGTGAATGTGGTCGGTGAAACCGAGTGCGGGTTCCTTGTTTACCCACTTGATCATGGCTCCGTTGCCGCCCATCACGCGGTGCATGTCCCAGTAAGCAGCGCCGTTTTCGAGAGCGACTTCACGCAGCGCCTTGATGGTCATCGCAAGGCCAGAGTAAGTCTGCCACTGGCCGTCTTTCTGGCGCGCCATATCGGCGGGGCCAATGAACAGAATATCGGCGTCAGGGTTCGCCTTTTGAATCGCCTGAATCTGTCGCGTGATAATCTTCTTGGTCCATTCGATGTTGCTCGAGGTAATGCTTGGCACCAGGTTGCCGCCGTATTCCATGATGATGAGCTTTACGTTCATGGCCTTGTAAGATTCAGCCAAGAGCTCCGTATCGATGCGGTGGAAAATCGTGCCCGAAGAGCCGCGCATGGCCACGTTGTCGACCGCGACACCGTAAGCACCGTCAGCAGAGATCGCGTAGATTTCGGCGTTGCCCGAAAGGTACATCTTGGCGATTGAGGTGGTGTCTTCGAGTTTCCAGGTGTACACCTTGAGCTTGTTGTAGGTGTCGATGATAGGTTCGCCAGCGTCTACGACTTTGGTGGTGCGCTTTTCCTTGGCGTTGCCTTCGTCGTCTTCGCCGACGATTTCAACGATGGTGCGGTTCACGTTGAGCTTGGCCTTGAGGCGCGCGTTCTTGTTGGTGAGCAGTCGAATGGTGCTGTAGCCGCCCACGTGGCTGAACTGCTTTTTGCGTTCCTTGCGGCGCTGGATGGTGATAGAGGCTTCGCCTTCGAGCTTTGCAAGCTGGGCGAGCGGTCCGTAGCGCGTGTGTTCGGCTTCGTCTTCTTTGGGGCCAAACAGAATGTAGCGGGTGAGTGCGCCCACGCCGGCGTGACTGGTGGTCATCGACGGCACGGTCATAATGGCAGGCATCATGCCCGGGCCTGCACCGCCGAATTCATCTTGCAAGTCTTCGCGAATAGTCGCCGAGATTCGGTCTTCTTCAAGCTGCGAGTCGCCGTAATGCACGACGTGCACCACGTTCGAATCGAGCGCGGCGAGTTCCAGGTGCAAGAAGAATCGGTCAAACCAGGTGGCGTCGTTGTTCGGCAAATCGAAACGCGTTTTGCCCTTCTCAAAAAAGTCCTCGTAGAACTTGAGCGAGTCGCTGAAGGCGGAAAACTCTTTGCGCTTGGTCGCTTCCATCATCTCACGGATAGCTTCTTCGGGGTCGACAGCCGCGGTAGAATCGTCGAGCGAATCGCCCGCGGACTGCTTTTCGAAGATTTCGGTGAGCTTCGGGTAGCGGAGCGTAGAGTCACCAATGTGAATGCCGTCATTCGGGTAAATGAGGGCGATCAGCCCCAGTACGGCGAACAAGCTAATGATGCTTAAAAGGACTTTGAGAGGAGACATCATAGGCGAGCGACGATTGCTTCGGTGTTTCCGACGAACATTTCGCCGGTGCGCATGTCCTTGTATTCGAATTCACCTGCGGCAGCCTTGGAGCCGTCTACGTACACGACGATTTTCGCGCCCTGGTAGTTGGCCTGGTCGAGCTGCTTGCCCATCTTCATGGCGGCGAGCGGGTGAGCGACCGAGAACGGTTTGCCCCCTTCTTTGCTAGAGCTTGCGCTGCGGAATACCTGTGCGGTTTCGAACACCTTCTTCATGTCGTTGGTAAAGCTTGCGATGTAGAAGTCCACGCTCTGCTTGGGGCTCGGGAGCAGGTTGTGTTCGGCGAGCAAGTCGGCGAGAACCACGTCGCCCATGCCAAAGCCCACGCCCGGAATTCGTTCGCCACCGAGTTTTTCGGTGAGGCTGTCGTAACGGCCACCGCCAGCGATAGCGCGCATGGATTTACCCTTGTCGAATACTTCGAATACGATGCCGGTGTAGTAGGCGAGGCCGCGAACAATGGAAAGGTCCAGGTTCACGCATTCGCCGTAACCTGCGGCGGTAAGCGTTGCGAACAGGTCTTCAATTTCGGCGAGGGCGGCAGTTGCGTTTTCGCTGTGCACCTTGGTCTTGACTTCTTCGATGCTCTTGCAGCTCATGAAGTCATCCAGCTTTTTCACCTGGTCTTCGGAGAGGCCTGCGTCGGCCAGAGCCTTGGCAAATGCTTCGGGCCCGATTTTTAAGCGGCGGTCAAGCACCGGGTAAACAAGCGCCGGATTCGGTGCGCCGATTTCTTCGAGGTAAGTGGCGAGCAATTTGCGGCTAGAAACGCCAATGGCAAATTCGCCGTCCTTGAGGCCGAACTTGCGGAGCATCGTAGCGATAGCGGCCATCAGGTCGGCTTCGGCGTAAATGCTTTCGGTACCGATGATGTCCATGTTCAGCTGGAAGAATTCGCGGAGGCGACCCTTCTGTGCCTTTTCGTAGCGGAAAAGGCGCGGCATGCTGAACCACTTGAAAGGCTTCTTGAGTTCGCGGGCCTTCTGGATAACGAGGCGTGCAAGCGTCGGGGTCATTTCGGGGCGGAGTGCGATTTCGCGGTCGCCCTTGTCTTTAAAGTTGTAAAGCTGGCTGACGATTTCTTCGCCGGACTTGCCTGTATACAGCTCCAGATGTTCAAACATCGGGCCTTCGTATTCTTCGTAGGCAAAAGATTCGGCGACGCTACGCCAGGTGTCAAAAATGTAATTCTGGATGCGCTCGGCTTCCGGGTAAAAATCGCGTGTGCCCTTAGGCAACTGGGGGATAGAAATGCTCATAGTGGCACGAAATTTAGAAAAAAAGCATGTCATTCTGAGCGAAGCCGCTAGGCGGAGTCGAAGAATCTATGCTTAATGAGATCCTTCGACGCGCTTCGCTTGCTCAGGATGACACATTCGTGTCACTGCCTACTTGATTTCTATCATCGGGCTGGTTTCGCTGAGCAAGTAGGTCCATTCTTCGCGAATCTTGTTGTATTCGGCCGGGTCGGCGTAAAGCGCGAAGGTGGTCCACTTGATGCTGTTTTTGCCGTCATAATTTTTCTCGAAGCTCACGTAATCCGGTTCGCGATTCAGCTTCTTGGGGCCGGTAATCTTGACCGTCTTGCCGTTTGCCGCCGTAACGCTTAATTTGTATGCAAATTGCGTTTCGTGGGGCATACGAATCGGGTGATGGCGCTTAGAAACCTTCGGGAGCTTGAACAGGCTGCGTTCCCACACGTTCGGGAAACGCCCCTTGAGTTCAGAGCCGCCCTGGCCAAAGTATCCCTTCGAGGCGTAAGTCACAATCAGGGCGAGCGGCTTGTTGAATTCGGCTAGGTTTTCGATGCGGATGTTTCCGATGCTTACGTCGGGGATACCCGAAGCGAGGAAGTCTTCCATCAGCTTTTCCTGTTCCTTGGCGTCGCGGCCATAGAAACGGTTACGCATCACGCTTGCGAACTTACCCTGCAGCGAAATCGAGTCGCGGAATTCGCAGGTGCCGTCGTTTCCGATAAACAGGCGGTGTTCAATGCCAATCTGATGTTCCTGATTGTCTTCGAGAATCGGCGTGGTGACCACATGGCTGCTGTCATCGTTGATCACGAGTGCGACTTTGCCTTCCATATCGAGCGGAACGGGGCGATCGTTGCCGGTTTTGTCGGTGGCGTCAACCCAGCGTTCGGTGACTTGACCCTGCGCCGGAATGTAGAGAATCATGTGGTTGAACTGCTGAATCGTCGGGAGGCCGGCGAAGCCTTCTTCGGTCAGGTGAATGGCCGTGAGGTAGCTCTTGATGCCGATAGATTCAAGCATTTCCTTGAGCAAAAGCGCCATGTCCTTGCAGTCGCCCTGGTGCTTTTTGAGCGTGACTTCGGCAGTTTGCGGAATCAGGCTGTGTCCGCCGAATCGCACGTCGCGGTAGCGGATATCGTGACGCACAAAGTTCACGATGGCCTTGACGGCGTTGTCGTTGGCCTTGCTACCGCGGACTTCGCGGGCTTTTTCACGCACGCTCACGGCTTGCTTGAACTGGTGCTTGATCAGGTTCTGGTAATCTTCGCCCACGTTCTTCCATTCTTGCTTGCCGGTAAGCATCAGGCCTGCGCCAAAGTCGCGGTACACGGGCATGTAAAGTTCCTTGCGAATAATGACCGGGTTCTCGATCTTCCATTCGATGCCGCCCTTGATCGCCTTCTTTTCCAGCGGACCGTATTCTTCGGTCACAAAACGGGCGGTGTCGGCGTAAATGCGGAAGCTAGACTGGCCCACAGGAACGTCCTTGCTGCTCACGAAGTCGGTGTAGGGGATCATGCCCTTGTTTTCGATGTTCGTGCGGCTGAACTGCAGGTAAATAAAGTCACCCGGCTCCAGTTCCTGCAGCGGGAAATGCGCGGTTTGCGATTCGTTTTGGCCGCCGATTTCGGTGGCGTAGGTGATGTAGGCACCGTTCAGGTTCGCCTTCTGCTTCAGGTTCCAGTTGCTGTCGTAGACTTCGAGGGCGTTCAGGTAAATGCGGTCAAATCCCGGCAAGAAGTCGAAGGTGAATTCGCGATAGATGGCGGCGCCGCGAATGTCGAGGATTTCCATGAGCATTTCATCGGTGCGGACCCAGTTCGCGCCCTTTTCGGCCTTCAAAGTCTGCTTGTTGTAATGAACGACGGCGGGGAAGTCACCTTCGGTGCCCTGCTTTTTGGCGGTTTCGCTGAGGAGCCCCTTCAGGTTCTTGGTGCGTTCTTCCACCGGCGTAATCGGCTTTTGCAGCGTGCGGTTGTCCGCCTTGCCGAGGAATGCCTTCGTGGCGCTGAGGAAGCTCTTGGCGTCTTCGTTATCGGGCTTTAAGGCGAGCGCCTTGGTGAGCGATTTTTCGGCGTCGCGGTAGTTGCGGCTGTAGAAGAGAATCTTGCCCTGCGTGGTCCAAATCTTGTAGTCGTTGCGGTCCTTGGCGAGCGTTTCTTCGCTGATGGCGCGGGCTTCTTCGTAACGGCCAAGGAACATGAGGGCGTCCATCAAGGTGGTGCCGAGTTCTACGCTCATACCAAAGCGGCGGCGCACCTGGTAAAGAATGTCGACGGCTTCGGCGTACTGGTCAAGGCCCATGTAAGTTTTCGCGAGGTAAACGCCCAGGCGGCTGCTCGGCTGGGTATCGTAAAGGCGTTGCACGACCACCAAGGACTGGTTGCGCTGACCGAGTCCCCAGAGGGCGTCGCTCAAGTTAATCACGTATTCCGGGTTGTTCGGCGTGTAACGCAGTGCTGCTTCGGCGCATTCGCGGGCGCGGCCGTAGTCGAACAAGGCTTCGTACATTTCGCCCAAAATCGAGAGAAGTTTGCCGTTCTTTTGCACCAGTTCGCGCTGGCTTTCAAAGTGGCTGATGCCCGGGCCGTAAAGTTCCTTCATCTGGTACACGAATCCGCAGTTGATCAGGTAGAGAGGCTCTTCGGGGTCCATGCGGTTCGCGCGTTCAAAGTAGCTGAGCGCCACCAGCGGCTGGTTTTCGAGCAGGCGCAAAATGCCCACCTGGCTCATGATGGCGGCGTTGAACTTGGCGAGCTTTTTGGCGGATTCGGGGTCGGTGGCCGCGTTTTTGGCGGCCGGATTTTCGCCCACGGTCAGGCCTTCGATACCGTGCTGCATGACCTTGGCGTACTTTTTCTTGTTCACGCCTTGGGTCCAGCTCACGATCAAGATTCCGCGGCCGTCGTCATAGAAATAGCGGCCTGTATAGTAGAAGTCGAACTTGTTGACCACGTGAGTCAGGGTAAAGTCCTGCGCGTAGCGGTCGCCGACCTTTTGGCGGTGCATTTCGAGCGTCGGATTGTTGGGGTCTACGCCCAGGCGCACGAGCAGTACCTTGAACAAATCCTGCGAATTGACGGCGTCGCTTTCTACAGTCGCGCCGTAAACGAACAGCGAAACGTCTTCGGCCTTGTTGCTGAGCACCAGGTCCGGGTCGTCGTTCTGGCGGGCGATACCTGTCCAGTGATGCCAGAGAGTATCCTTCACAGCCCAAGTGTAGCCGAGCGTGGGGGAGTCAAAGCTTTGCACGTTGTTCGGCGAAAGTTCCGGGCCATCGCTTGCCGCAGTTTCGCGCATGCTGAAGTTGGCGAAGAATTCCTTCCATTCGTTCTTGAGTTCGCCCGGCTGGAGCGGCGTGTCGGTGGCAGAAAGCGTGAGCGTGTACACGCGGCTCCCGGCGCCTGTCACAAAGCCGACGGCCTCGTAGGGGCTGTCGTAGCGTTTGCCTGCGACGTCAAAGAATACGCCTGTACCGCCGAAGTTTTCTTCGGGATAGGTCTCGGCGAGAGTCGCCTTCTTGCCGCTAGATTCAAACGCCTGCATCTCCATCTGGGCGCGGTCCATGAGTCGCATGGGTTCGCCCTTCGGGAGTTCGATTTCGACCAGGACCGCGCGGCGTCCTGTCGTGGCGTTATAAAATTCGTAGGGGACGCCGCTCTCGTGGGCGCTTCCGTCGTCATCGCCCACGAGCGCCCAGTCACCGGAACCGCCCTGAGGCAGAATGAAGCTGAAGCCGTCGGAGCTGAAACTGTTGGCGGTGTTTTTGCGGGTCGATTTGGTGCTCGCGTCCGAATTTACTGCCGAACCTTCATCAAAATAGTCGTCCGTGTAGCTCCCGGAACCCCCGTTCCCAGCCCCTTCGGACGTTTTCGGGTCCGATTCAGTCAGCGGCTGGCCGTTACCGGCGCAAGAAATCAAAGATGCGACAAAAAACAGCCCAAATACGGGCTTCAAAAGCCTAAAACGCGATTTAAAATCAGAAATTTTCATTTGTGGTCAATATAGTAAATGGTGCAAAAATGGACTCTTTCCCCGAAAGTGGCGTATTAGTAAATGGGGGTGCTCCTATTTCGCCCCGTAAAACAAACACATATTGACAAACTGTACATACATAATGTATATTAACTATGAACATAACAAAGCATGCTTTAAAACTAACAGTAAGACGAGCTCACAAAGACGAGGAGACTTTATGGACTTTAAGATAGTAGACGATATTAATATCTCTAAAGAAGAACTGGACTATTTTGAAAATCATGACTTTGGCGAGGAAATCCGCAAGGGTTTAGAAGACGGTACGGCAATTGTCGCCGAAGGCAACTGGGACGAAACCGTCAAGGCGGTAAAGGCCAAAATGGCCGCCAATGCCACCAAGGCTATCACCATCCGGGTCCCGGTTCGCGTCATCGAACGCTACAAGAAGCGTGCCGCCGCCGCAGGTATAGGCTACCAGACGCTCATGAAGCAGATGTTGGAGGCTGCTCCGGTGTAACCCAAGACCGCCGATGGCGGTTTGGGGTGCCTTCGTCGGCAAAATCCCCCTTTTTTTGGCGAGATACTACACAAACACATCGGAATTTTGTATCTTTGAGCCCAAGTTCGCACCACCCTTACCGGTGGGTAGCAATTTCAACAATAAACAAAAGGATCCAATAATGGCTCTCAAACTCGGTATCAATGGTTTCGGTCGTATCGGCCGTATGGTCTTCCGCGCTGCTGTGGAAAACTTCTCCAAGGACATTACTGTTGTCGGTATCAACGACCTTCTCGACGCTGACTACCTCGCTTACATGCTGAAGTATGACTCCGTCCACGGCGCTTTCAACCACGACATCAAGGTGGAAGGCAACTTCCTCATCGTCGATGGCAACAAGATTCAGATCTTCGCCGAAAAGGATCCGTCCGCTATCACTTGGGGTGCCCTCGATGTTGACGTCGTTGTGGAATCCACCGGCTTCTTCCTGACCGAAGAACTCGCTTCTGCTCACCTCAAGGCTGGTGCCAAGAAGGTGATCATGTCTGCTCCGTCTAAGGACGCTACTCCGATGTTCGTGTACGGCGTGAACGACAAGACCTACGCTGGCCAGAAGATCATCTCCAACGCTTCCTGCACCACCAACTGCCTTGCCCCGATCTCCAAGGTTCTCGATGAAAAGTTCGGCATCGTCCGTGGCCTCATGACCACCGTTCACGCTGCAACTGCTACTCAGAAGACCGTTGACGGCCCGTCCAAGAAGGACTGGCGCGGTGGCCGTGGCATTCTCGAAAACATCATCCCGTCTTCTACGGGTGCTGCTAAGGCCGTGGGTAAGGTTCTCCCGCAGCTCAACGGCAAGCTCACCGGTATGTCTATGCGCGTGCCGACTTCCGACGTGTCCGTTGTTGACCTGACTGTCGAACTCAAGAAGGCTTGCACTTACGAAGAAATCTGCGCTGCCATGAAGGAAGCTTCTGAAGGCGAACTCAAGGGCATCCTCGGTTACACCGACGAAGCCGTTGTTTCTACCGACTTCCGCAACTGCCCGAAGACCTCCATCTTCGACGCCAAGGCTGGCATCCAGCTCGACCCGACCTTCGTTAAGGTTGTGTCCTGGTACGATAACGAATGGGGCTACAGCAACAAGGTTTGCGAAATGGCCCGCGTGATCGCCAAGTAAGATTTCTGATTAGCGTTCGTGGTGTGGGCGCAACTAAGATTCCCGCACCTCCGCTAGAAACCTTTCAAAGACCCCTGTCGGTAACCCCGGCGGGGTTCTTTTTTTATGTGTCATCCTGAGCGAGTGTAACGAGTCGAAGGATCTCTAGTTGAATAGTCGTTTAGAATAAATTATATTTTGAAGTATGAAAAATAAATTCCTGGCTCTTTTGATTTCGTCGGCGTTTATGTTTGCTGCTTGCGGCGACGATTCCTCTTCCGCTTCTGCGGATCCCTCTGAAGAATCCTCCTCTTCTGTGGAAACAGGCGATGATTCTTCTTCGTCCAACAAGGATGAAAAATCCTCGTCTAGTGAAAAGTCTTCCGAAAAGTCCTCATCTTCTGAAAAGGATGATTCCAAGTCGTCTTCTAGCGTAAGCGACGAAAAGTCTTCATCGAGCGAATCTCCTGAATCTTCGTCTAGCGAAGCCCCGGAATCCTCTTCTTCTATAGTGCTTCCGGAAGGTACCCGTGCCGCGAAACTCACCGATTTAGAGAAGAACGTGGAACTCAAGCTGTTCGACCAGACGGTCTACATGTCGACCGGCAGCAAGAAGGGTGTTGTCGCGCTCCGCATTCCAGATGAAATGTGGGCGGTGACCTATACGGATTTTGCAAATGGTGTGGTGAGCTTTGATACTCTCAATACCGGTATGGAGTATGTCAAAACTGATGCCGTCAGCAAGATTTTGGAAAAGAGAAAAGCCGGTTTCAAAATTTCGTTCGTGGTTGATAAAGACAGTACAGTCCTTTACTCCGTGGACGGCTCGGAATATAGCGAAGCGGTAAAGGCTAGCGTCGCTGTTCAGAAGGGCAAGGTCTCCAAGGCTGATTCTATCAAGAATAAAATCTATGAATGTGCCGATGGTGATACTACGAAGGTTTATAGGTTCTTCGATGGCTCGTATATCTATGAAAATTCGGTCGGCGACAAGGTGGTGAATTGGCATGCTGGCCGCTACGATATCCAGCGCAACACCCTGTTGATGATCCCGTTCTACTATGTGGGAGAAGTCCGTACGTTGTTTAATCATTCCGTGGGCACCGACAACACCATCACCAAAATCTCGGGTGGGACTATGAACTGTACGGTTGAAGGAATCGAGTACGAATACGAGAAGGCCGAGGATTTTGTCGGCGAATGGGTCGCAAAGAAAGAAGGCTTAGATTGGACGTTTACCTTAAACGCTGACGGAACCTCGAAATTGGAAGCTCGCGAAGGTACAAAGACTGTCGAACGCAAGACGGGTACTTGGGAAATTTACGGCTACTACATGGTAATCGACAACAATACGTTCCTGAATGCGAGCAGCATAACTACCGCCATATACGGCCAGCTGCAGACTGGACCGGTTGACCGTGAAACGGGCAAGATTAGCGGATTCTCGTTCATTCATAACGACCCGGATACGCCGCACATTCCGACCTCGTTCGATGCGCCGGAATATGACGACTAATGAGGGCCTTTGATATGAAGCGCTTTGTGGCTTTATGTTTTCTTGTCGGCTATGCGCATGCCATTACTTGCATTGATGCCGTGCTGATGGAACGAAAGAATGAATTGTCCGGTTTCGTCGCTGATGATGGCGCGTATTTGGATAGCTCTTATGCTAAGTATGGAATTGACGGTGAAGAAACCGTAAGTACGCAAAAAATAACTCGACTAGATGGGCAATTAATCGCCACTAGATATAAAAAGCGTGGTGATGAAGTTCGAATGGATACCGCTGCAATGGCAATTCGTAAAAGTGAGTCCGAAGTCGATGGAAGTGTCGAATACGAAATGGTCGTTCGTAAAGATCAAGTAAAGGATACCTTAAACTTTAATCTGATGTATTATCATTCGGGAAAAAAGGTATCTGATAATCAATTGAAATATTATCCCCATGGTATATGGACTAGTTACACCGACGTTGAAGAAGGTTATAGAGATGTTACTGATTATCATGTGCAGAATGATACACTTTTCCAGATTCTTGTTGGTAATGACCATGGTCCGACTTCGTCTGATACCTTGGAATATTACATCTATGTTCCGGACCAGACAGACCTCCACAAATGTGATTTATGGTATAGGCATGATGGAATAGGATCTGTTACGGACCTTGATGGTCACGATGTTCAAGCAGGCGAATTCTACAAGAATTATGGGTTTACGGTTGTCGAAAATGAGAGGGGTTTTGTGTTAAAACGACTCCGTTATCACGATTTGCGTGTAGATGAATACTATATGGTTTATTCGAATGGTGCGCTGTCGTCGATTGGTGTGCCAACCCATGCGAAAATGCGTGTGCCCAAGGCTAGGGGATCCTTTGACGTAAAGGGTCGTAGCGTCAACAAGAAATTACCCTACCGCGTGATATTTTAACTAAACGCAAAGAGAATTGAAAAAGGCCTGCTTGCGCAGGCCTTTTTCATTTGAGATCCTTCGACGTCGCAACTTTGTTGCGATGCTCAGGATGACATGTTGATTACAGCTTCATGTCAGAGAGACGCGTGTGTTCGACTGCATCGAACTCTTCTTGTATTTCCTTGCTGGGGGCTTTGGTGCAGAGGCTTACGATCACGATGGTCGCAAAGCTAAGCACGAAGCCGGGCACGAGTTCGTAAATCTGGAAGATTTCGGCGGAGAAGCCGGAGAGGTAGAACTTCCACACGAAGGTGGTGATGCCGCCCACGAGCATACCCGCGATGGCGCCCGGAAGCGTGGTACGCTTCCAGAACAGGGCAAGGAGCATAATCGGGCCGAAAGTGGCGCCGAATCCGCCCCAGGCAAAGCTCACGAGGCTCATCACCACGTCGAGGAAACTCTTGCCCTGTGCAGCGCCGTTGGCGCTGGGCGCCCCTTGCATGGCGACGATGACCGCGATAACCGTAATGAGCACGACCACGCCGCGGCTCACCCACATGACTTCCTTGTTGCTTGCATTCTTGCGGAACAGGTGCTTGTAGAGGTCGTTACTGAATGCGGAAGCGGAAACCAGCAGCTGGGAGTCGGCGGTACTCATGATAGCGGCGAGAATGGCGGCCATGAGAATGGCGGCGACAGCCGGGTGGCAGAGCGTCTGGCACAGAATCATGAAGATGCGTTCCGGGTCGGCGACGGTAATGCCGTTCGCTTCTACGTAGTAGCGGCCGAGGATGGCGATCATGATGGCGGCACCGAGGCAGATGGTGACCCAGGTCATGGCGACGCGGCGGGAGAACTTGATGTCTTCGGCGTTCTTGATGCTCATGAAGCGCACTAGGATGTGCGGCATGCCGAAGTAGCCGAGGCCCCAGGCGAGACTAGAAATCAAGGCGATAAGCCCGATGGACTTGCCGGTGGTGGCGTTGGTGAACAGGCTCAACAGGTAGGGGTTCTGTGCGTTCACGGCGTCCATGGTCGCAGCAAATCCGCCCGAGCCGGTCATGATAATCGAGGGGATGGCGATGACGGCGATAAGCATCATGGTCGCCTGGATAAAGTCCGTCCAGCACACAGCAAAGAAACCGCCCATGAAGGTGTAGCTCACCACGACGACCGCACCGATGATAAGGCCGGTGGTGTAGTCCATGCCGAAGATGGTGCCGAAGAGTTTTGCGCTAGCCACAAAGCCCGAAACCGTGTAGAACAGGAAGAACGCGAGAATGAAGATGGAGGCGATAACGCGGATGATTCCCTTGTTGTCGCGGAAACGGTTCGCAAAGAAGTCGGGGAGCGTGATGGAGTCGCCGCAGAAGTGGCTGTACTTGCGGAGCCTGCGGCCCACGATTTTCCAGTTGAAGTAGGTGCCGATCACGAGACCGATACCGATCCACGCTTCGGAAAACCCGCTCACGAAGATGGCGCCGGGGAGGCCCATCAAAAGCCAGCCGCTCATATCGGAGGCCTGGGCGGACATGGCCACGACCCACTTGTTCATGCCGCGGTTGCCGAGGTAGTAGGCATTCAGGCTGTTCGCCTTCTTGGAGAAGTAAAAGCCGATGCCAAGCATCATCAACAGGTATAAAATGAAAACGGTTAAGACCATTTTTTAACTCCTTTATATGCTATAAAGATAGCTAAATATTTTATTCAATAATGCGGGAGGGAACCCAGCTCGGGTTTTTACTATTACTATATATATGCTTGTGAAAGAAATAAATGAATTGAACATAAAAGTTGTCGCAAGGATTCGGAGCGATTTTCCGGACAAGTTCGGGATTCCGCGGCAGAGCGGGCTTTTGAAGAATTTGCGTTCGACGATTGTCTTTGAGCCGGAGTTCCGCAATGCTGACGCGTTGCGCGGTCTGGAAGGCTTTAGTCACTTGTGGCTCTTGTGGATTTTTTCGGAGAACGTTCGCGACACCTGGAAGCCGACGGTACGCCCGCCCCGTCTTGGTGGCAATACGCGGTTGGGCGTGTTTGCGACGCGCAGCAGCTTTAGGCCGAATCCCTTGGCCATGAGCTGCGTCAAAATCGAGAAAATCAACCTGACGGGGGAGGGCGCGCCCTCCATTACGGTCAGCGGCGCCGACCTCATGGACGGCACGCCTATCGTAGACATCAAGCCCTATTTGCCGTACGCCGATTCCGTGCCCGAGGCCATCGGCGGCTTTGCCGAGGCGGTGCGCTTTAAAAAGCTCGAAGTCGAATTCGCCGCCGGAGTTTTCGCGCCAGGCTCCGACGCCGCCGCTTTCCCTGCAGAAAAAAAGGCAGCTCTTGTGGAGCTGCTTTCCGAAGACCCGCGGCCCGCGTACCAGAGGTCCGCCGACCGCATTTACGGCATCAGGTTCGCCGGCTTCGAAATCAAGTTTCAAGTGCAGGGCGACCACCTGACGGTCGTCGCTATTTTACCGTTACAGTCTTAGTCGCCTTGAACCCCTCGCCCTGGGCGCTTACTACGTAGCGCCCTGCCGGGAGTCTGCCTGCAAGCACCAAAGTGTTTGTTCCGGCGTAGTTGCCGCTCAAGTCCAGCACTTCCTTGCCGAGGCTAGAGTAAACCTTGACGGTCAGCTGCGTTGCCTTGGCAAGGCTCAACTGCACATTGCCGGCTTTGTTCACCGTAAGCGAACCGCCCACAAAGTGTTCCACCTGCGCAATTCCTGTACCCGCGTCCGATGACGATTCCGGCGACGAGCCTGCTTCCGACGAAGAGGAAACTCCGTGATGAGTGTGGCTGGAGCTGGATTTTGCTTCGCTAGAGCTGGAGGTGACTTCGCAGCTGCTCGATTCAGCAACGGGATTGAGCTTGTCGCCCAGCACCTCGATCATCTTTTCGGCGTAGCGCTTACCGAAGTCGCGGTATTCCTGCGCGGTAAAGTGCACGTTCTGGCCATCGCCTAAGGCCTGGTTGAATCCTTCGGAAGACACCACGTAGAAGTTCTTGGACTGCTGCGGAAGCTTGGCAATGTTGTTGTTTGCACCTTTGCTTACGCCCGTGCGCAGGACCTCGCCCGCAAGGAACGGAATGTCGTTTTCGAGGCCTAAATCCTTGATAATGTTGTCGTAGACCTTCTTGACCGCAGAAGGCCAATTGCCGTCACCGGCATCGGTTTCGCCCTGATGGAAGATAATACCCTTGATAACGCCTTCTTCCTGGGCCTTCTTGGCCATTTCAATCAGGCGTCCATAGGGGTTTCCTCCATAATCGTTAATGCGCTGGGTCATCCAGCTCTGCTGTGTTCTAGCATAATTTGCGTAGGAGTTCTTGTCAAACAACTGGATGCTGCATCCTGCAACAGCCACCACGATGACGCCCACCTTGATCTGGGGGTCCGTCTTTTCGACCATCGTGCGGCCGAAATAGTCCGTGGGACCAAGCTTTGCACCCTGGCAGTGCGCCAGCGGAGGCACGGCAGTAGACCATTTGCCCTTAGTCTTGCCGGAGCAAGAGCCGTTGTCGGCCGCCCAGAGAACCTGGAAGCGCTCGTCGACAGACTTGTCCTGTTGCTCGATATTGCCCTGGCCTTCCATGTTGGACTGCCCGAAGGCGAGATAGATATGGAAATTCGGGTCCGGGGCTGCGTTTACTTGAGAAAGAGCCATTGCGAAGGCTGCTCCTAACAGAATTTTTTTCATAATTTACTCCAAACAACAGGGAATAATTTCCCTTAAAATAAAAATAATCCATTATTATGGAGTGAATTGGATTGTAAACTTTATTATGTTGTTGATTTTTACAACAAGAATTACTTATATTCAAGGAAAAATGAGGATTACTATGAAAAAGATGTATTTGGTTCTGCTCGCTGCAGCACTTGCTTTGTCTACTTTTACGGCTTGCGGCGATTCTTCTTCCGGTGCTACCAAGACGTCCAAGGCCGTTGAGTGCTCTAAAGGTCTAACGTCTGAATGCCTGGTGGGTACTTGGAACTTGGTTGGCCTTGCAAATGCCAACCTGAATAACGAAATTCTCCCCAGTTTTGACTATTCTACGGGTCCGGGCAAGTTGACCTTTACTGAAGATGGCAAGTTCCAGTTCGATTTGCCTACGGTCAATCTGGCTGCAAGTCCGCTTATTGATCCGTTGGATTTCCCGGTTTATGGTGACTGGAAGGTGGTGGAGAATGTTATCAAGCTGCATGCGATGAGTACAGCCATTTATCCGGCCCGTACCGAAGTCACTCCGGTTATTGTGGTGACCGCTACCGAAGTCACAATGTCCTTTGGTCCTGGCTCCCTCTGGCTTATGAACAATGCGAGCGACGAAACGAGTATCAGGGCTAACGGTACCGAATTCTACTCCATTAGCGCCAACTAAACTGTTTGGCAGGCTCAAGTCTGCTGAATTTTGCAATTAAAAAATCCCCGGCAAAAATGCCGAGGATTTTTTGTGTGTATTTTGGTTTTATGGAAGAAGTCCGTTAATTACCGGAGCGTGATCGTCTTGTGGTTGAGCGTCTTGCCGTTTGCATCCTTGATGCGGACCATGTACTTGCCCACGGGGAGCTTGTTCAGGCTAATCACGTTTTCGCTTTCGAGGCTAGAGCTTAATGCAAGCTTGCCGTTGGCGGCGTAGATTTCGACCTTGCTCCCTGCCGGGGCGCTCACGTGGAGGTTGCGCTTTTCAAGCTGCATAAAGGTGCTTGCCGTAACATTCACGCGCTTGAGCTTGGTAATGAATTCCGTGCCTTCGGGTGCGCCAACGATAGTACCGCGGCCGACCGTACTCATGTACACGACACCGAAGGTGTTCATGTCGCCCTGCACAAAGTTGCCGTTGCCCGGGCCGCCGAACTGGTGCATGTCATCGTTCACGCGTTCAAAGGTCTTGCACTTGTCGGTGCTGCGGTAAATGCCGATCGGATCGCCGGACTTGGCTGCACCCCAGATAAAGATCGTTTCGTAGTCGCTGCCTTCCTTGGCCTTGCCGATACCGACAGCGATGGCGGTTGAGGCGCCTTCGCAGTGGTTCCAGCTCTTGCCGCCGTCTTCGGTGTAAGCAAGTCCGTTTTCGCTAAAGCCCTTGGGGAGCCAGACTTGGGCCTGGTCCACGGGGACCCACAGGTGTCCTTCTCTCTTGGGAACGGTACGGATGAGTCCACCGCCGTTGTAGTATTCACCAGCTTGCTCGTTCTGCAAGCGGGCTTCTGCTTCGGCAAAAGTCTTGCCGCCGTCAGTCGACTTGTAGAGCGTGCCCATGCCGCCCATCACGTAGAATACGTCGGGGTTCACGGGGTCTGCGACAATGCGGGAATAGTTGGTCTGCGTGCCGGTTTCAACGGCAGTCCAGGTGGCGCCATTGTCGGCAGAGCGGTAAACGGTTGCGCCCTGGTCGGGACGGTGCAGCATTACCTTGCCGTCGGCAGAGAGTACGACCAAGCCCTTCGGGCCCTTGAGGGTCGTCTTCACGCTGTCCCAAGTAGCACCCTTGTCGTCGGAGCGGTACATCACGTTAAAGTTCTGCGAATCGTACTGGCCGTACACGGTAATCACGCCGGTACGTAGCAGGCTTCCGGTCAGCGGGGCGTAGCCCATGCTTTCGGTGGTGCCGATAATCGGGGTGTGGCGCTTGGTGCTCGTGTTGATGTTTGCGTAGGCGGCACCGTCGTAGTCGCCGATAGCGGTTACAAGCGGTCCGTCAGGAATGCTTACGATATCGAGCGGGACCGTTTCTTCGATACCCTTCGACATGAACTTCCATACGGGAACCTTGGCCGAAATATCTTCGGTCATAAAGATGCCGTTACCGCTGGTGACCCATGCTTCCTTGTTGTTGAAGGGGTTGATTTCCAGGGAGCCTGCCCAGTGGATGGCGTTGCCCGGAATCCAGGCGGTGCCGTTGGCATCGATGTTCGGAATGTCGTTGTAATGCTGGCCGTGAATCCAGGTCTTGCCGCCGTCGGTCGTGGTGTAAATGCGGTCGCCGTAGTTGTCCTTTTCGTCGATCGTCACGTGACGTCCGGTGTACTTGCCGAGCGTCGAAATCACGATGTGGTTCTTGTCGGTCGGGTCAATGGCCACGCCGCCGTAAGAGCTCTTGTCCTTTTCGTAGCTCTTGGTGGTGCTGCCTTCGTGTTCTACGGAATCGCTCGGGGTGAGGTCGGTCCAGGTACCGCCGGCAATGTTATACTTGTAGAATCCGCCGCTGGCAATGTTGTAGGGGCCGGGGCCATCGGCAAAGGTTACGTACATGTCGCCGTCTACGATTTTGGCGCGGTGGGGCATGAGTCCGGTGGGGACTCCCTTGACGACTTCCCAAGTGGCGCCGCCGTCGTGGCTCACCTGCAAGTTGTCCTTGGTTTCAGAGGTGCCGATGTAGATTGTTGCGGTGCTGCCGTCGGCGAGCTTGCCCTGAGCCGGGTCGAACATCACGAAGCTCACACCGTTGACGCCGTTCAGGCTAGATTCGGTGGCGCTCGAAAGGGCGACCTTGTAAAGGCTGGTCCAAGTCTTACCGTAGTCGGTACTCTTGTACACGCCCTTGGTGCGGCTACCGCAAAGAACGATGTTGCCCTTGTTCGGGTCTACGGCCAGTTTTTCGCCGGTCTGGCGGCCCATTCCGTTACCATGGGCGAGCATTTCCACATAGGTCGTGTCCCAGGATTCGCCGTAGTTTTCGCTACGGAGCACGGCGGTGCGGCCCTTGCTAAAGTAGCCCGTACCTGCAAGCACGTAAATGCGCTTGGGGTCGTTCGGGTCGAGTGCGAACGCTTCGGTACCGTAAAGGCCCACATCGTTCTGGTCGATCCAGTCCATCAGCGGAATCCAGTATTTTTTTTCGAAATCGAAACGGTAAATACCGCCCACGTCGGTGCGGGCGTACAGCAAATTCTTGGCTGTCGGGTGGAAAATCACGGCAGAAACGAATCCGCCGCCGTCAAAACGGACGTTTCCCCAGGTGTATTTTTCGGCATTTGCCGCGGTCGCGAGCATTCCCATGCCCAGGGCGACCGTCAAAAACTTCATTTTACCAAACATGCCATCTCCATTTTTAAAATCCGCTAATGAAAATACCTAAATAACGAAAAAAGCGGCTAAAAAAGCCGCTTTGCGTTGATATTTATGTTTATGGATTCTCAACAGCGATAAGGCATTATTCAACGCCTGTCGCACCGCCCTTGATCGGCGCATAACGGAGTTCGCCCTTGTCGTTCACGATAATGGCAACCCCTGCCAAGAAGGTCAGCCAGTTACGCGGCGGGGTCGGATTGTGGAGCTTCAAATCGATCTGCTTGTTGGTGAGGTAGACCAACAGGGGCATCAGCAGCTGGTCGTGAGAGGCGATCAGCGTGTACTTGGGGAGGCTTGCCACGTCCTTGAGCACGTAGGTGTTCAAAAGTTCCTGGCTGCGTTCTTCCAAGTTGTAGAAAACGTCGCTGTAAAGGCCTTCGTAAGCCCATGCGGCATACATCACGTTCACGTTCTTGAGGGTGGAATCGGCGGCCTGGTATTCGTCGCGTTTTTCCTTGTCCTTCATGAACCAGCCGTCGGTCAGCTGGGTAACCGTGTCTGCCACGAAGTTCACTGCGGTGCCGTCGTCCAAGACCTGAGCCTGGCCGCGACCGACTGCGGCGTAAAGGGCAGTCTGATAGGTACGGACAAAGCCGGTATGAATGAACTTGAAGTCACCGGGGCCAATGAGCTTTGCGCCCATGGCGGTTGCTTCTTCGATACCGTCTTCGGTCAGGGGAGCTTCTTTGCCGGAATAGTTGCGGGAACGTTCGCCGTGACGAATCATGAACACCACTTTTTCGTTGCACTGGATGTTCTTGTAAACGTCACCGATATCGGTAAATTCATTCTGCGGGAATTCCACGGGGGTGGGGACTTCACCTTCGGCGCAGGCGACAACGATCGGTTCGGGCTGCGTCACCGTAGAGGTGTCCGGATTCACGGGCTGCGGCTGGGTGGTCGTATCGACGGGAGTCGTAGCCGTGTCGGTCGGGTTCGTCGGTTCAGGTGTGACGGTGGATGACGTGTCACCAGGGTTCTGTTGACTTACGGGATCCGTAGGATTCTGGGCCGGATCCGTTTGCGTCTGGGACGGGTCCGTGGGGGTCGTCTGTGCAGGATCATCCGTCGGAGAAATTTCGGGGGTTACAGGGGTATCCGAAGAGCTGGATTCGGAACAAGCTGTCAAGGAAACGGCAGAAAGGGCTGCCGCTGTTGCTAAGGCGAATAAAAATTGTCTTTTCATGCCTTTAATATACAATAATTATGTTCGCATAAATGTAAAAAACAGGGAACCTTCGCCCCTGTCTATTGTCTATTGCTGTAGCTTTTCTCGGCTTGCTCGTTACGTCGCTTGAGTTCCTTGTTCAAGGGCCAGTAAATAGTCGCGAAAAGAATGTATCCGCACAGGAGTACAATCCAATGATTCAGACCGAGGCCTATCTCCAGGTAACGCATTTCGATGAACATGAGCGGACCCGCAATCAAGAACAGCGGCAGTTGCCTGCACTGGTCGCCCAGCGAATAGCGGCTTTCGTAGCTTACAATGGAATTCATCATCGGAAAACTCGTGCAGAATCCGCCCATCAGGCGCTTGATGAGCATGAGTCCCGAAACGACACCCGCAATCGCCGGGGCCTTGATGTAAATGGGGAGCGGCGTCTTGTAGCGCACGCCAGATTTGTAGCTCTGCTTCTGGAACATGATGATGCCCACGATAAAGTCAAAGGCGCAAACGCCCAAGAAGCTTGCTTCGGTATCGGGGATGCGCGGCATCAAGAATGTGCCGAGCGCTACAAAGAAGGCAAGCCCCGCGATAATGCTCGGCACAATCGGAACCTTGACCTTGTAATGCAGAATGCGAACGATATGCACGTAAAGAAAGCACATGAATCCCGAAATCGCGTTTGCCGTTCCCATCGGAAGTCCGACGGCGATGTAGGCGAAACCGCAAGGAATCGGAATCGTTGCCGTGACGGCCTTAAGCTGCGGGTCTTTCAGATAGGCGCTTAAAGTACCCAGCGCCGTGACCATAAAAATCAGCAGCCAGTCGTAAAAGGAAAAATTTAGATTCAATGCGTCGAACATCGCGACGAAAGATAGAAATTAGAACTGACTCGCAGGATCTAAGTTCTGGCTTTCTTCATCTTCAGCTTGTTCTGATACATTTCTTCGTCGGCGCGCTTGAATACGGATTCAATGGTTTGGCCAGACTTATATTCGGCAAGGCCGATTGCAATCGAGTAGCGTTCCCACGGTTCTCTTGCGTTGTCATGTTCGGTTTCGTAGAACTTCTGGTTCGCTTCTTCGACGAGCTCGTGGCGCTTTTCGTAATCGATGTTCTTGAGAATCACGACGAATTCGTCGCCGCCGATACGGAACACGGGGGAGTGCCTGAAGATAGTACATACGATGTGGCAGGCGCCTGCGATGTAGGTGTTGCCGTTTGCGTGACCGTAGCTGTCGTTGATTGTCTTGAGGTCGTTCAAGTCGATCATGACGACGCCGAATTCCGTAATGTCCCTGTTTGCAACGTCTTTGTCGAGTTGCCTTGTCGCGTTGTCGTAAGCGATCTTGCTGCCTACGTGGGTCAGTGCGTCCTTGTAGGCGAGCATGGTCATGTTCGCCGCTTCTTCTTGGGCGGTCTTCACGGTCTGTTCGGCTTCCAGAATATCTTCGACGTAGGCCTTCATGTCGTTAGACATCTGCGTAATGGCTTTGGAGAGCGATTCGACTTCGTTGTCGGTGTTGATCGAGGGGGCTTCAAAGACGAGTTCTTCGGGATCCTTTTTACCACGGCTCTTTTCGGCGAACTGGCGTGCGCATCTTTCGAGGGCGAGAATCGGGCCGGTCACATTATGACGGAGCCACACGATAAGGATGATGCCGAAGAGAATGCCCAGGATAAGGGTGAGGATCACATTGTACAGAACGTAAGAATTTACGGTCTTATGAAGTTCTACAATCGAAATGTCGGCGCAAATAAGGGCGAATGTCTTTCCTTTGGAATTGGCTAGCGGCTTGCAAGCCGTATAGGCGGCACCCCATTCCGAATCTTCTTCAAAATAGGCGATTTCGGAACCTTCCATGACTCGGTTGTATTTCTGAATTTCTTCGTAGGGGTATGCTTCCGAAGAATCCAGAAGCGGCATGTCCGTTTCACCGCGGTCGCGTTCGGCCTGGCTGGTGGCAGAAATCACGTTGATCATTAACGTGTCCCTGGTGAACACGGTGTACAGGTAGAACAGCTCGAACTCGTCGACCATGCCGTTCAACATCTGTTGCAACTGGGCGTATTTTTCCGAGGTCACTCCGGTCTGTACGCAATTGTACAGGTCGTCCGCATCCATTTGGGAATGGACGTAATTCAGAATGTTGTCGAGGCGATCGTCGTAGCGCTTGTAGAGTGATTTTGAAAAAGTAAGGTATGACTGCACAGAAAGAAGAAAGCACATGAACGTAATGAACAGTGCGCTTCCCAAGATAAGACTTCTATGAATCGGTTTTTTGTATGCAGCCATAATGTTCTCTATTTCTCAGAAAATAACATAATTTTCTAAAAAAGAAAAAATGCTCCCCACTTTTTTTTGAAAACATTACTCCAATGTGGAATACTTTTACTTGAATCTACGGGGCAGGTGCTTGCCCTCGGCAACCCAGCCGCTGTATTCGGCGGCTGCGGTGTACATCACGTCGGTCGAGGAGTTGAGGGCGGTTTCAAGGCTATCCTGTACGGCGCCAATGATAAAGCCGACACCGACGACCTGCATGGCGACATCGTTCGAAATGCCGAGGAACGAGCATGCCATGGGAATCAGGAATAGCGAACCGCCTGCGATACCGCTTGCACCGCATGCGCCGATACTTGCGATAATGCAAAGCATCAGGGCCGTCGGGAAGCTCACCGAAATGCCTAGCGTATGGGCGGCGGCCAAGGTCATGATCGCAATCGTGATGGCAGCACCGTTCATGTTGATGGTAGCACCCAGCGGAATTGACACGGAATAGAATTCGCGGTCAAGCTTGAGCTTTTCGCAGGCATCCATGTTCACGGGAATGTTCGCGGCCGAGCTCCTGGTAAAGAGGGCGGTAATGGCGCTCTGCTTGAGGCAGAAGATGACGAGCGGGTACGGGTCGCGCTTGATGGCGAAGCTTACGATCATCGGGGCGACAACGAAAGTCATGAAGAACATGGCGCCCGCAAGGACTGCAACCAGCATGCCGTAGGTCTTGAAGATGCCGATACCGTTGGTGGCGATAGCCGAATGGATCAAGCCGAGAATACCGAACGGGGCGAGGTTGATGAGCCAGTGGACAATGGCTGTCACGGACTTGGTGACATCTTGCAAAAGCGTCTTGGTGGATTCGCTCGCGTGGATCTTGATTGCAAAACCGAAAATGATGGCCCAGACAAGGATACCGATGTAGTTTGCTTCGGTTATGGCTTCGAACGGGTTCGAAACCGCGCGAACGAGCAAGTTGTTCAGGATTTCGCCGATACCCTTGGGCAATACGGCGCTGGTGGTTGCTTCTTGGGCGAGTTGCAGGTTTTGCGGGAACAGGAAGCTTGCCGTGACTGCAACAAGCGCTGCCAAGACGGTGCTGACCATGTAATAGCCGAAGGCTTTTCCGAAGCGCTTGTCAAGCGAGGTCTTGCCTGTAGAAAGCGAGTTCACGATCAAGACAAACACAAGAATCGGGGCGATGCCCTTCATGGCGCCCACAAACAAGACGCCGAGTTCACCAATCCATTTCTGGCCGGGTAAGAAAATTCCAAGAAGCGTGCCGATCACGATGGCGACGGCGATACGGTAGTTTAGCTTAATGCCGTTGTATTTATCCAGAATCTTTTTGAACATACTCATTCCTTTGATTCAATCCGATAAACAACCCCTTCTGAATAAAATATAAAGAAAAAAAGTGAACTTGTGATAAAATAAACAGAAATTTTAGGCCTAATAAATGTATTTTAATGGCAAGGGAGAGGGCGTTTTGTATGGAACCGTTGCAATATACATCGCTTGCGCATGTGTTTTTTGCTAACTGCGATCGTGAGAACTTCGCAGGGTGGTCCCATCGTAAACAGGGTAAGTGGATTCTTTTTACGGGGCGTCGCTTAAGGCGCGAAACTCAATATCTGGCGCTGGCCTTTAAGGATCGTGGCCTTGTGGCGGGTAAAAGTATCGGTATCGTGGCCGATAGCAGCCCTGAATGGATCATGGCCGACGTGGCGACCCAGCTGAACCAGGCAATCGTTGTTCCGCTTTTTCCGAACATTTCTGCTGAAAACTTCAGCTACCAGTGCGATGACGCCTCGGTGCAGGTGCTGGTGCTGAACAGGCTTTCGGACCTTTCGCCGGCAATCTGTGCGCTCATGCCCCGATTCAAGGTCGTGATCTGCATTGACAAGCGTTCGGAACTGCCGCCGAACGGCGTGTACTGGGAAGATCTCGTAAAAGAAGGCGAGGTGCTCTCGCGAAAGCCCGAATCTTCGCTATGGCTGAACCAGCAGATGCATTCCCTGAACCCCGACGACGTTTTCTCAATTCTCTATACGAGCGGCTCTACCGGCGTTCCGAAGGGCGTGGAACTCACGCACCGAAACATGCTTTCGCAGATTCAGGTGATCAAGCGCGACTTTTTGCGCGTGAAGCGTGAATCGGATTGCAGCCTGGTCATATTGCCGGTGGCGCATGCCTTCGAGCGTATGTCGGTCTACTTTTACACCCTGTGTGGCATCAAGATTTACTTTGCAGATTCGCCGCGGCATACGGCTGAAATTATTCAGGAAATCCACCCGACGGTCATGACGGTGGTGCCGCGAATTCTTGAACGCCTGTTCGAAAGCATGACGGTTGCAGGCGAAAAAATGCACGGGTTCCAGAAATGGTTCTTTGTGCATGCGATTTCGTACGCCAAAAGGCATAATCCGCTCGAAAAGAGGAGCCTACTCGCAAAGATATACGACAGGCTTGTTTTCCGCAAATTGCGCGAAGCCTTGGGCGGAAGTTTCCGCCTGGTGATTTCGGGCGGTGGTGCCTTGAACAAGTCCATTTGCAGGTTCCTTTTGAATGTGGGTATCAACGTCGTTGAAGGCTACGGGCTTACGGAATGCTCGCCGGTGGTGAGCGTGAACAAGCCGGGTTCTGCGCGACCCGGAAGCGTCGGACTCCCGCTTACGCACCTGCAGGTGAAAATTGGCGAACACAGCGAAGTGCTGGTCAAGGGCGAAAGCGTGTTCAAGGGATACCGCAACAGGCCCGATCTGAACAGCGACATCTTTACCGAAGACGGCTTCTTTAAAACAGGCGACCAGGGCTACTTTGACCGCGACGGTTACCTGTACCTGACGGGCCGCCTCAAGGAACTCTTGAAGACTAGTACCGGCAAGTACGTGAGCCCGAATCCGATTGAACTGGAACTTGGTCGCCATGTCCTGGTGGAACAGGCGCTCGTCATCGCAAACGACCGCAAGTTCGCCTCGGCGCTCGTCTTCTTGAACCCGGTGAATGCGAAAAGATTTTTGCAGCGGACCGGCCGCGATTTCAGCGTCGAGAAGGCTCTAAAGTCCAAGCGTATCCGCGAATCGATCAACCGCCATATCGAACGCGTGAACAGCAAATTGAATCACTGGGAACAGATCCGCAAGTGGACGCTTATCGGTGACGAACTCACCGTTGAATCGGGCTTGCTCACGCCCACCTTAAAAATCCGGCGCACCGTTGCCGAAGCGCGGTACGCCGAAGAAATCGAAAAGATGTACGAGGATTCGTCTAATTAGACAAATCGTTGATTACACGTAAAGGTAATCGTTCAATACAGGCTGCAGGCCTTCGCCCGAAATGTCGCTGTACATGGCGTTAAAGCTTCTGCCATCGTTGATTTCGAACTGCTCGTCGCCACCTTCGCCGTCGTCGTGACCGCTGTACTTGCTTTCGTGGTCGCCAATGCCGGTCGATACGCCTGCAGAAACTTTCGTCGCGGCAATTTTCACGATACCGTTGCGGAATTCCTTGCTTTCGCGGCTCGAAACGGTGATGCCCACATACGGGAGGAATATGCGGTAGGCGCAGAGTACCTGGCAGAGTTCCTTTTCGTGAACATCCAGCGGGTCGATCTTGTCGTTGTTGATGATGGGGCGGAGTCGCGGGCAGCTGAGGCTCATTTCGGCATGCGGATACTTCTTTTGCAAGAAGTACACGTGGAGGGCCGATGCGAGTGCGTCGCGGCGGAAGTCCGAAAGTCCGAGGAGAGCGGAGAATGCCACGCCGCGCATGCCTGCCATCAGGGCGCGTTCCTGTGAATCGAAACGGTACGGGTACACGCGCTTGTGACCCATCAGGTGAAGCTGCTCGAAGCGCACCTTGTCGTAGGTTTCCTGGAAAACCGTTACATAGTCGACGCCGCATTCGTGCAGGTAGCGGTATTCGTCGGTGTTCACCGGGTAGACTTCGATGCCTACCATGCGGAAGTACTTGCGGGCGAGCTTGCATGCTTCGCCGATATATTCCACGCTGCTTTTTGCGCGGCTTTCGCCGGTGAGAATCAGGATCTCTTCCATGCCGCTGTCGGCGATGACCTTCATCTCGTGCTCGATCTGCTCCATGGTCAGCTGCATGCGCTTGATGTGGTTGTAGCAGTTGAATCCGCAGTAGACGCAGTAGTTTTCGCAGTAGTTTGCAATATAGAGCGGCGTAAAGAAGTAGACGTTGTTGCCGAAGTGCTTGCTCGTCTCGATCTTTGCCTTGGCAGCCATCTGTTCCAGATACGGGGCCGCGGCGGGGGAGAGGAGTGCCTTAAAATCTTCCAAGGTGCAGCGTTCGTGTTCGAGGGCGCGCTTTACATCTTTGCCGGTATACTTGGTATAATCGTAGTTTTCGGATTCCGAAAGAACTTTTTCGGCGATGTCCGACTGGATGACTTCCATGCCGGGCAGGTAATCCATGATGTTCGTACGAGACGAAGGGTCGTTTTCGAGACGGTGCTTCTTGGCGAGAGCGCCTTCCGAAAGATTTCCAGAATCAAACAGGTAATTATTGTCTTTTCTTTCCACGGCCGAAAAATATAGCAATCTATACTTCGTGCCAAAGGGAAACTTTACGCAGTCGAATACGAATCGGAATCGATTTTAGAAAGGTTTTCCAATAATCGCATTCGTACCATAATGTTTCGGCTGGAGCAAACCAGAGCAGTTTGAGAGCGTGGATTCTTCTCTTGAACCAGTGTGCCACGAAGGTGCTGTCGGGATTTTCCCTACTGCTACTGAAGCCGAAGTTTCCGCCGTCAAAGACTTCGGCAAGCAAGAGTTTTCCGCGGCGACGGTCCGGCTTGCATAGCCACTTGGAACTTTCAAGTTCGAACACCTGCACCAATAACCATGTCAGCGCTGCGGCGGCATGCTTCAATCCAAATTTCCGGAGCATGGCAGATACTTCGCGCAAATCCGATTCGGATGCGAGTTGCAACAACATATAATAGTCGACAATCTGCTTAAACCCGACTCCAGACCCTAGGAAATGACTTTGAACATGCGCAAGTTGCATGACCAATGCGAACTTGATCGAGGGTACGTAAAAACCTTCGGCGGTGAGCTCTGTCTTTTGGATTTCTGCGCTCAAGTATTTTTGCAAGCGGGCGTTTGTAAACGGATTTTTGTTCCCCGAAGAGGGCTTAAAGTGAAACTCGATCGCAACTCCCGGCGAGGTGGGGGAGTTTGTATGTATATGGTGCGTCGGGCGCAGGTCTTCTTCGTTAAATTCGAAGCCTAGGGTCGTGATGAGTTCTACGAGGCTTTCTTTGCCCCCTTCAACCCACAAGTCGATATCGCCAGCTTGGCGCATGCCGGGGTCGGGGTAGAGCCTTGCGTTTGCCGGTCCCTTGAGAACGGCTGTCGCCTTGCCGTGTCCCTTGAATAGTTCTGTGATCCTTGCCGTTTCGGCGTTCAGAAGCTTGTTATGCCCCTTGATGGTTTCGGCTTCGCTTGCCCATTGGAATATAAGGTCCATGGGCGGGCGCTGATCCTTGGGCAGGTGGCTGATAGCCCTATAGGCGATTCCTGTGATCAACTGCTTTAGGCATTCCGCATGGAGGGCGATCCATTCGTCTGCATTCAATGTATATGGAAAAAAGCTGGAACGGCATTCCTTGTCGATTGCCATCCGTAAAAGCCCATAAAAAGCGTCTCTGCACCTATCCATCGGAACGCAAATTAGAAAAATACCCCTCATTTTCGCCTTTTTCTCTCTATTTTTCCCGTTTTTGCCACTTTTTCCACCGTTTTTCACTCTTTTTTCTCTCGTCACACGTCTCTCGTCTTTCGTCTTTTTTCTATATATACCCGCAAATTGCATTTTTGCCTGGGTCCTGTGACCAGATTCGCCAATTCCACTGGTGCAAGAGCAGAGAAACTCGGACAAAAACATGTAATGAAACAACAAACACAAAAAAAGGAATGGCTATAATGGCTACTATCACTAAAGAAAAGGCTGCAGAAATCACCGCTAAGTTCGGAGCAAACGAAAAGGACACCGGTAACGTCCGCGTTCAGATCGCTCTCCTCACCGAGAAGATCAAGAACCTCACCGAACATGCAAAGACCCACAAGAAGGACTTCCACTCCCTGCGCGGTCTGTCCATGATGGTTTCTAAGCGCAAGAACCTCCTCAAGTACTACGGCGAAAAGGACATTATCGCCCAGCGTGCCTTGATCAAGGAACTCGGTCTGCGCGGCTAATTCTTCAGACTGGAGAAATTTATGTCTATTGACGCATACCATCAAAAATACGGCAAGATGCTCGACCCGAAGGAAGTGTCTGTTACGCTCCCCGACGGCCGTGTGATCACGTTTGAAACGGGCCGTATTGCCAAGCAGGCACGCGGTGCTGCAGTCGCCAAGATGGGCGATGCATTCGTGCTCTCTACTGTCTGCTACGGCGAAGAAAAGGAAGGGGACTTCTTCCCGCTGACCGTCGAATATCGCGAAAAGGCCTACGCCGCTGGTCGCCTCCCGGGTGGCTACAGCAAGCGTGAAGCCGGACGTCCCTCTGACGAAGAAACTCTTTCTGCCCGTATCATTGACCGCCCGATTCGCCCGATGTTCCCCGAGAACTTCACGCGCGAAGTCCAGGTGATTGTGCAGGTTCTTTCTGCTGACCGCAAGTTCGCACCCGATGTGCTCGGCGTGTCTGCAGCATCCCTCTCTATCGGTCTTTCTGAACTGCCCTTCGAACAGCAGGTTGCCGCCGTACGCGTGGCCGTGGTCGATGGTCAGAACATCGTGATGCCCACCTACGAACAGATGGCCTGCGCCGATCTGGACCTGGTGGTCGCCGGTACCGAAGATTCCGTCTGCATGGTGGAAGGCGGTGCCTACGAAGTGTCCGAAGACACGATGATTAA
>CADCBQ010000033.1 GCA_902799745.1 Fibrobacter succinogenes | reverse complement strand
TATTGTCGTCGGTCGTTGCAATGTCGTATTCGCTGATGAACATCGGGGTCTGGGTCTTGTCCCAGATTTCCTTGGTAATGCTCTTGAGCGTATTGATGTTCAAGCAGACGCCGCCGCCACCGGTACCGCCAGCGCCACCGCCCTGGCTCATCATGTCGTGGGCCTGCAAGCCATATGCGTCGACCGGAGCACCGTTTTTCTTGATGGTCTGGATAAGCTGAATGCCCTGATCCTTGTTCCACTGGACGGTGTTGTAGTCGTTATAAATGAGGATAGCCTTCGGCCAACGTTCGCGCGCCATCTTGAAGGCGGTCGTTACGAACTGGTAATTGCCACCGTTATCGCCACCGAGTGCCGGAATGATGTTGTTGTTCTTGCCGTAAGGAGAATGATAGCTGTTGTTGCCCGTGCGGATAGCTTCGTTCACCACGTCGATCATTTCGAGATCGGGGTAATGTTCCTTGACCGCATCGAACCAGGCGGTAATCGCCTTCTTCGTTTCGTCTGTGCTAAGGCCATTGAGCCAGTTCGGATACTGGGAGCCCCACACCAAAGCGTGGAACTTGAAGTGACCCCCGTTCTGCTTTGCCCAGTTATAGGCAGCATCGCAGGCACCCCAGTTGTAACGGCCACGAGTACCTTCGACGGAACCCCACTTACAGCCGTTTTCGGCCGTAGCCTGGTTCCAGAGCGCAGTAAAGTCTGAGCCGACACTATTACTCTGGGTAATGTTACCAATGAACTTGGCTGCGCCATCGGCAAGGCCGGGGCCAGCGAACGACGGAACGGCACAAGAAAGTGCGACCGCCAAAGCAGAGAAAGAAAGTTTCTGTTTCATGAAACCACATCCTTTTTTAAAGTTACACCATGCATCTATAAAATTATCTCGGCAAAGGCGGAATCGCTCACGGTCTTCAAGGATTTCCATTGATAAAATATCCATAATAATGTAAAGAGCAAGAAACGAGCCCCGCAGCATTCGCCGCGAGGCCCGTTGTTCGGTTTATGTTTCTAAGAGAGAGATGAAATTTTACTTCAAAATGCGGACAGACTGCATCTGGCCGGTGGTACGACTACGCAGGTAGTACATGCCCGAAGACCTGATGGCGCTAGAAGACTTGAGCAGGTCGGCCGCGGCATTGAATCCATAGGCCGAAATCAGTCCCAAGCGGTTACCTTGCATATCGAACACGTAGTAATCTTGAAGTTTGTTGTTCGTGAGTTCAAGGTTCTTGCCAATAGAGGTTTCCTCGCCCGGATTTTCGATCGGTTCGGGGTCGGTTGCGTCCTTGCCCTTCACGAAGGTGAAGTAGTCCACATCGAACCAGGCGCCCGTTACGTCCATGCGGAGAATGTGCTTGCCTGCCGGGAGGGTCACGTTGGCCTTGACCTTGTTGTAGTCGTCGTAATTTTCTTCGCCTTCCTTGGCGGCAGGGACCGTAATCACGTCGGTGAGCGCCTTGCCATCGAGAGAAAGCTGGAAGCTGGAGGTAGAGCCTGCGGCAGCTACAGCGGCAAACATCGTGTAGTCGCCCGCTTCCTTAACGTTCACGGTCCATTCGAGCCAATCGCCTTCGCTGTTGTAGCCCACGATAACACCGGTCGCCTTCTTGTACAGGTCAACGCCCGTATCTTTGCGGTAGTCGCTGTCGCCATGGTTTTCGGAGTCGTCGCCGTAGGACTGGTTGCTCGTACCGTCGTCATTGATGCCCACGCCCGGAACGTCAAAATCTTCGGCTTCGACTTTACCCGGGAGCGAAATTGCCTCGCCCTTGAACGGAGTTTGCGGTTCGGGCTCAATCGGCGTGAAGGTCACATCGTTCTTGCCCTTGCTTAAGTTGTTTGCAAAATATTCTTCGAGCCAGTTCATGGAAGCGCGCTTGCGGCCATCCTTTTCGATGAGGCCGGTGTTTGCAACCCAGGTAGAGCCGTTGATATAGCCCCAAATGGTAATGCCTGCAACCCACGGAGTTTCCCACATGAACGGAATCTGGTTTGCATAATCGTTTTTCTGCTTGGTATCGTCCGCTTCGCCGATATCGTATTCCGAAACGAGGAGCGGGAGGCCGGTCTCGTTATGGATTCGGGTCATCTTGCTTTCGAAATCAGACTTGCTCATGCCCTTGCAGTCGTGAGCCTGCTGACCGTAAGCATCGACCGGAGCGCCGTTCTTGACAATAGTCTGGATGAGTTCGATGCCTTCGTTGATCTGCCAGGAAAGCGTATTGTAGTCGTTATAGATAAGCACAGCCTTCGGCCAGCGTTCGCGGGCCATCTTGAAGGCTGTCGTGATAAAGTCGTACTGGTGCTTGCCATTTACAACGCGGTCACCGCCGAGGGCTTCGATAATGTAGGAGCCGCCGCATTCGGTATCGTCGGTGCTGTGGCCTTCGGCACCTGCAGCAGGCTTGCCGTAACCGGAGTGGTAGTTGTTACCCGCCCAAATAGCTTCGTTCACCACGTCGATGTATTCGAGGTCCGGGAACTTAGCCGCAACGGCATCGAACCATTCGGTAATGTACTGCTTGGTGAGTTCCACGGTAATGCCCGGATTCTTCTTTTTACAGAGGAAGTTCGGGTACTGGGAGCCCCAAACGAGGGCATGGAACTTGAAATGGCGTTCACCCGGCTTTTCCTTGGCCCACTTGTAGGCGCTTTCGCACTTGTCGAAGTTGTCCCAGGCGAACTTGCTTGTACCGCTGTTGCCGTTAGAAAGGGAATGAATAGAACCCCACTTACAGCCGTTTTCGGGAGTAATCTGGTTCCAGTATTGGGCAAAATCGCTACGAATCTGACCGCCCGTAGTAATATTGCCCAGGAATTTTGCACCGCCATCGGCCATGGCTGCGTTAGCAACGGTCGCAAAGCCTGCAATGGCTGCAATAGCAAGAGAAAGGGAAAGTCTTTTCATAACCAACATCCTTTAAAAACGTGAACACCTAAGTTAAAGTTACTTTACAGAACGGGATTTTTTCCACATTAAAGGAAAGATTGCATGGACAACAAATCCATACACACCAACACCCCCTACCCCACAAAACGCTTTTTACACGGAAATGTGTAAGATTTATTCGTGGTTTAGCAAACTTTACGCAAAATATATTGCATTTCAGCAATAAATGTGTAAATTTATTATGGAGTGAAAACAAAAGGGTATCATAAAAAAGGAGTATTTATGCGTAACCCCAAATTCGCAAGTATCGCTAGCCTGGCACTGTTCGGCTTGTTCAGCAGCCAGGCTTTTGCCTGGAGCATTGACGGCGTGGTCAAATCCAAGGTTTCTGGCCGTTTGCTCGGCGGTGTAAAAATCAACACATTCAACTTCGGCGGCTATGAAACCACTAGTGCCGAAGATGGCACATTCCGCCTCAGCAGCGATGACAACACGGGCATTGTCGCCAACGCCTACACAGCAAATGTCGCCCTCCACATGGAAGGCAACATGCTCACCATTTATAACGCGGACGCACGTTCTCTCAGCGTGTCCGTAATCAACCCCTTGGGCAAAGTCCTCAAGAGAAGCAACATTGAAAACATCCAGGGAATCGTCTCCCTCGACTTGGGCAAGCTTGCAAAAGGCGCAAAGATTATCCGCGTCAACGCAGACAACCGCAGCAGCACCTTTATGGTGACCGACAAGGGCGCCGTCAAGGCTCTCAAGAAAGAAGGCGACTTGTTGCCGATGCTCCAGTTCGCGCTGGATGGTTATGCCAACTTTGTCTACCAAATGCAGAGCGAAACCGAGACCGGCGTGACCATCGAAATGGTAAGGCCCTCTGCAGAAGCTTCTTCCAGCTCTGAAGCTGTTGAACCGCCGAAATCTTCTAGCTCTCAACAGGTCGAACCGCCGAAGTCTTCCAGCAGCAACGCTGGCAGCGATGAACCTATCGTAGTCGATTGCTCCGGCAAGACTGCAAAAGTCGGAGACAGGCAAAACATGTCCGTGACCGTCGATGGCAAGCAGCGCACCTTCATCATGCATATCCCGAGCGCTTACAAGGGCGACAAGCCCGTACCGCTCGTTATTGACTACCACCCGATTGGCGGTAGCGGTTCAGGTGAATTTGGAAGTTCTCCGTACAAGGCCAAGACCGATCCCGAAGGCGTAATCACACTTTACCCGGACGGCACCGGCAAACCGGGTGGAATGGGTAACGGCTGGAACGTCGGCCCCTGCTGCTCCAACGACGACGACGTCAAGTTCTCTTACGCAATGATCGACAAGCTCAAAGAAATCGCCTGTATCGACCCGCAGCGCATCTACGCAACCGGTTTCTCGATGGGTGGCGGCATGAGCAACCACGTGGCTTGTATGATGTCCGATGTCTTCGCCGCAGTAGCTCCGGCAGCTATGGACTTGAACAAGACCAACAGTGCACAGTGCAAGATGTCTCGTCCGATTTCTGTCATCAACTTCCGCGGCACAAACGACCCGGTCTGCCGTTACCAAGGTGGCGACAGTGGCTTCAATGACGGTTTGAACTTCCTCGGCGCCGAAGGCACCTTCAAGTTCTGGGCAGAAAAGAACGGTTGTACCGGAGCTCCGACCAAGAACGCCAATGGTTGCGACGAATACTCCAACTGCCAGGATGGCACGAAGGTTGTTCTCTGCACCAAGCAGGGTGGCGGCCACGACTACGGTGACGCAAGCATCGGCTGGCCGTTCCTGAAGCAGTTCACGCTCCCGGCAAGCTTCGTGAAGTAAGTTCTCTCTCACAAACGAATCTTAGTACTCCTAAGAATACCTCCTAAAAAACCAACCAAAGAATCCCCCGCCGAGGCGGGGGATTCTTTTTAACAATGCGACCAAAGACCTTATAACCTTTTGGAGTTCTCATAATTCTTCGCTCGTGCACTATAAAAGACACCCCGGCCAAAGGCCGGGGTGCTGTTGCATGGAGTGTGAATAAGTTCGATTAGCGCACGCTTACGCGGTGAGTTTTGCCGGCAGTGCGAACGATGTACATGCCGTTTGCATAGCCTGCATTCTTGAGCGAAGCCGTGAGCGATTCGGTAGCGGTAGCGCCGCGGTCAACGCGGCCGAGGTATTTGCCTGTCGCGCTGAAGACGTCGTAGCTTGCATTCATGCGCTGCAATGCCGGAGTGCCTGCGATACGCGTGGTTTGCGACGGATCCACAAATTCGAGCCAGTCGAGATTCACGTAGTTGCCCACGATTTCGAGCTTGAGCACGTGTTCGCCTTCGGAAAGCGTTACCTTGCCTGCCTCGTGAGTCGAATAAGTTTCCCAGTCGGCACCTTGCGGGACAATAATGTTGTCTGTAACCGCATTACCGTCGACATAGAGCTTGAAGCCTACATTTTCAGAAGACGTGGCGTAGTTTGCGTTAAGATTGTATTCGCCAGCCTTGGCCACCTTGACGGTGTATTCGAGCCATTCGCCTTCTTGCGTGTAACCGACAGCATAGCCATTGCCTGCTTTCACGATATCGACTGCATCGTCGCGGTATTCTCCGCCCTTGTTGTCGTCGTCCTTGTCGAGGTAGGCCTTGCCCGAACCGCCGACGTCGTAATTTTCGACTTCAATCTTGCCCGGGATTGCGGCAGCGACGTCTTTATAAGGCGCCTGCGGAATAATGGGAGTCACGTACACGCGGTAGCCGTACTTGGTGTTGGTGATATTCACCGGCACCGTAATCTTGCCATCGCTTACATCGTATTCCTTGTCGGACACCAGGTTCGTCGAAGGCACGGCCTTATCCTTGTTTTCCCAGACCACGTATTCCACCGTCACATTCACCTTGTTGCCGAATGCCGAAGGAATGCCCGAAATATTCACATTCACATCGCCCTTGGTGTTACCGCCGAGCACAATGCTTGCAAAGCCTTTCTTCTTGTCGAGAGCAGCAAAGCCGTCGACGCCATCGCTCTTGTCGTTAGGAGGCACAACCTTTGCCATATAGCCGCTCATGTCGCCATACCACTTATAGAGCCACCAGCCGCCACCGCGTTCGTTATCTTTGGTGAGCAGGCTACCCAAGCGACCCGGAAGCGGTACGAACCACCAAGAAATCATGGCACTTTCGACACCGTGACGTTCGAATTTAGCGATAAAGGGAATAGACAGGCCCGGGCAACCTTCTTCGCTGTGTTCGGTCGAAGAATATTCGTTGATGCTCAGCGGGCGCGGCTTGACGTTGTATTTCTTTTCGAGATTACGGTAAGTTTCGACAGAACCCACGAAGCCACCGCTACCCCACTGGTGCCAGCTGACCACGTCGGGCATGCAGTTGTTCTGCGAACAGTACTTCACGAATTCTTCCATCTTGGAACCATGATAGAAGGAGTACGACGGGCCAATGATTTTGGCACCGGGGTCCATCTGGCGGATCAAATCGTAAGTCTGTTTCCAGAGACCGGAATTGAAGTCAATGCTTGATTTCCAGGTATCGTTCGGTTCGTTCCAAATTTCGTAACCGTCAAAATTCTTGTTGTTCGATTTGAGCTTGTCGTTAATGACGGACTTCACTTCGTTTTTCCAGTGGTCCATGTTCTGGAACTTGTACGGCCAGCCCGGCAAAACGTCGGCCAAGCGAATCTGGATTTTGGCACCGATGCTTTCGACACGCGGAGCCACAAGGAACGCGCCACCGATAGGCTGCTGGCGACCGCTACCGCTACGCGCCGGCGAAAGGAACACGTTCGGTTTGAGAGGTGCCACATCTTTTTCGATATTGCTCGGGAGCGTCTCGGTCAAGCCATAAAGCGAACCGGTCGCCACGTGTGTCACCGGCTTAATGCTGTCGCCCAGGCTTACGTTCAAGTTTACCGCGGCAAAAACGCTTGCCGGCAACAAAAATAGCGGGAAAAACGTTTTAAAGTTCATATTTACCATCCCTTGTGCAAAGCGCACACTTTTACCAATTTAAAGATACACCCCCAAAGTCCATTTTTGTATACCCCTCACAAAAACACTTTTGCAAAAATTTCAATAGCAAAACCCGCCCGTAAAACGCCCCGGAAAATTTCCGGGGCGTTCATTGCATGGGGTGTGGAGTTTCAGGGTCCCGGATCAAGTCCGGGATGACAATTACTTTACGTTAATGCGGTAAGCCGTACCGGTCTTGGACTTGACCAAATATGTACCTGAGCGCTTGACCGCGGCCGTTGTCTTGGCCTGCAAATCTTCGATACCAACTGTCGTAAATTTAGTAACAAGTCGGCCCTGCATGTCAAATACGCTGTAGTCGCGGACGGCATTATTTGCCATTTTCACGCTACTCGGCAGAATCGGGGTCCGACCTTCGGTTTCCTCATTGGCATCTTCGGTAATATCCTTGTCCGGCTGGTTCTCGTAAATCTGCTTGATTTCAGGTTCGCCGTACTTAGCCGGGGCGATTTCCTTGTTCCAGCCAAAGTTCCTAAAGCCGAGCAAGGAGTATTCGGTCGGGTCGTTCAGCTTTTGGCGAATCGGAGCCAAGCGGAAGGTGTGAGAATATTCGCGGTTAGCCTTGAGCAGGTACGCATCGAGCGGCTGGGCACCCCAGGAATTGATACCGCCAACGCCCATCTGGTGCAAGTCTACGCGGAGCGTAATGTCCTTGTCGCGCTTGAGTTCCCACGGGAGCTTTACGTTGGAAAGCTGTTCCGGAGTGTAATGCTGGGCGCTGAATTCCATGCGCGGGTTACCCACAATCATCAGGCCCTTGCCGTCGTTGTTGGTGAGCGTCGCCCACTTGACGTCGGTGCGCTGGCCGGTTTCGCCGATTTCCATGTACTTGATTGTCATAGAATCGGCGAGCGTAGAATAGAGACCCATGAAGCTTCCGCGGTTACGGCCCATGTAGTTTTCGTCGGGGCCGCGACCAAACCAGCGGACCTTTTCGTAGCCACCCGGCACGGTAAAGATTGTACCCACGTTCGGCAAGTAGCTCTTGGAGCCATCGGGATTGAGCGTGTAGCTCACCACGATATCGCCACTACCGTATACATAGTAAGTCATCTTCATCTTGGTGCTGCCCACGTCGGGGAACGTGAAGTTGAAGGTCACCTGGGTTTCTTGCTGAGAAACTTCCTTGACTTCGGAGGTCACGTTGCGCTTCAGGCTTGCCTTACGCCATTCGCCATGACCCTTTTCCATATTGAAGCCCTTGTCGTTGTCAATCGGGGCACGCCAGAAGTTCGGAATACCGCCGTTCTTGATAATGGTATCGTTACCGAGAACATAGCTTGCAAGCGTACCGTTCTTTTCGTCGAAGCGAATCTTGAAATCTTTGCCCTCGATTTCAAGGCCGTTCGCCTTGTTCACCTTGTAAGTCGGCAAGGTGCTGATATCGATTTCAGTAGACCAGAGTTGGCCCAAATCAATGCCGAACTGTTCGTGGGCAATGCTATAGCCGGCCTTAGCCCAGAGTTCATCGTTCTTGAGGCGGAAATCGAGATCCAAGAAGTACTCGGCACCAACTGTGGTTTCGATTTTCGGCATGTCAATCGTGATTTCTTTCTTTTCGTTCGGGCCAACGTTCATCTGCGAACCGCTCAGTTTGCCCTCCTTGATGACCTTGCCGTTTTCCTTGATAGACCAGTAGCCATCGAGGAAGTCGCCTAAGTTCTTGTAGAGGTAGCGGCTTTCGATCTGAATCTTGCCCTTGGCGGCGTCAACGTTCTTGACGCGGACCTGAGCGTACTGATACTTGACTTCCCAAATTTCGGGCTGCAAGGCGCGATCGGGGAACACGAGGCCGTTCGCGCAGAAGTTGTCGTCGTTCTGCCAGTCGCCCCACATGCCGCCGAATTCAAAGTACGGCGTACCCTTATGGCGCAGGCCCTGGTCAATGAAGTCCCAAATAAAGCCACCGAAGCTGCGCGGGTTGCCGTAGAAGGCATCCATATATTCTTGCAGGTCGCCAACGGAGTTACCCATAGCGTGTTCGTATTCGCAAAGCATAATCGGCTTGTTGGCGTCTTTATAGTTACGCACGGCGTCGGGGCCATAGTACATCCAGCTGTTCACATCGGCGTTATTCCAGTCGCCTTCGTAATGCACAAAGCGGGTGGAGTCAATCTGGTGGGCGCGTTCGCGCTCCGAGGCGAACACGTTACCGTTACCGGCTTCGTTACCCAAAGACCACAGAATAATGCAGGGGTGGTTCTTGTCTCGCTGCACCATGGAATTCATACGGTCCACAGCGGGGGCACGCCAGTCGTCGCTATTCTTGGGCAAGCTGTTGTTTGCACCATGGCTTTCGACGTTTGCTTCATCAATCACATAAATACCGTACTTGTCGCAAAGATCGTACATGTAGGGGTTATTCGGATAGTGCGACATACGCAGCGCGTTAATGTTGAAACGCTTCATGAGAATCACGTCTTTTTCCATGCGATCGTATGTAACCGCGCGGCCGTTATCCGGGTCGAGTTCATGGCGGTCAACACCATGGAATTTTACCGGCATGCCGTTCACGTACAGGCGCGGAGCACCGTTATCCTTCTTGATTTCGATCTTGCGGAAACCGATCTTGTTGCTTTCGACCTGAATCACCTTGCCGCTAGCATCTTTAATGGCAAGCACCGCCGTATAAAGGTTCGGCGTTTCGGCAGACCAGCGGTCCGGCTTTGTAATCGGGAGTTCAAAGTGTACGCTCTTTTCGCCCTTCGAACCAATGCCCGAAACCTTCTGTGCCGACGGGGAAATCACTTCGGTACCCTTGTCGTTGTACAGGGAAAGCTCCACAGTGAATTCGCTAGAAGCCGAGCCCGTAGAATTGTAAATCCAGGCGGTCGTCTTCAGCAAGCCATCGGTATAGTTGTTCGTGAGGGTTGCGTCAATCTGGAAATCCTGAATATGCACTTCAGGAACGGCATACAGGTACACATCGCGGAAAATACCGGCGAGACGAATGAAGTCCTGGTCTTCGAGCCAAGAACCATCGCACCAGCGGAACACCTGAACAGAGACGTTGTTTTCGCCTTTGCGCAAGTACTTGTTGATATCGAATTCATGGTCCGTAAAGGTGTCTTCGGCGTAGCCTACGTAGTTGCCGTTCACCCAAACGTAGTAGGCAGATTCCACACCTTCAAAGTGCAGGCGAATGCGTTTGCCGCTCCACTTTTCGGGAATGGTGAAGTTACGGCGGTAATGGCCCACCGGGTTAAAGTTGGTAGGGGCTGCAGGTGCAGACACGTTATGGGTCTGCGCCCACGGGTAAACCACGTTGGTGTAAATCGGGTGGTCGTAACCAAACAGCTGCCAAGACGACGGCACCGGAATTTCGTTCCAGCCGGACACATCGTAGTTGTCTTTGTAGAAATCGTTATTGCGCTGGGCAGGCTTTTCAACATGGAAAAATTTCCACTTACCCGAAAGTGTCTGGTACCACTCAGAAGCGTGGCGGTCACCCTTCACGGCCTCTTCGACCGTAGAGTACGGCATAGACGTGACGTGCGGCGTAAGCGCATTCACCGCAAACACACGCGGTTTGCCGTTCCATTCATCGTTGGGCTGAGCATTTGTAGTGGAAGCCAACGTAGCGCAAAGGGCTGCGCACGTAACAGCAGACGAAACCAAGAAGTTTTTCATAAGAAACCTCACTTAATCATTCACACCAATAAGAAAATATCTTTTATACAACAAAAAAGAACTCCCTTTTAGGGAGTTCTCGTTGACAAGTTGTCAACGCCTATTTCGGAGCAAAGCTGATTCCGAACCAGGTTCGGAATGACTTGCTAGCGGACTTGTACGCGGAGGGTCTTGTTCAGGCCCACGGCACGCAAGATGTACATACCGCTTGCGAACCCAGCATTCTTAAGGGTTGCAGCCATATTCGCACCGGATTCTACGCGACCGAGGAACTTGCCGGTGGCGCCGAACACGTTGTAAGACGCTGTCTGCGGGGCAAGCTTTACGCTCTTCGCAATAGAAGTCGTGGTGTCGTTCGGATCGGTAAACTGAATCCAGTCCACGTTCAAGTATCCGCCGGTAATCAAGAGCTTGAGCACATGTTCGCCCTTCTTGAGCTCTGCGGAACCGATTTCCACTTCCTTGTACGTAGTCCATACGCTGTCAACCTTCGGGAACACCACCGATTCGGTGATTTCCTTGTCGTCAATGAACAGCTGCATTGCAGATGTTTCGAAGGCGGTCGCCACGTTCGCGGTAATGTCGTACTTGGCGTCGGCCGCGACATTGATGGTGTACTCCACCCATTCGCCATCGTTCGTGTAACCGATAGCATAGCCCGCACAGGCGGCGTCGCCGCACTTGGAATCGCTAATGTCTACGACGTCGACTTCGTCTTCGCGGTAGGCCTTGCCCTGGTTTTCGCGGTCATTGTCGTAGAAGGCCTTATTGTGGCCGCCCACGTCATAGTTTTCGGCTTCGATCTTGCCCGGAATCTTTGCAGCCACTTCCTTGTAAGGAGTCTGCGGCACAGCGGTCTTTTCGCTTTCCATGTACCAGTAGTCAAAATCGAACCCGCCCTGCTTTACCACGAAGAACAAGTCATCGACGCCTGCGGCATCAGTCAAGTCGAACGAATTTTCTTGCCAGGCAGAACTAGACGGAATATTCATTGTAGCAAGGAGCGCACCGTTTTCGGAGCCGGCATGGAGTTCCAGCTTACCGCCGTTACCCCTGGTGCAAACGATAATGCGGTCGGCACCGTCGCCCATGTCAACAGAGCGCACCTTGGTGTAGAACCCGCTGTTCATCTTGGTAAGGAAAACATTGCCATATTCGGCACCGACATGCTCGATGATGGTATAGCCACCCGCCGTATTGACTGTCATGCCACCCACCCAAGACTTGGTCTCGGCTTCCACGCGCACGAACGGGTCAAGGTTCTTGATGGGCTTCACGACGCCATTGTTGGTGGCGCGGATCGTGGGAATGGTACCATCAGCATTCCAGGTGAATTCTTCAATTGCGGTAGAACGGCTGTAGCCGCCGCCCTTCACGTTCTTCTGGTTGTGATAGAAGAAGAAGCTGCGGCCCTTAAAGTCGACAATGCCGGAGTGAACGGTGAACGCGGCACCCGGTTCGCTTTTCGGCATAATGACGCCCTTGTAGGTCCAGGGACCCGTCGGGGAATCGCTCCAAGAATAGTCAATAGATTCGGGAATGCCACCGGCGGCGTAAATCATGTAATATTTTTTTCCGCGCTTGTGAATCCATGGGCCTTCGGTATACTTGCCGTTAAAGGTGCTCATGTCGGAGACCTTGATTTCGCTTGCGCATTCGATCATGTTCTCCTTGAGGGGGCAATAATAGAGCTTCGGGTTACCCCAGTAGAGCCATGCCTGGCCATCGTCGTCAATAAATACGGTGGGGTCGATGTAGTCCCAGTTGGGGCCCGCCAGGTGCTTGCCGTTCAGGGCATCCTTGAAGGGGCCTTCCTTCTTGTCGGACACGGCTACGTTGACGGCGCGGCCACCTCGGGTGGATTCCACGGTCACGTAATAATAGTACTTGTCATTGCGGCGAATACATTGAGATGCCCAGTCGCCGTTTTTCTTGGCAGAACCGTTGAAGTCACCCGCTTCCAAAATGAGGGTGTTCATGTCGGTCCAGTTCACCATATCCGTGGTGCACGATACGCGCCAGCCGTGCATCGTAAAAAAGCTACCGCCCTCGTCGTTGCCGGAATAGGTGCAAAGCGTATCGCCGAACACGACTGGCGCCGGGTCCGGAGAATAATATGTCTGGATAAGCGGGTTTTCGGCCATGGCCTGCGTGCAGAGCCCGAAACCAACCAAGGCAACAGCCGCCTTAATACTCTTCGCAAACATCATATTTCATCCCTTTACGCCCCCACAGGAGCGATTTTCTTTACTCACCCATCTAAAATTAGCCCCAAAAAAGGCCAAAATTCCACGCGAAAGGGCATTTCGCGTGGACAAGTTATCAATATGCCTTGATTTTGAGCGTTTTTTGCAGGTTACCGCTCTTGACAACCGCAATGTAAGTCCCTTGCAGCAGGCGGCCATTTTTGCCGAATTCCACCAAAGAATTACCGCTACCCTGCCGTTTTGCCACCAAATTGCCATTTGCCGAGTACAGGCGGGCCTCAAAGTCGCCGTCGGCACTTACCATCAGGGCCACCGAGGCGCGGGCCATCGACACCTGGCGAACCGAGAGTGCGCTCGCCACACGCACCGCCGTCGGAATCGCTGTCGGGTCGCTTTCGAAACTGAACCAGTCCACATTCATCAGGTACGTGTCGCTTCCGTTATAAGTGAACTTGAGTTTCTGTTCGCCCTTGGGCAAATCGATCGCGGTCGAAGTTTCGTACCAGTCGTTCCAACCTTCAGTCTTTGCAGGGTCCACCGTAAGCGTCGCAAGCGCCTTGCCCGTAGAATCGGTCACCGCAATGGTCGACTTTTCTTCGGCACCAGAGGCCACGCGGGCGGTAAGCTTGTAAGCACCTGCAGCCGGAACCTTCACCAGGTATTCGCTGTAGTCGCCATCGTTAATCCAGCCGAGGTTCGGTTCGCCATCGGTATCGGGCTCTATCTGCACGCCGTCCATGGCGATGTAGCTTTCGGCCTGGATCTTGCCCGGAATGACCACCGGCTCAAACGGCTGATTCGTGAGTTTGAGGTTGCCATCGAATTCATAAACCTTGCCCGGGACCGTCGTCGTGGTGAACTTGTTGGAACCATTCACCAAGTTGAGCGTCTGGCCCACATCGGACTTGATGGCGACATACGTAAGCTTTCCGCCCTTCCAAGCCATCGAATCGATTTCAAAGCCGCCGCGGGCGCGAATGCCCTTGATGCTACCATCCTTCCACTGCGAGGGCAGTGCCGGCAGCAAGTTGATTCGGCCGTTGTGGCTCTGCATGAGCATTTCGTTCACGCCCGAGACCGCACCGAAGTTACCGTCAATCTGGAACGGCGGATGGGAATCAAACAAATTATTGTAAGTCTTGTTCGGCGTCAGCAGCATGCGAATCATCGTGTAAGCGTGATCGCCATCGTGCATGCGGGCCCAAAAATTAATCTTCCAAGCCAAGGACCATCCGGTCGCATCGTCGCCGCGCTGCTTGAGCGTAACGCCTGCGCCCTTGATCAGGTCAGGGGTCTCTTCGGGCGTAATCTGTGCGCTCGGGAAAAGACCGTACAGGTGCGAAATATGGCGGTTCTTGTTGTTCGGGTCATCCCAATCCTGCAGCCATTCCGTAATCTGGCCGTACTTACCCGTCTTTGTAGGCGGGAGCCGCTTTACCACCGCTTCCATCTTGGCGCGGGCATCTTCGTCGACGCCCAGAATCTTGGAAGCCTCAATCGTGTAATTCAGCACATCGCGAATAATCTGGTTATCCATGGTCGGGCCAAAGCACACATTGTAGCCGCCGTGATCGTTTTCCGGCGAATCGCTCGGCGCCGTGACCAAGTACTTGTTGCCGGTTTCGGGCTCTTCGATAAGGCTATTCACAAAGAAGAGCGCCGCCCCCTTCATGGTCGAATAAACGTCTTGCAAGTAGGCCTTGTCGGTCGGGTTGAACAGGTAATGTTCCCACAAGTGCGTGCTTAGCCAGCCTGCGCCCGTAGGCCACAAGCCCCACGCGCCATCGATCGGAGCGGTACGGTTCCAGAGGTCGGTATTGTGGTGTTCCACCCAGCCTTCGTCTACGCCCCAGTGCACCTTGGCCGTCTTTTCGCCCTGCGGCACCATGCTCTTGATTTTGTCGATGAGCGGCCACACGCATTCGCCGAGGTTCGCCGTCTCTACCGGCCAGTAGTTCATTTCGAGGTTAATGTTCGTGGTGTACTTGCTGCCCCAAACCGGGTTCGTATCCTTGTTCCAAATGCCCTGCAAGTTAGCCGGCTGGCCGCCCTTGCGCGAGCTAGAAATCAGCAAGTAACGCCCGAATTGGTAATGCAGTTCCACCAAAGAGGGGTCGTTCGTGGAATTGAAATTCTTGACGCGAGTGCTGGTAATGTCGCCTGCGCTCTTGTCAGGTTCGCCCAAGTTCAAAGAGACGCGATTGAAAATCGTCTGGTAATCCTTGAGGTGCGCACTAAGCAAGTCGTCGTAAGATTTTTTTGCGACCTTCGACATGATTTCAGTTGCGATTGCACCCGGGTTGCCCGAGACATCGTTATAAGACTTGAAGTTCGTAGCCGTGGTAAGCACAAGCATTGCCGAGTTTGCGCCCTGCACGTTGATTTTGCCGTTCGCGACCGAAACCGTACCGCCGTCGGCCACCACGTTCAAGCGATTCTGGAACTTGATGGAATTCACCGTCACGTCGTAAACGAGCGTGTTGCCGCTGTTCGACATGCTGTTGCTACGGTGCGGAGTCGTCATGGTGGCACCAAAACTCACCGAGCCGTTCTTGTCGGCCGTGAGGCGCACCACAATCACATGGTCCGGGTAGCTTGCAAAATATTCGCGGGTGTAGTTGACGCCGCCCGCCGTATACGTCGTTTTTGCAATAGCTGTCTTGAGGTCGAGCTCGCGGCGGTAATTGGTAGCGCCCGAATGCGACGTGGTAATCACCAAGTCGCCCACCGGCTGAAAGCTTGCCGGGCCTGGGCCAATCATATAGTTAGACACGATAGATTCTGCCGTACGGTAGTCGCCGCGGAACATGGCATCGCGCGCGTCTTTCAGGTGGCTTGCCGCCCCCTGCTTGTTGTTGTCGCCGGGGCCGCCCGACCATACGGTACTTTCGTTCAGGCCGATAATGTCTTTTGCAACGCCACCGTAGACAATGCCGCCCATGTAGCCGTTGCCAATGGGCAAAGCATCGGTAAACGAGGTACCCGCATCGCTATTGTACCACAATTTCAGGGGATTTTCGGCAGCGAAAGCCACAGGTGCAAACACCGTCGCCGCACACGCCAAAGTACCAAACACTAAGCCCAGCGTTCTCATAAGAACTCCTAAAAATTTCCAACCACTATAAAATTAGCCCCAAAAACGGGCTAAAAAACGCCCCCAAAGGCACTTAGCATTGATTTTTTATCAATGGGAGAAGGCTATTTCGCAAGAACATTCACCTGAATGAATATTTTCCCATTTCCACTAAGGCTTACTTGGTCCGGTGCATCCTGCTGAATCAAGGTCTCATCTACCCCAGCCTTACAAAACTCGGCATTCACCAAATCAAGTTTTCCTTTTAAATACGGGAAATCTTCTTCTCGCCCAATATACTGCCTCAGCGATATCATCTTCGGACGATTCACTTCGATAAAATACTTCGTCAATTCAGAAATCAAAGCTATATCTTCTTCAGTTAAATCCGTCTTATCTTTATCAAAAAAGAGTTCGAAAGCTTCTATTTCTTCATTATCGTTACCCGCACTAATCGTCAACATGGTATCCACATAATTACCGGATTCCTGTACCTGGAAATGATTGTCTATAGGTTGAACGTCAACCGTTTCAACAACCTTGTTTGTTGAAATACTGATATTGACCGAATCATTAACGGTTTTGACGGACGCAACCTCTGTTTCGTCTGTTATTTTTTTCTTTATAAAATGATAAGCATCAGAACCTAATGAGTATATAGCCATAATAGCGGCAATGATAATACCTACTATAGCCAAACAAAAACAACCTATCGTCTGACACATAACTATTTATCTCCCACTAAAAATTTGATCATAAACACGTTTAAAGTCATTATAGGAATCCTGCGTCAGCCTTTCTTGCGCATACTTATCTATGTGCTTGGCTAGTTCTACAGGATTGTCACCTTGGTACCTATTTATAACATTATCCAATCCATCATGAAACGATGTGTTTTGTTGATTATGCCAACTTTTTTCAGCATCATCCAGCCCATTCAAATGAGCCCCCTTATGAACAAAGCCGGTTTTTCCTATCACATTTTCCGTTCTTTGAACGAACTTATTTTGCATATAAAATAACAAATCTCCATTCTTGCCATATTTAGGGTCTAACAAGAATTTATCAACATGAGAACGTTTGAACCATTCGTGAGTTCCACCTCCACCACTTTTTAAAATCCAATTTCTCACATCACTTTTAGTCTTGCCATTAGTCATAAATGTTCGTACCACATCTACATTTCCCATTTTTGTTCTAATGAGGAATTCCATAAAGCCCTCCTTGACATGCTTTCCTGTTTTCTCACGAACTAATTCTGCAAATCGATTAGGATTTTGCCTATACCACTCCATTTCTCTATGAGAAAGTGTGATAGGACCTTTCTTCCTAATCTCAGCAACCTCACGAGCATAGGTTTCAAGATTCCCTACTGGCAATGGCGAAGGGTTTTGAATAGTTTTAAAAAGAACGTGAGATTTCTTTTCAGAAAGTTCCTTCGCAAGGCTACTGCGCGTCTCAGGAGCCAAAGCCTTTTGAGCATTAATTGCAGCATCACCCTTGACAACCCTTACAGTATGTACTTGACGACTTTTTTGGAAGCCCGCGTCAGATGCTTTTCGAAAACGACCATACGAAACCTTGTTCGCCGGCGGCATATTTGGTGTTACCAAGCCTTGTCCGGCATGAGGACGGGCCACCTTGGAGACACCCACCCCTTCAGCAGTTTTTTCAGCCGCGACAGCACTCTTTTCTACAAATTTCTTTTCTACCGCCTTTTCTACCAACTTCTTTTTGGTTTCTTTCTCAACCTTCTTTTCCGTCACTCTTTCTACCGCATTCACAACCGCCTTCGCACCTGAACCAATAACCGCACTAGGTGCACCCGCCATAGCGTAAGTATATTCGCTGAACCGGGAATCCGAAGGTTCTCCATATGAGAATATTTTGAAAGTGTTTCCGATATTACAGAAAAGAATATCCACTATATGGAAAATCAGCCTTGGTATATATTCCCACCAATTCAAGTCCTGACCACTCGCATGCACCACAGCCATTTCGCTTGCCGTCATCGCAAGCATAGCGCCATTCAGCACCACATTGAACGGAACCAACACCGGAGCTGTCGCCGGGAACGGAATCATCACCGCAAAGGCACCTATACTCACCCATTGCGCCACAGACTCCGTAGCAGCAACAACTTTCATATAACTATTCGCGGTTTCGCGACTAATTAAGGCTGGTTTTCCATTTTCATCAACAACAACTAGCTGCGAAGTTTCGCCGTCTGAATTTCCGGTAATCACATACTGTTTTTTCAGAGCCTCGACATCTGCAAGCGTAATCGGAGCATCCTGCGAATCATCCGTAATTTCAACAGCGACAGTATCTTCTCCCTGAACATAATACAGGTTTGCATAACGACCTAGTTTATTGTTACTGAATTCGCCCTCTAATACACGATTGTTCGGCAGGTACAACGTTCCCATACCATTAAAACGGCCAAGGACAAAATCGCCCTTGTACATTGTACCGTCTGCAAAGCTATAAGCTCCTTTGCCGTTAAAAGCATTCCACTTGAATTCGCCACTATACACATCACCATTGGCAAATACAACTGTTCCCTGACCGTCCATCACACCATCGCGCCAGTTACCTTCATAAACAAAAGCGCCCTTGCGATAAGTACCGAAACCATACTGCAGGCCATTTTTCCATTCCCCTGAATACACGCCCCCATCATGGAATTCATATACACCCTGGCCGTCAAACATGTCGGCCTTCCATGAACCCGTATAAGTGTCCTCGTTTTCAAGAACCACCGTGCCCTTTCCTTCACGCCGGCCACGGACCCAGTCACCCGAATAGGACATTTCATCGGAATAATACGAGCCCTTTCCATGAGGTGTGTAATCTAATAGTTCGCCTTCATAATACCCATTTGCAAATGATACGAAAGCATCACCCACAACACGGTCGTTTTCCCATTCGCCTTCAATCTTTTGCGAACCAATATACATGGTGCCATGGCCATGACGTCTGCCTTCTATCCAGTTTCCATCATATTGGATTTTTCTGTTCTTGTAGAATTTGAGTAAGCCATTCGGACGGTTGTCTACGAACTCGCCAATATAGAGTTCGTCACCCTTTGACACAACCGCAAAGCCCTGCAGTTTCACTGGATTTTGGTGACCAAGTTCAACATCCGCATAAGGGTCATCGTCCTCCTTGGCATCGATATTGCCAAGAATCGCATAGTAATCTTCTGTTTTCGCTAATGTTGATCTAGTGATGTCTGTATAGCGGAGCAGTTTTCCCCAACCGTTAGCGACGCCACCTATCGTGTCACCCAACCATTCGCAGGACTTTGGATTCTCAATTGTCTTGGAGGTATAAAACTTTACCCCGTGAGCATCGGTATACCAGGTCTTCTCAAAACACCCCGTAAGCAGAATCATCAAAACAGAAAAAAACAGCCATCTCATCATAGCATTAAGTTTAAAAAAAATTACACCTAAATATCAAGTCTCAAAACCATATTAAGCTTCATGCTCTTCAATAATTGTAACAAAAGCCCAGGAAGAATCTTCCTGGGCAAATTTTAAAGAAAGAGTCGAGTTTTTACTTCACCTGTACGCGAAGAGTCTTGCCGGCGCCACGCACCAGGTAGATTCCCTTTGCAAGGCCAGCCTGCTTCAAGGTTTCGTTGATCGAGAGACCTGCGCGGTTATTGAAGACACCCATCAAGCGACCGCTTGCGTTAAACACCTTCAGAGAGCGATCCGCATTCGGCATGAAGTCCATGCTGTAGGCGCGAATTCCGGTAGTTCCGAGTTCATCCTTGGTGAGTGCGAACTGAATCCAGTCGATATTCACGTAAGCACCGGTGAACTGCAGGCGCAGAATATGTTCGCCCTTTTCGATTTCGCTAGTTTCGCCGTCCATGAGCGTATAGGTGTTCCAGTCTTCAGTCTGCGGCACAGCAACGGTATCGGTCACGGCCTTGCCGTCGATGAAGAGGCGAATGCTACCGCCTTCAAGGCCATCTGCCACGCTGGCGCGGAATACGAACTTGCTTGCAGTCACGACGTTCACGGAGTATTCAAGCCATTCGCCTGCCTGGGTATAACCAATCGCGTAACCCTTGCTGGCGTCAGCAGAATCGATCTGTACAATGTCGACACCGTCTTCGCGGTAGGCGCCGCCTTCGTTCACAAAGTCCTTGTCGTTAAACGACACGCTCTGGCCGCCCATATCGTAGTCTTCGAGTTGCACAATTCCCGGGAGAGTGAGCTGAGCCTTGTACGGTGTCTGCTCCATAGCGCCGTTAAAGTCAGCGAGCGGAATTTCCTTGATGTCGCGGATGTAACGGAAGGCCTTTTCGATACCGGCATTGTTCACGACGTCATCGCTGTAATAGTTATTGGACTGTTGCAAGGTATTCTGCCCCGCCTGATTCTGGCCCACGCCTGCAGGGGAATTCTTGAACACGTTTTCTTTCACGGTAAAGCCGCTGGAACCTTCGTCCAGGTAAATAGGCACGTTCCAGTAGTCGGCCCACTTGGACGTTCCGTTATCGTGGATATAGTTGTGCTGGATTTCGCTGCCGGTACCCTGGTTAGAGAGCGTGTAAATCGGGCCGGAGTCGCAAAGCAAGCGCGCAATGTGGTGAATTTCGTTCCAGTTCACATGGTTATTGGTCATGGCTGTCTGCTGCTTTGTCCAGCCAAAGCCAATGGAAATGCCGGAGTAGTAAGTGTAAGAGACTTCGTTATGTTCGATTACCACATAGCGGGGGTAACCGGCGCCAATACCTACGGCACCCTGATGTTCGTTCGTCACGTTGGTGACCAGGTTGTTCTTGACCGTATCGCGGGTGCTGATTTCGTCTTTGTCACTCGGGTTGTAAGCGATATGGATTTCGGTCGTGGAATCCTGATAGAACTTGCCCAGCATAATGCCCGCGGCACCGATTTCGAAGAAGGCGTTACCCTGAATCATGTCGTCGTTGGTACCAGAGACAAAGTCGAGGCCCGTGGCCGCAATCTGGGAGAAAACGTTGCCCTGCACCAAGAAATGATGGGCGTTTTCTACGCGGAACGCCGCATCGGGGCGCCACAGCAAATACTTGTTGCTGTTCAGTTTTTCCCAGTTTCCGCGGCTCGGATCCGGAAGGACGTCTACATTGAAGTTTGCCGCCTGCAAATCCAAGAAGCCTTCGTCGCTGGGGCGGGTAAAGTTGGAATGGGCAAAGATCAGGCCTTCAAAGCTCATGTAGCCCACTTTGTTCTTGGTGTCTTTACCCAAAACGCTGAACAAAGTATTGAGGCGGGGTGCAACCACGTGGGCCGTAGACATGCTTTCGCCAGAACGGGGCTTGTAGTAAAGCACATGGTTCTTTTCGTCCAGGTACCATTCACCCGGAGCGTCAATCAGGTCGTAGGAATTTTCCAGATAGAAAACCTGCTGCTTGGGCGGATTGCTCATGAAGGCGGTGCCGAGCATGGGGAAAGCGCGGTGGAACAGCTTGGTGCGTTCAGGATCCTTGGGGATGAGCTTTGCGGTGCCGCCGTTTACCTGGGCCTTTTCAAGACGCAGAATGTTTTCGGACCAGGCAATCATCAGGTGGATTTCGACATCTTCGATGTTCTTGATATTCTTGACGTAGTCGGCAGAGACATCGAAGGCGCGGCCCGAAGAGTCCACCTTCGTGAGGCGCACGAAATCGTGGTCGAAACCGCCGTTGCCTTTTTCCTTTGCATCAATCACGTTGGGGAAGCACGCGCGAACTGCCTTGCGGTTGTTCACGTAAAGCTGGCGGAATCGACCGTCTACGCCTTCGGCTTTCCAGATGTTATTCGCCTCGTCGTGGATGGTCCAGCCGGTAATCTGCATGCCGCCGGTAATGAGCGGCTTTTCGCCATCGGCCGCTTTATAACGCACGTAGTGGCCGTCTTTACCGCCGTCGCGTTCGTCAAAGCCGATTGTGGCGGGCAATGCGTAAGTACCTTCGCGCAAAATTACTTCGATGTCGCCGGTCATGGTACCGTTAATAGCACGCACGGCCTTCTGGGCCTGCGTAATCGTCTTGAACGGAGCGTCTTTAGTACCTGCGGCAGCATCATTGCCAGAGGGGGAAACGTAGAATGTCGCCTGAGTGGCGGCAACGGCGGCACCGGCAAAAGCCAGGGTACAGCCAAAGGCCAAAGAAAGAATCCTTGTATCCATAAGAAACCTCACGAAAAAATCCACACCAATAAAAAAAATACCTTTTGCCATCAAAAAAAGAACTCCCTTTTCGGGAGTTCTCGTTGACAAGTTGTCAATGATTATCAACGATTAGAAAGCATAAAAAGGAGATCCCGGCTCGGAGGCCGGGATGACATGCGGCCTATTTGATGCGGTGGCCGGTCAAGTCAAAGCGCATTCCGTTCTTTTCGACAAAGAGCTTGCCGCCTTGTTTGCGGAGGCGCGGGGCCGTCTTGGAAACAGGGGTCGGAGCGATTGCACGGATTCCTGTTTTGTCTTCACAAGTTTCTTTTTCGCAGAACTGGAGCCAGTCTACATTCACATAGCTGCCTGCAATGACAAGCCTTAGAATGTGTTCGCCAGCAGTAAGGCTTGCGGCTCCGAGATCAACTTGTTTGTATACATTCCAGGTCGTGTCAACCTTGTCAATCGTGATAGTATCGAGAAGCACCTTGCCATCGACGAGCAGCTGGATTTTTGAAGTTTCGGACGCTGTCGCCACGTTCGCGCGAACGCCGTACTTGCCGTCGGCAGCGACTTTCACGCTGTATTCAAGCCACTCGCCCGCTTCGGTATAGCCAATCGCGTAGCCCTTGCAAGCGCCACCGTTGCAAGTCGCGCCATCGAGGGTGACCACATCCACGGCGTCTTCGCGATAAGTTTCGCCCTTGTTGGTAGCATCCTTGTCGTAAAAACTGAAGCGGTTACCGCCCTCGTCGTAATTTTCGGCCTCGATTTTTCCCGGAATTTCGGCAACCTTGTCACCGTACGCCTTGCGTTCTGGCGGGTTCGTTTCGACAGTGTCGGCCCAGGCCATTTTCATGCGGTCTACGCCCGACTGGTTCACGATTTGGAGCTTGATATTCGCCCCTTCGCCGCTGCGCTTGGTCATACTATACCAGTCACCATCGCGGAGTCCCGGCCAGTAGAAGCTACCCATTTCCCATTCGCGCAATTGATCGGACATGCCGCGAATGTAGGCCATAAAGTAATTCGTCGGAGTAGAATTATAGTCCATGTAGTCGTAATGCACGCCCGCCTTGTCACCAGGGCTCATGGCGCCACCCCATTCTGTACACACGGTGCGGTCAACGTACTTGCCCACTTTGCCCTTGAAGCTGTTTTTCCAGCCCTGCTCGGTGGTAATGCTCATGTTCCAGAACGTGTATTCGTGCACCGCGAAAAGGCAACCTTCAAAACGCGGGTCGTCGGCAATGTCGGGCACATTCCACGCAAGGCCCGAGCCGTCAAGCAGAATATGGTCGCGCGGCACATTCGGGAATTTGCTCAGCCACTGGGCGTAAAGGTCGCGCAGTTCCGTTTTGCTGTACATGTGCGGTTCATTGAAAATTTCAAAGTAGGCATTCGGGTGGTCGCCGTATTTTTCGACGATTTTTGCCCACATGCTCCACCAATCATTCATGTTCTTCGGGCCCGAAGGCTGTGCGGGGCCCCAGTAACCCATCACGATACGGCCCTTGGAAAGACCCATGTCGATAACGCCCGTGTAGGTATCCCAGAACTTGAGAATCGTGGGTTCGTTCACCGGAATTCGCACGCTGTTGGTGCCGAAAAGCTCCTGGAACTGCCCGATAACGCGGTCTGCCACCACAGATGCCGACTGGTAATTGTCCGACAGGCTCATGCCCGAAAGCACCAGCACGTCTGACACGAAATTATCGCGTTTATCTGCCCAGTTCACACCGCGGAACTGACTTGTGACAGCGAAAGAATTCACTGTCGAAATAGCTGTAGCCGCCAAAACGATGCAGGCGGCACGCCTGACCTTAAAACCAAACTTCATAAGAACACCTTCCTTTTCCACCTTTCAAACAACCTGATTATAAATTACCTTTTAAGCAAAAAAAAAGAACCCCCTAAAAGGAGATTCTATTGACATAATGTCAATGGGAAGTTAAAAACCCGATTTTCCGCGGCGTACGCCCCATAGGTAATCGTGCGTGCGGTGCACCGTATTCTTGCCGTCTACCACAATTTTGACTTCGAGACGCGCAATATAGACGCCTGTACCCACCAAACGCCCGTTTTTGGAGCGCATGTTCCAGGCCAGGAACACTTTCCCCTTGTTTTTGAGGCAGCCTTCGTCGCCGTACACTTCTTTGTCGGAACACTTGATGGAACCCGACGTTCCGCCCACATACTGGCCAAATTGGCTAAAATAATGCGTGCGGTAGTAAAGTTCGACTGCATTGTCGGCCACAACCGTCTTTTCGCCGCTGCGGTATTCTTCGAGGTTGTATTCGGTCACATCGCCCCGCTTGATCGCCTCGACCAGTTTTTCGCTCACACCCGCCTCGGCAAGTTCGGCATCCAGTTTTCCGCTGCGAATCAATTCAAACAAGTCGCCCTGAGTTACTGTCGTAACGCCGCCTATGGTAACGGTCGTGTCGCGGCTTGCATCGATATTGGCTTCGGTCATGGTCGCAATCACGCCAAGTTCCTGTTCGCCCACAAAGTTCTTGTAGTTTTCTTCGGTAATGGAGCCGTCCAAGATTCCATTGATGGTCTGTTCGCTAAATCCGTACGACGTGTCTAACAGATTCACGCGGATATCGTTGAACAATTGCGCAAGCGCTTCTTGTTCGCTAATGCTCGTAATAGTCGTGTCGTAATCGGTTTCGCTCCCTATGCGCGATTTGATAAAGGCGTCAAGGGCATCGACCGAATTTTTCGTCTGTTCCACCATGATTTTTGCGATATCGAAATCAAGAAGAGTCCCTTGCACGCCCAGTGAATCTGCTATCTGCTGGGCAGTCTGCGTGGAACCCGCAATCAGTTTCGGTTGCGTTACAGAATTATTCTTGATAATGTCGTACGGGTCTTCGCCAAGAGCGACTACGCCTGGATTTTCTACGCCGAGATCTTGGTTTCCGGTAATTACGACCCACGGGTTTTCGGCATGCGGCGCATTGCCGACCAAATCACGTGCGGAGCCGCGAGGCGCAAAGCGAATCATGTCCCCGGCATTCGGGAGCACCGCATCCATTTCGCTTACGGCATAAACCAGCATCATTTGCGCGCCCAAACCGCTCTGCAATACAGGCTTTTCGGGTACCTGATTCGAGCCCGAACGTATGCAGGTAAATTCGAACATTTCGGCAAAGGCCGCCCTCGATTCATCTGTAATCGCTTCGCTAAAGGTAATGTTCAAGATTCTGCTTCCGTCTTTGCTTTCGGTTTTCGAAGCTGCAAGAACAATAGGGCCAATGCCATCGCTTACCGGTTCATTTTCGATGTAGAAGTTGCTTACTTCGCCTTCGTTTTCGTAGGTGAACCAATTGTTCAAAGTTCCCGTGTACGCACCAGACGCATCGCCCGTAAATTGCCTGCTGCCAAAGCCGCAAACGCTCTTGCTGCAATTTTCGCCGGTCATGTCTTCAGCCGTAATCACGATATCGGTTTCGTTTATCACCTTGAATTTCGATGTCGGTTGGAACGATTCGCCAAAGGTAAACTGGATCGAATCAAGTCGGCTATTGCCCATGATAGAGCGCTCGAAATGCACATACAAACTATCTGCACGGCCGTCACCGTTTCTATCTACCACAATGGCGCGTTCTACACGGGGTGCAGGCGGTTCGGCAAATTTCAAGTTGCTCCACACCGAAACACCCGCTGCAGCGCCCTTGGCCGTAAGGTTCACGCCCGACACAGGGGAATTCGCATGTACGTAGAACGTGGCGCGACCGTTTTCGTCGAGAGTCACGGCATTGATTTTCTTGCCGCCCACCGTATCTAAAATATCAATATCCGGGTTCGAGAAAGAAAGGTTAATCTTGCGGTTGTAATTGTTGACCTTCGCCCATTCTTCAAAGAAGGTAATGTTCACCTGGTAAGTCGCATACGCCCAGGGGCCAATTTGGGCGGTGTCGCCCGAAACCTCTTTACCGAGAATCGTCCAGTCTTCTTTTGCAAACGCAACACTCGGCACAGAATAAGAGGGCACCGTAATTTCGACCTTCACCATTTGACTCGGGTCCGCCTTGAGCGTGATCTCTAAAAAGTAATGGCCGGGGGCAAGCGCAAAGCTAGAAACAATCGCCGCAGAGTCAATGGAGAATGTAGAATCGCTCGTAATCTTGATACCTTCGTAATGGGTGCCAACGCCCAGAATTTCTGGCCCTGCGAGGTTTCCGCCCGTAAGCTTGAAGGTAGACACGCCACCGGTCGTATCGAGCTCGGTAGAATTTGCATCAAAGTTGCAAGAAAGCTTGTTCTTCTTGTTTATCTGCCAGACTTCGTATGTGGTGCCGCCGTCGCGATTGTCCGACGACAAGAAGATTGACGCATCGACCTGCAAATCAATCGAGGTACGCATGCGGAAATTCGAAGAGCCCGTATGACGTTCCACATAGAAAATATGGAAGTCGTAGATTTTGCCGGGAACAAGCTTGTCGCCCGTATTCTGCCCGATGGTATCGAGATCCACAGCGCCCGCCACCTGGCCATGCTGCCCGCCAATGTCTACCGCCAGGCGGTGGTCGATAAACACCCACACATCGTCGTCGCCGTAAAAATCAAAATACTGCCCCGGAACGTATTCAAAAGTCGCCTGGATTTTTGCGGCATAACCGAAGTTATGCTTTCCAATTTTCGTTCCCTTCAATTGGTCGTAATAAGGGTTCGGAACTGTTTTCGCTTCGTCGAGAAATTCAAAATCGTCCAGCAGGAACATGCCGTCTGAATTGGCCTCGTTGCCTTTAGAAATCTGGTCTTTGGAAACTTCAGCAAGCCAGAATCCTTCGTCGTCCATGGACACATAAAGGTCGCGGCAAGTCATGTTGGTGTATTCGTTGCCTTCGTCGTCTTTGGCGATAACTTCGGGCAAGAACCAACTGTCGAGATGTTCCGTAATCTTGCATTTTTCGGGGAACGGATCTGCACGCACGGGGACTCCGTTTTCGCCGAGATTGTATTCGACCATGCCTGTGACGGCCTTGTCCTTGCCGGAACATCCGCCCGAACCAAAGTCGGCACTGACTCCGTTTGCGGGGTCACCATTTTTGCCGCTACCGTCGCCGTCGCCTTTGGTTCCGTGCAGCCAGTCGTAAACGGTCACGGGAATTTTTTTGAGCGGGCAATCGCCGAGTACGCCAGGGTAGCTCGAAAACTGCGCCGGAACGTCGGTCTTGTAGCCCTGCACCCAAATGGTGTCCGAAAGCGCCGCCACGGAATCGAGCGATATTTCGCCCGCGGTCATAGGTTCTTCGGTCACCATGCCTTCGGCACCCACGTAATTCAGGCCAACGGTCTGCTTGAAGTAGACGTTGAAGTTCTTTTCGGGTGCGTCGACGGTCGCCTTGAACCAACCACAGTAATTGTCTAGCGCAGTCATTGTCGCCACGGAATCGCCGTTCATGAACAAGACCGCATTGGTATTCGACCACGGCGTAAAAAACACCACCGTCTTTTCTGCCGAGGCAACGCCTGTACCCAAAGCGGCGGCCAAGGCCGCCATTTTGAACTTATTCACCCAATTTACCATATATCCATCCCGGAGAACTTTTAAAATGTTCTCAAATTTTATATGGTAAATATAGCTCTATATTAACAAAATATCCTAAATTAACTAAAATTTAACAGATTTAAGCACAAAACTCAGCATTTTGCAGAATTCATGTTCTCAAATCCTGCAAAATGTTCTCAATTTTACCGGTCTTTTCTGAAAATCGTCGTGCCGTAGCTAAAGCCGTCGCGCTGGACCTTCAAAATGTACATGCCGTTTTGCATGTCACCAAGACCGATGCTGAAGCTGGACTGCCCTGCCGCAAGCGCCACCGACTTGACCAGGCGACCGTTCATGCTGAAGATTCTGGCGGTATAGCCCTGCGAAAGCGCCGTACCGGCATTAATCTGCAATTCTCCACCGTAAACGCGGGCCCTCAAATCGGGGCGAGCGACCGGTTTCGCAACGAACGTCGTCGGTTCCGGCTTGGGCTTGTTGCGCAGCAGGCGCACGCCATAAAGGCCACCCACCATGTTGCCGGCACCCGCCTTGAACGTCACGCGGATTTCCTTTTTGCCCTTGACCATGGCATCGGGAATCGCATAGACTTCGTTCACGAATTCCTTCTTGTTCCACTTGCCCTCGATGCTTTCGGTCGTGAGCTTTTCGCCGTCAATCATGATATCAAAGGTACGGGAGCAGCCTTCGTTGCCCCAATAGCGAACCATCAGGCTCAAGGAATCTTCGCTATTGGTTTCGAGCACGTAGCTGATCATGCCGCCGTCGCCCGCATTGCACTTACCTGCGTCGCGGTAGAATTCACCGTTTGCCGTACCAGAGGTCGTATTTTCGGTCTTCATCTGGTGATCCACTTCGGGCTGCTGCTCGCCAGGAGCCACCTTGTCCACCGTCTTTTCGTCGAGCGCCAAGGCTTCTTCCTGTTCCTTTCTTAGGCGTTCAAGAATCGAGGGGTCCGTAAGCACCATCCAGTACATCATGTAGCGGGCGTCATGCACCTCGTAGAAGGGTTCCAGAAGCAAGCTACCGTCTTTCTTGTTTGCAAACAGGTACGGAGCCTTAAAGTGCAGCGGTTCGCCCTTCACAGGTTCTAGCTTCGAAGGAATATCTTCTTTCTTGCTTGCAAGCATGGGCGCCTGGTCAAGCGATTCGAGCGCGCCCGAGGCAATATGGCTCCAGCGACCGTCATCGGCCACGAGGCCGTTCAGGTTAGCGGTTCCCGTTTTTGCAGAAAGCACGATCGGGCCATGCAAAAGCGCCACGTAGTCAGACACGTTGGGCAATTCTTCAACATGCGTGTACATCGGGTAAAGTACTTCGATCACATCGCCGCTCTTCCAAGATTTTCCGGCCGACACGTAGCTCGAAGGGTCAGACTTTTTCACCACGGTGTCGCCGTTTACGATTACCTTGAATTCGTTTTCTTTAACCCAGTACGGGTGACGAATCTGCATGTCAAAAGAGCCGGAGCCGGTAACGGTGAACTTGGAACTTTCACCCTTCGGGAATGCGGTCTCTTGCTTGATTTGCACGTTCTTGGCCTTCCAATTCAAGATGGATGCGGCAAAGAGGTTCACGTAAAGTTTGTCGCCGTCTTTGGTGTAAATAAACTGGTTGTACTTGGCCGGGTTTTCCATGCCCGAACCCACGCAACACCACATGGCTGCATTCACCTTGGAATACACGCGGTAATGGCGGGGACGTGCAGGAGTGAAGTACACGTACCCGCCATGTTTTGGATGTATTGTGGATAAAATATGGTTAAAGAGCGCGCGTTCATAGAAATCCGCCTGCTTGGCGCTATGGTCCATATTGAACAGACGTTCCGTGAGCTTGAGCATATTGTAGGTGTTGCAAGATTCCGGTCCTTCGCGTTCTTCCACATACTTTTTGTGATTATCGAAAGAGGGGAAATGTTCCGAAATGCTATTGCCGCCGATTGCAATGCTTCTCTTGTTGACCACGCGGTCCCAGAAATATTCGGAGCCCTTTACATATGTTGCGTCATTCGTGAGTTCGGCAACGCGCGCAAAGCCCACGACTTTCGGCACCTGCGTATTCGCATGCACGTTCGTGAGGTTATCGTTGTTTGCAGACATGGCGTTCAAAAGCCATTTGTGCGACCAGCGTTTAGCCTCTTTCAAGTACTTGTCTTGTTTGGTGAGCGCGTAGGCATCGGCATAGACTTCGGCCATGCCGCCATGTTCCGTGCCTAGCATAGATTCCATCTTGGAATCGTTGAGGCCGCCCGTAATTGTAAGGCCCCAATCACAAAGAGCCAAGAACATGGTCTTAGCCTGTTCATAGCCTGCATAAATGTAGGCATCGCGCAGGCCCGCGTAAAGTTTGTGGATGTTGTACCACGGCACCCAATAACCGCTCTGGGCGCCGGCATTTCCGCTCTTCATGCTGAGCCACATCTTTTTGCCGTTGGGCACGCCGCTAATGTAGCCCTTGAAGTTATTGTCCTTGGAATTCTGGTCCTGAATGGTTTTGAGTTCATTCAAGACATATTCCAACCGTTCTTTAACCTGAATGTCGTCATTGTCAGCGTAATGCATCGCAAGTGCACTCAGGTAATGCCCGAGCACATGCCCGTCCAAACCAGCCCAGTTCGGGAACTTGGATGCTTTCGGTCGCATGCCCGCTTCTTCGTAGAACGGCGCCAGAAGGCGATCCACGTCGTAACTCAGCAGGGTTTCTACGTTCAAATCTTGGCGGTCCTTTAACGGGCCGTCAAGCAACTGAACATCGCTCAACGCGAACATATCAGGATAAAGAACGTCTTGCGAATACCCTTGAGTGAATAAACCTCCCATCACAGCAAGGGTAACGCAAGCGATTTTTTTTGTATTGATTCCAAACATCTTATACCATCCTTTTTCCAACACTACACAACCTTTCTCAAAAATAAATCCGGCAAAAAGGGATTTACCCCACCTAAAAGCAAATAGTTTTGCAGAAATTTCAAAGTCCCCTTGCGTAAAATTTAAAGAAAAGCGGCCTTTTGGGGCGAAATTAATGTATTTTCGGAAAAAGGTGTACTAAACATGGGATGTGTTATATGAAAAATTGGGTTAACCCGCTTTGTCTTTTATTATTGTTGTTCCCGACGATGCTTTTTGCCGACATCGTGTACCAGGGGAAGCGCGTCCAGGAATGGCCCGAAGAAGCCCGCCCGACATTCACCGGATCCAAAGCAAGCGCGTCCAGTTCCGGTTTAGCGAGAGCCGTTGCAACACAAACGAAAGGCCACTACGCCGCCCCCAAGGGCAAAATCTACAGTCTCACGCTCCTCGTTGATTTTTCGGACAAGCCCGCCCCCGTTACAGTGGACGAAGTCAAGGAATGGCTGAACAAGGAAGGCTTCAACAGGGACGGTTGCAACGGTTCTGTGCGCGACTACTATTTAGACGTTTCAAACGGGCAACTGGACCTCACCAACGAAGTCTACGGATGGTATCGCGCTAAGCATCCTAAATCTTGGTACGAAAGCCTGCCGGGATACACAGGGTCCGATTCCCTAATGAAAGAGGTGTTCGCGTATTTTGATTCGCAAGTAGACTTTTCTCGTTACGACAACGACAAGGACGGGACTACCGAGGCCATCAACATCGTGTACGCTGGCGAAGGCCAAACATGGGGACAAGGCCTGTGGCCCCATTCCGGATGGTCCAACGAAAGGCGCGACGGCGTAAAGCTCACCCACCACCAAATGACGGACATGCCAGGCAAGTTTTCGATATACGTCTTTGTACACGAAAGCGGGCACATGATTTTTGGCTGGCCGGACCTTTATTGGTACGGAGATTACTGCACCATGGGCAACCGCGCAAACGACCTGAACCCGGTGGCGATAAACGACTTTTTCCGTGCAGACCAGGGCTGGATTCCGTTTGTGGACATCACCAGCGACGACGTAAACAACATAACGCCCCTCGAAGTCTCCAAGCCCGGAGAATTCTGCTACCGCTACAAGAACCCAAACAGGCCGAACCAAGAAGGATTGGTGTGGTCTTACGTACGCAACACGGGCCGCAACAAGGTGCTTGCAGGTAGCGGCCTCTTGATGCAGCATTACGATTTTTCCATTGAAGGCAATTCCGCTGCAGACAAGCTGGGACTCCGAATCGTGCACGCGAACGCCGCAGGCAAATCAAGCGACAACCCGGGCGATCAATGGCCAAGCCCAGGCAGCACAGCCAACACGTTCTTCAAGAGCGGAACTTATTCTGAATTTTCAGATGATGCCTACCCCGCTATCCGCTGGTATAACGGCTCCAAGACTGGCCTCAAGATTACCGACATCGGCACACCAGGAGATGCGCTCACGTTCTGCATCGGCGAGAACTGCTCCGAGCCAATTTCAAGTTCGTCGGAACCCGCATCCAGCAGCTCCGTCGAAATCACCGTTCAGAAAATCGCGCTCAAGACAACGCTCCCAATAAACGACAGCTATGCGCCCGTAACGCTCGACCTGAATGGCAGCGAAGCCGCAAGCATCCTCGGCATCAAGCGCACCGAAATTGAAGACAAAGTAGAATTCTACGGAGTGGAACCCGACGGAAGCCTCAACAGCAAAACAACCGGCGAAAGCACCGGGCATTGGTTCGACAAGGACGGCAAAATTGCGACCTGGGACCCGAACGGCTCCAGCATCGTATTCTCCAACGTGGACCTTTCGAGCATGACGACCAAGATTGGGCACATGCCGAACAAGGTCTCGGCCGGGGAAACTTATGTTGTGAAGCAGGCCGTCGTTTACGGGAACAAGCAAGTCACCTTCGAAATCACAATAACCATTGGCGGAAAGACCACCGTCATTTCAAACCTTGAAAAGTCGAGACACGGCAAACCCGGAAGCAGAATCTTCAACATTCTCGGCAAACCCGTAGGCACCAGAAACGCCTCCGGTGAAATGCCTGATTTGCCCAAGGGCAGGTATGTGGAAATCGTGAAGTAAAGACGAGCGAATTTAGAAAATGTAAGAACAGCCGCCTTCAATGTTCCATATATGTTCCTTGAACGCATTGCCAAAGTGGTTTTATCCGGTAGAATCCGAGATGTATCCTGACGAGGGGGCTCCGATTGCAGCTATGTCTCGCACGTCAACTTCGGTTTTGTCGCAAAATGTGTATAAAACATATGGCTCGTCCGTTCGCTGCGTGATGGTTGAATAACCATCTTTTTGCTCGGACGGGGATTGCCGATGCTGACCTTCGTCAGCATGACAACAGGCGGAACTGGGACAACGAAACTGCAAAAGAGTAACCGCTGGAAAGAAGCGGAGTCGAGTGCCTGACCGCAAAGCGAACATTCCGGAACGGCCATGTGAGCGTGCGGTGCAGGCAGAGACGGAGCGCTCTTTATTCTCGGACATAGAATGCCGATGCTGAACCGAGTTCAGCAAGACAGAGGGCAACGGGGCGTTGCGGGGTGTCCCCGCAGAGTGGGTGGTGAGCAACAGCGCTAGCGAAGTGCGAGCCAGGGAGAGGCTTCTCCCTTTTCAGGCATCAAAGGAGATACCCCCTAAAAAATGCCGTTAGGCATTTTCAATCCGTGTGGCATTTTGGCCCGGAATCGTTTGCTACAGAAATATTACAGAATTATCACAAGACGCTAACAAGCAAAAAGATGTGATTGGCGGCGCTTTGAACAAGCGATTATTTCTATCTTGTACCCCAACTAAACATTAACCGTAAATTCAATAGTTAGGAAATATGAGTCTTAAAATCGTTGTGCTTGCTAAGCAAGTACCTGATACACGAAACGTAGGCCCGGACGCCATGACGCCGCAGGGTACTATCAATCGTGCC
>CADCBQ010000032.1 GCA_902799745.1 Fibrobacter succinogenes | reverse complement strand
CAAGGTCCACCCGTTCCGCGATCCGGCCTACAAGAACGGCTCCATCCTCGTCTCGAACCAGAACTTCGGTTGCGGTTCCAGCCGCGAACACGCTCCGCAGGCCCTGAAGCGCTGGGGCATCCGCGCCATCATCGCCGAAAGCTACTCCGAAATCTTCTTCGGTAACTGTGTGGCCATCGGCGTGCCTTGCTACAAGGTGAGCCACGAAGTGGCCGACAAGATTCTCGCCTGGATCGAAGCACACCCGAGCGAAGAACTCGTCACCAGCACCGAAAGCCGCACGCTCAAGATGGGTGACGAAACCATCGAGCTCACGCTTGCCGACGGCCCCCGCGGCCAGTTCCTCGACGGTTCCTGGCACGCACGCTCCGCCCTCATGGCCAACGCCGACAAGGTGCAGGAACTCGCCAGCAAGCTGCCGTACATGCAGTTTCTGAAGTAGGAATGAGGTGTGAGGTCGGCACTTCGTGCCTTTGAGGTATGAGGTGTCATCCTGAGCGAAGGCGCGAAGCGCCGAAGTCGAAGGATCCACAAGCAATTCAAAAGCGTCCAGGTTCAAAGCCTGGGCGTTTTTGTTTCGTGTCCCCCTAAAAAAGTTAGTTTAAATGTCAAAATAAGCATCGAAGTATAAACTCTTCAGAAAGCGACTTTTTTATTTTGAATAACAGCTTGACTCAACGAAACGTAGGATGATTGAAGGCCTACATAGATCTTTTCTAAGCTCCATACCAATTTGGGCAATCTTTTGAACAGGTTGAATTCCGTATGGAACCCTTGCCGTACTGACGTTCAAACGTTTTATTTATTTGTGATGTGCTGGTGTACTTTGCGAACATTCCATAAAAGTCTTGATTCAATTCATTGGAATGCCATTTGCAATACACAACTTCTTTTCCCTCGCCAATTTCATACCAACTTGGGCAATCTTTTGAACAGGTTGAATTCCGTATGGAACCCTTGCCGTACTGACGTTCAAATATTTTATTTATTTGTGATGTGCTGGTGTACTTTGCAAACATTCCATAAAAGTCTTGATTCAATTCATTGGAATGCCATTTACAATACATAACTTCTTTTTTTTCAATTTTTTCCATATCTTTTTTCGCTTGTGATTTTGTATTATCAGTTTTTTTTACAGAATCAGAAAAAGCATTCAGAATTTCAAATGGCAGCGCAAGCCATTTTAAAAGCAATATCAAGTAATCTTTCAAATCATTCGCAAAATTGTCTCTTTCACGAGGATTCCTACTTTTGAAATTTCTGTAACCAACTACAACAACCACAAGGAACAATAAAAATAATTTATATTTTCCCTCTATGTTAGACTCATCCAAGAAAACATAAATTGATATTAATGCAAGAACTACAGCACCCGCAGAAATGCAACCTATCTTTTTTCTAAATCCAAATTCGGCAACCACAAAACAAATCAAGGCGAAAACAAGCAAGCCCCAAGCATCTTCAGATCTTTTTTTAGGGGAATCCTGTTCCTGTTTAATGACCAGATACTTTTCACTTGCGTATCCTGTAATAGAGTCATATTTAATCTTGCAAAAGCCATTGCTGCACGTATCAACAAAGACTTCTGTTTCTTTTGGAAGTTTTTCAATAACCGCAGAGTTTACAGAAGAAGTTTTTCTGACATTCAGTACGTTTGCATCAACAATTGCCCTGTGAGAAGCAAAGGAGCAAAGTACGGAAAACAAAAGCACTGTTATAAAAACACGCATAGACAACAAACTACCTCACCTTTTTGAACGCACATAAAAGATTGTACTCTTCGCAAGATTGATTTTGACGAACCGTCTTTTCGTCAAGTAGAGTTAAGCCATTTTCAATCATTTCCCTTTTAAAATCAATTAAACATTGTTCCTTTTCAGTTTTTCCTGTCCGCCAGAAATCGGCAACAACCACAATATAAAGATGTTTGACATTTTTAATTCCCTTGAGTTTTTCTTCGGATGTGTTTGCGATTTTTTCCATACGTTCTACGTCAGCTTTGATGGAATCGACCTCGCTCTTGGTCATAATCCGTTTTGCCTCAACCATAAAAGCAGTGTCTTCATCAATAATTAAAGAATCAACGTGTTCTTTGGTGTATTTAACGGGAGCTTCTTGCCAAACAACTAAATCTTCATTATCAGATAAGGCTTCGTACTGTGCACAGAAATTATGAGTTAGATTTCGTTCTGTAAAACCGACGGATCCCCACGATGGGTAAAAATCCTTAAGGATATGCTCGTAACGATTCTTAACGGCATTCATAACCGGTTCAAGAATGTTGGTCTCAACAGATTTTCCATCAGATTCTACACGAGACATCTTAAGGCACATTTCGTCGCTCCTGTTCGGATATAGCATTGGGCCACCTCTAAAATTACATCTTTTTCATAAAATTGGAGCGTCCAGGTTCAAAGCCTGGGCGTTTTTTTGCGGGAAATTGTATTTTTTTCAGAGCCATCTTTCGTTTCATAGCAAAAAAGTTATATTTTATTGAAATTATATAATATATTTATTATATTATCTAAAAATATTATAACAAATAGGTTATTTTATGAACCAAAGGCTGATTTTGCTCAGGGCTCTTGCCCATAAGACGGGAAACCTCGCCCAGCTTCGCGACGCCCAACCGCCCAAGCAGGGGTGGATTTCCGCCGTTCGTCGGGCTCTCGGAATGACCGCAAAACAACTTGCGGAACGCGTCGGGCTTTCTCAGCCGCGCATCGCCAAGATGGAACTCAACGAAAACAACCTCAAGATTTCGACCATGAAAAAAATCGCGGAAGGCCTTGACTGCGATTTCGTTTACGGTTTTATCCCCAAGAGCAGCCTGCAGGAGACGATTAAACGACAGGCCCACAAAAAAGCCGAAGCAATCCTATCGAGCGTCAACACGAACATGGCATTGGAAAATCAACTTGCCGATGATCCGCATATCCTGACGGACATGGCCGATGAGATGATAGCCAAGAACATAAGGCGCATTTGGGACAAGTAAAAATTTTCCCCATTCGTCATTTTGTCATTTTATGACATGCCCATAATTTATATTTTGGGTATGGCCGATATATTTACATCAGACGACAATTCTACGCCCCTTACGCCAGAAGAATGCGAAGGGTTAAAGCCCAAGTGGATAACGCTTAGGCGTGAACTCAACGAGTTTGAAACGCGCAATATTTTGGATGCTGAAATGTGGCTCGCAACTCACAAGCAACAAGATGTTCTAAACGATACATTCCTTATGAAATTGCACAAACGGATGTTCGGTCAAGTGTGGAAATGGGCCGGTGAATACCGAACGACGGAAAGAAACATTGGGGTCGCGCCATACCAAATTCCCGTCAAATTGAAGACGTTGTTCGATGATGTGAAATTCTGGATGGAGAACCATACATTCCCCAACTTGGAAATAGCCGTCCGGCTTCACCACAGGCTTGTTTTAATCCACCCGTTCCCTAACGGCAATGGTAGAATTTCGCGACTGATGGCCGACCTGCTCATGCAGCAACTTGGCGAGCCGCGGCTCTATTGGGGAGATGCCAGCTTGACCGACATTACGGATTTACGGAAGAAATATATTGACGCGCTTCATGCCGCCGATTCCGGGGATTATACAGAACTGATTAAGTTCGTGACAACATAAAAGCCGCTTGCGAATCCGCATAAATAAAGGTATATTCAAAAATAGGTCTTATAGGGGCTCTTTACGAGCAGAGGAAAACAATGGAGATATAGAACATGAAATTATGGTTAATCAGTCTTGTCTCAATCTTTTTATGTGCCTGTTTTGAAGATTTATCTTATCCAAGCACACTCGTTTTCGACGCAAGAGTCCAAAATATTCCGGCCGAATTGAACAGGCTGAATCTTAAAATTTGGGAAGACGATTCCATTTATTTCGATACGAACCTGTACAAGTCGATTTCGGACAAAGCCGTATTCTGGGAAAGTTTATCAATAGATGACTACTCAGATACCCCAATAAAGACGATTACCATAGAAATGGAAGGATTTTGCGATAACGGAAGTTTCAAATTTCCAAAGATTAACATCGCGCTAGACAATTGTTACATGTTCGACATCAGCCAAGTGCGATATAACTTATACAGTGATAAATACTATCCCGTTCTGGAGAACCCAGAAACGCCCTGCGGGGAAATTGACCATTGGTTCTACTCCATCGACACCATTCGTCAATTAGGAAATAGAGATTGTGAAATAAGAGCCGACTAGATACGGGACTCCGATAAAAACTCTACCTTAGACTACCATGGATATCAAGATTCTCCGAGCTACAGAAGAATGGCAACGTGCGGGCGCGTACTCCATGCCTTTGAGGTCGCTACGCTCTGAGGTATGGGGCGGTCGCTCAGCTCCCTTTGAGCAAAAGCAGCAAGGTCCCTGAGCTTGTCGAAGGGTGCGGCGATAGGATCCACAAGCATTACAAAACGCCCGGTTCAAAGCCGGGTGTTTTTTTTATATTCTTTTTATAATTACCCATAATTCACAAGGCATTTTTGATGACTAGCGATATAAAAAAAAGATTTTTGTTTACAGTGGCCAGCATAATTGTCTTCATTGAAACGATTATTGTCGATTTAATATACATGGGCGATAAAAGGGTGGTAATTTTTCTGCTGATCAGCATCGTTCCCTTTTCTTGGCTTACGTTTGCAATTCTGAAATCAAAATCAATAAAAGACAATCCACTTATAATAACAAAGCCCTTTAGTTTTCGTGGAATAGACAAGCCTGAAGAAGACTCTCTTTTTTGGAGTATTATTATATTCCAAATAGCGCTATTCTTTCATTGTATAATCAGCATCGCAAAACCCGACATTGATACCAAAATACTTTCTATAAGCGTTTTATTAAGTTGGTTTACAATTGGAGCATTTACTCTTTTATGCATAAAATCATTTAGGCGATGGAAAAAGTCAAAAAACCTGCAAGACCTACTTTTAGACTGGCCTTTTAAAAACAAATCGTTGCCGAACAAATTAGAATAAATCAAATCCAATAAAGAAAGACCTTTATCACTACATTTCAAGTCATGCTCTCCTCACCCATCGACAACATTCTCGTAGAAAAGGCGAAACGCCAAATGCACTTGCGCAACGGCGAGAACATCGTCAAGACGTACAGGATTTCGCTTGGCAAGAATCCCGTGGGTGCGAAGGTCAAGTCCGGTGACAACAAGACGCCCGAAGGCAATTACACCATCGAGTGGCACAACGCCAAAAGCAAATTTCATTTGTCGATGAAGATTTTGTACCCGAACGCGGAGCAAATCAAGGCCGCAAAAGTTGGCAACTACGAACCCGGCGGCGACATCATGATTCACGGCTACCCGAACAAGGTTCCCGCATTCCTCTTTAAGTTCTGGCACAAGTGGAAAGACTGGACTGCCGGCTGCATCGCCGTCACCAACGACGAAATCGAAGAAATATACGCCGCAGTCAAGGACGGAACCCCGATAACCATCAAGCCTTAGCGCATATACTTCGACTTATACCCGTGATTTTCTGAAGGACGCAAATCATTGGGATACATCACGTCGGTGTAGATGTCTTCTTGCAGCTGTTTCACGAGCTTGTACACTTCCGCGTAATTGGCGATACTGTCAATGGAAATGCCCGCGTTGGTAGAAGTCCTACGCCCATTCAGCGTGGCGGGATTGGCCTGCGCAGAGGTCGTAATGATGTCGCCCACGCCAAACCACTGGTCAAAAATGCCTCGGTGCAGGTCCACATGGGATAGTTCCGCAAACGGTTTGGACTTGTATGTTCTGGCGAAGATGCCGCCGGATGCGTAAATACCCTTGTCGGTAACAATATAGGCCGTATTGCGGTACCGCCTAAACGAAAGCAGCGCCCCGCCCAGGTAAAGCCAAACCGGCATCATGTGCAGCGCCATGAACGGGATAATAAAGAAGGTGGCCTCGCCTGCCTTGTCCGAAGAGAATGCAGCCCCGATAAAGAACATGTCAAAAACGCCCCACAAAGCCGCAAACGGGAGCAGCGGATTGAAGATGCATTCAAAAATAAAACACCTTTTGTCCGGCTTTCCGGCATAAAGGATCTTTTCCCCCTTCCCTATCAAAAGCGTCAATTCGTTGTCCATAGCCACACCTCAAAATGGATAAACATTTCCCTATTAATATAAACAAAAAAGCGTGATTTACTCCTTTTTATTTACAATTTGTCCAAAGTTTTGGATTAATTCGTTTGCAAGAAAGCCTATTTTAAGGTATATTAAGAAAAAAAGGAGAACAATATGTCTATCAGGAAGTGCAAGCGCAAGCTCGCTTTATGCATTGCCGCTATCTTCTGGGCCGGTTGCGACAGCGACTCAAACAGCAGCGCCCCCGTCATTCCGAACAATCCCGGCGAAATCACTCCTAGCGACGCAGCTGAAGAAACGCAAACTCCGGATCCACAATCCAGCGATTCCGAAGCAACCGCCCCCACCAGTTCTTCCGAAGAAGAAGCGATTCCCTCGAGCGAATCTTTTGACGAAGTTTCCAGCAGCTCCGAAGCCGCACCCGAATCGTCTAGCGAAGCGGAATCGTCATCTAGCATGAACAGCGAATATCCCTACACGCTAAGCACATTCCCAAATGTTCACTGCAAGGATTCAAGCTACTTACACAAATCGTGGTGCCCTTCAAGTAAGCCCTCTTTAAAACAAACCGTTGCCGAAATGGGAGAATATGAGCCTTTATACGGCATTGTTCAGCCCGTCTGCCAAGATTACGACAGAACCGTCAACGTGTATACTTGCGATAACGGATGCACGTATTCACCAGGAGCATTTAATAAGCTGGAAGGTGACACGATCTTTCAGCAGGAATATTCTACCATAGACAACAAGTATATTCCCATCCAGAAAAAAATCGCGCAAGACAGCGCACAAGCTGAAGCAAGCACCTCTTATCCGTATATGCTCGCCAGCGATACCACCGTCCACTGCAAAACAATGTACAAGACCAAAATTGCGAAATCGACTCCTTCGAGTTTGTGCGAAACTTACTCCGAAGGATACTATTTCAAATGCAAAGACGGCAACAACTACGAATGGGAAGAAATGTTCCGAGGCGAGAACGGGCTTATCGAACGTGAAAACCCGGATGAATAATCGGTTGTATTACAAATCTTTGACAAACTAACCAACTAATACTACATTTAAACTATGCGTAAAAAAACATTCTCTCTCTTGGCTTTATCGCTCGGCCTGATTCTTGCCGCCTGCGCAGGAACTCAAATTGAGCGTAACTCCGTACCCGGCCTCGACATCAACGGCAAGAAGCTCTGGATTCTTGTCGATGAACAAAAGGCCTACACCGAATACACCAACAAGCTCGATTCCCTATGGAATGTATACGGTCAAAAGAACAATCTTGAAATCGAATACCGCAAGAACGAGGCTCTAGCCCTGGAACCGGTTAGTCCCAAGACTCTCATGGGCGAATGCCAAGATTCCTACCTGTTGCAAACCACCGTTTCGGGCAAGTCGCAAACCACCCAGTACGACGCTTCCACCGGCATGATCGTGGGCAATTCCAGCGAAGTCGAATACACTTCGATCATGTACGACTGCAACAACGGCAAGGTCGTTTGGAAAGCGGTTTTGAAAACGACAGGCATGAACCTTTGGGCCCAAAGCGAGCTCGTCAAAGGAATCATCAAAGACTTTCATGAAAATTCAATCTTAAAAGAGGAGAAATAATGAAAAAATTACTGTTACTCGCATTCGCTGCACTTCTGCTTTGCTCTTGCGCCCCCGCAATTCAGAAAATGTCCAACTTTGACAAGGTACACCCGCTGCAGGGCAAGACTGTTGTCGTCGTTTCCGAATCCCACAAGCAGGTGGCCGATTTCGCAAACCAGGTTGCAACCACCGTGGCCGACTCCCTGAAGGTTCACGGCGTCGAAGCCAAGGCCTACGTGCAGGACAAGAGTTCGCTTTCGCTCAGCGAAAATCCGGTTCTTGATTACGCCAAGGAACAGAACGCCGACTACCTGCTGGTCCAGAACTTCACCAAGGTGAACCTGTACAACGCAGCTCTCGACAGTTTCGATGAAGAACTGGTGCTGTATTCTATTGAAGAAAAGAAGCCCGTATGGAAGGGTTCCGTGAATTGGAACAACCCCATGCCCCTGGGCAATGGCCCCGGCATCACCGCCGCCCGCCAGGCAACCATGGAACTCTTGACGACCGACGGATTCGTGCCTGCCAAGCAGTAAGTTCCTAAACCAAATTACTTATAAGAAAAACCGCTGGTTCAACGACCAGCGGTTTTCATTTACACTTGTTTTGAGATTAGCCGAGACGGTTGTTGACCACGTCCCAATCCACAATCTGCCACAGACCCTTGAGGTAATCCGGACGGCGGTTGCGGTAGTCGATGTAGTAGGCATGTTCCCACACGTCGAAGGTCAGCAGCGGCTTGAGACCCTTGGTGAGCGGGTTCTGGGCGTTGCCTTCTTGTGTGATGACAAGCTTGCCCGAAGCATCGGCAGAGAGCCAAACCCAGCCGGAACCGAAGAGGCCTGCGCCCTTCGCCTGGAATTCCTCCTGGAACTTTTCAAAGGAGCCGAAATCGCGAGCGATGGCGTCGGCAATCTTGCCCGTCGGAACGTTGCCGGCAGACGGAGCCTTGAACTGCATGAAATACATGTAGTGGTTCAGGAACTGGCCTGCGTTATTGAACACACCACCTTCGGCCGTTTTGACGATTTCTTCGACAGTCTTGCCTTCGAAAGCGCTGCCCGGAAGGGCTGCGTTCAAGTTGTTGAGGTAAGTCTGCAGATGCTTACCGTAGTGGAATTCGATGGTTTCTTGGCTGAGAACCGGAGCCAGGTCGCCCGCTGCATACGGGAGTGCCGGCATTTCAAATTTTCCGTTTGATTGTTGAATCATAGCGTGTCTCCTTCTTGTGGGTTAAATGCTACTTTCGATAAATTCCTTGCGGAATGTGCCGTTACCGAGCAGAATGTCGATAGGCAATTTCTTGAATTCATATTCGTAAGGCGGCTGTTTCCAGGCGAAATCCTTCGGATATTCGTTAAAGATGTACTGCAACAGCTTTACGGCCATATCAAAGCTGCGGAACTTGTCGCGGTTGAGCACATGAATCTGCGCGCCGCCACAGATTTGGCCAGCCCCCTTGTGGAAGGTGGGCTGGAAATAATTTTCGCGGAAATACACGCCCGGAAGCTTGAGGTCGTTCATGTACTTGCAAAGCTTGACGGCATCGATAAACGGAGCGCCGAAAATTTCGAACGGACGCGTAGTACCGCGGCCTTCGCTCACGTTGGTCGCTTCGAACAGGCACATGCCCGGATAAACGATGGCGGTATCGAGAGTCGGCATGTTCGGACTCGGCAAAATCCACGGGAGCCCCGTCTGATCGTACCACATCTTTTTGTCGTAACCATCCATGCCGAGCACATAGAGTTCGCACTTGGGGAAGCGTTCTTCCTTGAACTGGACAGCGAGTTCACCAATGGTCTTTGCATGGCGCGTACGGATGCTGTGGAGTCCCACGAAACTCGTGTAGTTCAAATCAAGCACAGGGCCTTCTTCGTCTACGCAGTTAATCGGATTCGGACGATCCACCACAATCACGGGGATTCCGGCCTTTTCGCAGGCTTTCATACAAAGAAACAGCGTCCAGATAAACGTGTAGTAACGAGCTCCCACGTCTTGCAAGTCCACGAGCATCATGTCCACGTGGGAAAGCATTTCGGCAGTGGGTTCGCGGTGTTCGCCGTAAAGGCTATAAACGGGAATACCCAGTTCGGGGTCGGTATAACCTTCCCATTCGATCATGTTGTCCTGGGTGTGTCCCTTAATACCGTGCTGCGGGCCAAAAAGGGCAGAAAGCTTAAACAGTTTGCCGTCGTATTCTTTGAGTAAATCGAGGGTATAGTGCAAATCCGGGAGAACCGATGCCGGGTGCAGGACCGCGCCAAGACGCTTGCCCTTGAGATTTGCGGGGAAAACTTTTTCAAAATGTGAAAGTGCTAAAGTAGTCATACTTTCACGAAATATAATTAAAAGGAGTAATGCGAGGCTAAAGAATGCGGAAAATGTCAAACAATGTTTGCAAAACGCCAAAAATTCACAAATTGGCACAAAATGACAGTTGGATTTTTTTATTTTTAGCCACAGACAAAAAAAATAAAATAGGATTAATTATGGCTTATTTGAATAAAGTGATGCTTATCGGCAATATCGGCAAGGACCCCGTCATTAGCGCAAGCGCAACTGGTCGCAAGCGCGTATCGTTCTCCTTGGCCACCAGCCGTCGCTATCGTGATAACAATGGTGAACAGAAGGAACAGACTGACTGGCACAACATCGTAGGTTGGGGCAAAATCGCAGACACGATGGAAACCCTCGGCGTGCACAAGGGCATGACCCTTTATGTCGAAGGTTCGCTCACCAACCGCAGCTGGACCGACCAGACGACCGGCCAGAAGCGTTACAGCACCGAAGTCAACCTGGACACCTTCCAGCTTTTGACGCCGCGCGGCCAGAACGGCGGCAACTTCCAGGGAGGCAACTCCTACAGCCAGTCCAACAACTTTAACCAGGCTAGCGCCCCCGCTTACGATGCTCCGGCACCGGAAGGCGTCGACGACGACCTGCCGTTCTAAAAAATGAACCAGCAAATTGCAGATATCGCTTTGATGATGGTGCTCCCCCTGGGCATCACCTTTACGGCAATTCTCATGGCCGTGTCTGCGGAAACACGCACCAAAATTATGATGGGCGTGTTTTTGTCGTTCCTGATTGTAGCCATGGACTGCATCTTCTTCTTCGCGAAGAATTCGTTCATTGCCTACAACTGCGACGGCGGACTTTTGCTTTCATTCGCAAGCCTGTTCTTCTTCGCCATCATAAGCTTTATCCGCTTCGATGACCGCGCAGCTAGGGCCGCGAACGTATTCCTCGCCGTCTTTATGCTGTCGGCCTTTATGGGTATCGCCTACTGGGATCGTCCGACGTTCATTCCGACCTCGGACTACACCGCCGAAGAAATCGCCGCGATGAACATGAAGTACCAGGACTACATCGCCTCGTTCCAAAACGGTGACGGTGAACAATTCCAGCCGAGCGCAATTGCCGGTGGAAGCCATCGAGTGCACGTTGCCGCACAAGCCGGAAAGTCTAGCAAAGACGATAAGGACTTGAGTAGACTCGACAGCTACCTGGTCGATGCTGAAACCGTCATCAAGCGCATGAACGATGTCGTGAACGCCATGGATGCCTTTGGCACCCTGCCCTCCAGCATTTCGGAATCCGAACGCGAAACGCGCAGCAACCAGGCACTTGCCATCAACAACAATGCGGTCGCCTTGAACAAGAAAGTTCTCGGTCTATTCCACCCGCATGAATCGAGCGATGCGCATAAGGAACTGATCCAAGCTAGCGAATGCGTGCGTCTTGCCGCATACGCGCTTTACAGCTACACGCTCCAGGAAAATCCGGAACAGCAGCTGATTCAATACAAGCAATCCAGAGACCAGATCGGTCAGATGAAAATCTACCTGAAGCGATTCTGGAATGCCACTGAAGCTTTACAAACAAACAATCAACAACAAACCGAACAATAAAGGTTAATTATGATTCGCAACGTAGCCATTATGGGCGCAACCGGCGCCGTAGGCCAAGAAATTCTCTCCATCCTCGAAGAGCGCAATTTCCCGCTGCAGAGCCTGAAGCTCCTCGCCTCCGAACGTAGCGCAGGTAAGGAATTCAAGTTCAAGGGCGAAACCCTCAAGTGTGAAGTCCTGAACAAGGACTCCTTCAAGGGTGTCGACCTGGTGCTCAGCTCCGCCGGTGCAGCGATTTCCCAGGAATTCGCTCCGATCGCCGTCGAAAACGGCGCCGTGGTCGTGGACAACACGAGCTTCTTCCGCATGGACCCGAAGGTCCCGCTGGTCGTGCCTGAAGTGAACCCCGAAGACATCAAGCTCTACAAGGCTGAAAACGGCGGTAAGGGCATCATCGCCAACCCGAACTGCACGACCATCATGATGGTCGTTGTCCTGAACCCGATTGAAAAGATTTCCCACATCAAGAAGATCCACATTTCTTCTTACCAGAGCGCTAGCGGTGCTGGTGCCATCGCCATGGAAGAACTCAAGCAGCAGTACAAGGACATCCTTGAAACCGGTACGACGACGCACATCAACAAGTTCCCCTTCCAGCTCGCCTACAACGTGATTCCGCAGATCGACAAGATGACGGAAAACGACTACACGAAGGAAGAAATGAAGATGTACAACGAAACTCGCAAGATCATGCATTCTGACGTTCGTACGAGCGCCACCTGCGTGCGCGTGAGCTCGCTGCGTTCCCACTCCGAATCCGTGTGGTTCGAAACGGAACGTCCGGTTTCTGTCGAAGAAATCCGCAATGCCTTGAAGAACGCTCCGGGCGTGACCCTCAAGGACGATCCGCAGAACTACGTGTACCCGATGCCGCTCGAAAGCGCCGGCAAGGACAACGTGTTCGTAGGCCGTATCCGTAAGGACCTCGCCGACGAGAACAGCAACACGCTGTGGCTCACCGGTGACCAGATCCGCAAGGGCGCTGCTCTCAACGCCGTGCAGATTGGGGAGATTCTCGCTAAGGGTGTGTAATTCGAAAGATTGCGCGACTGCGCAACTTTCGCTTTAGCGAAAAACATTTAAAAAGCCGTCCCACAAAGGACGGCTTTTTTGTATTCAGCAATTTTACAGCAAGTTCAAACTAGCGAAGTAGGGTTTTCGACAGAGCCTTGCCGTTCTGTTCCAGAACGATCAACGCCACGCCACGAGCTTCAACAGCACCATTCAAATTCACTTGATGCACACCTTCGTGAAGATCGCCCAAAGACACGGTCTTCTGCAGGATACCCTTCAAATTGTAGACCTTGACGTTTGTCAATCCCGAACGGGAAAGCGTTACCGTTGCCTGCAGGTTCTGGCGATTTCCATACAGTTTCAGTCCATTTGCGCCCTTCGCTACGACCATGTTGGACTTTACCTTTATAGGAGGATCGTCAATAGGAATATCGGGAAGAACGCCCGCGGTAAACAAAAGCTGCGGATACGACATCGTATCGTTCAAAGTCCAATACTTGTCGAAATCAGTCCAGTTCTTGTATAGAGAAGCATTCTTCATTTCAGTAAACGCAACGCCGTCTACCGTTGAATCCGTTCCAAACCCGCAGCCATCCTTATTGTAAAGGGCATTTTTTACAGATCCGTCGTTTCCTGCCACAAAGCAGCCGGCACCATAAAGTTCAGCGCCGCTTGCAACAGTCTTTCCAGCAAAGAATACGTTTTCGATATTCTTTCTATTCGTACCGACAAATCCAGCAGGTTCAACCTTACCAGAAACCTTTCCCGTAGCATAGGCATTCAAAATGGTTCCACTGTTACTCGAAACGAAACCAGCGCCTGTGTATTCACTGGTGACATTTCCCGTAGCATAGGCATTATTGATTTGACCTTCATTGGAACCGACAAAGCCGCCCGCTGTATACGACACATCATAACCTGTGATTTTTTCAAGAGATCCAGTCACATAGCAATAGTAGATATTGCCCTTGTTCACGCCGACAAAGCCGCCAAAAACAGAATACGAATGCACATCACCCGTCGCATAGCAATTGAGAATTTTTCCTTTATTTACTCCCACAAAGCCGCCAGCATGCATGCCACCAACGACTTCCCCGCTTGCGAAACTATTCGAAATAATTCCGGTAGAGTCGTTTTGACCGACAAAGCCACCATAAGTATCACCGGATCCCTTATTACCGTTATTCACATGGCCTGTCGCATAGCAACTATCGATTTTGCCGCTATTGCGGAATACAAATCCTGCCAAATTGTTGAACGCATCAACATTTGCTTTCGAATACGAATTCAATATAGTGCCAGCGTTGTTCAAAGCGAAACCAGACACAAGTCTCCCAGGGAAAGAATCGGCAGAAACCGTGCCTTCCATACGGGAATTCTTGATGATACCAGCATTGTGAACGACGAAACCGCCAGAACTATCGGAATGGACGTTCGTCTTGGCAAAGCCGTTTTCGATGACCCCAGTCGTATCGTTCGTTCCGACAAAACCAGCCGCACCACGGTATTCACCAAAAACAGTATCGGCATCGACACTGGAATTCTTGATGGTTCCGCTATTATACCCAACCAGGCCAGCCGAATTTTCATTCATCGAATAAATTGAACCATGAGAAACACACGAATCAATCGTTCCCGTATTATATCCGGTCACACCGCCCAGATAACGGTTTCCATGTTCAAGAATTCCATTGATTTCAGCAGAAACAATTAGGCCTTCATTGTCACCGGCAACTAAACCAAGTTTTTGTCCGTAATAAGTAGACCGCATGTCGGCATCGACTTTCACGTTACGAATAACCGATTTTGTTCCGGTATTGCTACCGACAATACCGCCGACACTTACACGATCATTAATGCCATAAACGACGCCACTAAAGTCTACATCTTGAATGATACCGTTTTCATTAATACCCACAACACCACCCGTACTAACCGGGGCGCGCACCGTATCACGCTTGAGCTCAACATTTTCAATCAAGCCAAAATTCATTACGGCCACAGAGCCAGCTGCCCAGACAAACTTTACCGAAATAAAGCAATCGGACATTTTCAGATTCTTGACAACACCATTAGGGCCTACAGCCATAAACATGGCCGTTGAACGAGTATCCGTCGACATCGAATAAAGATTCGATATGGTATGGTCCGCGCCGTCAAATACGCCGCCAAAATAAGACTGCTCTGTTCCATAGTACGCTATGCCTATCGGCTGGAAACCGGCGGTGGAATCGGCGGCATTCTTTTCGTTCCGGGAAGCAGACGCATCGATATCGGCAGTCAACACATAATGACCGTTCATGCTGTAGTCACCAATACCTACAGCCTTAAGGTCTTCGTAATCAGCGACCTGCCAAGGACTTTCTGCGGTTCCCTCACCAGCCATATTGCCATTTACAGCAAGGCATGGTATCGAGAACAATGCTGCAATCAATAATGTCTTTTGAATCATTGTTTCTCCTCCTTATGAGTTTTTACTTACCCAGTTGATCCGGGTTCAAGCACTTGAGTTCATCGACAACGAAGATGCCATCCTTGCGGATGAGCTTGTCATCGAACCATATTTCGCCGCCACCGTATTCCGGGCGCATGATGAGCACCAGGTCCCAGTGGATAGCGCTGATGTTGCCGTTCGGGGCTTCTTCGTAGCAGCGGCCCGGCGTAAAGTGGATAGAGCCGGCAATCTTTTCGTCGAACAGAATGTCGCACATGGGGGCATTCACGAACGGGTTGAAGCCGATAGCGAACTCGCCCACATAGCGGCCACCTTCGTCAGTATCGAAGAGAGCGTTCAGGGCCACGTTGTCACCCGATTCGCAAGTGGCGTTCACAATCTTGCCGTCCTTGAATTCCAAGCGGATATTGCTGAAGTACTTGCCATCGTAAAGGGTCGGCGTATTGTAGTGAATCACGCCGTTCACGCTGTTCTTGACCGGTGCGGTATAGACTTCGCCATCGGGGATATTCATATTGCCGCAGCACGGAATGGCCGGAATGTCCTTGATGCTGAAGGTCAAATCGGTTCCGTTTGCCACAAGGCGCACCTTGTCGGTACGGTTCATGAGGTCCACGAGGTTCTGCGCGGCCTTTGCCATTTTCGGGTAATCGGCAAGGCATGCTTCGAAGTAAAAATCTTCGAACGCCTCGGAACTCATCTTGGCCCCCTGCGCCATGGAGGGGTTCGGCCAGCGAAGCACGCACCAGCGAGTCTTATTCACGCGATAATTGAGCACGTCTTCGTTGATCTTGCGGTAGTTGAGCATCTGGCGGCCATTGATATCGCAATTTTCAAGAGCGTTATCGGCACCGCGAATGGCGATGTAGGCCTGCATCTTCTGCATTTCGGCCATTGCGAGGTCAGCCTGCAGCTGCATCTGTTCGATGGTCGCAAACTTGATCATTTCGCGACGGACACGGCCGCGGTAATTGTGCACAAAAGCGTTACCGCCCACCTTGGCGACAGCCTTCACGAGCTCAGTCGTGACTTCGTCGGGAGTGTCGGTCGTTTCGATAAGAATGTTTTCGCCAGCCTTAAGGGCAATAGCGTTGTTAATAAGGTTTTCAGCTAACTTTGTAACACGAGGATCAGTCATTTTTATACTCCTATTTACATGTAAAAATATAGTAAACTCCATTTCAGCAAGAAAAAACAGAATCCCCGCCCCTTTACGGAGCGAGGATAAATAAATGAACCAAAAATTATTCGGTGAACGTGAACGGGATTGTCACGGTTGTATTGCCCGATTTCACCTTGCTGAATGTCCAGCGACCGACAGATTTCTTAATTTCATTGTCGAATTCGCTGTAATCCGTCGTGGACGACACCAGCGAAATGCTGATGATTTCGCCACCCGGCGCAATCGTGAACTTGAGCGTCACCTTTCCTTGGAACCCCGGCTTCTTTTTGAGGTGTTTATTATAGATATGCCGAAGTCCCGGAGTACGCTGACGGACGACCTTCATGATATCTGCAGCAGAACGGGATGAAGGACCGGAACCCCACTCGATATCGGTATCCTTGGGAGCCTTTATATTTCCCATTGCCTTGGTCGATATAGCTCCGGCAGAGCCACTGACCAGGTTCGAGATATCGTCGCCGATACCGCCGCTGCCACCGGCAAACATGCCTTGGTTAAAGCCGCCCTCTACTTTTCCACGGACTTCGCCAATTTTTGTTTTTCCGGTAACCTGCAAGCCATTCGTATTCTTGAGGACCTTGTCGATATCCTTGGCAAAACTTTGCTTGATCAAGTCGTAAGCGGCGGCCGAAGCATTTGCAGTTTGTGCTTCTAGCGCATGAATAACGCCACGGTTGAGCGGGGATCGAGGCTTACCTTGCCCTACGGGTTTCCCACCAGTACCAGGCCTTTTGCTTTGGATATTTTGTGGTTTTTGTTCTGGTTTCTTGTCGGGCTTTTTTTCCTCCTTTTTGTCGATGATGTTCATGGTTGCTGTTATTTCGGTGGTTGGCGTATCCACAAAAATGGAATCGTTAATAACCACCTCGTACGCCGCCGCCCAGAAGCACAAGAGAATCGCGACCAAAAGCGATACGCCTGCAATGCGCACCATCTTTTTGTCGGAATCCGGCAACAAGGAAGCGATGAACGATTCCGGTGTTTGGATTACTGCTGTCATGATTTTATCCTCCCTTTAACAGGGTTTAGATGGATGTTGTTTTAGGGTATAGGCAGGGACACTCCCCTTTTGACAGGGGCCTTGTACTTGCCTTAGTGTAGACTTCGGAACGGGACTTTAAAAGCAAGCCCATTACACAAAGCCTTATATGTCAGGGAATCAAAACGACAGAATAAAGGAATTAATTTATCTATAACCTATTCTATATCCGTTCCTTTATTCGGAATTAGAATAACATATTTCTTTCTTCATTGGAAAACTACAAACAAAAAAAACAAAAGGATGCACCGGAATCGGTAAACAAATTTTCATCGACACAATTGTAAATTCAGACAAAATAACAGATTCCGCTCCACGACTAGGATTGCGGACGATTTAAGATTTTTTTAAACGTTCGCCGATTTACAAAAAACAATTCAACTTGATTTATTCCACGTTGGAATAAGAACGCCTAGAAAATGGACAATTTTCTTACAAACATGTAACCAAATCAAAGGGACTTACCTATATTTCACACATCATGAAACTTTTAGCTACTCCCCCGGATTTAAATAAAATTGCGCGCCCGAACTGGATTGAAATCAACTTAGACGCACTCTGCAACAATATTCAATTTATCAGGAGCCAGATTCCGGCCAATACGAAGATCCTTTTGCCTGTAAAGGCAGACTCTTACGGTCACGGAAGCCTCGCCTGCTCATTTGCCGCTAAATTTGGCGGTGCCGACTACCTGGGCGTTGCCCACATTAGCGAAGGCATGTTGCTTCGCCAGTACGGCATGGACCTGCCGATTCTGGTACTTGGTCCCTGCACTCCGGCAGACTTTGCCTATTTCGTAGAATTTCAGCTGACCGCGGCCATTACGGACATTCGTACCGCCATGGCATTCGACCAGTTCCTGCGCGATACGGGAACAACCTGCAAGGCCCACCTCGCGATCGATACCGGTATGAACCGCTACGGTTTTGATGCCGAAGACTTTAACAACATCCGCGCGGCATTAAGCCTCAAGAACCTGCACTTTGAAGGCATGTTCACTCACCTGGCCACCGCCGACATGCCGGGGAATCCGAAGACCGAAATCCAGATCCAGCGCTTTACGCGCCTGGTCGACGTTTTGGAAGCCGAAGGACTGCGCCCCGAGATTTGCCATTGTTCCAGCTCGGCAGGAACCCTCACCCACCCCGAAAGCCACTTTGACATGGTACGCCCGGGGCTTGCCCTTTACGGCTACAACTGCATGGGTGCTGCACCGTCTCCTTGGCCGATCAAGCCGGTGATGAGAATCAAGTCTACCATTCGCCACATCCACGACGTAAAGCCCGGCGAAACCGTGAGCTACGGCGGTTACTGGATGGCCCAACAGCCGACCCGAATCGCAACGATTGCTATCGGTTACGGCGACGGCTACCTGCGCGGCGAATACAACAAGGGTTTCGTATTTATTCGCGGACAGCTCTGCCCGATTCTTGGCCGCGTGTGCATGGACGCCACCATGGTCGACGTAAGCCACATTCCTGATGTGCAAGTCGGCGAAACAGTCGATGTCGTGAACGGCGAACTGGACTTCCGTATTTCGATGGAAAGCGTGGCCGATGACCACCACACGATTCCGTACGAATTAACAAGCCGCGTCGCACGCCGCCTGTACCGTAAGTATTACTGGAAGAACCGCCTGGTACGTTGGGATTACCTGCGCAAGGAATTCGGCGTCAAGGACTTCAAGGAATACCCGCTGCGATAGCCAAAATCTATATAAACTAAAAAAGGCTCCCCAAAGGGAGCCTTTTTAATCTTCGGTCGAGTTTATAATAAATCCGGATCGATGGTCGGTTCGTAACCGGGCTGAACAAAATCTTCGGGAGCAATGCCGCGTTTACGGGCAGCCTTTTCTTGCTTGATACGCTTGCGTTCAGCCGCTTTCGCCTTGCGATTAGCTGCACGGGCGGCACGTTCGGCGAAACGCTGGGCGCGCGTCTTGCGTTCCTTCAATTCCGGGAATACGCCTTCGTCAAACACATCCAGCGATTCGCTGTTTTCTTCATCCGATTCGTAACCTTCGCTAAAGCGCATTTCAGGATCGAAATCGCGGAAGCCTTCATCTTCGTCATCAAAGACAGGAGCTTCAGCCGGGCATTCCTTTTTGAGGAGCTTAAGAACTTGTTCGAAAGGCTTTTCGAGCGGAACCTTGAACTTCATCTTCTTGCCCGTGGTCGGGTGAATCAGTTCAATTTTCACGGCCTGCAAAAGCTGGGCAGGAGCAATTTCAAGGACCTTCGCGGCGACATCCTTCATCAAGGGAGATACGCGGTTCAAGCAACCATCACGGCCATCGTACAGCGGATCACCCACGACCGGGTGGCCCATGTAGCGGCTATGCACGCGAATCTGGTGCGTACGGCCCGATTCCAGCTGCAATTCCAGAAGCGTCGCAAAGGCAAAGAACTTCTTCGCCACAAAGTGCGTGCGGCTCGGCTTGCCATCGCTAACAACAGCCATCTTCAAGCGATTCTTGGGGTTACGCCCGATGGGGGCATCGATTGTACCTTCCAAGTCGCGGGGATGCCCCCACACCAGGGCATTATAGGTGCGGTGCAGCGTGCGGGTTTCCAGCTGGTGAGCCAAATGCCTATGGGCGGCATCATTCTTGGCCACCACCATAAGCCCTGGTGTATCCTTGTCCAGTCGATGGACAATGCCCGGGCGTAACGGGCCGTTCACCGCAGACAAATTTTCCTTGAAATGATACAGCAAACCTGCGGCAAGCGTGCCGTTCTGCACGCCGTTACCCGGATGAACCACCAAGTTACGCGGCTTGTTCAGCACAACGATATCATCGTCTTCGTACACAATATCGAGCGGAATGTTTTCGGGTTCCAAGGTACTCGCTTCTTTTTCGGGAACCTTGTCGACCACCACGACCATACCGGCTTCAACACGGAAATTCTTGGGAGATGCTACGCCCCCCACCTTGACTTCGCCAGCGGCAATCAACTTCTGGATATCGGTGCGGGACACATTATCCATGACCCCCACAAGGAACTTGTCGATGCGTTCGCCAGAATGTTTTTCTTCTACGAGATAATTCATTTTTCCTCTTTTGCCGCTTCGGTTTTAGCTTCTTTATCGTTCTTAATTTCTTGATGGATTTTCTTCAGGATTATCGGCGAAAGGATTACAACGGCGACACCGACCGTGACAAAGGAATCCGCCACATTGAACGTCGGAAAACGCGTCATGATAAAGTCAGGGAAATCACAATCGATAAAGTCGACCACCATCTGCATGCGCATGCGATCAATAAAGTTGCCCACGGCACCGCCCAAAATCATGACGACGCCCAAACGACTCATCCAATCACGCTTATCGATAGACTTGTAGAACCACAAAAGAACAATGGTTGCTACAATCGAAATAAGCAAGAAGAATATCCAGGGCGGCAAGAACGGCATCAAGTCTTGCGGACGGCTGCTAAAAGCGGCACCCTTGTTGAACACCAGCTGAAAACGAACCAGTTCGCCAATAATATTGATGACATCATGATTCGGAGCACCCGTTTCATTCATAAAGCGCCCAAGAGCCCAAAGCTTCGTCAGCTGATCAGCAACAATGCTAAAAAGAATCACGCCCAAATGGAACGGCCACTTATTTACAAAATCAAACTTTTTCATATACTCTTATTTTCTCAGTTGAGCGTAAGACTTTTCAATCCACTTGTCCGAATAGAAATGCATCGTGGTTGACTTGATGATTCGCTTCACAGTATCGCGGGTAATCTTCACCTTCTTTTCAGAGGCGAAAAGGCTCGAGCCATCACCAATCAACTTCATGTTTTCGGCAGCCATAAAGAGCGGCCACAGGCAGAAAAGCCTGGTACGCATCTTGACATTCGGAATGAGCTTGGTATAGGCAATTGCATCGTCCAAGTGTCCCCAAGCCTTTTGCACAAGCTCGCCCATCACCGCGGCACGACGCTTGTCAAAGTCAGCCTTCGCAACCGGCTCGGCCGGAACCTCGAACATTTCATACGAATGGGCAAAGCCATGCCTGCGGCAGATTTCTTCGGGAACAAAGCAGACGCGGCGAGTAGAATCTTCGATACAGTCCTTGACGATGTTTGCCACTTGGAGCGCAAGCCCGAAGCTCACATCAAGCTTCTGCATTTCAGCCTTGCGGGCATCGTTAATCAGGCACGTATCTGCCGCAAAAAGATTCGTCAGAAGCTTGCCGACAATGCCTGCCACATAGTAGCAGTATTCATCGAGGTCCGCTACACTTTCGAGCGTAAACCAGCCGGAACTAAGAGCGGCTTCTTGCCTAAGAGCGAACTTCGCCATGCCCTGGCACATTTCAATCGTCACCGCACGCACGGGAGCTGCATAGGTTTCGGGCATTTCGCGCAACAGGGGCACCACCACATGCGTATGCAAGCAAAGGTCCATGTACGGGTGTTCGGACTTACGCCAACTTTCAGGAAGCGAGCGTTCAAATTCAGCAACCAATTCATCAGAGAGTTCGACTGTCTTGAAGATTTCAGCGAACTTGCCCAGAATCACTTCTTTTTCAGAAGCCTTCATATCGGGATCGTCTTCGACCGTATCGGCAATGCGCAGGTAAAGGTATGCTAGTAGAATGCTCTTGTGGAGCTTGCCCTTGAGCACGTTGATATTGAGCGCAAAAGTCCTTGAAACCTGCAAAAGGATTTCTTCTGCATACTTCCATGCGGCGCGACCGTCCAAGACGTTTTCACCGACTCCGATTGAATCAAGAATATTCGACATTCAAAACCCTCAACACATCCTTTTGCCGAAAAACTAGTTGATCTCCGCGTAAATGTCGCGGGGAATCTTCTTGCTCTTTGCCATAGCGTTCACATACTTCCACAGACGACCATGCGCTTCGGCATTCTTGAGCTTTTTAGTAAAGCTCCAGAAAGTGCGATTCTGAATATCGGACTCATTCCTGAGAGCTCCCTTGACATCGCACTCGTAGCAAGCCTTGCGGTATTCCAAGAAATAGGCAGCCTGGTAAAGCTTGGCGGTCTTGCCGCGTGCAATACGGCGAAGCAGCAGGCCAAACAGAACAAACAAAGGCGAAACGGCAAAACCGTAGAACCAGGGGTAAATGCTGAGCCATTTCATCACGGCCCAGATTGCCGGCAAGGCAGACGCAATCGAAAGAATTAGCGTAAAGAAGGTGTCCAAAGGCTTCCAATAGAACTTCCACTTAGGAACGAAAGCCCACTTTACCCTTTTATTCGCCAATTTTTTGAAGTAAATGGGGTACGATACACGAAAAAACCATCTGTACAACCAAAACCAGAATACAAGAGGGACCCAAAACCAGTAATCCAACGTATTGAGCAACAGCGGCATCAAGGTATCAATATCAAACTTCTGCATAACAGGCGTAAATGTAGAAAAATAGGGGCTAATTCGGGATTTTCAAGACAAAAAGAGGTTTCTTTAAAAGCTTTCCGAAGTAGTTAATTTGTACAAAATTCAGAATTCAAAAATGGCTGCAGGACACCCAAATGTAGCCAAATCCTTTTGTAAAAATTTGAACTTATCTCGTTTACAATCAACGACTTAGGGTGGCAGTCCACCTTGGTAAAGCAAATTTTTCTCGTTTCACGCCGCAAAACTTATCAACACCCCGACGCATTTTTCTAGATTATATGGCCTACCTGTTGATAGATTTTGTTCGCCTTTAGTGGAAGAGGAAGAAATGCAAGCCGAATGGGAAAGATGTTTGAACTACCTCCGTGGGATGCTTTCAGACACGGTTTATAAGACTTATTTCGCGCAGACCAAGCTCACAAGCCTTACCACCGGTCATGCCGTCGTGACCGTTCCGCCCGGACTGGATACCGCCGTCTATTCTGCTTACAAGGAACTCATCCGTCTCGCTTGGCGCGAAGTCACGCACGACGAATCCGCTATTGAATTTGAATTCCAGCAACAAGAAGCTGTAGCCCAGGCTGCACCTGCAGGCAACAACAGCTTCCGCGATTTCTTGAAGCCGAGTATTCCGCTTTCGGGTTCATTCCGCTTTGAAAATTTTGTGCCGGGCGACAAGGCCCAGCTCGCATTCAACGCAGCCCTTGCAGTCGCCCGCAACCCCGACGGTACGCAGTACAACCCGCTCTTTATTTACGGTTCTTCGGGCCTTGGCAAGACTCACCTTTTGCAGGCTATCGGTAACTACATTCTCGAAGAAGATCCGACCAAGCGCGTGTGCTACCTGACTTCTGAAGATTTTTCGCAACAGTACATGAAGTGCCTGCGCGAACAGCGCATCACCGAAATGTCAGACTTCTACCGCAACGAAGTCGACATCTTGCTGATTGATGACATCCAGAACTGGACCGGCAAGTACGAAACCCAGAACGAATTCTTCTTGATCTTTAACGCCCTGCACCAGGCCGGCAAGCAGATTGTGCTGACCTCTGATGCTCCTGCCGCCGAAGTCAAGAACTTGTCTGACCGTTTGGTCAGCCGCTTTGCTTGGGGTCTCACCGTAGACATCCAGCCGCCTGATGTAGAAACCCGCGAAGCCATTTTGCACAAGAAGGCCGAAGAACGCCATCTGGAAATCAGCGACGACGTTCTGCACTACCTTGCCGAAAACATCGCAAGCAACGTGCGCTGCCTCGAAAGCGCTATCATCAAGCTCACCTTGCAGTCTAGCCTGATGCACCACGATATCGACATGAGCATCGCCCAGAAGGTGGTCGCCGAAATTGCGCCGACGCTCCGCCGTCGCGTAAGCCTCGACGCCGTGCTCCACACCGTTTCGAAGCACTACGAAGTGCCCGAAGCCAAGCTCACTGAATCGGGCCGTGGCACTAAGGAAATTTCGAAGGCTCGTCAGGTCGCTATGTACCTGATGCGCGAATGCTCGCCCATCAGCTTGCAGAGCATCGGTTCCCGCTTTGGCGGCAAGGACCACTCCACCGTGGTTCACGCCATCAAGAGCATCAAGAAGGAAATGGAAACCGATCCGAGCTTTGCACGACTCATCGAAAGCCTCAAGAACTCGATTCACGACTAATCGATTAACGATCAATCGTCATCAGTCGTTCAAGATTTGAACAAACAGAAAAGGCGCAGTTAACTGCGCCTTTTTCATATTCAATGGCCTGCGGCCATGAGCTAGAAGTTACTTCTTTTTCTTGCCAGCCTTTTTCGACTTGGAAGCTTCTTTTGCCTTGCGCTTCTTAGCCTGGCGTTCAGCCTTGAGAGCCTTCTGCTCAGCCATTATCGCTTCACGTTCAGCCTTCTTAGCTTCGGCAAGAGCCTTTTCTGCTTCTTGCAAAGCCTTCTGAGCTTCAAGCTTGGCCTTTTCCGCCTTTTCGAGAGCAGTCGGTTCGTGCGGTTCCTCTGCAGCGGCAGGAGCCGGTTCAGGCTTTGCAGACTTCTTTGCGGCAATGGCATTCTTGCCCTTTTTAATGGCGTCAGCCATTTCTTCTTCGGAAGATTTCTGCGGAGCCGGAGCAGCCTGTTGTTCAGCAGCGGCAGCAGCTTCGGCAGCCTTCAGAGAATCAGCTTCTTTCTGCTTTGCCAGGTCTTCTTCGGCATCCTTCATCAAGGCTTCCGCCTTGGCGCGTTCCTTTTCCTTGACCGCGATATCGGCGTTGATTGCAATCTTCTTGACAGCCGCAGAATCCAGATCGGGGCAAATCAAGTCCTTACCGCCCTTGGTACCATCGGCACATTCCATAGAGCCCTGGAACACACCCATATTGTAGGTACCCCACTGCTTTTTAGTCAAACGTTCACTGTAGCAAACCGATTCACCCGGCATCCATTCGTAGCAAGTATCCTTCACGGTCCAGAACGTCACGACGCCGTTCGGAAGACCCTTGTGGAACACGCCGCCGAATTCGCCAAAGTCCACAAAGCCTTCGAGGCTGTTGGCGTTAAAGGTCAACGCAACGGGTTTCTTTTTGAACGGGTTGAACACCGTCATACGGCCATGCAAGGCGTTACGCTTGTAAGGAATTTCGGCCATCACAAAGCCCTTGTTCGAGAACATACGGGCCGTTCCGTTCACATAGCCCTGCGTATACGGCACTTCCAGGAACTGGAAATAATAGGAGCTGTCACTCGTATTGCCATAGACCTTTTGATCCAGGACACTAGAACGATAGAAAGTCGAAATACCTTCGCGCATACCCATTTTGTAATTGGACTTCCAAAGAATGCCGCCCCATTCAGGACCTTGCTTCTTGGGGTATGTCGGGTCATTCATGTAGCCGATTTCTTCACCGTACAGAAGACCGTTTGCATCCACATGGCGCACATTTTCGACATAGCCGTTATTTGCAAAGCCCGTCAAAATGCCTCTATCCAAGCAACGCACATCGCTGTAATCGGTAAAGCGACCCACTGCAGGCGGGACCAACTTGCGCGGCATGCCCGAAAGGTGGAACAGGAACGGGTTACGGTTATCGGAATCAAAAGCGGCATCCGGTCTGTTATGCACGTTGATAAAGCAGTTGATCGAATCTGCAGCGGCCCTGTGGGATTCCAGATATTCACCAAACGGGGTCTTGGTCTTATCTTCGAACGTAAGAGCGATTGCCCCTTCGAGCGGTGCGCCCTTCGCATAATCCGAAAGCATGGGCACGGACTGCTTGATGTGGTCCACGCACTGTTCGATAAAGAATTCATCGGTACAGGTCATACCCTTGGGGCATGTAAGAATGCGCGGCTTGGGAATATCCCAGACTTTAACGATTTTTTTGCCCTCGTCCGTTGCTCGCCAACCAAAGCCACCCTTTTCGCGAATGGTATAGCAACCACACACCTTGGCCTCGTCACGAATGGCGCTAATGCGATTTCGTTCACGCGGAACAATGTTTACGGCTTGCTCTACCCAGCAGTCCAGGTATTCAAAATGGTTGATATCATACATGCCCGGCATATTCGCTGCATCGGCAGAATCCACCGCAGCAAGAGCATCTTCAAAATCATCGGCAAAAGCAAAACATACAGTCAAGGCAATTACCGAGGCAATCTTCAAAGAAATCGATTTCATACAACGGCAAATCTATATTTATACAGACATTTTGTCTTGTAATTTTAGTTTACACGCATCTATTTGACGCAAGTTTAGGCCTTGTTTCTATCCTCTTGCCCATTTTTACATTTTTTGGTATCTTTGAGACACGCCATCGACGACCCGGAAAAACCTTCCGACAGCCGCCACGACGAGCACCGGACAACCGGCGAGCTTTAAAAAAGGCACAACGATGGACATCAAGATTCTACAGCAGCCCGACGACGTTACCTGCGGGCCGACTAGCCTCCAGGCGGTCTACAACCACCTCGGCTACAAGATTTCTCTAAAGCAACTGATTTCTGAAATTGAATTTCTGGAAGACGGCGGAACGCTGGGCGTTTTCCTCGGAATCGACGCGCTCAAACGTGGATTCAAGGTGACTATTCATTCGTATAACCTGACGCTTTTGGACCCCACCTGGAGCGAGCTTTCCATGCCGGAACTGAAGGCTAAGCTTGAACTTTTGCACAAGGCGAAGCACGCCCCCAAGCTCCGCAAGGCTATTGAGGCTTACATCCGCTTTATTGATTTGGGCGGGACAGTCGCATTCTCCGACCTGCGTGCCGCCATGTTCGAAAAATATTTCAAGAAGGGAGTGCCCGTTCTTTGCGGACTTTCGGCTACCTACCTGTACCGCAGCATGCGCGAATTCACCGGAGCCGATGACAAGTCCGTCTTCGACGACATTCACGGCGAACCCATGGGGCACTTCGTCGTAGTTTACGGAATCGACGACAAGAAACAGTTCTTGGTCGCCGACCCCGACGGCACCAACCCCCTCCACAAGACTCCTTACTACAAGGTGGACAAGTTCCGCCTGCTCCACAGCATCTTGCTTGGCGTCATGACCTACGACGGCAACGTGCTAGTCATCGAGAATAAGAAATAGGATCATGAAAAAATTAATCGTTGTAAACAATCCCAAGCACTGGAAGTTACACGTTCCGGGCATCGATATCATTTCGGCACAGGACTACCTGATTTCGAGCAAATACACTAACGAACGCAACCTGCGCGTATTCAACCTTTGCCGCGATTACAACTACCAGAGCAAAGGCTACTACGTATCGCTCTTGGCTGAAGCCCGCGGACACAAGGTGATTCCGGGCGTCAAGAACATGCGGGACTTCAAGGCTCCAGCAGTCATCAAGCATATTTCCGACGAAATTGACAACCTGATTCAAAAGAGTCTGCACAAGCTCACCGGCACCGAATTCGTGCTCTCGATTTATTTTGGGCAGAACGTAAGCCCGCAATATCTGGAACTTTCGCAGGAACTTTACCGTTTGTTCCAAGCACCGCTACTGCGTGCAAAATTCGTATTCAAGCAGAAATGGTTTATCCAGAGCATCCGCCCGATTTGCGTCGATGAAATTCCCGAATCGCACATGGAATTCGTCGATAAATTTGCGCAAGAATACTTCGAAAAGACGCGTTACGCATCGAGCAAGGAAGAAGATTACCTATACGACTTGGGCATTCTCACAAACCCCGACGAAGTCGAGCCGCCGAGCAACGCGCAGGCCATTCAGAACTTCATCAAGGCTGCCGAAGAAACGGGATTCCGTGTGGAGATGATAACCAAGAAGGATTACCCGCGCGTAGGTGAATTCGACGCCATATTCATCCGCGAAACCACGAACGTGAACCATTACACTTACAGTTTCGCCCGCCGAGCCCAGTCGCAAGGCATCGCCGTCATTGACGATCCGGACAGCATCCTACGCTGTTCCAACAAAGTGTACCTGCAAGAACTGATGCAGGCGGCCAAGATTCATTCGCCCAAAACGATTATTGCCCATGCCGAAAACCGTCACACGCTCGCCAAGGAAATCGGATTCCCGATGGTAATCAAGTCGCCCGATTCGAGCTTTTCGATGGGCGTGAAGAAGGCGACTAATAAAGAAGAACTGGAGCAGATTCTCGATGAAATGTTCCAGCACAGCGACTTGCTGATTGCCCAGGAATTCACGCCGACGGAATTCGACTGGCGCGTGGGCGTTCTGGACGGCAAGCCGCTCTACGCCTGCAAATACCACATGGCCAAGGGCCATTGGCAGATTTACAACTGGGAAAGCAACGACAAGCAGAGCGAAGAATTTTCGGGCAAGTGCGAAAGCGTGCCGATTGAAATGGTGCCGCACGGCATCGTGAAAACAGCTCTCCGCATTTGTAGCTTAATCGGTAACGGGCTTTACGGCGTGGATCTGAAGGAATGGCACGGTCACCCGATTGTCATCGAAGTGAACGATAACCCGAGTATCGACGCGGGCATTGAAGATGGCGTGGGCAAGAGCAAGGTTTACCTCGCCATCATGAGATCGCTGCGTCACCGCATCGAAGACCGCATGAACGCCGCACAACACAAACTACAGCAACATGAGAAAGATTGGTTTTAAATAGAAAAAGTGTCATCCTGAGCTATACGAAACTAAGAACTTTAGTTCTAAAGTTGAGTTATCCTCTTTGTGGAGGAGAGGCGAAGCCTCGTAGTCGAAGGATCTAACAGAGATTGTTTTTTATGGCAAATTATAAACTTTGGCAACGTTACGGAATTGAGATGGAGTACATGATCGTTGATCGTGATACTCTTGATGTACTCCCCCGCGCCGATGTTCCGCTTGGAAAAGACAAGAATGGCGAGCAGCTTTCGGATGTGGAACACGGACCGATTGGGCTTTCCAACGAACTGGTGAGCCATGTGCTGGAATTCAAGTGCGCAGAGCCAGTCGACAGCTTGAAGCATTTGGGCAAGACTTTTCATCATGAAATCTTGAAGGCGAACGAATCGCTCAAAAGCATTAACGCCATGCTGCTCCCCACGGCGGCCCACCCCTTTATGGACCCCGCCGAGATGAAACTCTGGCCTTACGATTGCTTGGACATTTACCAGGCCTACGACCGCATCTTTAACTGCAAAGGTCATGGTTGGGCGAACCTGCAATCAACGCATATCAACCTTTCGTTTAACGGTGACGAAGAATTCGGAAAACTGCACGCAGCCATTCGTGCACTGCTGCCGCTGATTCCTGCCGTGGCGGCATCGAGTCCTTTCCTCGATAGCAAATACTGCGGATTCCTGGACGGTCGAATCGAAACTTACCGCCACAACCAGGAGAAAATTCCGAGCATTACGGGCAAGGTGATTCCCGAAGCGGTCTTTACTTACAAGGATTACGAAGAGCAGATTTTCAACCGCGTGAAGGCAGACATTGCGCCTTACGATCCGGAACATTTGCTGAACCATTTCTTCTTGAACAGCCGCGGTGCGATTGCCCGTTTTGACCGCGGTGCCGTAGAAATCCGCCTGGTCGACATTCAGGAATGCCCTGACGCAGACATCGCGATTGCTGAATGGGAAGTTGCCGTACTCAAGGGCCTTGCGGAAGGCACTTTCGCAAGCGAAAAAGAAATTCGCGCCCTCGATACTGACGCACTTGCAAAGATTCTGCTTGACACGACTCATTCCGCCGAGAAGACGGTGATTAGCGACCGCAACTATCTGAAGATTTGGGGAATTGACTCCAGCGAAATCACCGCTAAAGAACTGGTTTTAAAAATCACCGAAAAGGTCAAAAATAAAATTAGCAGTCATTCGCAGGAACTTCTGCAGAAGATGTTCAAGCGCGGCACGCTCGCCAGCACGCTCGTCAAGAATGTCGGCGCAAACCCTGACCACGACGACTTCGTGTACGAATACGGAAAACTCGCCCACTGCCTCGCGGAAAACCGACTGTACGGAACGGAAGAATAAACGGTGTCATCCTGAGCGAAGCGCCGAAAGCGCGAAGTCGATATACGAAACTAGGCAACTTGTTGCCTTAGTTGAGTTAGGTTCGAAGGAGCAGGATCTAATCTTAATATTATATTTATAAAATCATGAAACAAACCGCGCGCGAAATACTTATCCTTACTTGCGAACATGCGAGCAACAAGTTGCCCGCAGCGTTCAAAAGCGCCGTTCCCGCCGAAGTCTTAAAGACGCACCGCGCCTACGACATCGGGGCACTCGCCGTATTCCGCAAGCTGGTAAAATTTGCGAAGCCCGAATTTTATTGCGAAGGGAAATTCTCGCGTCTGTTCGTGGACCTGAACCGCACCATCACCAACAAGAGCGCCTTTAGCGACTACTTGCGCAGCAACGAAAACGCGAAAGCGGAAGCCACCGCCTACTGGAGCGAATACCGCGCCGCCATTGAAAAATTCGTGAAAGCAAATGCCAAGAAAGAAATCATTCATCTGGGCATTCACAGCTTCACGCCCGAATTGAACGGCAAAGTCCGCAACACCGACATCGGGATTCTCTATGACCCGAGCCGCCCTAAAGAATGCGAACTTGCCCAAGTCATCAAGGCTGAAATCAAACGCCTGCACCCCGAAATGACGGTGCGATTCAACTACCCGTACAAGGGCACTTCCGACGGGCTCACCACCACGCTCCGCAAAAAAATAGGCCCGCGATATGCGGGAATTGAAATCGAGATAAATCAGAAGTTATTGAGCTATGAGCAATGAGGTCGGCGCAAAGCGCCTTTGAGCTCGTTTCACTTTGAGTCTTCCAAACAAAAAAGTTCTAGGATTATTCCTAGAACTTTTCAGTCACAGTCTGCCAACGGCAGACATGCTCACACCTCAAAGGCTCCCTTCGGGGAGCCGTGCTCATACCTATTACAAGCAGTGAGCGCGCAGGTCTTCGTCGCTCAGAGTGCTGAGGTATGCAGGCGGCACATCGAGAACGGTCTTGCAACCGGTCTGGCCGTTAGCCTTCATACGGAGAGCAGCGCGGGCGTAAGCCACGAGAACGCTCGTCGTGAATTCCGGGTTAGAATCGAGCTTGAGGCTGTATTCGATCACGTGAGTGTGTTCCTTGTTCATGCCGGTCTTGCCGGTACGAATCACGAAACCACCGTGAGCGAGGCCGCTGTGGTTCTTGTTGAATTCTTCTTCGCTGATGAAGTTGACCGTGGTGTCGTATTCATCGAAGTAGTTCGGCATCGTCTTGATGGCGTTTTCGATGTAGGCCTTGTCAGCACCTTCTTCGGCAACCACGTAAACGAGACGAGTGTGCTTCTGGCGAGTGGTGAGTTCCGGCATGGAACCGCTACGCACGGCTTCGAGAGCAGATTCCACCGGGCAGGTGTACTGCTTCGCGTTCTTCACACCCTTGATACGGCGGACAGCGTCGCTGTGGCCCTGAGAAACACCCTTGCCCCAGAACGTGTAGTCCTTGCCTTCCGGAAGGATGGACTGAGCGTACACGCGGTTCAAGCTGAACATACCCGGGTCCCAACCGACAGAGATCATGGCGATCTTGTTTGCGCCCTTGGCAGCAGCATCAACAGCAGCGAAGTGCTGCGGAATCTTGGCGTGCGTGTCGAAGGAGTCGATCACGTTGAACATGGAGGCGTACTTCGGGGTGAGCACCGGCAGGTCCGTAGCAGAGCCACCGCAAATGATGAGCACGTCCACCTTGTCCTTCCAGGCTTCCATTTCAGAAACATTCAAAACCGGAACGCCAGCCGTCTGAATCTTGACCGTAGAGGGGTCACGACGAGTGAAAACAGCGACGAGTTCCATATCGGGAGCCTGCTTCACAGCGCATTCCACGCCGCGACCGAGGTTACCGTAACCGAGAATAGCAATCTTTGCCATAACAATATCCTTGTTAAAAATTTTTGCGTAGAAAATATAGGAAAAGTGCCCCGAGATCGACGGTTTATCGCCAAAACTATAGACTCCATTTTCAGGTAGGTATTATAGGTTATAACGGCGCCATTTTGTTAACAAAATTTATCAAAACCCGTGTTAGATCCATAACAAACCATCAATTACAACTTTATCTTACGAATTTTATATATTAGCCTACGACTTTTAACCCCCAAAAGGAGATTTTAATGAAATCCAGAATGCTCGTTGCGGGAATGGCCATTATAGCCCTTGCCGCACTTTCCGGTTGTGCCGGTGGCGTAAATGCGACCAAGTCGATTGAATTTGCCGACTCCAACAAAACCATTGCACAAGAAGCCAATGTCGAAGCCGCCCAGCTCGAATCTGCCAACATAAAGCTCGATTCCGCAAAGGCCCTGCAGGCCGATGGTGACGAAGAAGAAGCTGCCGCACTCGCCGAGCAAAGCACTCTTGAATACAAGCTCGCCATTGCAAACGCCGAACTTGCCGCCGCCAAGAAAGAAGACGAAAAAGTTGAAAAGGAACTGAGGGGCGATGTCGAACGCAAGCTCCTTTACCAGAATATCCTTGACCAGGAAACCAAGAACGGAGGTGCCAAGTAATGAAGACGAGAAATCTTTTAGTCATTAGCGCCATGGCAGCCGCATTCTCTTTTGCTGCTGAAGAAGCTGAAGGCCCGAACGCCGTAGAATCTTGCCAGACCGCAATTGATAACGCTGCCAAGAATATTCCGGCCAACGCCACCTCTGCCAAGTACACCCTCGCAGCAGCCAAGGCCAACCTCATTGACCTCGACGCAGCCTACAACGATGATGCCGAATCTGACCAGACCAAGGCTCTTGCCGCCAAGTGCGACATTTACGCCAAGACGATTGCTGCCCAGGCTGAAACCCAGAATGTTCGCAATAGCACCGCTGAAAAGTGGGAAAAGCGTGCCGCAACAGCTCGTTCTATCGAAGCCATTCAGGAACAGATCAACAAGGCCCGTACCGGTAAGGTGAACGACCTCGAAGCTGAAAAGGCCAAGATGAAGGACCAGGAAGCCCGCCTCCAGGCCGAAATGCAGCAGAACCAGGAAAAGTTCCAGGCCGAAGCTGCCGCCCAGGAAGCCGCTTTGAAGGCAGCCAACCAGCGTGAAGCCGATCTCCAGAAGGAACTTGCCGAAGAACGCGCCAAGGCCGAAGCTCGCCAGCAGGAAGCCATGAACAAGTTGAACGAACTGCAGTCCCAGATGATTCAGGTGACCAAGTCCGCCCGCGGCATTATCCTTTCCATGTCCGACATCTTGTTCGCCGTGAACAAGGCCGACCTCAAGGCCGACTTGAAGACGAGTCTTGCCAAGGTGGCCGGTATTCTTTCTGTGTACCAGCAGTTCAACGTATCCATTGAAGGTAACACCGACAACACCGGTTCCGAAGAACACAACATGAAGCTTTCCCAGCAGCGTGCCGATAACGTGAAGGCATTCCTTGTGGAACAGGGAATCGCTGAAGATCGACTCACGGCCAAGGGTCTCGGTATGACCATGCCGGTCGCTGACAACTCCACCAAGGAAGGCCGTCAGAAGAACCGCCGCGTGGACCTCGTGATCCAGGACAAGGCCCTGCAGCAGGAAGCAAAATAAGCCTAAAAACGCATATTTTAGCTTAAACAACCATTAACAAGCGGGCCTAAATTTTCTAAATTTAGGCCCGTAACTTTTAACCGGCGGCGCAGGTCGCCAATCAATCAAGAGGTAAAACAAATGGCAGTTTCTTACAAGGAACTCGGCTTGGTGAACACCAAGGAAATGTTTGCTAAGGCTGTTAAGGGTGGCTACGCTATCCCGGCTTTCAACTTCAACACCATGGAACAGATGCAGGCTATCGTGCAGGCTGCTGTTAAGCAGAAGTCTCCGGTGATCATGCAGGTCTCTAAGGGTGCCCGTAACTACGCTAACGGCACCATCCTCCGCTACATGGCTCAGGGTGCTGTTGAATACGCCAAGGAACTCGGCTGCGCCAATCCGCAG
>CADCBQ010000031.1 GCA_902799745.1 Fibrobacter succinogenes | reverse complement strand
GTTTGGGCTTGACCTATGAAAGACGTAAAGTTCATACTAGTTTGACACATTTTACCACAACACGATACAAATCTACCATTTTCTACCACTTTGGCAAGACAGCGGACGATTTTTCGCATCCAAAGCATACAAAAAGCATACTTCGGCTCCAGGTTCGGCAGGCAAATAGTGAACATTAGTTCACTATACAAAAAAAAGATTCAACACTTGTCTTTCAACCTAGAACACGCTTTGTTGAAAGATTATCTATTTTGGGTGTGATGAATTAGTTAAAGACGGTCTTGGTTTGTTTGTTGTTTTTTTCAGTCTCAAGCTTTGCCGCAAAAACGTCAGAATCTGCATGGAGTGAATCCAGGTGCCGATTCTTTCTGCATACAGGCCTGCTAGATGGAGGACTCGGTTTGAAAGTCCGCTTGAGTCATGAAAATGGTGTGTACATGAGTCGCTCTTGCTAGATGTGCGCTACGCGTTTTAGAAACAGTTTTTTATATCTGCGTTAGCGAAAAGTCAAGCTGGATTGAACGCTGTTATCGCTATTTTTCGAGCGGAGTGTCTTGAATTACCGTTTTCGCAAGGTCATCTACAACGTTTTCCCAGTCTCCCTTGGTCATCGCAAACTTGAAGCTCGATATTCCATAGCACAATCCATAGGCGAGAATCTTTTCTTCATCTGCCGAAACAATACTATATGTGCCATTCACCACTAACCAATGATTAGCGGTTGTTCCTGTCGCACTGTAATGTTTTTCCGTCTTACGTTTGAACTTGATTGGGTGTATACTAATAACTACACCGTGAAGACCGCTGATACGATCCAAATTCGGAATCGGAGTCTGTAAAAAAGTTTCTTTTCCAAATTCCAGTGGAACCAAATTAAAATTCTCATCGAGTTCGACCTTAACAGAAGGCTTTTTTTCGGTTCTTTTTTCAAGTGCCGTCGCAATTTCTGCGCTAAACCACTCTTCAAAATTTGATGTGTATTCCGGAAGGTCATCGGCCACATCGTCAGGATTTCCAACAAATGGTCTGCTCACAAGCACTGTGTATGAATCTGGAGCATTTTTCCATTCCGGGTCCACCATGGAATGTTTACCGGAACACCCCACAAGGAACAACACCGCAAATGCAAACGCTAGGCCCATTTGACGCATAAACTATTCCTCAATCAAATCCAAATATTTTTCATCATACATCGAGCGCGGTTTCGGAGTCCAAAAGCGAACTCCCACGCCGAAATTCAAGTGATACTGCGTAGCAAATTCTTGGGCGCTATGTCGATTCTCAGAAGTGAGTTCTTGGTAATAAAAGCCAGTCCACGCTGCTTGTGCCGAAAGAACCAAACTAATGCAATCCGTCAATTGGATAGCTTTACTATACTGCAAGCCGACCAAAGGTTCAAAATCAGAATCTTCCAAATACAGATATTTACCATGGGTGTCCACAGAATTCACTCCCAGGAACAAATCAATCGACCAACTTTTAAGAGTTCCGATAGATCCACCCAACATCACCAAAAATCCGTTTTCGGCAAAGGAATCATCAAATGTTGTTCCGGGAACCATATAGTATTGGTATTGCAGGAAAAATCTCCGGTATTGCCACTTCAGCCCCAAAGTATACATGGTAGAGACATCATACTCGTTATCAATAGAAATTGGACCATCCGTTTGAGGAAAACCAACCATGCCAAATAAACTTAACGCCATCCAGAGTTTTCTCTCTTTCAAGTCATTCGCAATACTTTGGGCAGTCTTCAAATCTTTTTCATGTTGTTTTCCAGCTTGTATACGGGAGCGTTCTGATTCATAATCAACGATGACTTGATTTACGAAATCACTATACTTGCTATCGGGATAACGGCCCAAGAAAGCCTTCTTATCGTTTTCAACTTTATCAAAAGAGCACTCGTAATGGAATGCAACTTGCTCACAACCATAATTGCCATACTTGTACCTGAGGTAATTCAAGTACAGCAACGCAACATCCTTGCTTTCTCTATCCACGGGCATGTCTTGAATAAGTTCGGAATAATCCCGATCCTTGAACAAATACTTTTCATCTTCCATGTCGAATTCATCAACGATTTTGGTTTCCGCTTCATAAGACTTCAACGAATCATAGTTGAGGATAATTCCAAAAAAGTATTCCGTGAATCCCAAATTCAGCATGTAGCCCGTAAATTCATCGAGCGACATTAAAGCCCCTTTGTCAAGGCTCTGTTCTGCGCAGTCACTCATACGGATAATTTCCTGAGAGAGTTCCCTAAAGCATGTCGCACGTTCATCTACACCAGACTCGCCCTCCCAAACCTTAAACCAAAGAACATGTACCGAATTAACAGAATAGGCGTTCACGCACTCGTTATACTTTTGAAGAAGCTTCCGTTTACCATTCGAAAGTTCATCATTGCTCATGCGACATTCGCCCTTTTGGGGTTCGATTTTGGGCTGAGCATTTTCGACAGCAACATCACTGTTACCAGAATGTTCGTAATAGAAACTTGCACCTGAAAAACCGTAAGCGAGCAAGAACAATATCAAGCATTTTTGAAGGATATGTTTCATACAGACCTTTTTAATATCTATTCTACTCAACATCTACCTTGGCAATTTCTCCATCGATTCGGAGAAGGTAGGTTCCAGGTGCCGGAATCACGATGGAGAAATTCTCTAATGTATAGCCGAGAGTAATTATGCGACCTTGAAGGTCCATCACGGCGTACTTTTTGCCGGCCTTGGATCCATTGACTTGGACTGTTCGACCTACAGTCTGAATCACGAATCGAGGTGCAGCCGTTATAGCAATTGCAATCGGCGTCTCAGAAGACGAAGACTTTGCTTCACTAGAGCTGGATTTTCCAACAGAACTGGAGCTGGATTCTTTAGACGAAGAGGAGACCGTTTCGCTCGAAGAAGATGCGACTTCACTAGAAGAAGACACAGCTTCGCCGGAAGACGAAATTTCTTCGCTCGAAGAAGATTCTTCTTTGCTTGAAGAGGATGCAGTAGAACTGCTAGACTGCCCCGGAATACTCTTCACAATTTCTGCGGAGTGTTCATTCAAGTAAGCTATATCGAATACAGGATGGGAATCCCCCGCTTTTTGGGTCCAGCCTTCGCCCGTGACCCAGCCCTTGCTGTAGTCATGTAGTTTCTTCGCCAAGGTCAAGTCCGTAAATTCCTTTTCGGATACGGGCGTAGAACCATCCAATGCATCGATGGAATCCAAGTGGAATGCGTTATCGACCTGAATTACAGCGCCTTCACTTTTGTAACCGTAGAAAGGACTCGTTGAAGCAGTTCCCTTGCCCATGTTGAAAGAGTTGACCAAATTCACTTTTGCATAAATATCGCCAACAATGCCGCCGGGATATTTTGAGGTTTTCAGTTCGCCAACATTATACGCGTTGTATATGTTAAGCGAAGTCCTATTGCGCCCCACCAGGCCCCCGATATAGCGCCCATCCACAGAGCCCTCGTTGTACACATATGCCAAATCAACCTGACATCCATTGTCCGCTACACCAATCAGTCCACCTGCATGCTCCCGTGCGTAAACAGTTCCCTCATGACTTGCATGTACAATGAGTATTCTTGCGGAAAAAAGTTCACCAACAAGTCCGCCAGCACATTCTGAAGTACTGGACAAACGCCCCTTGTGGTTTACATTCACCATTTCCAGGGTTCTGCATTCGTCCGCATCCGAATCCCCGAAGAAATAACCGACAAGTCCACCAACCTTCGTTCCGTTGACTTGGTTACCCTGGTAAATCATCGCTTCAACAATGCTTTCGCTGGTAACATTTTCCACTAAAAGGTCCGTTTTCTTCCTGGAAAGACCGACCAGGCTTCCAACCCAGCTGGCGGCCTTGAAATAAGAATCTTTGATGTTCAAGTTCTTGATAGTGACGGTAGAAAATTCGTACTCATCGCCTATGGAAGCAAAAAGCCCTGCGCTGACCACGTAGCCGTTGTCATAGTAAAGCCCCGATATGGTATGCCCCTGACCATCAAAAGTCCCACGGAAGTTCTTGATCGGAGTCCATTCTTGGAAGGATACGGTATCAGTCACATTCAGTTGATCATCAATCGTCACGTTTTTGTTCATTACGATGTCGGCGGTCAATTTTACGCAAACCGCGCCGCGGGAAGCCCTGTTGTAGTCTTCTGCGAACTGGAGAAGTTCTCCGGCATCACCGATTGCGTAGCAGCCGCCAGTGACCTGCGGAACATGCCACCATTTTGCATAAAAGACTTGTTCTCCGGAGGCAGTATCAGGAATGGCTTCATACAGCTTGCCGGAATATTCGGCATTGTCGTACCAGCCCCTAAATGTATAATCTGCGCGAACAGGAACCGGAAGGGACGATCCAATTCCATTGACATAGGAATCTGGATAGTCGGCCGTATCGCCGTCAAAGGTGTATAGGACCAGCGGAGACGTTTTCATGGTGGCAGCACCACTGATGATCCCCGTAAGCTTAGGATATTCGTCCACACCGACTTCTTGGCCCCATACGGATCCATCTACATTTTTATTCTTGTACATGTGCAAGGCGCTTGCGAGAGAACCATCCTTGATCTGATCTGCTGTCACCTCAAAATAAAGGGCCTTGTTTGAATCCGGATCTATAAACCCTTGAGTATTTTCGTAGCGGTAGGCGTTTCTATAAACAACCGGAACATTATAGGGGGCATTGACTACGCCAACCCAGTCCCATTCTCCCGTAGATTTATTCTTGGAAAGCGCATAGGAATTTTCGATGCTGATGTGTGCAACGATGGAATCAGACCCTATGAAATGAAGTGAGGGGGTAGACCCGACCAGGCCTCTACCGCCCACATCGATGCTGTACGAATTGAGAATGTTCAACCTTCCCGTTGTATAGGCGACAAGGCTACCCACCCCCATGTCTGTCGTACGCGTGGCATAAGACTCGCTTACATCAAGAACACCGTCAAGGTGCGCACCAATCAACCCGGAAAAATGATAGTAGCCATCGGCAACGGCATCGCTGTGGCAATTCTTTACAATCACCCTCTTGCTGAGCGTATCAACTTTTCCAATCAGGCCACCTGCATTTTCATTACTACGTATATAAGAATCAGTAATACCGACGTTTATGATCTTTGTGGGGAAAAGTGAATCCTTGCTAAATACCGAGCCAAAAAGGCCCGCGTTTGCGATCGTGGAGTCGTTGAAATAAAGTCCCGAAATCGTATGACCCTGCCCATCGAATTCGCCATCAAATTCTTTTATGGGAGTCCACTGGATAAAGTCGTTTTTACCATCCCTGAGATGTTCTGCAGAGGCCATGACATTCTTGTTCATGGTAATGTCGTCGGTAAGTTTTGCACAGAAGGGAACGATGTTATAAAGGGATGTATTTACGATGTTCGCAAAGCCGAAGAGTTCCTCCCTGGAACCGATCTGGTAACAACCGTCAACCAATTTGGGTGTCTTGGGCGTAATGGACGATGCTACGATGATACCGTCCTTGAAAGTCGGATATGGATCGACCCATACGTCCTGCCCCCAAATGGAGCCGTCAGTACGTTCGCTCTTGTAGTCGTGCAACAGCTTGGCGACAGTTCCATCGCGGAATTCCTGTTCACTCACCCAGGTTCCGTTAGAATCTTTTTTCGCTCCGTAGTAAAAAACGTTAAAAGCGGAATCCACGTCGCCTTCATCAGTCAAAGTTGCAGACGGGGGCTCCTTTTTATACCAGAAATCAACGATAGGCATGTTGTATGAGTTTTCAGCAGTAATCTTACCACCGACTCGACCAAACATGGCAAAGTTGTTATCTTGGCAACAATCCCTATAATTTTCGAAACGCCCCAAGTTATAGGAATTCGTAACGAGCAAATCACCGGATACGTTACCGACAAAACCGCCTACAGAAACCCTAGCAGAGCCATGGGCTTCGTTGTTCGAATGCGATATGGACGCATCACGCAGGCACCCCGCAAATCCTCCCGCACTAGATCCCCACACGACACTGCCGCTGGTATGGCAATTATCGATATTCACTCCCGATCCATTACCCACAAGGGCTCCTATACAACCTCCGTTTTCGAAATGCACTTTCTTGACTTCCAAGTTCTTGATGGTTGCCCTGTAGCGTTCCGTATAGGAGATGAACCTTTCTTGTGTGGATCCGAAAAATCCCATATTGCTCAACGTATCATTACGATACAATCCCGAAATGCTCTTGCCGCTACCATCGAATATCCCGCAAAAATTCATGATCGGAAACCAGGGCTTGTATTCCTTTTCGGCGTTTTCGTTCAAGGCAATGTCTGCAGTAAGCTTACCACAGGCGCAAGGCTCCTGAACAGTCCCAGGGGCTCCATTCACTATGGCGGCAAAACCATAAAGATCACTTTCTGTACTTATTTCATAACAGTCCCCGTTCTTTTTCGGGAGCGAAGTCCACATGGCATACAAATCTAAGTTACCCGTCGTCTTGTACTCAATGCCTTCAATCGGATTCCCGGTAAGCTTGGCATTGTTGAACCAGCCTAGAAAAGCGTAACCATCACGCACGGGAATCGGAAAAGGAATCCTGGACCCTTTTATATAGCCGACGGCATAAATTTCATTATCCATGGTCACGTTATGCCAAGAAAGACTGAAGACCGAGTCTGCACCTTTATACCCAGTTACCGTTCCGCTGAATACGGGATGCGGATCGGCCCCTACGTTTTGCCCCCAGGCGCTACCGCCGAGGGAATTGTGAAGGTATTGTGCGATTGTACCGTCGGCGAATTTAGAAGACTTGACCGAAATGGTGTTGGTACTGGAATAGACATTATGCTCATAAGGTTCGTAGCTATTGACGACCTCATCGATTGTTTCCGCATAAGCTCCGACAATAAGCCCTACATCCTTGATGACGGTTTTCGGGGGTAACGTATATGAATTCCGGACATAGAGCGGACCTTTATGTGCATTGCCGACCAGGCCTGCCGACCCATAGTAACCGCGTACAAAGGCGACACTATAGACATTGGATATCGCGACCGTGCCAGTATCGATGTTACCGATGACACCCGAAGCGCTTCCGCGACTGAAAAAGTATGAATCCTCGATGCCTAGATTTTTGACAGTCACCGTATCTTCGTCCTTGGGCGGCTTGACAGACAAAATCAGGGCGGCATCTTCGTCGCCACTCATGTAAAGGCCCGAAATGGTGTGGTACTGGCCGTCCAAGGTACCGCTGAATTTTTTCATCGGAGTCCAGGTTATAAAAGCAGAACCGTCACCGTTGAGCGTATCGTTCGCAAGCACGTTTTTGTTGACTACGATATTTGCAGTGAGTTTGCCACACGCCGCCATATTCTGCGTCATTCCGTCGCTTCCATTCACGATGGATGCAAAACCGTAAAGTTCTGCGGCAGTTCCAATTTGATAGCATCCGTCCGAAAGCTTGGGTGCTACAGGGGTAATGGATGTTGCTGCATAAACAGATGCAGCAAGGAATAAAGCGTGTATACAACCTAATCTCATAGTAAGAAATATATAATATTCTTACCGTTTTTGTAAAAACTTTTTTCGTCTTTCTTGCTAAAGCAGGCTCTATTCAGCCCAGTGATTGCCGTTATAATTGCGAGCGGTGTCCGCATCCATGCCAATCTGACGAACCAGATCATCCAAGCTCGGGAATTTCTGTTCAGGGCGCAAGTACGCCATCAAGTCAAGCACCATCGGGCGACCGTAAATGTCTTCGCTAAAGTCGAGCAGGTACGCTTCGATAGCCAAGCGCTGGTTGCCAGTAGAAGGCTGCGTTCCAATATTCACTACGGCGCGGAAAGAACGCTCTCCCCCGTTGCCATCGGGCAAGCGCGCGGTTGCCACATACACGCCGTGCTTGGGCAAGAACTTGTACTTTTCCACTTGCAAATTCGCAGTCGGGAAACCGATGGTATGGCCGAGGCGTTTGCCTTCAACAATCGTTCCAGACAAACGATACGGGCGGCCCAGATAAGTCTGCGCGCGCGACACATCGCCATTCAAAAGCGCATTGCGCACAGCGGAAGAACTCACGCGTTCACCCTTGTGGAGTACAATCGAAAGCATAGCTGTCGAAAGTTCCGGGAAGGCCGCGGTAATCGTTTCGTAGTTGCCCTTGCCGCCGGCGCCAAAGCAATGGTCGTGTCCAAAGAACATGGAGCACACGCCGCGCTTTTCAATCAGTTCCTGACGGACAAAGACATCGAACGGGAGCTTTGCCACTTCGGGTGTAAACGGGAGCACCAAAAATTCAAGGCCTAGGCTTTCGATAAATTCGCGCTTTTCTTCGGTAGTCGTGAGGAGCAGCGGATCGCCAGGAGTGCGCAACACATAGTTGGAATGCGGTTCAAAGCTTATGACGGTAGGCTTCAAGCCGTTCACTTCGGCAACAGCCTTAAGCGTGCGGAAAAGCGCCTGGTGTCCCAGGTGGCATCCGTCAAAATTACCCATCGTCACAGCACGCTTCATTTTTACCTCATTTGTCATTCCCGACTTGGTCGGGAATCTCCTTTTTACCCATCTTCTCCGAGATAGAACTTAGGTTTGATTCTTCCCGGTTCATAGTGGCACAAGCTCAAGACTTCGCCTTGCATGTTCGCGGCAAACACATGGCCTTCGGGGCCTACGCCCTCGACTTTCTCTTTCCACGGCAACCAATTGCCCTGTCGAATCACGGCCACCTGTTCGTCGGTAAGGCGCACCACCGGAAAGTCGAGCACCGCATCGACCGGCAACAGATTTTCACGCGTCAAGTCCTCACCACGCACCGCCTTATCGAGCGTCACATTGCCGATGCGGTGTCTGCGTATCTGCGATACGCACGCGTAGGTTCCAAGCGCACGCCCGATATCGCGACCGAGCGCACGAATGTAAGTTCCCTTGGAGCATTCGCAAATCAAGTCAAAGGTCGCAAATTCCTTGCCGGAGCAGCCTTCGGTCACCTCGCCCTCGCCAATCACCTTGAGTTCGCCAATGTGAATCTTGCGGGGTTTCAATTCAATGTTGCGGCCACGTTCCATCAAGTCGCTGGCACGCACGCCGTTGATTTTGACGGCGCAGTACTTGGGCGGCACCTGTTCGATATCACCCGTAAATCTCGGTAGAACACTTTTAAGAGCGTCGCTCAAAGTGCAACAAGTTTTATCTAGCGAAGGCTGCGAATTGCTAAGAGAGCATTCGTCGGCCGAAGACCGAGGCCATGCGAGCGTGCAATTTGCAGCCGAAGCCTCTAAAACACGTTCATCCTGAGCGACGACCTCACCGTCCCATTCGAGCGTATCGGTTTCGTAGCCCAAATGCAGCCTAAAGCTGTAGCACTTGTCCTTGGCTTCGATAAAGGGCAACAGTCGCGTGCAGCGGCCTGTAGCCGCAATAATCAAGCCCGAAGCACGCAAATCCAGCGTGCCTGCATGGCCCACGCGCTTCGTAGAAAAGACCCTTTTCAGTGGGAAAAGGGCCTTAAAAGAAGTTTCGCCAGCAATCTTGTCCAAAAGAACGAAGCCGGAATTGCTCAATTACAAGTCCCCTTTCTGCTTCAGTTCGGCCAGAATGCTTTCGATATGCATGGCGTGTTCCAAGTTTTCATCCAAAACAAAATTCAGTTCCGGAATCTTACGGATCTTAAGCGCCTTGCCTAAAACAGTGCGGATATAACCCGCCGAATTCTTGAGGCCAATCAGCGAATCACGCTTTTCCTTGTCGGAACCCATCACGGACACCATGACCTTGGCGTAGCTCAAGTCATCGGTAATCGTGACGCGCGTGATGCTTGCGAGGCTGCTCACACGAGGATCCTTCAAGCCCTTTTGCAAGAGCTTGCCGATTTCCTCGCGGAACTGTTCGTCCAATCTGTCAGTTCTACGACTCATTGGACTCCTCAGCCTTCTTGGCCTTTTCTTCGGCTTCTTCGCGGGCCACATCCTTCAGGGTACGGGCAACCTTGACTTCCTTGAAGAAGATCAAGCTATCGCCTTCCTTGATGTCTTCGTAACCCTTAAGACCGATACCGCATTCAAAGCCACGAGCGACAGACTTGACGTCGTCCTTCATGCGCTTCAAGGACTGGACCACGGTCGTACCGAGTTCCACGCCGTTGCGGTACACGCGCACATGGCTGGTACGGTCGACTTCGCCGTCGGTAACCATACAGCCTGCGATGAGACCGATCTTCGGAATCTTGAACACCTGGCGGATTTCGGCTTCGCCGGAGAGTTCTTCGCGCATGGTCGGCTTCAAGAGGCCTTCCACAGCGTTCGTGATATCTTCGATACAGTCGTAAATCACGCGGTAGTTGCGGATTTCGATGCCTTCCTTCTGGGCCATTTCGCGGATAGAGAGCGACGGCATCAAGTGGAAGGAAATAATGATTGCCTGTGCGGTCGTAGCGAGCAAGATATCGGATTCCGTAATGGTACCCACACCCTTGCGGATAATGTTGACGCGCACTTCCTTGTTGGTAAGCTTTTCGAGGCTTGCAGCAAGAGCTTCTGCAGAACCACCCACGTCGGCCTTAACAATAAGGTTGAGTTCGGAGAGCTTACCTTCCTTACGATCGTTGAAGGTATCTTCCAAAGTCTTCACGTTACGAGAACGCAGGTCGCGTTCACGAGCAGCCATACGGCGCTTAGAGGCAATTTCACGTGCGGTCTTTTCATCTTCGACCACGATCAAGTCATCACCGGCCTGCGGAGTACCGTCAAAGCCGAGCACCTGACACGGAGCAGACGGAGGAGCTTCCTTCATCTGTTCGCCACGTTCGTTAAACATAGCACGGACACGGCCAGCGTAAATACCGCAGACAAACGGGTCACCCACATGGAGCGTACCGTTCTGCACGAGGATCGTGGCCATAGAACCCTTACCCACGTCGAGCTTGGATTCCACCACGGCGCCGCGAGCGTGAGCATCGGGGTTAGCCTTGAGTTCGAGCACTTCGGCTTCGAGGGCGAGCGTTTCCAAAAGGTCGTCCATGCCCTGGCCCGTACGAGCAGAAACTTCGATACAGCTGGTAGAACCACCCCACTGTTCCACTTCCACGCCGCGTTCAGCGAGCTGGGCGCGAATCTTGTCGGGGTTAGCGGTCGGCAAGTCGATTTTCGTGATAGCCACGACCATCGGCACCTTTTCGCGCTTGGCAAGTTCAATAGATTCAACAGTCTGCGGCATCACCATGGAGTCGGCTGCCACCACGAGCACGATCACGTCGGTCACCTGAGAACCGCGAGCACGCATAGCACTGAATGCTTCGTGACCCGGAGTATCGAGGAAGGTCACCTTACCCTGCTTGGTAGTGACTTCGTATGCACCGATGTGCTGCGTAATACCACCCGATTCGCCGGACACCACGTGGGTCTTACGAATCCAGTCGAGCAAAGAAGTTTTACCGTGGTCAACGTGGCCCATCACCGTCACCACCGGGTGACGCGGCTTCAGGTTTTCAGAAGATTCTTCTTCCACGCCGAGCACTTCTTCTTCGTATTCTTCCATCAGCTGGGCTTCGTAACCAAATTCGTCAGCCAAAAGCTGGATGGTTTCAAAATCGAGGCGGGCGTTGATGGTCACCATCATGCCCATTTCCATGCACTTCGCGATCACGCGGGCCGGCATCTGATCCATAAGGCCAGCGAGTTCGCCCACGGTGATAAAGTCGGAAGTCTTGAGAATTTTCTTTTCTTCGCCGGAATTATTGTCGTTGTGTTCCTTGCGATAAACTTTCTTGACAGGCTTCTTGGAAAGGTCTGCCATCACGCGAGAAACGTTCTGACGTACGGCTTCCTGCTGGAGCTCCTTCTGTTGCTCCATGCGGTCCTTGCCGTTATTGCGACGGTTCTTGTCGTTCTGACCATGACGGCCGTTCTGCTGTTTGCCACCCTTGCCGCCCTGATTCTGGCCACCAAAGCCCTGGGCTGCATTGTTGCTAGCATTAAAAGCGTCCTGCATCGAGTTGCCGGTAAAGCCACCCGTGCGACCCGTAAAGGTACGGCCACCATTGTTATTGCCGCCATTGCCGTTACGGTTGTCGTTACGGCGATTGCCGTTGCGGTTGTCGCCATTGTTCGAAAGGCGACCAAAAGTTCCTGTATAACCCTGCTGGTTACCGCCATTGTTGCGGTGACCGCCGCGGGTTGCCTGAGCCTGTTGCTGAGACTTCTTGATACGGGCAAGGATCGCTTCGTCAGGCTTGAACACCTGAGCCTTCATCGGAGGCTGCTTGAGTTCCATGCCCGGGGTAACCATGGCAGGCTTTGCTGCGGCAGGAGCTGCTGCGGGAGCAGGAGCGGCCGGCTTAGCAGCAGGAGCTGCAGGGGCTTCAGCCTTCGGGGCTGCGGGAGTTGCCGGAGCAGGCTTTGCTGCGACGGGAGCAGCCGGAGCCTTCGGGGCGACCGGTGCGGCGGGCTTTGCGGCCGGAGCAGGTGCTGCGGCAGGAACTTCAGCCTTCGGGGCCGGTGCTGCAGGAGCAGCAGGTTTCACTTCGGGAGCCTTCGGGGCAGGAGCCGGAGCCTCGGCCTTGGGGGCGGGGGCTGCGGGAGCGGCGGCAGGCTTCACAATTGCAGCAGGCTTTGCGGCCGGTGCGGCCGGAGCAGCGGTTGCGGCAGCGGGCTTTGCGGCAGGTTTCTTTGCCCTGATCAGCTTAGCCTTCAACTTGCCTTCGCCAGCCGAAGCAGACTCTTTCTTCTTATCAGAAGAGGCATTGGAAGCGTCGGCAGAAGACGCCTTTTTCAGATTCTTGTTGCGAGCCTCGGCCTTCTGGCGTTCGGCTTCAGCGGCAGCTTCGATTTGCTCATAGTCCTTGGCGTCCACCTTGGACATATGAGTACGGACAGTCACGCCCGCATCGCGAAGCAGCTTCATCACGACATCAACCTTGACGCCGTGGGATTCAGCCCAATCTACAGGTTTAATTTGTTCTTCATTAGCCATGAATAGCTTCCAATGTTCCTTTTTAAAAAATTAGCGTGCAGCCTTGCGGTTCTGGTTCAAATCGGCAGCGGACGGAGAAGTAATCTTGGCCTTCGTTTCGTCGTCCTTCTGGTTCCATTCGTTTTCACCGAACACGTCGAGGTTACGCTGCACGAGTTCTGCAGCGAGCTTCACGTTCTGGCCGTTCTTGCCGATTGCAAGTGCGAGGTTTTCGTCGCTGATAATCACCACGGTGCGGCGGGTTTCGGGCACGTGAATCAGCTTGATTACGTTAGCCGGAGTAAGGGCACGCGTAATGAAGGTATCCAGATCCGGATTCCACTGCACAATGTCAATGCGTTCGTTACCGAGTTCGCGCACAATCGTCTGCACGCGGGCACCCTTCATACCGACGCAAGCGCCGACCGGGTCAATCTTTTCGTCACGGGAATACACGGCAATCTTGGCGCGGAAACCCGGTTCGCGGGCAACGCCCTTGATTTCAACCGTTCCTTCGTAAATTTCCGGAACTTCCTGACGGAAGAGTTCCTTGAGGAAGTCTCCGTTAGCACGGGAAAGCACCACCTGAGCACCGTTCTTGGAAGATTCTTCCACGCGGGCAATCACAGCCTTGATGGAGTTACCCTGAGCCCAGCGTTCGCGACGAATCTGTTCGCGAGCAGGAATCATGGCTTCGGTCTGCTTACCGAGCTTCACGATAATGTTACTTTGTTCAAGGCGGAGCACTTCGCCGCTCACCATGGTACCGATACGGCTACGGTAGGTATCCATGATCTTCTGGCGTTCGGCATCGCGAATCTGCTGGTTCAGGAGCTGCTTTGCAGTCTGAATGGCCTGGCGACCGAATGCAGAGATAGGAATTTCCATTTCGAGGAAGTCACCCGGCTGAGCGTCTTCGTTAAAGTCGCGGGCTTCTTCGACCAGCATGTAACCCTTGTCGAGTTCTTCCACTTCGGCAGCGGTCATGTTCGGGTCGTAGTCCGGATAGTCGTCGACAACGGCCACGCGCAGATAAACGTGAACTTCGTTCGTTTCCATGTCGAAATCCACATCGATTTTCTTTTCGATGTGCAAGTACTTACGGGCCGCCGTGATCAGCGCTTCCTTCAGCGCGTTCAGCACAACGGAATCATCCATATCCTTGGCTTCGACAACACCTTTCAGCACTTCGAGCAAGTTAACCTTCGGTTCGTTCTTCATAACATGACCTTCCTATTATATTTGTACATCCACTTTTGCCACCAGCACTTCGCTACGGGGCACGACCACGTCACCGGCATTGCCTTTAAGGGTGAGCGTCAAATTTTCTTCGTCAGCAGCCACGAGCTTGCCCGTAACGGGCTTACCGGTACTGCGGGTCACCCGCAAGAATCGTCCGATATTGCGGGTAAAATCAGCAACCGACTTAAGGGGGCGGTCTAACCCCGGCGACGACACTTCCAAAGTGTAGGCCCCTTCGATAATATCCGGATCTGCGTCCAGGGCATCAGAGAGGTGACGGCTCACATTCGAGCAATCATCGATTGTCACCCCTTCGGGCTTGTCTATGTAAAGGCGCAGCGTTTTACGTTTGCCTGCGCGGAACATGTCCTGTTCCACCAATGTCACGCCGGCGGCTTCGCATGCCTGGGCGATTAACGTATCCAATTTCTGGGCTACCAAATAGACCTCGTATAATAAACGGCGTTCGCATACGGCCCCGAAATCTGCTCATTTAAGCCTAAATCGAGTCCACGAACGTCAAGACAAACCAAATAGAGAAATTTTTTGAGGCCTAGGCAACCGGATTAACAGAAAATGAGGGCGAAAACGGACAATTAGAGATGTGTGATGCGGAATGAGAGATTAATTTCTCATTGCACATTTCACATTACTTCCTACTATTCTGTAATTACTACATTTGGCGCATGGCTTACGTACTTTTGATTCTCGCTACATTAATCGGTCTTGCAGGTTGCGCTTATTTTCTGCGCAAGAACATCCTTGTCATTCGCGAAAAGAACAAGAATGAACCCAAGGCCTACAAGCGCAAGCTCAACTACGTACTCACCGGACTTTGGTACGGCTACCTGACGATTTTCTTCCTGGGCCTGACGATAAATAATATCGGAAACTGGTAATTCCCTACTTTTGGGCGTCTAGCCAGCGTTCGTACAAGAAGAGCGCTATTAAATTCTTTCCATCGATAAATTCATGGGCAGCCTCTTCGTAAGGCAATACCACCGTTTTAATCCATTCGATTTCTTCGGTGTATTCTTGGTCTTTGCCGTCCATAGCCTTGAGCTGTTCCGGCGTCACGTCGCGTTCAATGGCATACAGGCGAATGCGTTCATCCAAAAGCCCGCAGCTGGCGGCAAAGCCTTCGCTCTTGCCCTTGTACCAAAAGTCCATCAAGTCAATGAGTTCCGAATCATCAGCCTTGATCTGCGCTTCTTCTTCAAGTTCGCTCAAAGCCACCTTGCGATAATCACCGGTCCAGTCCAGAATACCTGCCGGAATTTCAAGAGAAGCCTGTTCGCTAATGGCAAAACGCGGCTGCCTTACGAGCAACAAGTACTTTTTCCCTTCGCAGCGAAGCACCACCAAAACGCCTACGGCATTTCCTCGCACAAGCACAATACCATGCACCGGGCGCCCATCCGGGAGAGTCGCTGTCGCATCGAGCTTAATGAATAACGGTTGCCTACCCTTGCGCAAAAAATCCACCGACGCAAAATGGACCTTGGTTACCACAAATTTTTCTTGAGTTTTTTCCAGCCAGTCCTTGTAAATACGGGATTCAAGGATAACCAGGCGATCCGCCTCGGCAATTTCAGGAGAATAAGTATATTCGATCATTTTTCTTTCTGAATCAAAGTATCTGGAGCAACCGTTGCCTTATCCCAAATCTTAGACAAACTATCTAAAATTGCGACACTGTCATTATCGACAACCATTCTGTTACCAGACAAGTTATAGACCATCCAATCTTTCTTGGAATTCGGTCCACAGAATTTTTCGTCCTCATCGGGAGCAAACAGTTCACGAATAAAGCGGACCCGGTTTCCTACCGCATAGCTTGAGACGGCGAAAGAACCGTAAGCACCACATTCCGGAATCTTTTCGGTATAGTAAGTGCTATAATGCCAAATGGTATCGGGGCGTTCCTGCAACGAACCAAGATCCGTCGAATCGTTTTCCCACTTGGAATTAATGCAATAAACCGAATCGGAATCGGCACAGGCATAATGCACCGGCACAAGATTCGTATCGTTAATATTCCAGGAACTCGGGTAAATCGTATCGGCGACAGTCTGTTTGCACATATCCACACGGTGCGTGCAGGTAGACTTCATGGTGCGCCAGTAGAACACGCGTGGCGTAAGCGAATCAAGCACACGCAGTACCGAAGGAACCTCTTTACCCTGCTTTTTATCTTTGGTACGCAGCGGGTAGGCCTGGACATCGGCAAAAGACGAATCGAGATAAATATAGAAGGTGTCCTTCGAAAGACTTCCACGGCGCAAAATGATAGAATCCAACGCCGTGTCCGCATCGTTTTTCACCTTGATGACACCGATATCAGCCATCTGTTCAGATTGCAACGACAATTTAAGCGTCGTGTCAGGGCGGTAATAAGGAGCGGCGCAATCTTCGGCAGTTGCGTGAATTGAAAGCGTGGGCGCAATCCACAGAACGGAATCTTCTTTACTGTAAGCAAGATCGATCGATTTAAGCGCACAATTCGAGAAGGTATACATTTTCCCCATGTCCAAATACAAGGTGTCCTTGGACAGGTGAATTGCCTTACCGGAATCTAGACGCGCATAAGCAAAGAAGCCTTCGTCATCGTAAGAAAAATCATCTTTGGATACATTCAAGGGACCGTCGGTATTTTTTTCACAACCCGCAAAAAATGCGACCGCAAACACGATCCACAGCAATCCAAAAATCATGTATTTAGAACAAAGGCGGTTCATAAGACCAAAGGTATTAAAAACCGTTCAACTTTTCAAACGCTGCAAGCGAATCTAGAGCGACAGGATGCGTCGATGCATAGAAATCGCTCCAACGCACGAACTGGCCGTTCAAGCGAACCGACAAAAAGAAAGTTGCGCTATCTTTAGGCGAAAGCCTGCCCAACACCGATTCTATACCGACCGTATCGCCCACCGACAAGGAATCTCCAAGAACACCCATTCCAGATGTCTTACTTGTCACATTGTAGCCATGGTCAATTTCAACAAAGTAACCGAGCGAGTCGCGACCGGTTTCAAGGACGCGCCCCGAAAGCACCGGATAAATTGGGGCTTCACCAATGCCACTAAAAACGTCCATCGCCAAAAGGGATTCCTGACCTTCGAAGTCAAAGCCTTCGTCAATCGCAAGCGCCGACCATTCCAGCGGAAGCCTCGGACACACGCCCGGGAACTTGCATCCCGTGCTTTTAGAAACCCATAAGTAACTGGAATCCGGTTTCATATACCGTAAGTACACCGAAGGAACGCTGTCTTCGTGCATGACAAGCAGAGGGTTTTCAAAAGCCTTGACAGGCGCCACCCAATGCAGTTTCGATTTTTCTGACTTACGGAGAGAACCTACATACCGCAAAAACGAATTCGGCAAACGGGACAGGGGAACCGAATCCACCAAGACCCAAGAGCACTGGGCTAGTCCCTTTTTCAGTTCGAACGGAGTTCCACCATAACCCTCACAACGGGTTTCCCAGGTTTCAATCGGAACCTCTTCGACATTGCCCGGAAGCGGGAGCGCGTTGGCGATCTTCGAAACAAGTCCCGAGTAGTACGCCAAAAAAGCGGCTACCGCTACAAGCGTTAACCGGATTAACGGGAACTTATGTTGAGTATTAAAAGATTTGCGTTTGCGTTTGTATTCTTGGAACTCGACAGGCATCGGACTAAAGGCTGAAAATCGCGATGGCACCGCCCACAGCAGCCAACAAAAGCAAAGCAACAATAATCACAGTCTTGGCCGAAGACGGTTCGTCGTCGAACGGGACATCGAGTCCCTTCTTCTTCGAATCTTCAGACGGCTCTTCCTTGGCAATCGCATTGAAGCTCTTGGTGAACCTACGGTGCTGACCCGTACGGCGATCCAAGTGAGACGGAGTCACGTCGATAGACCCCATGGTGCTGCCCATATTCTGCGAAGTAACCGGAGCCGGTTCGTCACGGACTTCTGCCTCGGGTTCAACAACGGAGGTGGAAGCCGGAGACTGGGTCTGCAGCGAGAACGACATCATATCAGCTTCATAGGCGAAAACGTGGATATTCTTGTCGAGGCCAGCCTTCTTGAGACCATCAATGATCGTCTGGTTGTTCGTCAAAATGGCAAACATACCATTTCTATCATCCATTTCTTGCTGGAACTGGATAAAAGCATTGTATGCATCGCTATAGACAAAATCAAGTCCTGTCAAATCGACTGCCAAATACTTTTCATCCGTCTTTTCAGCGAGAAGTTCGCGAACATCTTTCTTAAACTGTTCGGCATCAAAGGCCCCAATCGGATTCAGGGGGGCTGAGATTAAATCGAAAATTCCAACTTCGCGATAGTTCTTTAATTGCGGCATGTTAAAAATATAGACTAATTATGGTTCATCGTGTTTGCGTTATCACGAGAAAGCCCCCAAATCTCGTCAAAACTGCCACTTTTCGTTCCGTTTTTTACTCTAAGACCTCGTCATCTGTTTCAATCACGGCGTTCCCCGCCGGGGTTGATGTTGCAGGAGAGCCCTCGACCGGGCTTACGCTGTGAGCCTCGGATTCAGTCTGTTCCTGTGTAGATTTCGGAGCTGGAGCGGACTGTTCCGCAGCCTTCTTCGTAGCGTCGGATTCTTCATACGGTTCACGTTCCATGTCTTCGTAAGAAGAATCTTCATCTTTCTCTTCCGTCAAAATCTTGCTGCGGGCAGGGGCAGCCTCGGGCGTTCCCGGCTTAGGCGCATGGCCAAACAGATACGGGCTTATACTCACGCTCACACGGTGAACCGGAGACAGCACCGGGTGCGATTCGAAAGCGTAGTCGACTTTTACAAATTTTGCAATAACAAGACCCGCACCCGCAGTCACACTCTGGAGCGTGGTAAAGCTCGAAAGGCCCACCCTGAGCGAAAGACCGAAATCGAACGTGTATTCGATACCGCCGCGACCGCCCGAAAGCCAATCCAGCGGATTTTCCCACACACGCTTGCCACGAGACTCATCTGTTTCAAAATCCATATCGCGGGCTTCACGGTGCAAAAGTTCAGCACCCTGCCAATACAGGTTCAACTTGCCATACAGGTAAGACACCGGAAGTCCATAACTGGCAGCGACATACAGTTCCGGCGAAGAATATTCGAACTCGCCCGATTCCCAACTGGTCGCCGAAGACGTCCAACCCTTCAAGAGGGTCGACAGGTAAAGTTGATCAACAGCACGGAAACGGAGGCCGGCATCACCACGGAAGCCCCAACCCGTCTGGTCCATATCGCGATATAGCCCATGAAAACCGACGCCCAATTCCAAGCGATCCGTCAGCTTACGGCCAAAGGTAACCGAGAATACATAGTCTGCAATCGAAAGCGTATTATAGTCCGAACCTTCGGGCAGAGGCTCCCCCTCTTTAATGTAGGGGATATCATCGGCACCGAATCTCGAAAACGAAACGCCGAGACCCTGACCTGCACCCAGCGGAATCACCGCAGATGCAAAGTCATACTTTGTATCTTCATAGTATTCGGTATGTGAAAAAGACGCCCATGCGTAGTTTACATTTGCAAGCTGGTAGGGGTTAGACATGAGCCCCAGGTAATCGCCATCGACAGCCATCGTCGCAGAGCCGAGTGCCGCCGAACGCGCCCCCGGTTCAATATCGAGAGTCGCATTCGCACCAACCACACGGTCAGCAGCAAAAGCACCCGACACGGCAATTAAAGCAATACCAACATATTTTTTCGCAAACGCCATACTTAGGCTCATAAGATAGTTTATTTTTGTTTCGCAGACCAGTAAAAAAGTATTTTAGATGAATCTTTCGGAATACATTGAGCAATATTTGCAATACATCGCGGACCGGCGACGTTTTTCGCCACGCACGGTGGACACCTACCGCAAGTCGCTCACCAAGTTCATCGAACATCTCGGCGAAGGCGCGGCAAACTTTCCGCTCAACGCCTTCTCGGAATCGAGCGTCAAGACGTTTGTGTGGGATTTAAAGATGAAGCAGAAACTTGCGCCCACGAGCATTTGCGAACACTTGGCCGCCTTAAAAAGTTTCGGCAAGTACCTGGTCAAGAGCAAGATTACCGAAAAGAACCCGGCTGAAAACGTCCCCATGCCCAAGCGTCCCAAACGTTTGGTGAATGTTCTCGGGCAAAAGGACTTGGCCGAAGAAAAATTTCCGGAACTTCCCGAAAAGCCGACACTGCAGCAAGTTCGCGCCCGCATTCTGCTAGAACTCATCTACGGTTCAGGGTTGCGTATTTCGGAATGCCAAATGCTCACCTGGGACCGCATTAACGAAAGAGAATTTCTGGTTCGTGTACTTGGCAAGGGCAACAAGGAACGCATCGTCCCCTTGACCGAAAGTTTTGTCGGGCGTATCGCCAGTTACAAACAAATGCAACTGGAGGCAGGGCACCTGCCCACCGCCACGGGCTACGTATTCTTGAGCGAAGACGGCAAGCCCTTCGGCTTGCGCACGCTTCGAAACGATATCCAGCACCTGCTGCGAGAAATCGGCTGGGAAGGTAAAGCGAGCCCGCACGTGCTCCGCCATAGCTTTGCTACGCACCTGCTCGAAAACGGAGCCGAAATCATGAGCGTCAAAGAGATGCTCGGGCATTCGAACATTTCCACCACTCAGGTCTATACTCATGTAAATGCAGAGCGCCTGCGAGCCGCCTTCAAGAAGACGCACCCGCGAGCATAACTAGCTAGAAGAAGCTTCCTTTAATACCGACGGCAATCGTCCACTGCTGACCAAAGTCATCCCAATCCGGGGCGTCCCACTTGCGCATGGGGCTTTCGTCGTATTCGTCGTCAGGGTCAGCCGCATTGCTCTTGTCGTGCAGCGGCACAGAAACAGCAAGGAACACCGGGAAGTCCGCATTCGAAAATTCGATGCCGTAAGCAAACGCCACAGACCAGGCCTGATGATCGGGGTCCGGACGCGGGTCGTAGGTTCCGACCTTTTCGGAATTGATCCAGGCGACACCGAGCGGAACCGAGAAGTTCACGCCAAAGCTCTGCACAATTCCCGGACGGCCACGGTAACCGTATGCGATAGAACCTCCGACAGACGGCGGCGTGTAAGCACCGAGGTCATTTTCACCATACGGCTTGAAGCGGTATTCAAAACGCTTGCCGTCATGTTCCATGTCCTTCCAATACGAATCGTTGAATTCGTTTTCACCCGAAATCAGGTGCATGGCAAACGGATGCGTGTAGCTAAGTCCGTACAGCCAGATTCCCTTGTCGGTATCGCGACTGTAATCCCAGCCAAGCGTGAGCGAATACAGACCCGAGCCTTTCTGGAAACTGCTCGGCAAAATTTCTTCGGAGGCATCGGTACCGCGCTTGATATCGTACTGACCCGTCGGAATCGTAAGGCTTGCAGAAAGCGATGCGGCGCCACCGCTACCGATAGTCTTGCTAAAGTCGATGCTGATATCGCCCATGCCGCCCGTAGTACGGTCGGCCGGAATCTGGTTGCTGCGGTACTGGACTTCACCACTGTGACTCATCCAGGGAATGCTGACACCAAGCTTGGTCGACCAAGTGGGCTTGATAGACAAATGCGGCGTGAACGTGACACCCGAAAAATTCTGGCCCACACTGTACTTGGTGAACACTTCCGTTTCGAGGTAGCCGCCAGAAACGCCCTGACCAATCCACTTGATACCGTCGCCGGAACCGCCACCGGAACCGCCTGCGCCGCAGCCACCAATGGACTGCCACGGAGTAGAAACTTCGACCGGAGCATACATACCGCAAAAGAACGCAGCCACCGCCGCTACACAAATGCCGACACCCGCAAAAGAGCTATAAATAAAGTTCTTCTTCATGATTCACCTCACGGGAGTTTCAGCAAAAAGCCCAAGTTTGTACCAGTCGCCAAATAGAAGCCATCGGGAGAACGGCCACCGATCATCGGGATCGGAGCGATTTCCTTCACATTATCCAACCATTCGAAGGCCAAGTCTGCAGGAGCATTTGCAGAAAGTCTAATTTCACGCATCGCCGTGCGGCCGGCGCTACCGTCTTGCACCGACACTTCGGACAAGTCGTTCTTGTTCACAAACTGAGACCCCTGCGGGAATTCAGTCCACACCACGAACAGGCGATCCGCAAAGCTAAACCAGCGCGGCTGAACCGGTTCGGACATCATGCCCGTAAGTTTTTCAATTTCAACCGGCGTTGCATTTTTCGAAAGTTCCTGAATAAAGGACTTCCAACCCGTCATCGAGGAATTAATCATGTTGTAGACCACATACTTGCCATCCGGCGAAATCATGGGGCTGTCCATCATCCAGCCATCGACACCCGAGGGGACCTTAAGTGTCACCGCTTTTTCTTTTCCGCCATTCGCAAAATCGACAAACACGATTTGATCTTTCTTGTTCACATAAACAAGGCGCACCTCATTGGTGCCGAAGAACCCTTCGATCTTGGAATCATCTGCCGAAGAATCACGCACCGCATCGGGATTCACCCACAGGTGCGGCGTTGCAAATTCGCTCATGTCCTTGTCGTAGAAGAAGAACTTCTTCTTGTCGGCCATACGAACGGCAAACACGCCGTAATCGAGATTTTCACAAGCCTTACTTCCCTTGGAATCAAACGCACGGAGTGCCACGATAAAATTCGGGTGCGTGCTCCATTCCGGATCCTGGAACTGGCAATCCCCCGCCTCGGTATCTCGCATCAAGTACCAGAGCACCTTGCCCGAAGTATCGGACACCGAAAGGCGGTCATGCTGAACCACCTTCGAAGTCGTGTAAACGGAATCCGGAGCCTTAACCTTGAGAGTGCCTCCAAAATTCAGCCAGAGCATCGAAGCCGGATAATTTTCGGGATCCTGCGAGACAGAGGGGTTGCAAATTTGCTTACCTTCGTTCACCGCATAAAGTGAACTGATATCAGTTCCGGAATTTTCCTTGGAGTCATCTTCCGTAAACTGCTCCGGCTCATAAACGCAAGCCGAAAGGGCAAACAATAAAGATAAGGCAGTAAGACTAAAATAACGCATTATCCGAAATATACTAAAACTTAATCCGCTTCACATGGTAGAAATAGATTCCGACAATCACAGAAATCGTAAGAACCCAGCTTATCGGGTAAACAACCATAAGCGAAGCAAAGGATTTGTACCTAGGAAACACGAAAATCACCCATAAGATGCGAAAACCGCACACCCCCGCCATGCAGGTAAGCGCCGGAGAAAGCGATTTGCCCATTCCGGAAAGCGCCCCGGAAAACACGTCCAGGAACACATTGATCGCCAAAAGTCCGACCACCACATACATGCGGATAGACGCAATTTCAATGATTTCAGAATTCGAAGTAAATACGGAAAGCAACGGATAAGCAAATACGCAGCAAAGCGCACTCAACACAATTGTAGAAGAGCTGCCCAACAGAAGCGTCCAGCGAACCGTGCGGCGGCAGCGTTCCATATTCTTTGCACCAAAGTTTTGCCCGACAAAGGTGACGCAAGCCTGGGAAAAGGAACTCAGCCAGTAATACACCACGAATTCATAATTGAGCGCCGCGGCAGACGCCGCCACAGTCAAAGAACCGAGGCTATTGATAGCCGACTGCAAGCACACATTGCTAAACGAAAACACGACACCGCGAAGTCCCGACGGAAGCCCCACTCGCATAATGCGGCTCAAGAATAGCGGCGTAATTCGCAGTTTCCAGAATTCCAGCTTAAAGGGCCCCACCTCGTGCAGCAAGAAATAGAACAAAGTAACGCCACTAATTGCATTGGCAAAGACTGTTGCAATCGCAACCCCCGACACGCCCAAGCCAAAGCCTGCCACCAGAATCAAGTTCAGCACCACATTTACGGCACCAGCCACCATGAGTACATAGAGCGGGCGTTTTGTATCGCCCTTGCCGCGTAAAATCGCCGCGATAAAGTTGTAGACCATGGCAAAGGGCATTCCCGCAAAATAAATTTGCAGGTACAAAACAGCATCGTCTAAAATATCAGACGGAGTCGAAATCGCAGAAAGAATCGGACGCGCAAAAAAAACACCCACGAATGAAAGAAAAATTCCGCTAAAGAACGACACCATCACCGAGGTATGTACACTGCGGGTCACAGAGCGGTAACTGCGTTCACCAATGGAGTTGGCGACAACCACGTTCGCCCCGACCGAAATACCCACAAAAAGGTTGATGAGTAAATTGATAACGAAGGTGTTCGCACCGACCGCCGCCAAAGCCTTGTCACCGGCGAACTGTCCCACTACGGCAATGTCCGTCAAATTGAACAGTTGCTGAAAAATGCTGCTCAAGGCAATCGGAATGGCAAACCACAGGATTTTTCTACCCAGGGGGCCATTTAACATATCTACATTGGTCTTTGCCATACACACCTTAAAAACGGGCGTAAATTTAGATTTTCACGCAGCCACCTACAAGGGCATTTTTCTACCTTTACATCGCAAAAAAAACAAGCTACAGATATGTAGCCGCCAAAACTGGAGATTATCATGGGTTTTAAATGCGGAATCGTAGGCCTCCCCAATGTGGGCAAGTCCACCATCTTTAACGCCATCACAAACGCCGGCGCAGAAGCAGCCAACTATCCGTTCTGCACCATCGAACCGAACGTGGGCATGGTGAGCGTGCCGGACAGCCGCCTCGACGAACTGGTCAAGGTCTACAACCCGAAATCCATCGTTCCCGCCGTTACAGAATTTGTGGACATTGCAGGTCTTGTAAAGGGTGCCGCCCAGGGCGAAGGCCTCGGCAACCAGTTCCTGACCCACATCCGTGAATGCGAAGCCATCATGGAAGTCATCCGCTGCTTCGACGACGAAAACATCGTGCACGTCCACGGTTCCGTGGATCCGGTCCGCGACGTAGAAATCATCGAAACCGAACTGATTTTGAAGGACCTCGACTCTGTCGAAAAGCGCCTCGCTACCGAAGCCAAGGCCGCCCGCATGGGTGGTGCCGAAGCCAAGGCCCGCCTCGCCGCTTGCGAAAAGCTCCGCGACGCCTTCCAGGAAGGCAAGGCCGCCCGCACCGTGATGCACGACAGCGAAGAAATGGAACTCATCGTGAAGGACCTCGCCCTCCTCACCGCAAAGCCGCTCTTCTACTGCGCCAACGTGAAGGAAGACGACATTCTCACCGGCAATGCCTACGTGGATCAGCTGAAGGAATACGCCGCCAAGAACGGTCACGAAGTCATCATGATCAGCGGCAAGATCGAAGAAGAACTCTCTGCCATGGAGAGCGCCGACAAGGCTGAATTCCTCAAGGAACTCGGCATGAAGGAATCGGGCCTCGACGCCGTGGTGCGCAAGGGTTACGAAATCCTCGGTCTGCGCACCTTCTTTACCGCCGGCGAAAAGGAATGCCGCGCCTGGACGTTCCATGCTGGCTACAAGGCTCCGCAGTGCGCCGGCGTGATTCACACCGACTTCGAACGCGGCTTCATCCGCGCCGAAACCTTGAGCTACGAAGACTTCCTGAAGCACGGCAGCTGGAACGCCGCCAAGGAAGCAGGCCTCGTCCGTACCGAAGGTAAGGACTACGTGGTACAGGATGGCGACATCATGTACTTCCTCTTCAACGTGTAATGCATAACAATGTGTAATGTTTAATGAAAAATGTGAGATGGGTAATCGCTCATCTCACATTTCACATTCCACATTTCTCATTAGCGGGTTTGCCGCTTTTTTCTTTCTTATTGCGCTTTCTTTTTCGCGGCGCGTTTCGCCTTGATTTCATCTACAATCGGGCGAATGATACTGGCAATATTCATCGCGGTTCCAATTAGAATCAGAAACGATGCCGCATGAATTCCAATACCCGGTTCCACCTTGATCAACGGCACTCCCATTATCGAGCTGATCTGCCCAAGCTTTGAAAGGAAGAACCACATCGACACCATCGTAAGCATACCCATGGTAATGGAACCTAGCGGTGTAATAAACGCGAACAAGCCCGCAATGACCGCGCCCGCAAGAATCACGTACAGGAACGGCACCGGTTCCATTTTCGGGAAATGCGGCATGGTCTGTCTAAACTTTTCAATAGCGCTCGGGTTTCCGGTCTCCATCTTTTTCAGGATTCCCAAAGCAGGCTCCTTAAGTTCCTGTTCCAGATCAAGCCCCGAGGCAAGTTCGTAAAGAGTCGGTTCGGCAATGACATCTTTATCGGCGCAAGACACGTTCGCCAACGGGAGGAGCAAAGCCACAATGACCAGCAAATAAGGAATTGCTGTCAACTTTTTAAAAAGACGCATTTCGCGTGCGCCTTTCACGGGTTCAACGACCTTATCAGACATTACTTTTGACCTTCAAATACATCTCTAGGGAATGCGCAACGGAAGCCAATCCAATCAGACCAGTAGCGAGGATCTTCATCATCGCGTTCCGTCAAATTCAAGAGAGATTCCTTATCTTTCCAGGAACCACCCTTGTAAATCTTGGTCGAGCCCATCATTGCGCCTGTCGGGTTAGAGTTTTCGACCCAAACAGAGAACATAAAGTACTTATCACGCGTCCATTCGGCTACGTTACCCGACATATCAAAGATACCCCAGGCATTAGATTTCTTGGTGCTTACCGGTTGCGGACCGTATTCGGGGCTCTTCTTGCCACGGCTATAGGAATTTTCCTTGTAAATAGCGTAAGCACCCGGATCCGGATTTTCATCAAGATTCCACAAGGCTCCTTCGCTGTTATCGGCTCGTCCGGCAAATTCCCACTGGGCTTCAGTCGGCAAATCACCGCCGATTGCCTTACAGAAGGCCTGGGCGTCGTTCCATGTAATGTTATGAACCGGATGACGCGGGCCCGTGAACGTAGAACGATCCTGAATACGCTTCGTCGAATCAACCTTGCCCATGACGTCCTTAAAGAACTGCTGCGTTACTTCGGTAGTATGAATCGCAAACGGAGACAGCGAAACCACCTTACCCTTATAGCGGAAGGAACCCGAATCAATCAAGGCAACCGTACCGCGGTCCCTGTCGCGAACGACACGCGGGACCTTCATCGATACATCGAGCGTTACGCCGCTATCGTCAACTCTCATCATCTTGGCGCTAGGTTCCTGAACCTTACGGGGAGCTTCCTCAGGCGGACGATTCAGCCATTCCTGAACTTCGATATCATCATAAATATACGACGGAAGTTCAAAGGCGCCACGGCAAGCAAGCTGCCTTTCTTTTACTTCCAGTTCGATTTTTTCATAACGATAATGGTGACGGCCTTTCAATTCGCCTTCATGGTAAATCCACACCGGCTTATTCCTTTCAATAGAGATAAACGCTCTGGTAGAAGTTCCAGACGTCAACAGAGCGTACAAGGAATCCGGAGTATAACCTTCGGCATTACCCACCCAAGAAACATCGTAGCGCTCCCCTTTCTTGCCAAAAGTCAAGCGAACGGCAGCCATGGGGCACACTTTCTTCGTCTTAGGAGCAGGAGCTGCAGTCTGTACCGGTGCCGCAGCGGCAGAATCCTTAACCGTAGAATCCTTTTTTACCGCCTTAGCCGCAGCAGCCTTTGCAATGGAATCCTGTCTAGCCGCTTCCAAAGTAGCCGCAGAATCAATTACTTCTTCGCAACGGTTTTCGTCATAGACCGCTTCAACCGATGATGCCACGAGCGACACACGGTGCGGAAGAGCCTGCAGACTATCGAGTTTACGGCGGAGAGCAACATTCACAACACTTGCAGAACCCATTCGGTTCATACGCCAGTAGAGCTTTGCCTCATCACGTTTGCCTTCAAAGCGTTTACGATACTTAATATAGGCACTATCGTCAGCAGCAACGCCAAGATACAAAGGTTTGCGGATTTGCGGGTAAATCTTGCCAAATTCGTTGGTATCGACCTTTTCAACCGATGTCTGCACATCGCGGGTCAAAATATCGAACAGGCGTTCTGCTTCTTCAAGAGTCTTAGCAAGATCAACGGCTTGCATAGTGACAGAAGTCGTAGCCTTGACCTTTGAGGCCGTATCTACAACCGGCAATTGCGGTTTAAGTTCAGTCAAGGTGCCACCCGAAACAGAAACGGCATCGACATACGGTAAGTAGCCCGGAGCAGACAACGAGAAAGCATACATCCCCGGGTTCAACGGATACACCAAGGCCGGAACCTCTTTCATCGGAACAGAAATCGACACGGCATCGAGTCCCTTAATATCGGACTGAATCGAAAGAATTCCCGGGCGTTCCGTTTCCTGGATCATCTGCCACTGTCCATTCTTCTTGAAATAGAGTTTAGGAACACGAGGAGAATAGAGATATTCCTTATCGAAATAGATGTCCGCTTCGTCCTGGAAAGCTCTAGAAGTCTGAGAACCGTAGAAACGCATCAACATGACTTCTGCCGGTTTCAGGTAATTTTCCGTCAAGCTAAAAGCATGGAGTTTTTCAAAATTCTTGACATTGATCGGACCGGAGAACCAAAGATATTCCTTCGGGCCCTTCTTGTGACGCATAAACATGATATTCGGACGGAGAGGAACCATCGGAGATTCCGACAATATCATAGATTCCTTCTTGACAATCGCCATATTGGCGACAGGCTCCATCAGAACGCCTTCCTTAAACATAGTCGGGGCGATTCTGAAATTCTTGTCACTATCGGCCGACCAGGTCAGAATCGGCAACAGCAACAAAAGCGGAAGCAAACGAGTAAGGGACATATTTTCTCCTGTTTACATTTCTAAACGAAATATAAAAACATTTCAATTTTCGCACGCTAAGAGAGCCGTTTTAGATCTGATTTGCCCCCATTTTGAGCAAATGACCACCTTCGGCGCCACCGACAGGGCCAAGTTCCACCTTCCAGTCCGAAAGGCGAATAATATCGGGGTGATGTTCAATCACAATGACCGTATCGCCGCGAGCAGAAAGTTTGCGCAACATGTTCCAGAGAATCTGAATATCCTTGAGGTGGAGCCCCGTGGTCGGCTCGTCGAGCAGGTAGACCATTTCCTGGGCGGGCTTGCGTGCAAGTTCCGCAGCCAATTTCAGGCGCTGGGATTCGCCGCCGCTGAGCGTCGTCACAGACTGACCAAGTTTCACATACGGGAGGCCCACATCGCGCAGGCATTCCAGTTTCGGGAGAATTTTCGGTTGGTCCTTGAAGAACTCGCAGGCTTCGGCAACGCGCATGTCGAGCACGTCGGCGATATTCTTGCCCTTGAAGGTGACGGTAAGGGTTTCCTGATTGTAACGCTTGCCACCGCAGACATCGCAGACTTCCCACACGTCCGAAAGGAAGTGCATTTCGACCGAGATAGCGCCGCGACCTTCGCAGGCCTCGCAGCGGCCGCGAGCCAAGTTGTAACTGAAACGCCCATAGTCGAAACCTTTCAACTTGGCTTGCGGCAGTTTGGCGAATAGCTTGCGTATGTCGTCAAACACGCCCGTGAAACTCGCGGGCGTGCTGCGAGGAGTTCCCGAAATCGGGCTTTGGTCAACCAGCAAGACTTCACCGTTCTGCTTCTTGCGACCGCGAGCCTGGAATTTCTTCTTGAGGCGCGGGTAAATTTCATCCATCACCATGGAACTCTTGCCCGAGCCCGACACTCCGCAGACCACGCTGATGGCGCCCTTCGGGAATTTTACAGACAAATTCTTAAGGTTGTTGTGATTCAACTTGTCGAATTCGTAGAATTCCGTGGAATCGGTAATGGGCTTTGCAGCAATCTCGTTTGCCATCGGGATGGTGTGCGTCAGGTACTTGACCGTTTCGCTGCGCGGGAACTGTTGCAAGGCATAAGGCTTGGAAAGCTGTTCTGGAGAACCTTCGGCAACGACCTCGCCACCGAACTCGCCTGCCGCCGGGCCCATATCGATAATATGGTCCGCCGCCTGCATCATCTTCATATCGTGCTCCACCACGACAAGCGTATTGCCGAGGTCGCGCAGGCGGTAAAGCGTGTTAAGCAACATGGCGGTATCGCTTTCGTGCAAGCCCACCGTAGGTTCATCAAGCACGTAGAGCACACCTTCGAGGCCGCTACCAATTTGGCTAGCCAAGCGAATACGCTGGGATTCACCGCCGCTGAGCGTGTCGCCCGCACGGTCGAGACCAATGTAGCCGAGGCCCACGCCCTTCAAGAAGTTGAGGCGGCCCACAATTTCGCGGAGCAGGGGTTCGGCGACCGTCATCTTGCCGTCGGGATTCTTATCTTTCCCGAAGTTGTCGCGTTTGAAGTTCTCGTTGCTGAACCATTCAAGCGCCTGAGCGATGCTCATGTGGTTCACGTCCATAATATTCTTGTCGCCGATGCGAACCGCAAGGTATTCGGGTTTGAGGCGTTCGCCGTGACAATCCGGGCAAACTTCGCCATCTTTAAAGTGACCGAGGCCAAGGCAGGTTTCGCAGGCACCCCAGTGCGTGTTGAAACTGAAGTGTTTCGGGTTCAGCGCCGAATCCATGTACCAACCGCAATCGGGACAACCCGGCTTTTCGGAGCAGGCCAAGCGACCACCCATTTCGTCTTCCACATAAAGGATCCCATTGCCGTCGCGGTAGCCGCGTTCAAAGGCTTCTACCAAGCGGGCGCGGTTTTCTTCCTTGACCACCACCGTATCAACGACGGCGAATAGTTGCTTTTCACGGGTCGGGATTTTCGGCAGCGGGAGTTCCACGAGCTTGTTGCCGAGGTAAACCTTGCGGTAGCCTTTTTCCGTGAGAATCTTGGAAAGTTTCAGCACATCCTTGATTTCGAACGGGGCAAGGACGGTCACCTTCTTGTTCAGGTCGCGGTCAAAGGCATATTGCATCAGGTCGCCCGCGCTATACGAAGACACAGGCTTCCCGCATTTCAAGCAATGCGGGGTGCCGACCCTCGCCCAGAAAATGCGGAAGTAGTCATAGATTTCGGTGAGGGTCGCCACCGTACTGCGCGGGCTCTTGCTCGCACTCTTCTGGTCGATGGCGATTGCCGGCGCCAGGCCCGAAATCGAATCAATGCTTCCATGATCGGGACGTCCGAGGAAGCGACGAGCGTAAGTGCTCAAGGTTTCCACAAAGCGGCGCTGGCCTTCGCTAAACAGCGTATGGAAAGCGAGGCTCGACTTGCCGGAGCCTGAAACGCCCGTAACGACCGTGAGCTTGTGGCGCGGAATCGTCACGTCGATGTTCTTGAGGTTGTGCTTGCGGGCGCCATGCACCTCGATATCGAGCGACAAATCTTCGCCGCCCTTAAGCGTACGATCAAAATGCTGGTTCTCGCCATGCTTTTTCGCAAGCACCGGAGCAAGGTACTTGCCCGTCTCGGATTTTTTGCACTTCGCAATCTGTTCCGGCGTACCCGTCGCAATAATTTTACCGCCGTGAATACCTGCATCCGGGCCCAAGTCAATAATCCAGTCGGCGCACTTGATTACGTCCAGGTTGTGTTCGATAATCACAATGCTATTGCCGAGACCGCGCAGGCGATTCAAGCAATCCATAAGCTTGCGGATATCTTCGAAATGCAATCCCGTCGTCGGTTCGTCGAGCAGGTAGAGCGTCTTTCCCGTACCCGGGCGGCGCAATTCAGAGGCAATCTTGATGCGCTGCGCCTCTCCCCCGCTCAGCGTTGTCGAAGGCTGACCCAGAGTGAGGTAACCGAGGCCCACTTCCACCAACAAGTTCAGTGGTTCTGCAATCTTCGGGATGTCCTTGAAGAATTCCGCCGCATCGGCAATGCTCATATCGAGAATTTCGGAGACGTTCTTGCCCTTATAATAGACTTCGCGCGTAGCATCGTTAAAGCGCTTGCCGCCGCACACATCGCAAGTCACCTGTACGCTCGGGAGAATATGCATATCCACGATTTTCACGCCCGCGCCTTCGCAGGCATCACAGCGGCCACCCTTCACGTTAAAACTGAATCGGCTCTTGCTGTAACCGCGAATTTTGCTTTCTTCCATGCTCGCGAAAAGATCGCGCACGTCGTCCCAAATCTTGGTGTACGTCGCCGGATTGCTTCGCGGAGTGCGGCCAATCGGCGTCTGATCGATTTCAATCACCTTGTCGATGTTTTCAAGGCCTTCCAGGTGATCAAACTTGCCGACCGGTTCTTCAGAATTGTAGAATACACGGGCCAATTCGCGACGCAAGATCTGGTTAATGAGTGTACTCTTGCCGGAGCCCGAAACGCCCGTCACCACCGTCAGCGCACCGTCCAGCGGAATTTCCACATCGATATTCTTGAGGTTATTCTCGGCGGCACCGCAAATCTTTAATTTCGGCGTATTCTTGTCAATCTTCTTTCGCTTCTCGGGAATTTCGATTGCCTTGCGGCCACTCAAATAAGCGCCCGTCAGCGAAGCCTTGTTCTTCTCAAGTTCCTCGACGGTCCCTGCCGCAATCACGCGACCGCCTTCCACACCGGCACCCGGCCCCACGTCAATCACGCAATCCGCATGGCGCATGGTATCTTCGTCGTGTTCCACGATAATCAGAGAGTTGCCCTGCGCGCGCAAATGTTCCAGCATCCCGAGCAGTTTATCGTTATCGCGGGGGTGAAGCCCGATGCTCGGCTCGTCAAGCACGTAAAGCACGCCCTGCAGGCCGGCGCCCACGGCACTAGCAAGCCTGATTCGCTGCGCTTCACCGCCCGAAAGCGTGGACGCCTTGCGGTTGATATTCAGGTAGCCAAGCCCCACCGCATTCAAAAAAGAAAGTCGCCCGCGGATTTCCTTCAAAATCTCCTTGCCGATTCGCTTTTCCTTCTCGGACAAGTCAATCTTGTTGAAAAATTCCACCGACTTCTCGACGGACCATTCCGTCATCTCGGTCAGATTCACGCCATGGAAGGTGACCGCATTCGCCGTGCGGTTGATTCGCGTGCCGTGGCATTCAGGGCAAACGCCAATCTGCATGTACTTGCGGAAGTGGTAAATATGCCACATATCCCACAGTTCCTGCATAATCGGGATAATCCCGCGTTCCGATTCGCTCGGCGTGCCGTACAAGACGGCATCCTGTTGCGCCTTCTTGAGCTTATTCCACGGCGTATCCAGCGAAAAATGCATTTCGTTTGCGATGTTACGCAAGTTGCGGCGGCCGAAGTCACTGAAAATCAGCGTGCCGTCGTCCTTCTTGATGGTCGCGATGCAACCTTCCTTGATAGACTTCGTCTTGTCCGGGATAATCAAATCCAGATCAAACTTGTAGCTTTCGCCCATACCCTTACAAGCAGGGCAACGGCCCTTCGGATCGTTAAAGCTGAAGAATCGCGGTTCCAATTCCGGAATAGAAATACCGCACTTCGGGCAAGCAAGCAATGTGCCCTGCAGGCGATACTCTTCCTTCGCCTCGGCGCCATCCTTCCCCGGCGCGGCCAGCAAGAAACTCACCAACTTTCCGTCGGTCAGTTTCAGCGCGCCTTCCAGCGCCTCGCGCAGGCGGCTCATGTTCTTGCGTTCCAGCGTCAGGCGGTCAATCACCGCTTCAATCGTGTGCTTCTCGTAACGCACGAGCGCAGGTACGTCTTCAAGCCTGTAAATCGCGCCATCCACACGGGCGCGCACAAAACCGTTTTCCTTGAGTTCAGCCAGTTCCTTGCGGTATTCACCCTTGCGTTCCTGCACAATCGGCGCCATCACCGTAATCTGCTTGCCCTCGTCGCTCACATACAAATTATCAACAATCTGGTCCACCGTCTGTGCCTGAATCACGCGCCCACAATCAGGGCAGTGCGGCACACCCAAGCGCGCAAAAAGCAAGCGGTAATGGTCCAAAATCTCGACCACCGTACCCACCGTTGAGCGCGGATTACGGTTCACCGTCTTCTGGTCAATCGAAATCGTCGGCGAAATGCCGCGCACGCTTTCCACCTCGGGGTGTTTCATGCGACCAATGAACTGGCGCGCATACGCCGAGAGCGACTCCACAAAGCGGCGCTGGCCTTCCTGAAACACCGTATCGAACGCAAGACTCGACTTGCCCGAGCCCGAAACGCCGGTCACCACCACAATCGAATCACGGGGAATAGAAAGGTTCACATGGCGAAGGTTATGTTCGTGCGCATCGCGGATTTCAATCGACTTAGTCATGCGGCGCAATATAGAAAAAGACGGCCTAGTCGTCCAACCTTTAGTGAACATTTGTGCATTTTTACAAACATCTTCATCAACACATTCCCAACCATGCCAAAACCCAAATTGGTTTTGCCGCAACAAATGCCTTTTACTATCTTTACCCCCGTATTTTTATTGTACAGTAAAAACAAGGGATTTATCCGCCCGCTGTCGAAGCTGCCGTCAAGGCCGGCATCACCCACTTTGAAGCTGGTGGCGGCGCCCGTTTCCAGGCCCTGTACCAGAACTGCGGCGAAGACGCATTCGACATGATGGACGAATTCCGCCGCGTTGTGGGTCCGAACATCCGCCTGCAGACCCTCGCCCGCGGTATCAACGTGGTGGCCCTCGCTCCGCAGCCGCGCGATATGATCAAGCTCCATGCCGACATGTTCAAGAAGCACGGCATGACCCGCATTCGTAACTTCGACGCCTTGAACGACGTCAACAACCTCATTTACTCCGGTAAGTGCATCACCGACGCCGGTCTGGAACACGAAGTCGTCGTGACCATGATGGAACTTCCTCCGGGATGCGACCTCAACGCCGCCCACAACCCGGAATTCTACGAACGCATCCTCCGCAACATTTTGGACGCAGGCGTTCCGTTCGCTTCCGTTTGCTTCAAGGACGCTTCCGGTACCACGAACCCGACTAAGGTTTACGAAACCTTCAAGCGCGCCCGTAAGCTCCTCGGCGACAAGGTCGAACTCCGTATCCACAGCCATGACACCTGCGGTACCGGTGTGGCCCAGTACAAGGCTGCTATCGAAGGTGGCGCTGATGGCGTTGACCTCGGCCGCAAGCCGCTTTCCGGCGGTACGGCTCAGCCCGACCTGTTCTCCATGTTCCACGCCCTCAAGGGTACGGAATACAAGCTCGCCCTCGGTGAAGACAGCATCGTCGACGACCACATTCCGGAACTCATGGAAGCCAACAACGTCGCCGTTGAATGCCTCAAGGACTACAACTTCCCGCCTGAAGCCCGTCAGATTACCACCGACGTGATCTTCAGCCCCATGCCGGGTGGCGCTCTCACCGCCAACACCCTCATGATGCGTGAAACCAAGACCTTCCACCTGTTCCCGAAGGTTATCGAGAACATGAGTGAATGCGTCCGCCGCGGTGGCTTTGCTTCTTCCGTGACGCCGGTTTCTCAGTTCTACTTCCAGCAGGCTTACATGAACACCTTGAACCAGGCTGCAGGCCGCGGTACGTGGTTCAAGATGACCGAAGGCTACGGCAAGATGCTCCTCGGATACCAGGGTAAGACTCCTTGCGAACCGGATCCGGAACTCGTGAAGATCGCTGCCGACCAGTTCAACATGAAGCCGTTCAAGGAAGCCTATCCGGGCGTCCAGTGCGCAGAAGAAATTCTCGAACCGGGCATTCCGAAGGCCAAGGCCCTCCTCGAAGAAAATGGTCTGCCGGTTACCGACGAAACCATCTTCATCACGGGCTGCCTCCAGACGAAGGCTGGCAACAAGGGTATCGAATTCCTCAAGGGCAACCGCCACATTGGCGTTCCCAAGAAGGACCCGAACGCTGCTCCGGCAGTGGACACCAAGAACATGAAGGCCGGTGCCGCAAGCACCTACCGCATTGCCCTTGGCAACCAGAGCTGGGACGTGCAGGTTCAGACCCTCAAGTAATTTGTTACGGCATCCGCCGCTCTACAAACAAATTAGAAAGAGCCGTGGTTCACCCCACGGCTTTTTCTATTGCAAAAGTTCTCGGCAAAATGCCGAGAACCTCTGTTTTTCTTTTTTCAGGGATTTTTTACTAGAACACGAACTGTTTGCCAGCGAACAGGGTCAACTCCATCAAGTTTCCGTAAGCCGCACCGCCGAAGAAACCACTCGGGTGCGTATAAGTCCACTTGATAGATGATGTCCAATCATCGATATCACCTTTATAGAAGATATCCATTTCAGCAACCAAGTTACCATATTGACCTTGACGCCCTAAGTACGATCCAAGCCATACAGAAGTAACCGCAGCGACACCATTTTCTTCGTCCAAGTTGTCGATAAGGCCTTCATCATCCAACTTTTTGCGCATGTCGTCGTAGTCGGAACCTCCCTGGAAGAATTGCACTCCTCCGGCAGCACCAAAAATGGCATAACCTACACTGACTTCAGCGCCGAGAAGAACCCGTTCCTGCACATTCCAGAAGCTATAGTTATTTGTGCCTTCATCGGTTTCAAGCCATTCAACATATTTTTGATCAAATTGGCTGTTTTTATCGCAATTACTATTCTTATCGCAGCCAAACTGGAGTTTTCCGCCAAATGCGCCGGCAGCCACATTCACGAAAAGCGGCGAGAGCGTTCCTCCCATGCGATATGTTACACCGACATTTCCGCCACCCGCATTCAGATCTTCTACATTGTAAGCATCGCCTGTATGGCCATAAAAACCCGAGGCAACCACTGAAAATTCTTGGGCAGAGCTATCGGGATTAGCCCTATGCATCAAGGGTGACGGCATCAATGTCGCGCCCATGGAACGCGAAGTTGGTTGAAGGCAACCCGTAAGCGCCAAGGCCATCATCGACAACCCCGCCAACGGAATCATTTTTTTCATCATCATGATATCTCCTAAAAAAGCGGTATGAACAACCCCATACCGCAGTGAAAGATACGATTATCTCTACAAAAACGGGCCTATTTTGCAAAAATTCCGTATACAAAACATTTTTCGTCCATTTTTGTATTCGCAAACACTAGTCTAGACACAATTTTACGGTGATTTTGGGAAATTTTCGTATCAATGATATCCGAGAGAGCTATTTCCTTTACTAAGAAATTGCCATCGGCATATGCATCCTTACTCAACAACTGCATACCAGACGCATAGGAATCAAAATACACTCCCGTTCCCTGGCAAGTTCCTGCACTATAATACACATATAGTTTGCTATAGGAATCGGCATTTTTTTCACCCTTTAAATCTAAATAGGCGCCACCATGGTAATTATGGTACTGCAGCATCGTTCCCGGACCAAGCGCATCCGTGCGCGAAGTAACCGTCGTTTCCGAAGTCCAAGGAACAAACCTATAAGATTCATTCGGATACATATTTTCGTCAAGTACCTCGTATTTTTTATCCGAATTTTCCATGGTTCTCGTTAAAACAGGATTTGCGACAGTCACATTTCCGCCATCCGAATTCAACACCAGACGAACCCATCGATAATTCTTTAGATTTCCTTCTCCAGCAGGGAATTTCCAATAAAGATGGTGCGTTTTACCATCTACCGGCACCGTCTTTTCCTGCAATTGCAACTGAGTGTTACTCGTCAGAGATTTAAGCAACAGGACTTCCGCCTTCATCCAAGAGCCCTTCGAACTATTGACAGTCACATCTATTTCAAACGAAGCGCCTTCCGGCAAATCCCCGTTATTGTTATAAGAAGCCACCTTGTGCCAGCCCGCAGGCACATCAAAGGTTACACTTTCGTCAATTTCCGTTGCATCGGCATTATAATCGTAACGACTATACACAAAATACTTCTTCTGAACATAGCCGTCTTTCTTTAAGAAACTCGGCATTTTCGTCTGATCCATGCAGTTGGTTGCAGGCGCAAAATACCAGGCCAAATGTTCGTTTCGGAATTCCTTGTTGGCCGCATCGTAATCATAATTCGCCAACTCGCAAAGAACTCGCCACATATCTACCTGTAAGCCGCCAAGAACCGCAGAATCCGTCTTGATTGTTTCATTTTCGGGCAATTCAATATGTCTTCCGCTAATAGCTTCGTTGTATCGCGGATGAGTCGCATCTACTGCATAAACCGCATTGGCGGAGCTCTTTGTCCCAGGATTTGTAAAAGGGAATCCCGATTGACTCTGCGTAAACGCACAATCATCTGTCACGGCAAATTTTCCACCGCAGTTCAGATCCATCGCACTTACGGTCGGAATAAAGGTGCTGTTCTTTTGCATCAAGGAATCTTCATCCCAATTCGTCGCAAGTTCAATAGGAACAAATGCAATATTTTGCTTCATTCCCTTCGGCATCGCATTCAACATTCCACTACGCAAACCTTGGTACATCGTTTCTGCAAACGGATACGTACTTCCCTGAACAAAATCATATGTGGCAGATGCTACAGGCATATGTTCTTCAACATCTCCTGGGAATCGATAAATTCTATTCTTGGCAATCTGCTTTTTACCATCTGTATAAGCATAAAGTTTGCTTTCTGCACGGCCATAAGTTGATCCATACTTATTAGCATGTCTATTCAACACAAAATAGGTATCGGAATGCGCCGGAATTTTTCCCTTTAACTGACCCTGAGCAACAAGTACCGACGGAAATCCCTTATATTCAGCTGCCTTGCGGTATTCACCGAACAAGAATCGTTCGGTAGATGCATCCACCTCGTATGTATAATCGGAACACTTTTCATTTGAACACTTTTTCTGATGCAACAACAATCCGCTTGCTCCCGGACCGTCAATCAAGTCCCTAAAAGCCTCCGCATCGGCAGAACCACCTTCTTTCGCCCAGAAATTGATTGTATAGTACAGCGACAACGGCATAACAGCCCCCTGATGAGGAGAATCCAATGAAGCATATAGGCGAATCGGTGCATCCTTACTTTTGTTACGGTCCTTATCGTACAAATACGATCCATAGCGTCCTAAAATACCACCTTGGCTTACGCCCAGCACCACAAAGCCATCGGTCTGTTTATTATCAAATCCGAAAAGCACATTTGAATTCATAAACTTCAAGATGGCCGCAAAAGTCTGCGCATTTTCTTGCAGGGACTTCTTCACCGTTTCGGAGAACTGCACAAGAATCGGCATATAGCCCAATTCAACAAGCGGATCAAGAATACCGAACCGTTCCACTTCTTCTTCCATTCCGCTTAAAGTTCGATTCTCATCAGTCCCCAAATAAATACCGTCAATAATCAAAAAGGGGCGAACAAGGCGGAGCCCTAACTGTTCGGATTCGTCCCTTTGCGGATTAAAGACTCTCAATCTAGCCTCGACATTTGAATACGAGCACAGTTCACCCGTTGCATTATAGGTCGTTGGGATGTATGTACTTTTTTTCGCGACACATACATCACCATTTCCCTGCTTTACATCCTTTATAAAAACCAAGTCCTTATGAAACCTTGCCGAAGAGAACGACACGCCAACCAACATTACCAAAATAAAAGACAGGAATCTCATTATTTCACCTCCACGAATAAAGTCTGATTAACGGTTATACCACCTTCAGAAAGTCGAATTTTAAAAGACTGCACGCCCGCCGATTCAAATGTCAGCAATATTTCCGACTTGGGGGCCAGCGTATGCCATTTGTTTTTCACATAGATTTCGACTCTAGGCAAAGAATTTCTGTTCGTACTGACAAAATACGGGTCATAGAACACCTTGAGCTTCGACCCCTTTACGTTTGCCGAAGGCAGCGATGCCTGCAAAATCCGGGCATTTACGAACTGGCTACCGCTACACGTGCTATCGCTACATATACGATAAGCGTAATCCACATTACCAATCAACAGGGGCATTTCTCGGTTATCCGCACTAGCTGCGGCTTCGTTCGCCTCATAAAAGAGCCCTTTCGGATTGGCTATGACGCTATCACGCAGGCGATTGCGGTCAACGAAATACATATTGCGATACCAACCGTCCCGAGACATTTGCGGAGTCAGATCGGTACGAGCCGGGAATTCCTCAATCTGTCGATGTTCCTGTTCGCTCAACACAAAATCGGCCCGAATGGAGTCCGCCACGATACGGCGTTGTTCATCGGAATAGGCAGCCGAAGTCATAGCGGCAGGCGTCGAAAGGAATTTCGCTTCTCGCGAGGCATTCTTCGGATTCAAATCACTATACGGATATCCCCCATCTTTTTCAGATGACATTCCCGACACAACGCAACTGAATGCCACATCGTCAACGAGGAGAGTCGTATATTGGCGAGCAGGAACATCAAAAAGTCCCACACCGATATTCTTAATTGTCTTTGCCGATTTGCCGACAAGTTCGTCAACCGAAGCCTTCAGCGAATAAGTCTTATTGGCCTCCAAATCAAAGAACTTGATCGCACTATTGCCAAAGTCTCCTACAAGCCATATACCGAACTTGCTCTTCTGCGTCACACGCACCTTGAAAGCCAAGTTCCCGGATTGGACGGTTACAGGCAACTTGTTGAACGACAAAAGACCCGTCCAATCCCCCGCCTTGTCCTTCTGCCCGGACAAGCGGATATAAGGCGGGGTAAGCGCCTCCATTTCACCCCAGTTGGCATTCCATTCCGGCGCTTCCGGGAACGACTTGTTTTCCATTTTACCCGCTTCGCCATTTTTATACAGCGAAACATCGTTACAGACTTGTGCGAAACCCGAAAGAGACAATACGGTCCCTATCAAGGCAGCACACCTTGACATCCTATTTTTCATAGGACCTCCATTTTAAAAGATGTTTATTGAACTCCCTAGCACCCGCTAGGCAGGATATAAAAAGCCATATAAAAAGAAAGCTTTAAACAGATAAAAAAATACACCTGTGGCTAACAGATGTATCTAAAAACTATTTAATTGCTCCGTGCAGAATTATAACTAAAGAAAATTTCGCTGTAAAGAGATTACTTCTGAAATTTTCAAAAAAGTGTATACAGCGTTTACACGGAATCCTTTTTCAATACAACTTTCAATTCTGTTTTATAGGCATCGCCCTCTACGCCAGCTTTATACTGATAACGCCCACTATACATAAGTTCCAGGCGTTTCTTGAAGGTCGAAAGTCCAAGGCCGCTCGCATTCGCTTTCGCCTTGCGCGGAAAGTTGCTATTCTCGCTCACAAAGCAGAGTTCATCATTCTTCTGCAGAATCTTGATATGAGCAAAGCTTTTGCCTTCGGGATTCACGCAATGCTTCATCGCATTTTCCATCAGCGGCATCATCAACAGCGGTTCCACTTGGCAATCCGGATTTTCAAGTTCGTATTCAAACTTGAAATCAAACGTGTCGTCATGTCTTAATTTTTCAAGCTCTGCATACTTTTCAAGAATACCCACATCTTCTTTAAGCGATATATACTTATCGCCAGTCTGGTAAAGCATCACGCGAATCAACTGCGAAAGCTTGGTCATACTTGTTTCCGCAAGATCCGGGTCTATGCGAATCAGGCTAGTAATGTTGTTCAAGGTATTGAACAAAAAGTGCGGAGAAAGTTGGTTCTTCAAGAACTTGAGTTCGTATTCCAAAGTCGAGCGTTTCTTTTCACGCAAGATAAACGCCCTAATAATTAACCTCGAAAACATTGAAATCAAAATGCAAACAAAACAGATGAGCGCAAGCGCAATCAGAAACACAAGTACAGTCCAGACGGAAAAATGCCCGCGCACAGCACCCGCACTAAAACAATAGTTGCTGAAGAAATCTACAATTCCCTCGCCCGCCTTACGCTGAATCAAGAAGTAGAATACTTCGCGACCTAGTAACGAAAGAAAAAGAATCAAAGCGTTGCCGGCAAAGAACAAAGCATAACGTTTTCTAAAGAAGCACTTTGGAACAAGATAACGCTGGTTCACCAAGAAGGTCAAGAAGGTGGCCAAAAGCGGCAAATAATAGGTAGTAAGATTAATAAACGATACTTGCGTCAACGGATATGTCGGATCCAGCAACAATATCAGCGGGAACAACAAAATAAACAACCAAATCAAAATCATCAGCACAAATGTCGGAATCGGATACTGGGCGTCATTCTCGTCACCCATGATTTCGATCAATTCGCGCTCGTTTTTTTCGAATTGAGCCTCCTGAAGTTCCGCAAAACGTTCATAATTGCGGCGTAAAAAGGCCCTAAAGGCGGATTTTGCATACTTTGTTGTCATAGATTTGCCTCTTCATACACAAAAATAGCCCTTATTTGGGCAAAAAAAAGGGTGTTATGACAAAAACGTGACAAAAGTGCCGATTTTTTTGACGAAATTCATAAAAAACTTTTGCGAACTAAGGCGTAATCTGTGACACTTCAAAATACAAAAGGAGGTAGATTTACGAATGTAAACGAAACAACAAGCAACGAGGTTGATATGACAAAGAATACACACGTTCGTGACGACAGGGATGTTTATTTCCAGTATCTGAACGATATTTCTAAATATCCGCTGCTTACCAAGGAACAAGAAAAAGTTTTACTCCAGAAGGTCCGTGAAGGTAGCCGCGAAGCCATGGATATGCTCGTCAAGGCAAACCTCCGCTTTGTGGTGAACATCGCTAACCTTTACAAGGGTCAGGGCATCGACGTAAACGAACTCATTAACGAAGGCAACATGGGCCTTATTGAAGCTGCTCGCCGCTTTGACCACACCCAGAAAATCAAGTTCATCAGCTATGCCGTTTGGTGGGTTCGCCAGAACATCACCCGCGCCATCGCAGAACGCGGCCGTTTGGTTCGCATCAGCGCCGAAAAGGAACTCGTGCTCCGTCGCTTTGCCAAGAAGGGCGGCCAGATGCACCAGGTCGTTGGCGGCGGACTCATGCTCGACCCGAAGAGCCTCGAAGGCGTCAGCAAGTACAAAGCCGACGACATCGAAAAGATATTGATGATGGGCAACAAGTCTACTTCTCTCGACGCTCCCGTTGGCGAAGACGGCGATATGACTCTCGGCGATACCATTGCGGCTCAAGAATTCCGCACCGATGAACTCGCCGAAAAGAACAACCGCACTAAGCTCTTTAACAAGGCGATGAACAATAGCCTTTCTGACCAAGAAAAGGAAATCATCAAGCTCTATTTCGGCTTCAAGATGGATTCCGATCTGAACTTGAAGGAAATCGCCCCGATGGTCGGCCTTTCCAAGGAACGCACCCGCCAGCTCAAGGATTCTGCGCTCGAAAAGCTCAGAAACGAACAGCTTGCCCGCGTTTTGAACGACGCCGCCTAATTTGACCTTTTTTCTCTCTCTCCTTATAATTAAAAACCGGTCGAAAGACCGGTTTTTTCCGTTTTTTGCACCCCGACAAACAAATGAAATTGTATTTTTAAGCCATGAATTTCAATATGCTGAATTTTCGAACCCTTTTTGTAGCCGGTCTTTCGGCTCTGTGCCTCACTACCAGTCCTTTCGCCGCTGGCGACAAAAAAGATCCTCCCGGCGACTTCTATAACGAAGTTTCTCGCCTGAACAAGGTTCTTTCCGAAGTGAACCGCAAGTATGTCGAAGACGTGAACCCGACCGAGCTCACCGACGCAGCTTTGAACGGCATCCGCAACATCCTGGACCCACACACCACCGTGTTTTCGCCCAAGGACTACGAAAGCCTTAAAGTTTCGATGGAAGGTAAATTCGGCGGCGTGGGCATTACCATTAGCCTCCGCGACAACATTTTGACCGTCATTTCGCCGCTTTCCGGCACCCCGGCATTCCGCCTTGGCATTCGTGCCGGCGACCGCATCCGTAAAATTGACGGAAAGGACACCAAGGGACTTTCCCTCGATGAAGCCGTGAACAAGCTCCGCGGTAAAATCGGCACCGACGTGACCGTTTCTATTGAACGCGAAGGCGTGCCCGACCTGATGGACTTTACCATTACCCGCGCCGAAATCATTGTGCACGCCGTGCCTTATTACGGCATGGTTTCCAAGGACATCGGCTATATCAAGCTCGCCACCTTTAGCGACAAGACCACCAGCGACGTGGAAAACGCCCTCAAGGTTCTGCAGAAGAGGGGCATGAAGAAAATTATTCTCGACATGCGCTACAACCCGGGTGGCCTTCTGAACCAGGCTATCGAAATCAGCGAATTGTTCCTGAAGCAGGGCAACTTGATCGTTAGCACCCGCGGCCGTACCCAAAAAACCGAAAGCCACGCCCGCAAGAACGGTATCGTGAAGCCGGAAGTCCCCATGGTAGTTCTTTTGAACCAGGGTTCTGCCAGCGCCGCCGAAATTGTGTCGGGCGCCCTCCAAGACTGGGACCGCGCTTTGATTATCGGTAAGACTTCGTTCGGTAAGGGTTCCGTGCAAACCATCTTCCCGCTCGACAACCAGGGTAACGCCCTTAAGCTTACAACCGCCTTCTACTACTTGCCCTTCGGTCGCTGCATCAACAAGCCCGAAAACGGCATCAAGGGCCTTAAGCTCCTGGAAGAAGAATACGCCGCCGAAGATGGCGAAGAAAAGGCTGATTCTACCAAGAAAGACACCGCCAAGGTCGACACCTTCTACACCCATAACGGTCGTATGATGTTCGGTAGCGGTGGCATCACTCCGGACGTCGAAGTGGAACTTTCCCCGATGCCGTGGGTGGTTCAGGTGCAGGAACGCATGGCCATGTACTTCAAGTTTGCAGTCAAGATCCGTCCGGACCTTGAAAAGGCTGGCGTCAAGATGGACGCCAACTGGGAAGTCCCCGACAGCCTGTTTACGCAGTTCCGCGACTTCTGCATGAAGGATACGAACTTCACCAAGATCAAGAGCAACGCACTGGTAGGCGTGGACCAGCTTGAAAAGAGCATCATCCGCGAACAGAACTACATGGGCGACAGCGCCAAGGTCGTAAGCGACACCGCACTCGCCAAACGCATTGCTGACATGCGCAAGGCTCTTGAAAACAACCGCAACGCCCAGTTCGACGAGAACAAGCAGTACATCAAGGACGGCATCAAGCGTGAACTCTTGACGGCGTTCATCAACGACTCCGTAAGTACCGCTTTCTCCTTGAAGCAAGACAAGCAGTTGAACGAAGCCATCAAGTACCTGAGCGACATGAACCTTTACAAGAAGGCTATCAGCGCTCCGGCCAAGAAGGGTTCCAAGAAGAAGTAGGATCCGCTTTGATTACGATCATGAACAGAATTGCAGAAAGTCTGGGTAAATTTATCCGGAAGTTTCTGCATACGGTCGTGAGCTATCTCCACTTTGTCTGGCAACTTTTCAAGAACATTCCAGGCGCCTTCAGCAATTTGCACACTACCGTGGAGCAGATGCAGCATGTGGGCCTTACGAGTATTCCCGTAGTGGTGGCGGCATCGCTTGCCACAGGCGCCATTATGGCATGGCAGCTCGCTTATCAGTTCGCAGACATTATCCCCCTGATGTTTGTGGGAATGGCCGTGGGTAAATCCGTGATGGTGGAACTTTGCCCGATCTTGACCGCCATGGTGCTTGCAGGCCGTATCGGAGCCTCCATGTGTTCGGAACTAGGGACCATGGCCGTTACCGAGCAGCTCGATGCATACAAAGTCTTAGGCTTAAGCCCCTACAAGTTCTTGCTTGCGCCGCGCCTGATCGCAACGATTATCATGCTTCCGACCCTTACGATTATCAGTATCTTTATTGGTATCGTAGGTGGTTACGAAGTAGCCCACCTTTACAAGGACGTGTCTTTTGCCGTATTCTTTTACGGCGTGCGCATGTTCTACCAGAACTGGGACTTGGTCGTGGGCCTTATCAAGGCAACCCTTTACGGCTACTTTATCGCAAGCTACGCCTGCTTCTTCGGCTTTACCACCCATAGCGGCGCCGAAGGCGTGGGTAAGAGCACCAAAGCTACCGTGGTTGCCGGCATGACGAGTATTTTGATTGGCGGCTTTGTCCTTTCGAAACTGCTGTTGCTCTAATGGAAAATCCCTATCGCATCAAGCGTAAGAAACCGGTCTGCGGGAAAGATCCCGAAGACATCAGCGTGCTGCTGCAAATGGTTTTGGACAAGGCTCACATTACCGATGAAATGGCCCTTGAAAAGCTAACAAACGGCCTTGAAACCATCGTCGGTTCGCTCGTAAAACCGCATGTTCAAATCGCCAAATTCGAGCGCAATATTTTGACGCTAAAGTGCGATAGTTCCGCATGGAAACAGGAACTTTTCTTGCAAAAAAAAGCTATTATTGACAAGTGTAATTTATTGCTCGGAAAGCCCTCTGTAAAGAACATTCTTTTCGTTTAAAAGCATGTTAAAAAGGCCCACGGGCATCAAGAATTTAGAAGAAGAAAACAAGGTAAAAAATGGCAGAAGAATCTGAAGAAATGAAAAAGGCCGAAGAAGACTACAGCGGCTCTAGCATTACCGTTTTGGAAGGCCTCGAAGCCGTGCGCGTACGCCCGGCCATGTACATCGGTTCAACAGACATCCGCGGTCTCCACCACCTGGTTTGGGAAGTGGTCGATAACTCCGTGGACGAAGCCTTGGCCGGATTCTGCACTCACATTGAAATTGCCATTTTACCGGGTAACGGCATCCGCGTGACCGACAACGGCCGTGGCATTCCGACCGATATTCACCCCAAGGAAAAGGTCGGTACCATCCAGGTCGTGATGACCAAGCTGCACGCCGGTGGTAAGTTCAACAACAGCTCCTATAAGGTCTCTGCAGGCCTCCACGGTGTGGGCGTGAGCTGCGTGAACGCACTTTCCAACAAGTTGGTTGTTACCGTGCGCCGCAATGGCCGCGTGGTTCAGCAGGAATTTGCCCGTGGCGTTCCGTGCGGTCCGCAGGTGGACCTCGGAGAAAGCGACGGCACGACCGGTACTTCTGTCGAATTCTACCCGGACGATACGATTTTCAGCGAAACCGTTTACGTGTACGACACGCTCGCCACGCGCTTCCGCGAACTCGCCTTCTTGATGAGCGGGCTTCGCCTGACGCTCACCGACGAACGCACCGAAGAAAAACACAGCGAAACCTTCTGCTACCCCGGTGGCGTTTCCGAATTCGTGCGCTTTGTCGATGAACACCGTACCCCGCTGTTCCAGGAACCGATTCACCTGGTGCTCCCCGACGGCCAGTATCCGCTCGAAGTCGCCATGTGGTACAACGACGGCTACCAGGAAAACTTCTTTAGCTTTGTGAACAACGTGAACACCTATGACGGTGGTACGCACGTGACCGGTTTCAAGACCGCCCTCACCCGCGTGATCGGTAAGTTCGCACAAGAAATGCCCAAGGGCAAGAAAGACATTACCATTACTGCCGACGATATCCGCGAAGGCCTTACCGCCGTCATCGCAATCAAGGTTTCTCAGCCGCAATTCGAAGGCCAGACCAAGCGAAAGCTCGGAAACTCCGAAATCGCAGGCTATGTCGCATCTGCTTTCGGCGCCAAGCTGGAAGAATACTTCCAGGAAAATCCGGCTGCAGTCAAGACGATTCTCGACAAGGTTTACAACGCCGCCGTGGCCCGCGAAGCGGCCCACAAGGCACGTAGCCTCGCCCGCCGCAAGAACGTTCTCGAAAGTGGCGGACTTCCGGGCAAGCTCGCCGACTGCTCCAGCCGCGACCCCAAGGAATGCGAACTGTTCATCGTGGAAGGTGACTCTGCAGGTGGTTCTGCAAAGATGGGCCGTAACCGCGAGTTCCAGGCCATTCTTCCGCTCCGTGGTAAGATTTTGAACGTGGAAAAGGCAAGCCTTCACCGCGTGCTCGATACCGAAGAAATCCAGAACCTGGTGAACGCCATCGGTTGCGGTCTCGGTACCGAATGCAAACTCGAAAAGCTCCGCTACAACAAGATCGTCATCATGACCGATGCTGATGTGGACGGATCTCACATTCAGACTTTGCTCCTCACCTTCTTCTTCCGCTACATGCGCCCGCTCATCGACGAAGGCCACGTATTCCTCGCCATGCCGCCTCTGTTCAAGCTGAAGGTCGGCACCAAGGAAACGTACCTGTTCGACGAAAACGACAAGGACGAAGCCATGGCCAAGCTCGAAGACAAGAAGAACGTGACGGTGAGCCGATTCAAAGGTTTGGGCGAAATGTCGCCGGAACAGCTTTCCGAAACGACCATGGACCCGACCAAGCGTTTCCTCAAGCAGTGCTATGTGGAAGACGCCGTTGCCGCCGACCAGATCTTCAGCATGCTCATGGGTGAAGACGTGGAACCGCGCCGCAAGTTCATTGAATCTAACGCCTACAAGGTCTTGAACGACCTGGATATCTAATGGCGCCGACAAAAGCAGATTTTCAGACCGTGCTGACTCAGGCACGCGCACTCGTCCAAGAACAATTGGGCCTTACCGAGCAGGTTATTTTCGGTGTTGCCAAGAACGCTCCTGCAGGAATCGGCGAACGCTTGGAATCGCTGTTCCAGCGCAAAGGCAAGCGCATCCGTTCTACGCTACTCTGCCTCATCGCTCAGAGCGGCACACAGAAGCCCGACAATCTTCGCGTAGCACATGCTTGCGCAGGCATTGAACTTTTGCACCTCGCAAGCCTAGTGCACGACGATATTATCGACGGCACAGACATTCGCCGCGGACAGAAGACCGCCCACAAGGAATGGGGCACGCAGGTAGCCGTGCTCATTGGCGACTATGTACTTTCGCAGGCAATGCAGTGCGTCATCGACGAAGAGTCGCACGACATTCCCACGGTTCTTTCCAAGGCTGCAGACAAATTAATCGCTGGCGAAATTTTGGAGCTGGACCAGTCCGGAAACATGCGTCTTTCGTTCGAAGAATACGACCGCATTATCGACGGCAAGACAGCCTCCTTAATCGCTGCGGCAGCACGCATCGGTGCAATCCTTGCCGGTTTTAACAAAGAAAATATTGACAAGTGCGCCCAAATGGGAAGCCACTTCGGAATCGCCTTCCAAATCGTCGACGACCTTTTGGATTACGGTTTTGGCAGCAAGAATTTGGACAAGGCAAAGTTCACCGATCTCGGAAACGGCCTGATTACGCTCCCGTTGCTGTACTACTTTGACGGCTGCAGCGCACAGGAACGCTCCGACATGGAAGCGTTAATTGCTAAAGCAGATCAAGCCGGCGTTCCCGAAAAAATCATTGAAAAGTTGAACGAGAAAAGCGCTTTCAAGAAGGCAAAGGCAAACGCCCAAGACCATCTTGAAAAAGCTCTTGAAATCGCACAAAGTCTACCCGGTTCTCTCTTCACCGAAGAAATCATCCAGATGTTCTCTTCGATGGACAACCGCGGGAACTAGTCAAAATAAGTTATATTGCGCCTACATCCTGGGGATATAGCTCAGTTGGTAGAGCGACAGGTTCGCAATCTGTAGGTCATGGGTTCGACTCCCACTATCTCCATAAAAAAGCAGGACTAAGTCCTGCTTTTTTCGTTTTTAAATTTCCCACTTGAAGCCAACTTTCAGTTCGCTCAATATTGTATTTCTTGGATAAATTCCAATATAATATTCCGACAAGCTATAATGCTTATAGAACTGTTCCGCACCCAAATAAAGCGTCAACGCATTCGGTTTCCAATAGAGCATCGTTCCCCACGAAGCACTCAACTTCCCCATTTTTTCATAATCACTATCAGGGCCATCCAAGACAAATCCATAGAACAGGTTGAGTTTCGCTTCAAGTGTTATATTGCGTCTGAATTTATAAGAGACCTGCGAACGGAGCGTCGGACCAAACCACTTGGCATAATACCTAGGAATAGAAACACGAACTTTCGTTTCCGTATTTTGCGGAGCGTTCCGTTGAGTCCAATACATGGAATCCAATTTTCCAACATTCCAGTTGTAACACTCCGGTCCATAGTTTTCCAGACAAACCTGCATCGGGTTTTGCCAGTTCCCGTACATAGGATAACTTCCAGCCCAATACGGGTTCCATTGTTCCCCGTTATCCTCTTCTTCCAACTCATCGAGCGCACTATTATACGATTCGACAAATTTTACGAAATCAACCGCAGAATCCGCCTCAAAACGTGCGCCCACATAAGCTGAGCCGTTCAAGCCATAAGGAACAGTCCTGTGCCAGGCGCCATACAACGCAAACGAAAGCGGACCATCGGGATCATAGTAGCCCCACACCGCCGCACCGACACGCTGCTTTTCAAATCGGTAAAAATCGCGTTCTACCCATGCAAAAAAATTGGGCGAAACATAAGCACCTTCGACAACCTTGATATCCGCTCCCACATCAAGCAGCAGGGATTTGCCGACCAAGGAATATTCAAGTCCCACCGAGATATTCCAATCGTTCGTATCGAGTACGGGCATGTCATCATTTGCCACAAACCAGTCGCCCGAAAAGCCAAGCCCAAAAGAATGGATCCAGTTGCCCGCAGAATAATCGATAAACGGCGTCAGCGAAAAGAAGATGTCGCCACCAGTTTCGCTGACTTTCTCTACGCCGCCATATTCATTATAATGCAAACCGTAAAAACCGATATCACCTAAAAAACGAAGCGACCACGGACTTTTTGCATCCGTAGTCGTACCGAGAGCTTTATAATACTCGTTGATAATTTCGCGAATTTCTTCTGTATAGGGGCCCGGAATCTGTACCGCTTCTTCAAACGCGGCAAGGGCTGCCGACACATTGCCCGCTTCTTCGGCCTTCATGGCGCGATAGTACACAGATTCTTGCGTCTCGGCAAAAAGCAAAGACGTAAGCAGCAAAAGCACTATGGCGATGAAACGCATTTAGCGATGGGGATGGTCCATCGGCTTCATTTGGTTCATGGGATTCATTGGAGCCGGAGCCGGACCATGGGGCATTTCTCGCATCGGGTTCATTTGGTGAGACTCGGGTTGCTCATAAAAAGGACGACGTTCGCGAGATTGATTTTTCGGGATTCCCCCCTCAAAGTGAGTCTTTTCGTCCCGTTTTTTCGAGACTTCTTGGCGGATATTTTTCTTTTCTGCGGCGGAACTATTACGCAAGTCCGTAAGGATTTGTTCTCGGGCAGCACGACGTTCTGCACGCAATTTTTGCCAATCTGCGCTTTCTTTAGCACCTAAATTCTGCGTATCACGCGAAATTTCGGCTTTTTCGACGGGGGTCGGGACAGAAGACTCCGGACGCACTGAAGACGGTGCAGCAAAGCTAAGTGCCGCAGCCATCATGATTGTCGATATGAGAATAGTCGTTTTCATACTCAATCTCTTGCAAATTCCGTGCCAAAAGTCCTTTCGGGCCTATACCGGCAATTTCTCACCGGCCAGCTCCCTAAATATATAATTATTTTTTATAGTCTTCCTTTTTTATTCCCAAACGTTCCATTATTTCGCGCAGAACCTTACGGTCGATTCCAAGAATCGTCGCCGCAAGCGTTAAATTCGCGTTACTGTCGGAAAGAGCCCTGCTAATGACTTCACGTTCCACGATTTCGCGAGCCTCTTTAAGCGTACGCGGAGATTCCTTAGCTTGCGCCTGGACATCGCCCAGCCCCAAATCAGCCGGCTGGATTACACCATGAACTGCCTGCACCAAGGCCTTCTGCACCTTGTTTTCGAGTTCACGCACATTGCCTGGCCAATGGTAGCCGAGCATCGCCTTTTCGGCATTGCGGCTCAAGTGGTATTTGCCGCGACCATATTCCGCCCCGTAACGGGTCAGGAATTCTTCGGCCAAGAGCACCACATCTTGCCCACGTTCCCTTAAGGGAGGCATTTCGACAGGCATTACCTGGATGCGGAAGTACAGATCTTCCCTAAAGCGTTTGGCCTTGACAGCCTCTTCCAAGTCGACATGCGTTGCACTGATGATGCGCACATTTACCGGGATTTCACGATTGTCGCCCACACGGGTAATATGCTTTTCCTGCAACACGCGCAAAAGTTTCACCTGCATGTTCATGGGCAGTTCGCCAATTTCGTCGAGGAAAATCGTTCCGCCATCGGCCTCTTCAAAGAAACCCTTGCGGTTTTCGATGGCACCCGTAAACGAGCCCTTGGCATGCCCGAACAAAAGAGATTCCATCAAGTGTTCCGGAATAGCTCCGCAATTCACCGCCACAAAGGGTTTGTCTGCACGCGGACTATGCCTGTGAATGTAACGCGCGATGACTTCTTTACCAGTTCCCGTTTCGCCACGGATAATCACCGGCATCGGAAGCCCCGCCAATTTATCAGCAAGGGCAATCAAGTTGGACATCACCTTGCTTGAATACACAATGCCATCTTTGCGGATGACGTTCCTTAAAATATTCAGCGATTCCTTGTCACGCAGGCGGTCGAAGGCGGCAAAGGCGAATTTTTCGCACACCATCACGAACGAATCGAACAAGGCGCTATCATCTTCAGTAAAAGGTTCTTCGCGGGCAGCGCGCTGCAAGTACAGGTAACCAGCTTCGCTTTCGGGCGTGCGGAAAGGCGACACCATAATACTTGTGAGCTGGTTTTGTACAATCGACTTCGAAAGGTCGGCGGAATCGTCATCGAGCTGATTCCATACAACCGCTTTCTTTTCACGCTTCGCCTGCTTTATAGCAGAAATCGAAATGGAAACATTTTCAGGATTACTCAAGTGGATCGCATTCTCGCCACCGTTATCCAAGACCGCGGCATCGGCATGCAACACATTCTTTGCCACTTCAAGGATTTTCACAAAAAGCGATTCCGGTTGGACTTCGTCCAACAGGATTCTTACGACATCCAGCATTTTTTCTGTAGCTAGCATCGATTCTGACTTCATGCGAAACCTCTTTCAAAACTATTCCGATACTGGCGTAGGTAAATCTTTCAGCATTGCTGGCGGAACCGAATCAGATGCAGTATTCAAGCTGTTTTCTTCTTCCGGTTCAACCGAATCCAGGCTCCTGGATTTCAGAAGCAACAAGTTTCCCGTTTCGTCGATGTCGGAACTTTTGGTTCCAACATAGGCAAAAAACGCCATTGCAATTAATATAAGTCCGGAAAGAGCCAAAATGGCAATTTTTAAGTTAATTTTTTTGTTTTCAGCGTCATATTTGCGATACGGGAAAGCCGAATTTTCCTCGACCGGGAATTTTTGCCCCATTTTTTCAATTGAACCTTCGCTAGCAAACTTCTGCAGGGCCGTCTGGACGGTCACTTCGCCTACCGCAATAGATGAAATTGCGATTTCGATCAGTTCATCAAGTTCATCAAAATCTTCGGCCCGGTCCTCGGGCCTAACACGCAAAAGGGACTTCCATAAAGGTTCAAGAGCCGAAAGTTCCTGTGCATTGCAACAATCCAATTCGTAAAGGCGCGAAGTCACATCGACTGACTCGATTGCAAGGGCTCGCGAAGCGATATCATCGTAACCTTCGGATTCAAGCAGATCCTGACCGGCAACCCAACGGAACAAAAGCAAGCCCATACTGTAAAGGTCGCTTTGTGTACTGGCACATTTTCCCTGGAAGCGTTCCGGAGCTGCATAGGTCAAGGTGCCAGGCCCCACGATTCCACAATCGATCAAGGTTGCCTGTAGACCATTACCTGCCTTGCAAAGCAACACGTTCGCAGGACTGATGTCGCCATGGTGAATTCCCTCTTTTTCCAGGGCATCCAAAGTCTGTGCGACCCCGCGTAAAAGTTTCAAGGCGACCGCCACCGGCATGCTGGTTTCAGTCGAAGACACTCCTTCAATAAAATCATAAACCAGGTAAGGCGTATTCTCACGGGTCCCCGACTCACGCACTCGGTAAAGTCCGGGAATATTCAAGTGCCTTAAACGATCTACGACAGAAGCATCAAAACGGCAACCCTTATGATACCATTTCAGCGCATACCGTTCATCGCCGCACGCAAGTGCATATACATCGGCTTCTCCACCCTGATGCAACAGGGCGCAACCGCAAGCCCTATCCAGAATGCTTACCGTAGACTTTTCGCCTTTTACGCTCATAGTCTACCCGAAAGCACCATCGACTTCAAGGAATCTTCGGCAACCCGCGTCCAGTATATCAGGGACTTGTTCGTCGGTGCCTTCTGCAAGCCCGCAGACCAGGTATCCCAAGCGGACTCCACGTCGCCCTCGTCCCAATAAATATTTCCGAGGTTAATATAAGCGGAAACAAACTGCGGTTCGCGAGTTACAATATGAATGAATATGTTCTTTGCGTTATTGACATCTTCGACATTTCCGCTTTGCGCAAGAATCAGGCCCTTCAAGTTATGGCTGAAAAAGTTCAAGCTATCTAATTGAATCGATTTATTCAGCAGCGGCAACACATTTGCAGAGGCATCGTGGTTTAAGGTGACGCGCGCCAAGTAGAACAAACAGGTAGAATAATTGGCATCGATGCTTCCGCTACTGTCCAGCGCAGAAAGAATCTTGAATTCGTGAGCAGTCCTGTTCCAACGGGCAAACGAGGAATCCTTTAGGCGTTCCGCGTCTTCGGCCTCGGCATAATACGAAAGGGCAAGCCCGTAACGGGCATCGCGATTGGCCGGGTCAGAATCAAGCGCTTTTGAAAAATTGGCGATAGCGCGGTCGTAGTCCCCGATGCGCAACGCATCGTTTCCACGCCTGATGTCGTCTTTCACGCAAGACATCAGCAAAAATGCGGCCAAAAGCACCGTCATATAGCACACACGCCTAAGCATAGCCTAAATATATAATAAAATCAATAAAAAAAGACCTCGGCATAAGCCAAGGTCCTTGAAAATCAATCAAGTAAGAAATTACTTGTCGAGTTCACGCTGAGCGACAACGTTACCTTCGGCGTCGAGGGCGCGGATAACGTTTTCATCGCGCTGGAGGGTCATAACGGCCTTTTCGCCAGCAGCGGTGGTCATTTCGACAGTCATAGAACCGTCAGCATTCTTGACAGCGGCAATTTCGTTGCCCTGAGCGTCCTTTTCATAGTAGGAGTCGCCAGAAGCGAGCGGGTTGGAGCCAGTCCAGAATTCGACAGTGTTGAGGACGAGGAAGTCCACGAACAGGGCGATACCGTAAACCGGGATGATGTTCATGCCGAAGTGCACGATGGAGTTGAGCCACTTGTTACCAAGGGTGCCGTTCCAAGCGAGCAACTTGTTGAAGCATGCGTACTTGCCATAGCAGCCGGAAAGAACGATCATGCCGGCGCAGAGAAGGGTAATGATACCTTTTTTCATTTTATTAACTCCTTAAGGGTTGTTTATCGTTTTCTTACGACAAGAAAAATATAACTAAAAAATGATTCTTTGGTGAGATACCCCCAAAAAATTCTCTTTTTTTAATTTTGTATCCCCAGTTATTTGTTTTACAAAGTTTACAAACAGGTTTAAGAGATTCTATTCCAATTTAGACTACAAATATGGGGGTGCAAATTCGTGATTTTTGTCACTTTTATATTTTTTTTGTTATTTTAATGTTTAATCAACAAGAAGAGAAAATTAATAGGAGTTGTTCTAATGGGTATCGGAATGAACCGTATTATACATTCTATTTTAGCAATGGCCATTGCATCCACAGCGGCAATGGCAGCTCCCAAAAGCAAGCCGCTCACCGTCTGGATTATGCCCAACGGAGCATCCCCGCAAGAAATTCTCGAAAAGCGGCTAGAAATCTACACCAAGAAGACCGGCATTCCGACCAAGGTCGAAGTGCTTGACTGGGGCGAAGCCTGGAACCGCATTACCGCAGCACTCTCTGGAGCCCAGCAGGCCCCCGATGTTTTGCAGCTTGGCACCACCTGGATTCCGTACTTTGCATCCCGCAAGGAAATCAAGCCGCTCAACGAAGAACTTTCTAAAATTCAACCCAACCGATTTGTCCCTGTCAGCTGGAACACGACCCATATCGACGAAGACACGACCATCTACTCCATTCCTTGGTTTATTGATATCCGTGCCGTCCTTGCAAACAAGCGCATCCTTGCTGAACACGGCATCACCAAGGATTCTATCAAGACCTACGAAGGCTTCAAAAACGCCATTCGCAAGATCAACGACAAAGACGAAGTTCTTGAAGACGGCGCCCATGTAAGGGGCTACGCA